>NZ_LKPJ01000059.1 GCF_001443045.1 Burkholderia ambifaria | reverse complement strand
CGAGAAACTTCGCCCGCTTGATCGGCTTGTTCACGATCTCTCCGGTTTCCCGGTCAACGTAATGAACCTGGAAAACCTGCTTGGCGATGTCGACGCCCACTGCGATACTGTTCATCGTGGATCCTCCGGTTGCCGGGAAATGCGTGCATTTTCCACCTGGGCACATCGATGCCGTTGGCCCGTGAGGATCCACCTCCTTCCTCTGCGCCTACGTTCTCGGGTGGGACGCGTTCATTTCAATTCTCCTTGTCGCCCGCGCGCCGCGCAGGCCTTGTCAGACGATCTGCTTGAGCGCCGCGTCGAGCGCGAGCACCGCGACGCGGTCGCCCTCGGTCGCGAGCGGCGTGCGCATCACGATCTGCCGGTTGTGACCGACGGCCGCCGGCGAATCCCACAGCAGCTCGATCTTCGGCCGCCGGAACAGGCTGCCGCGACGCGGCGGCACGGCCGCCGGCTGCGCGCCCTGCTCGCCTGCGGCGGGCGCGCCGCGGCCGGGCCAGCGCACCGAGAGTTCGCGCGCGTCGTACTGGCCGACCTTGCGGCTCTCCATCCAGACGATCGCGGTACGCGTGAGCGTATCGAGCGAGATCGCATAGCGGCCGACCGCGAAGCGGCGCGCGGCCACGTTGGTGCGCCACAGCGGCCGCGGACGGCACATCCACACGATCGCCGCATACAGCGCCGGCGCGGCGACGAGCCAGCCGTTGGTCGCCGTCACCGCGTGCAGCGCGCGGCGCCAGCCGGCCGCCCACGCGAACGCGCCGATCGACCACACGGCAAACAGGAAACCGATCAGCGCGAAGACCCGCAGCGCCTGGCGCAGCCACTGCGGCAGCGGATGGAACGGGCGCTCGGCGCGCGCGACGGCACCCGGCAGCGCGAGCAGCAGGAAGATCAGCACGAGATAGACGAACGCCCAGGGCGACGACACCATCGCCGACAGCGACGCGCGATAGCCCATCTGGGACATCGAGAACAGCCAGCGCGCGAGCAGCACGAGACCGATCGCGCGCAACGCGAAGATCACGCCGGCGCCGGGGGCCGGCGCTGCGCGCGTGGTTTTCGTTCTCGCCAAGACTGCTCTCCTCTCGATGTTCGTGCGGGGCCGGATTTCACGGCACGGCCATTATAGGGACATTACCGTCTGGACAGACGGCAGGATGGCGTGCCGGACCGCTTCCGCGGCCGTTCGCGGCGTCGGGCGCGGCGAGAATACAACAGATCCGCGCCGCAGATGTGACAACGCCCCGCCGGGAACCCGGACGGGGCGTCGATGATGGCCTCAGCCACAGTGCGGCCGGAGGCCCGGCATCAGCCTGCGTTGACTTCGCGCAGCACCGTGCGGCGCTTCTGGCGCAGCAGTTCCTCGTAGCCCTTCACGTAGTTCTGCGCCATCACCTTCGACGAGAAGCGTGCTTCGAAGGCAGCACGCACCTTCTCGCGGGGCAGCGTATCGAGGCGCTTGAGCGCCGCGACGGCCGACAGCTCGTCTTCGACGACGAAGCCCGACACGCCGTTGTCGATCACTTCCGGCACCGAGCCGCGCTTGAACGCGATTACCGGCGTGCCGCAGGCCATCGCCTCGATCATCACCAGGCCGAACGGCTCCGGCCAGTCGATCGGGAACAGCAGCGCGTGCGCGTTGCCCAGGAATTCGGCCTTTTCCGACTCGCTGATTTCGCCGATGTACTCGACGTGCGGCAGCGCGAACAGCGGCTTGATCTTCTCTTCGTAGTACGCGCGGTCAGCCTTGTCGAGCTTCGCGGCGATCTTGATCGGCAGGCCGGCCTGCTCGGCGATGCGGATCGCGGTGTCGACGCGCTTTTCCGGCGAGATGCGGCCGAGGAACGCGAGGTAGCTCGGCTTCACGTTCGGGATCGGCGTCAGCAGGTTTTCCGGCAGGCCGTGGTACACGGTCGACAGCCAGTTCGCCTGCGGCAGCGGGATGCGCTGGTTGTCGGAGATCGACACGACCGGCACGTCGCTGAATGCGTTGAAGATCGGCTGCAGTTCCGGCAGGTCGAGACGGCCGTGCATCGTCGTCAGATGCGGGACCGGCTGGCGCGAGAACAGCGAGAACGGGTAGTAGTCGATGTGGCAGTGCAGGACGTCGAACTCTTCCGCGCGGCGGCGCACCTGCTCGAGGAGCAGCATGTGCGGGGCCATCACGTCGCGGATCGTCGGATCGAGACGCAGCGCCTGCGGCCAGCACGCTTCGAGCTTCGCCGAGGTTTGCGAATCGCCGCTCGCGAAGAGCGTGACGTCATGTCCCATCTCGACAAGTGCTTCGGTGAGATAGGACACCACTCGCTCGGTACCACCGTAAAGCTTCGGGGGAACCGCTTCGTGCAACGGAGCGATTTGGGCGATTCGCATGCGTAACTCCTAAAAAATCAGCTAAAAACCAGGTATGGGTCGGCAACCTGCCGGCGATCCGGGCTGGATGCATTTCGTCCGAAAATCGGACGAATCAGCCTGCCGGGGGCGTCGAACCCGCGCTGCTCAAGGAGCGTCGGCGACGCGACAGGCTTAGAACGTTTGAAACGAAGACCCGTTGACAGGGGTTCGTAAAAAAACCTGGAATCGAACCCGGAGCCGATTATCTAGGGTTAATCCCAATACGGCGCACGACATTTCAAACACTTTACTTTGTTACAAAGGCGCAACACTTTGCAACCCGCGGACTTGGGCGTCCGTTCTAGAGTGGAAGGCCTTTTTGGCGTTCCGTGTCATCTCGCCACTGCCGGCATGCGATTCCGGCGCGTACGGCAGGACGGGATGCCGGATTTTATCTCAAAATTGAACGCGCGCCCCTGGCCAAGGCAAGATTCGCGCAGCGCAATGCACGGCCTTGTTTACAATGCCGGATTATTCAGTCCGGGCGACCGCCGGCTGCAATCCAGCCGCTCCGCTCAATCACCGAATCACCGCACGCATATTTTGGAATCTCTCACCCCTGCCCAGCGCAACGCCCACAACGCGAAGCTGTCGAGCTACGCGCATCGGCCGATCGCGTTCCTGTTCCGCTACATCCGCCTGCATCCCGTCGCGCACCTCATCGTGCTCTGCAGCGTGCTGGCCGCCGTCGGCTGCGCGCTCGGCTCGCAATACGCGATCAAGCACCTGATCGACGTGCTTGCGACCGGGCGCCATCATCCAGGCCCGCTGTGGAGCGCGTTCGCGCTGCTCGTCGGGCTGATCGCGGCCGACAACCTGCTGTGGCGCGTGGGCGGATGGGTCGCCGCGCACACGTTCGTCGCCGTCACCGGCGACCTGCGGCGCGACCTGTTCCAGTACCTGATCGGCCATTCGCCGACGTACTACTCGGAAAAGCAGCCGGGCACGCTCGCAAGCCGCATCACCGCCACGTCGAACGCCGTCTATACGTCCGAGAACACGATGGCGTGGAACGTGCTGCCGCCGTGCATCGCGGTGATGGGCGCGATCCTGATGATCATCGTCGTGAACCCGCTGATGGCCGCCGGCCTGCTCGGCTGTTCGGCCGTGCTCTCGGTCGTGCTGTTCAAGCTCGCCGGGCGCGGCTCCGCGCGCCATCACACGTTCGCGTCGAAGGCGGCCGCAGTCGACGGCGAGCTCGTCGACGTGATCGGCAACATGGGCCTCGTGCGCGCCTTCGGGATGACGCTGCGCGAACAGAAGCGCTTCAGCGCGACGGTGAAGGCCGAGATGGACGCGCGCCAGCAAAGCCTGCTCTATCTCGAGAAACTGCGGCTGCTGCACGCGGTGATCACCGCGATGCTGTCCGCCGGCCTGCTCGGCTGGGCGCTGTGGCTGTGGGACCAGGGCCGCGCGACCTCCGGCGACATCGTGCTCGTCAGCTCGCTCGGCTTCACGATCCTGCACGGCACGCGCGATCTGGCGGTCGCGCTCGTCGACGTCACGCAACACGTGGCGCGGCTGTCCGAAGCCGTGAAGACGCTGCTCGAGCCGCACGGGATGCCGGACCGCTCCGACGCGCGGCCTCTGTCGGCCAAGGGCGGGCGCGTCGATTTCGAACGCGTGACGTTCGCATATCCGCACCGCCGCGCGATCCTCGACCATTTCGATCTCCATATCGAACCGGGCCAGCGCGTCGGCCTGATCGGCAAGTCGGGCGCCGGCAAGTCGACCGTACTCGCGCTGCTGCAGCGCTTCTACGACACGCAGGACGGCGCCGTGATGGTCGACGGCCAGGACGTGAAGGCGATCACGCAGGACAGCCTGCGCCATGCGATCGCGCTCGTGCCGCAGGACATCTCGCTGCTGCACCGGACCATCTACGACAACATCGCGTACGGCCGCCCCGAGGCGACCCGTGAGGACGTGCTCGCCGCCGCGCGCGACGCCCGCTGCTCGGAGTTCATCGAGGCGATGCCGGAAGGCTATGACACGATCGTCGGCGACCGCGGCGTGAAGCTGTCGGGCGGCCAGCGCCAGCGCATCGCGATCGCGCGCGCGATCCTGAAGGACGCGCCGATCCTGCTGCTCGACGAAGCGACCTCCGCACTCGACAGCGCATCCGAGGAAGCGATCCAGAGCGCACTCGACCGCCTGATGGTCGGCCGCACGGTAATCGCGATCGCGCACCGGCTGTCGACGCTGCGCAACTTCGACCGGATCATCGTGATGAGCAATGGCAAAGTGATCGACGACGGCAGCCCCGACGTGCTGCGCAATCGTCCGGGCCTGTACCGCGACCTGCTCGCGAAGCAGCACGGCCGCCATCACGCGCCCGACGGCACCACGCCGACCGGCGAACGCGCGGCCTGACGCCCGCGGCGCCCAACCAGTAAAAAAGCCGCCGTGCAGTCATGCACGGCGGCTTTTTTCATCGCATCGCGCGACTCGCGAAGCGCAGTGCCGGCTACACCCGCTGCAGGTCACGCAGGAAGTTGTCGCGCCACACCGACACGTTGTTCTCGCGCAGCTGCGCGATCATGTCCGCATAACGCGCGCGCCGCTCGGCGAGCGGCATCGTCAGCGCCTGCGACAGCGCATCGGCCATCCCCTCGATGTCGATCGGATTGACGATCAGCGCGCCTGTCAGTTCGCGCGCGGCCCCCGCGAAGCGCGACAGCACGAGCACGCCCGGATCGTCCGGATTCTGCGCGGACACGTATTCCTTCGCAACGAGGTTCATCCCGTCGCGCAACGGCGTCACGAAGCCGACGCGCGCGAGCCGGTACAGCGCAGCCAGCACCTGCCGGTCGTACTGGCGATGAATATAGAGGATCGGCGCCCAGTCGAGTTCCGCGTAACGGCCGTTGATGCGCCCCGACTCCGCTTCGAGCTGCAGCCGGATGTCCTGGTATGCACGCAGGTCGGCACGCGTCGACGGCGCGATCTGCAGGAACGACACGCGGTTGCGGATCGACGTCTGGTGCTCCAGCAGCTTCTCGAACGCGCGGAACCGCTCGACGAGCCCCTTCGAATAATCGAGCCGGTCGACGCTCATGATCAGCTGGCGCCCGCGCAGCGACGTCGCCAGCGTGCGCACGGCCTTGCCGTTTTCGCCCGCCTGCGCGAGCGCCGCGATCTCGTCCGGGTACACGCCGATCGGATAGGCGGCCGCGCGCAGCGTGTTGCCGAACGCGCTCACACGCACCGTGTGCCCTTCGCGCGCCACCTCGCCGCCGGCCTCGAACGCGATGTAGTCGCAGAACGCGCGCAAGTCGGGCTCGGTCTGGAAGCCGAGCAGGTCGAACGCGCACAGCGACTCGACGAGCTCGCGATGCGGCGGCACGTTGACGAGCACCTGCGCGGCCGGAAACGGGATGTGCAGGAAGAAGCCGATGCGGTTCTTCACGCCGGCCGCTCGCAGCGCACGCGCGAACGGGATCAGGTGATAGTCGTGCACCCAGATCACGTCGTCGTCCTGCAGCAGCGGCACGAGCTGCTGCGCGAGCCAGACGTTCACGCGACTGTAGCCTTCGAACTCGTGGCGGTCGTACTGGATCAGGTCTGCACGGTAATGGAACGCGGGCCACAGCGTCGCGTTCGAGAAACCGCGGTAGTACTGGTCGTAATCGCGGCGCGACAGCCCGACGGTCGCGAACGTCACGGGGCCGCGCTCCTCGATGCGGATCTGCGGCTGCGGCGCACCGGACGCGACCACCTCGCCGCTCCAGCCGAACCACATCCCGCCCGTCTCCTTCAGCGCGTCGTAAACGCCGATCGCGAGGCCGCCCGCCGCCGGCTCGCCTTCCGAAATCGGCGCGACACGGTTTGAAACGATGATGAGTCGGCTCATGCGCCCGGCTGCTCCGCGCCAAGCCAGCGTGCGATCTGCGCGTGCAGCACGTCGACCGAGTCGAGCCGCATGCGCGCCGACGTCTCGCCCGCGCCGATCTTGATCGACAGGCCGCCACGCGCGTTGACCACCGCGAAGCCCTTCTCGTCGGTCAGGTCGTCGCCCGCGAACAGCGGCACGCGGCCCGCGAACGGCGGCTCGTCGAGGAACGCGGCCAGCGCACGCCCCTTGTCGACGCCCTTCGGCTTGATCTCGAACACCATCTTGCCGGGCTGCAGGACATACGCATCCGCATATTCGGCGACGAGACGCTCGGCCGCTTCGCGCGCAGCCGGCTCGCGCTCGGGCGCGTTGCGGTAGTGCAGCGCGACGGCCGCCCCCTTGATTTCGAGCAGCATGCCCTGATGACGGTCGACGACGGCCGCGAGTTCGCGTTCGATGCGCAGCAGCCGTTCGTCGTTGAAGCCGATGCGCTGTGTGTCGCCGTTCGCGTCGCGGCGTTCGGCGCCGTGCAGACCCGCGATCGGCAAGTCCGGCATGTTCAGGAACGTGTCGAGGTTGTCGATGCCGCGACCCGACACGACGGCGACCGCGCCGTGCGAGCGGCGCCGCAGTTCATCGAGCAGCGTCAGCAGCGACGGCGGCACGTGAATGCTGTCGGGCGTCGGCGCCAGCTCGACGAGCGTGCCGTCGAAGTCGAAAAAGAACGCGGTATCGGTCAGGGACAGGGAAGCCGGAACGGATTGCATCGATTCGATAGCCTGAGGAGCGGCCGGCAAACGCGGGCCGCCGCTGCGAGAAGGGAATTGTGCGCATCTTACCGCGCCTGCGTACCGAGATGGGCGAAACCGGCGCAGGGCCGACGTCACGCCACCGTCCGCGTCAACTGCGACATATTGCCCCGCTCGCCCGTGCCGTACGGGTTTCGAAAGGACGCGGGCGCGGGAATTGCGCTACAGTCGGCACCGCCGGCCGCGCGACGCATGGCGCCGCGCCGGCCGGCGACCGTTCCGTCCGATCGAGCCCCAGGATGTCGTCTGCCCGTCCCGCGCCGCACCGGCGCCTCTTCAGCTTCACCCGCTTCGTCCGCGCCGCCGCGGCGCTAACCGCCGCCGTCGCACTTGCCGCCTGCACGCACGACGAGCCGAACTGGCACCTGACCAACGTCACGGGCCACCTGCCCGACCTGTCGTTCACGCTGACCGGCGGCGACGGCCACCCGGTCGACGCGAGCGCATTTCGCGGCCGCGTCGCGCTCGTCTACTTCGGCTACACGCACTGCCCGGACGTCTGCCCCGAAACGATGGCGCGACTGATGGAAGTGCTCGCGAAGCTCGGCCCGCAGGCGAACGACGTGCGCATCCTGTTCGTCTCGGTCGATCCCGCCCGCGACACGCCACCGGCGATGCAGTCGTACGTCGCCGCGTTCGATGCCGCGCACGCCCGTGGCCTCACCGGCACCGACGGCCAGATCGAATCGCTCGCGAAACGCTATCGCGTCGCGTACCAGATGGAAAAACGCGATCCGTCCGGCGGCTACGAGGTCACGCACAGCTCGGCCGTCTACATCTTCGACGCGAACGGCCGAGCGCGTTTGCTCGCGACCGACCGCGATTCGCCCGACGCCATCGCCGCCGATGTGCGCCGGATCATCGACACTGCCTCCACCACCTGAACCCCGACATGAAGACGCCCCTCAAGACGTTCGCCCTCCTCGCCGCGCTGTGCACCGGCGCGCACGCCTACGCCGCCGGCGCGATCACCGCGCAGAATGCATGGGTGCGCTGGCTGCCGAACCAGCTGCCCGCGGGCGGCTACGTGACGCTCGTCAACACCGGCGACAAGCCGGTCGACCTCGTCGACGTCGACAGCCCCGACTACGGGATGGCGATGCTGCACCAGACCGTGTCGAACGGCTCGACGCAGAAGATGGAAATGGTCGACAAGCTGACGATCCCCGCGCGCGGCAAGGTCGACATCGCGCCGGGCGGCTATCACTTCATGCTCGAGGAACCGAAGCACACGATCAAGCCCGGCGACACCGTGCGCCTGCGCCTGAAGTTCTCCGACGGCGAAACGGTCGACACGCCGTTCGCCGTGAAGTCGCCGGCCCAGGCGAAGTGATGCGCGCGCGATGAACGTCCTGTACTGGCTCGATCCGTGGGAACCGTCGCCGACCGTGGTCATCGCGGTGCTGACGGCCGCCGTGCTGTTCGCGCGCGGCGTGAAGAAGGCGAAGGTGTCGCCGCTGCGGCAGTTCTCGTTCTGGCTCGGGCTGACGGCGCTCTATATCGCGCTGCACACACGGCTCGACTACTTCTTCGAGCACGAGTTCTTCATGCACCGTGCGCAGCACCTCGTGCTGCATCACCTCGGTCCGTTCTTCATCGCGCTGGCCTACCCGGGCGCGGCGATCCGCGCGGGCATTCCGTTTCGCTGGCGACAGCGCTTCGTGCGCCCCGCGCTCGCGTGGGCGCCCGTGCGCGCGACGCTCGACGTGGTGTTCCATCCGGTCGTCGCGGTCGTGCTGTTCGTCGGGCTGATCTATTTCTGGCTGCTGTCGCCCATCCACTTCGTCGCGATGCTCGACTGGCGCCTGTATCGCGTGATGAACTGGAGCATGGTGATCGACGGGCTGCTGTTCTGGTGGCTCGTCGTCGATCCCCGTCCCGCGCCGCCCGCGCGACTGTCGCCGGGCCGCCGGATCCTGATCGTCGTCGCGGCGATCCCGCCGCAGATCGCGCTCGGCGCGCTGATCTTCTTCACGCCGCACGAGCTGTATCCGATCTACTCGATCTGCGGACGCGCGTTCACGTGGCTCAGCCCGCTGCGTGACCAGCAGATCGGCGGCTTGCTGCTGTGGATTCCGGGCTCGATGATGAGCGTGATCGGCGCGCTGATCGCGCTGCGGCACTGGTTGCGGCTGTCGGCACGCGGCCGTCTGATCGACGAGCGGGCTACCGCCCGGCGCGCTCAACGCCCGTCGGTGACGCCCGCCGCCCGCTGACGGCACGGCGCGCCGCGCATCAGCCGCGTGCGCGGGTCATCCACACGTGCGGGATGCCATCCTCATCGTGCACGTCCGAGCTCGGCGTGAAGCCGAATGCCCCGTAGAAGCGCTGCAGATGGGCCTGCGCATGCAGGCTCACCTGCGTATCCGGCCACTGCGCACGGATGTGCTCGAGCGCGCGCGATATCAGCGCGTTGCCGAGACCCGCGCCGCGAAACGCAGCGCTCGTCAGCACGCGGCCGATGCGCACGTCGGTGTTCCGCGCATCCGGCAGCAGCACGCGCAGGTAGCCTGCGACGCGGCCCATCGCATCGTACGCGGCCAGGTGCCATGCGGCCTGGTCCGCATCGTCGATGTCGCGATATACGCAGTTCTGCTCGACGACGAACACGGCGCTGCGCGCTTCCAGGATCGAATAGATTTCACGCGCCGTCAGCGCGTCGAAGGATTTCCAGCGCCACTCGAGATCGTCGGCGCGCGGGGATGCGGCAGGTGCGGAAGCGTTCATGGTCGGTCCTGATTCGGGCGCGCCGGCCGGCGCGCGGCAACCGTCGATTATGCCTCGAAGCACAAGCGGCACGCGACCGCCCTGCCGCGTATGGAAAAAAGCCCCGCATTGCGCGGGGCCTGTCCGTCAGGCCTGCATCCGGCCGAAGCGGCCGTTGTTGAAATCGTCGATCGCGGTCCGAATTTCCTCTTGCGAGTTCATCACGAACGGCCCGTAACCGACGACCGGCTCATCGATCGGCTCGCCGCTCAGGATCAGCAGCTTGGCGTCGCCGTTCGCTTCGATCTCGACGTCGCGCCCGTCGCGGCTCAGTTGCACGAACTGCGCTTCGCGGGCAACCGTCTCGCCGTTCACCAGCAGCGTACCGCTCAGCACGACCACCGCGAGCGTCCGGCCTTCGGCGACCGGGAACCGCGCACGACCGCCGGCTGCGAGCCGCACGTCCCACACGTCGATCGGCGTGTGCGTGCGGGCCGGGCCGCGCCGCCCGTCGAATTCGCCCGCGATGATCCGCGCGCGACCCGCACCGTCCGGCAGCTCGACCACCGGGATGTCCGCGTTCAGCAACGTCTGGTAGCCGGGCTCGCCCATCTTGTCCGCGGCAGGCAGGTTCACCCACAGCTGGACCATCTCAAGCGGACCGCCACGCTTCGTGAAGGCTTCCGAGTGGAATTCCTCGTGCAGGATCCCGCTCGCGGCCGTCATCCACTGCACGTCGCCGGGGCCAATCACGCCGCCCGCGCCGGTCGAGTCGCGGTGCGCGACTTCGCCGTCATAGACGATCGTCACCGTTTCGAACCCGCGGTGCGGGTGCTGGCCCACCCCGCGCGGTGCCGAAGCCGGCTCGAAGTTCGCAGGACCGGCGTAGTCGAGCAGCAGGAACGGGCTCAGGTGCGCCCCGTGAGACTGATAGCTGAACATCGAACGCACCGGGAAACCGTCGCCGACCCAATGGCCGCGCGGCGCACTGTAGACACCCTGGATCTTCTTCATTTGCCTTCTCCGAATTGCGGCGAAACACGTGTTTCGCATCATGGATATGAATATAGAGGTAGGACGATCGATCCGGTAGACTGCCAAAATCGCACTCAGCGTTCTATTTGATGAACGATAAAGAACGGGATCTGAACGATCTCTATTACTTCGTGCAGGTAGTCGAGCACGGCGGCTTCGCGCCGGCCGGGCGCGCGCTGAACATGCCGAAATCGAAGCTGAGCCGCCGCATCGCGCTGCTCGAGGCGCGGCTCGGGATGCGGTTGATCCAGCGCTCGACGCGCCGTTTTACCGTCACCGACGTCGGCCAGACCTACTACGCGCACTGTCGCGCGATGCTCGTCGAAGCGGACGCCGCCGACGAGGCGATCGCGCTGCTGCACGAGGAGCCGCGCGGCATTGTGCGCGTCAGTTGCCCGGTCGTGCTGCTCGATTCGCTGGTCGGCACGATGATCGCCGCATTCATGGTCGCGTGTCCGCGCGTCGAGATTCACCTGGAGGCGACCAACCGGCGCGTCGACGTCGTCGGCGAAGGGATCGACGTCGCGATCCGTGTACGCCCGCCGCCGCTCGAGGACAGCGATCTCGCGCTGCGCGTGCTGGCCGAGCGCGGCCAGTGTCTCGTCGCGAGCCCCGCGTTGCTGCGCGAGCTCGGCATGCCGGCCGTCCCTGCCGACCTGACCCGCCTGCCGAGCCTCGATCACGGTGTGCCACAGGCCGCGCACGTATGGCGGCTGCGCGGCCCCGACGGCGCGCACGCGGAAATCCACCACCAGCCGCGCCTCGTGACGGGCGGCATGCTCGCACTGCGCGCGGCGGCCGTCGCAGGGGTCGGCATCGTGCAGTTGCCGACGATGATGGTGCGCGACGAAATCGCGCGCGGCGAACTGGTGACCGTGCTGCCCGACTGGGCGCCGCGCCGCGAGATCGTCCACGCGGTGTTCGCGTCGCGGCGCGGGCTGCTGCCCGCGGTGCGCGCGTTGCTCGATTTCCTGGCCGAACGGTTCGCCGAGCTCGAACCCGATTGAGCGGCGTCGCCGGCACCAGCACGGCGCGTTCGGCATCGCACCCCGCGAACCGGACGCTGCAGACAGTCCGCGCGTGCCGTAGACTGCGGGACGCGCATCGCGCTTTTCACAACCCGCCGTTCACCACCCTTATCGCATTTCAGCCATGTTCACGCTGTCCAACGACCCTCACGCCTCCAAGGCCGAACACTATGCGACGCTCGTCGAGCAAGCGCGCGCGCTCGTCGAATCGGAACGCGACCTGACCGCGAACGCCGCGAACTTCGCCGCGCTCGTCTATCACTCGCTCGACCGCCTGAACTGGGCCGGCTTCTATTTCTTCGATGGATCGGAACTCGTGGTCGGCCCGTTCCAGGGCAAGCCCGCGTGCGTGCGGATCGCGCTCGGCAAGGGCGTGTGCGGTACGGCCGCGCAGACGCGCGAGACGCAGGTCGTGCGCGACGTGCATGAATTCCCCGGCCATATCGCCTGCGATGCCGCGTCGGAATCGGAAATCGTCGTGCCGCTGGTGGCCGCCGACGGCACGCTGATCGGCGTGTGGGACGTCGACAGCCCCGTCGCGGCGCGTTTCGACGACGAGGACCGCAACGGGATGGAAGCGCTGTGCCGCGTGTTCGTCGAACACGCGTGGCAGAAGGCACGCGGTTGAGCAGCGTTGCGCTGCCGGTCGCGGCGGTAGAGACGGCCGCCTCCTGATCGCGCCGCGCGACTGCAAATGACACGGGCCCCGCGACGGGGCCCGTTTTCGTTGACCGCCGCGCGTCAGGCCGCGTGCGTACCGGAAAGCGCCGCGAACGCCGGCGGCGTCACGTCGTCCGACAGGATCTCGAAGCCCTGCTCCGTCACCACGACCATGTGCTCCCATTGCGCGGACAGCGAGTGATCCTTCGTGACGACCGTCCAGCCGTCCGCCAGCACACGCGTATCGCGCTTGCCCGCATTCAGCATCGGCTCGATCGTAAAGATCATCCCCGGCCGCAGCGGCACGCCGGTGCCCGGACGGCCATAGTGCAGCACCTGCGGCTCGTCGTGGTACACGTCACCGATCCCGTGCCCGCAGTACTCGCGGACCACGCTGAACCCTTCGCGATGCGCGACCTGCTGGATCGCATAGCCGACATCGCCGAGCGTCGCGCCCGGACGAACCGCGCGGATGCCCGCATGCATCGCCTCATAGGTCGTCGCGACGAGGCGCCGCGCCAATTCGCCCGGCTCGCCGACGAAGTACATGCGGCTCGTGTCGCCGAACCAGCCGTCCTTGATCACCGCGATATCGAGATTCACGATGTCGCCGTCACGCATCGGCCGCGACGACGGAATGCCGTGACAGACCACGTGGTTGACCGACGTGCACAGGGTTTTCGGATAACCGTGGTAGCCGATGTTCGCCGGGATCGCGCCGAGCACGTCGACGATGTATTCGCGGCAGCGCGCGTCCAGTTCGTCAGTGGTGACACCCGGCTTCACGTGCTCGGTGATCATCGTCAGCACCTGGGACGCGAGCTTCGCAGCCTCGCGCGACTTGGCGATTTCCGCGGCGCCGCGGATCGGGATTTCGCGCTTCGCCATTACGCCACCTGCTCGATGCCGTGAGCCACCGACTCCGTCGGACCCGTATCGCCGCCGCGCGCTTCGATCTCGATCAGCATCCGGCAGATATCGCCGTAGGACAGCGACGGATTGAGTTCCGACAGCATCCCGACGCGCAGCCAGTGTTCTGCCTGCGCATTGATCGAACGGCTCAGCGCGGTACTGGTCGAGCGCAACCGTTCGTGCATGTGCTCGGATATCTTGATGATTCCCATATGTCTCTAATTAAACGAAATGTAGTCGTTTTGTATATTACGCTTGACCCCGCTGCCGGGCAAGCGCTCGGCCGCGAGCGAATCGCCGATCCGAGACAGCCAGCATCCCGCTGAAATCTCGTTGACTTCAAATTCCAGTTTGCTGGAAAATAAATCCATCATGCAAGAATCAACCCAGCCCCCCGCCGACGACACCGGCATCAACGAACGCATCGCCCGGCGCGTGCGCGACTTGCGAACGCTACGAGGCTACACGCTCGATGCCCTCGCCGCGCGTTCCGGCGTCAGCCGTTCGATGATCTCGCTCATCGAGCGTGCGGCGGCGAGCCCGACGGCCGTCGTGCTCGACAAGCTCGCGGCCGGTCTCGGCGTGTCGCTGGCCGGGTTGTTCGGCGGCGATCGCGACGACGCATCCGCGCACCCGCTGGTACGGCGCGCGCAACAGACGGAATGGCGCGATCCGGCGTCAGGTTACGTGCGGCGCAATCTGTCGCCGCCCGGCTGGCCGTCGCCGATCCAGCTCGTCGAGGTCGATTTCCCGCCCGGCGCGCGCGTCGCGTACGACTCCGGCGGGCGCGAAAGCGCACTGCATCAACAGGTGTGGGTCATTCATGGACGTGTCGACGTCACGTTCGGCGACCAGCTTCACGAACTTCACGCAGGCGACTGTCTGGCGATGCGCGTCGATCAGCCGCTGATTTTCAGCAACCCGTCGTCGCAGGCCGCGCGCTATGTCGTCGCGATCTGCGATGTCTCAGCCACCGGCGCGCGGAGTGTGTCATCCGTTCAAAGCCGACCGGCGCAGGAGCCCATATGAATTCCCCGAAACAGCGCGACGACGTGCGCCTGATCGATTGCAGCGAGGCCGAGCATGCCGCGGCCATCCTCGAGATCCTGAACGATGCGATCGTGAACTCGACCGCGCTCTACGACTATCAGCCGCGCCCGCCGGAAGCGATGGTCACGTGGTTCGCGACAAAGCGCGCCGCCGGTTTTCCGATCGTCGGCGCAGTCGATGAATCGGGCACGCTGGTCGGTTTCGCGAGTTGGGGCACGTTCCGCGCGTTTCCGGCGTTCAAGTACACGGTCGAGCACAGCGTCTACGTCCACCGCGACCATCGCGGCCGCGGGCTCGGCGAACTGCTGCTGCGCGAACTGATCCGGCGCGCGCGCGAAGCCGACGTGCACGTGCTGGTCGGCTGTATCGACGCGACCAACGGCGGCAGCGTCGCGCTGCATACGCGCCTCGGTTTCGTGCACTCGGGCACGATCACCGAAGCGGGATTCAAGTTCGGCCGCTGGCTCGATGCGGCGTTCTATCAGCTCAGGCTCGACACGCCCGCGCAGCCGGTCGATGGCTGACCGGGATCGCTGAACGTTCGGCGCGCTCACGGCGACGCGGGCAATGCATACGGCCCGCGCCGCTACCATCACCGCCCTCGCCGCGACAACGCACGATCAAGCCATCGCACCGCGCTGTCGCCACACCTTCAGGCTTTCCATACACATCCCGGGCCCCGGCCCCGCACCTTCGCCCCGTGACGACGCGTGTGACGTTCGCCGCATTCTTGCGCGAGAACGGCAGCGATACGGTATTCCCCAGCGGCCGCAGTGCGGTCGCATCCCGATCCATCACTTGGAGGATGCCGTATGAAAACGCCCCATGCCCTGCCGCACCATCCCCGAACGCGACACGACGCCGGCCTCGCGCGACGCGCGGCCCGATGCGTTGCGTGGTCGCTTGCCGCCATCCCGCTTTTCTGCGGACAAGCGTTCGCGGCCGGCGCGTGTCCGACGCCGTTTACGTTGAGCGGCAACACCGATCTGCTGTGGAGGGAAGTCACCAACAACCAGTGGCGCAACATGCTGCCGCGCGGCTGGACCGACAACGGTTTTCACTTCTACAGCCGGGTGCGCAGCCGCGGTCCGGAGAACGGCATCAACACGCCGTCGGACCTCGAGTCCGAAATCCGCAAGCAGAGCTCCGACGAACCGGCCGGCGGCAACAACCCGAATCGCCGGGCAATCACGCTGCCGATCGTGAACAGCAAGGGCCAGCATCTGCTCGCGATTTACGACTACGACGGCAAGAGCACGTCGAAGTGCGAACTGGTGACATTGACATATCCGGCGGAATAGGACGGGACGCGCCGATGAAGCGCGGAAAAAGGGAAAACCCCGCGGAAGCGGGGCTTTCCCTTCTTGCATGGAGACGAGCCTGCGCATCCCCAGGCTTCACCGTCACGGCGGATCGACGCGGCTTCAACGCCGCTATCGCGCAAACGGTTTTCAAACTCGAACTGGATGCCGACGACCGGATCGGTGCGTTCGGCGTCGCAAGACTCGCACGAAACAATTGTGCTCACCGTATGCCTGGTTCGCTCCTGATCAGCATCAATCCCGATAAGAACTTACCAATCGAACGAAATGTTACCGTTCGTTTCAAACATACCCAAATAATCAACCGGAGTACCACTATTCTTCCGTCACCCACAATAACACCCACAGGGGGTGACATATGAATAACATAATCAAGAGCGTCCTTTGCGCCGCATTCGTGCCGTTCGTTCTCGCGGGTTGCGGCGGCGGCGATGACGGCGGCAGCGTGCAGACCGGCACGCTGCATGTTGCAATGACGGATGCGCCTTCATGCGGATTCGACCACGTCTACGTGACCGTCTCGCAGGTTCGCGTCAACGGGAATGCGAATGCTTCCGATAACGATGCCGGCTGGTCAACGATTACGCTGGCGACACCGCAAAAGATCGATCTGCTGTCACTCACCAACGGCGTGCTCGCCGATATCGGCCAGACCGCACTGCCGGCTGGCCAGTATCAGCAGGTCCGACTCGTTCTCGCGCCGAACCAGGGCAACAACCTCGCGAACTCCGTCGTCCCGACGGGCGGCACGGAACAGGCGCTCGCGACACCGAGCGCGACGCAAAGCGGCTACAAGATCATCCAGCCCTTCACGGTTCAACCGAACACGCTCGTCGACCTCGTGCTCGACTTCAACGCGTGCAAGTCGATCGTCCAGCGCGGCAACGGCACGTTTGCGCTGAAGCCGGTCGTCACCGCGATCCCGACCGTCGTGAGCGGCGCGATCTCCGGCTATGTCGCATCAGCCGAAGCCGGCGCGACGGTGTATGCGGAACAAGGTGGCAAGGTGGTCCGCGGCACGGTTGCCGACAGCACCGGGAAGTTCGTGCTGTCGCCGCTGATCCAGAGCTCGACGCAAGGTAACTACGACGTCGTAATCGTGCAGAACAATTTCGCGTCGGGTATCGTGCGCTCGGTCCCGGTCGTGGTGAACACAACCACGGCGGTCTCGGCATCGAACACCCCGATCACGCTGCCGGCCTCGACGATGAGCACGGTCAGCGGCACGGTAACCGCAAGCGCCGATGCGTTCGTGCGCGCATTGCAGACGGTTGATGCCAATGCGTACGAGATCACGTCGATCAACGCGAACATGGATACGGGCGCGTATGCGCTCAACGTGCCCACTGCCGCGCCGATCGTCGGCACTTACTCGGGCTCGCTGCCGGTCGCCCTGGCTGCCTCGCCGGCCGCCGCGGCACAATATACGATCGAGGCTGACGCAGCGTCGGGCGCAACGCAATCGACGAACGTCAATGCAACGACCAGCCAGTCGAACGTCAATTTCAGTTTCTGACGCGTCGTCAGCATCATCGAAAGGGCCGCGAGGCCCTTTCCTCAATAACGGGAGAACGAAGTGAAGAAAGGGGTTATCGCATTGCTCGCCGCGGCGAGCGTGGTCGGCGCGCTGAGTGGGTGCGTCGCATACGTTCCGGGTGCGCCGGTCGTCGTCGCACCGCAGGGGGGCCCAGGCAACGGATTCTGCCCGCCCGGACAGGCGAAGAAAGGTAATTGCTGAGTACACGAGGCCCGCGAACAGCGGGCTTTTTTCATCCGCGTCAGCCCGCTGAAACGCGTCCGTCCCACTGCCGATGGAATGTGCCATGCGGATGACAATTGGACGCTCGTTCATTACAGCTCGATTGCCAATTTACCGATCTATGGGTGGTCGGCATTGGCTTTTGGGTTGGGTAGAGGCGACTTGCTACCACTTCAGGAGACGCATTTCCAGCATTGGAAACGTGCGAAAAAAAAGGTTCTTCACGGATTAGCGTGAAGGCGGGGCCCAAAAGGAAAGCGGTGGCCGAAGGAATAGACTGGTTGTGCGACCAATCAGACGATTCCAACGACCACCGCTTTCATGGCCGATCATAAACTCGACCTCCCGTTCTGGGAAGGTTTTACCGTTTCCGAACTCGAGCGCACGCCCGGTGTGACGCGCATCACCTTGTTGCCCGAAGTCGGCCATTGCGCTCGTTGCTCGGGCTGCGGCCAGCGCAGCGA
>NZ_LKPJ01000058.1 GCF_001443045.1 Burkholderia ambifaria | reverse complement strand
ATCCTGGGCATCGCCGTGATGTCCCTGTTCGTTACCTTGTTCAACCGTCTGCTGTGGCGTCCGATGTACGCCTATGCGGAATCCCGGCTCCGTCTCGATTGAGAGTAAGCGCGATGCAAAATTCGACCGTTATCAACGCCCCCGTCAAGACGTCCCAGCCGCCGCCGCCGCGCCTCGGCGAAGAAATCGTCGAGCACGTGAACCGCGGCTTCAACAAGACGCAGGGCGAACTGCTCGTGCTCGACGACGCGAACCTGTCGCTGCGCGAAGGCGAGATCGTCGGGCTGCTCGGCCGTTCGGGCTCGGGCAAGTCCACGCTGTTGCGGATCATCGCCGGCCTGATCGAGCCGACCGGCGGTGAAGTGACCTATCTCGGCAAGCCGCTGCGCGGTCCGGCCGAAGGCGTCGCGATGGTGTTCCAGACCTTCGCGCTGTTCCCGTGGCTGACCGTGCTGCAGAACGTGGAAGCCGGGCTGGAAGCGCTCGGCGTCGGTGCGCGCGAGCGGCGCGAGCGCGCGCTTGCCGCGATCGACCTGATCGGTCTCGACGGCTTCGAGAACGCGTATCCGCGCGAGCTGTCGGGCGGGATGCGCCAGCGCGTGGGCTTCGCGCGCGCGCTCGTCGTCGACCCGACGATCCTGCTGATGGACGAGCCGTTCTCGGCACTCGACGTGCTGACGGCCGAAACGCTGCGTACCGACCTGCTCGACCTGTGGACGCAAGGCCGGATGCCGATCAAGTCGGTGCTGATCGTCACGCACAACATCGAGGAAGCGGTGTTCATGTGCGACCGCATTCTCGTGCTGTCGTCGAATCCGGGCCGCGTGATCGCCGAGATCAAGGTGCCGTTCAAGCATCCGCGCCCGCGCAACCGTCGACCCGACGATCCTGCTGATGGACGAGCCGTTCTCGGCACTCGACGTGCTGACGGCCGAAACGCTGCGTACCGACCTGCTCGACCTGTGGACGCAAGGCCGGATGCCGATCAAGTCGGTGCTGATCGTCACGCACAACATCGAGGAAGCGGTGTTCATGTGCGACCGCATTCTCGTGCTGTCGTCGAATCCGGGCCGCGTGATCGCCGAGATCAAGGTGCCGTTCAAGCATCCGCGCAACCGGCTGGATCCGGATTTCCGCAAGCTGGTCGACGACATCTACGCGAAGATGACCGCCCGCCAGACGGGCGAGGCGACGAAGAAGGGGCTCGAGCTCGGCAGTTGGCTGCCGCAGGTGTCGACCAACCTGATGGCCGGCCTGATCGAGACGCTCGCGATGGCGCCGTACCACGGCCGCGCGGACATGCCGGAAATCGCGCGCACGCTGCATCTGGAGGTGGACGAACTGTTCCCTATCGCCGAAGTGCTGCAGTACCTCGGTTTCGCCGATGTGCGGGAAGGCGACGTGTTCCTGACGCCGCCCGCGCGCGTGTTTGCTGAATTCGGCACGCAGGAACGCAAGCTGATGTTCGCGGATCACCTGCTGAAGCACGTGCCGCTCGCTGCGCGAATCCGGAAGGTGCTGAACGAGCGCCCGGGCCATCGCGCGCCGCGCGTGCGCTTCGAGCAGGAGCTGGAGGATTTCCTGTCGGACGAAGCGGCTGAGGAAACGCTCGACGCGGTGATCGACTGGGGGCGTTACGGAGAAGTGTTCTCGTACAACGACAAGACGGAAGTGTTCAGTCTCGAGGATGTGGAGTCGTAAAGTCTGGAAGTCGATACATAGGGCGCGACATCCATCCGTCATCGATGTCGCGCCGACGCCGGAGCTTGCCGCACAGCCGGCAGCGCTGCCGGCTGTGCGGCCGTGAAGGTGCCGGCCAGGCCAACCGAAGAGCTATCCGATCAGACCGGAAACGACCCCGAGCGTCATTACGGTTTCCGCGCAACACCGCACCATACCGCCGTCCGATCATAATGCCGGTCTAACAGCCCCGATGAGTCATCTCAAGAATAGCGAGATCGAATCGCAACTATCGTGTGACAATTTTCTACATTGTTCGATTCGATTGTTTGCAGAGGTAATGGGTCGATGTTGTGCGAAAGTGGGCGGATTTCGAGGATGCTATGTCGAACGCTTCTCGAGCGTTAATTAATTCAATTTTTAGAAGAATTGATTTTTCGTGACGGGGAATGGCACTGGGGGTAGCTGCCGCGCACCCCAAAAGTATGAGGCTTGCCGGCCTGTTGCTCCATCCAGGGATTCGGCTCTATCGGTGTCTCGAGAGAAGAGATATTGAAATAGTCCAGGGCCAGAGAAATAAAAAAATCACTCAAATGCGGCTCGGGGCTTTGAGCATATCGTAAAAGATGACGGCTTATCGGGTCTGGGGCAGCGTGTGTTCATTTTCGTGAGCATATGCTTCACTGGCGAGAGCGTAGTGGCACTGCGTCCCCGAATGCATGCGTGGGCGAACGTGCCGGTGTCTAACCTCTCGTTCAACAGCAGCCATGCCAACCATTCAGGATGTGCTGAAACACCCCGGTTCGGTTGTTACCCAACCGCTGCATCTGGAGATCGCGACGCTGGACGAGCCGATCTCCGTTCTGTCGTTCGTCCTGACCGAGGAAATGAATACGCGATTCCTCGCGGACATCACCGTGACGTCGCAGGACAAACGGATCGACGGTGCGACGATCGTCGGTCGGCCCGCGATCTTCACGATCGAGGAATACGCGTCCGTGCCGTCGATGGCCGGTGTGATCGATCCGGTTCGGCATGCTGCGCGTACCGTGCACGGCGTCGTAACGCAATGGACTCGCGTCAAAACGTCTCGCGACGAGGCGACCTATCAACTGCACCTGAAGCCGCGTCTCTCGCTGCTCGAAGAGGTGCACGATTCGGCCGTATTTCTGGACAAGTCGTTTCGTGAGCTGATGACCGACGTGATCGTCGATCGCAATCTGTTCCAGTCCTTCGATGTCGAGTTCGAGCTGGACGGGTTCGATGGGAAGCTGGAACAAACGGTGATGTACGAAGAGACGGTCGCGAACTTTATCGAACGACATTGCCGGCGCGCGGGAGTCTATTACTACTTCAAGCAGGCGAAGAAGGAGGACGGCCCGCAACGCGACACGTTGGTGTTCGGCAATGCGCCGCGCGGCTATATGCGAGCGCTCGAGGTGCCGTTGCTGCCGCATTCTGGTCTGGCGAGCTGGCACGAGGCGATTCTGACGCTGGAAGTCACGCGCGCGCTGGTGCCGCAGAAGGTGCGCGAATGGGATCACAACTATCGCGTACCCGACGATCTACTGCAGGTCGAATCGGTCGTGCCCGATGACGACCGCTCGGTGTATGGGAGCGTGAACCGCAGCGTCGAGCATTTCCATTCGGTCGACGAAGGGCAGGCGCTGGCTGACGCGCGTCGTGACGAACTGCTCACGCGGCAGATGCGGCTCGCGGGCACGAGTAACGTAATCGGCATGACGCCCGGCATGGTGGTGCGGATCACCCATGACGTGGTGCCGGAGGCGCCGCACGGGATGGTGATCACGCGACTTGTCACGACCGGCAGTCGCAGCCAGTCCGTGACCAACACCTTCGAAGCGATTCCCGCGCACCAGACCTACCGGCCGGAATATGTTCCTGAAAAGCACTGGCGATGGGTCACCGGCATGCTGATCGGTGTGGTCGAGTCCGGTGATGACGAGCCGTACGCATGGATGGACGAGTACGGCCGCTATCGCGTCAGGCTTCTGTTCACCCGGCACAGCGGCAAGCGCGGCACGAACAGCATGCCATTGCGCCTGCTGCGTACGTCGGCGTCGTATCAGGGCGGCCTGCACATTCCTTTGCTGCCGCGGTCGGAAGTACGCATTGTCGCGACTCAAGGAAATTGCGATCGCTTATTGATCGCAGGCGCCCTGCATGACCATGCGCGTCGGGACCTCGTGCATGGCAAGGAGGGCTGGTACAGCCGCGCCGTGTTCCGTTCGCCGTTGCTCGGCAACAAACTGCGCTTCGAGGATCTGAAAGAGCACGAGGGCATCCGATTGGCGACGGTGTTCGGGCAATCGTCGCTCAACATGGGCCATCTGGTCGACGGTGGGAAGAACAAGCGCGGCGGGGGCTTCGAACTGACCACGCAGAACTGGGGCACGGTGCGGGCGCCGAAGGGGCTGTTCGTCTCGGCAGATGCAGCAGGTGGATCCGCGACGCCGCACCTCGATATGCCCGCCGCTGTTGCGCAACTCAAGGCTGCATTGCAGCGCGTAACGGACCTTGCGGCCGCGACGACGCAGGTCAAGGCCGAGCCTGCGGACCGCGCGACGCAGGCGGCGCTGCTCGACAGCCTGAATCAGCTTCGCGACGCGGGGCTGCTTGCCAGTGCCCCCGGCGGCATGGCGTTCGTGACACCGAAATCGGCGCAGCACTCGGCGGGCGAGAACGTAATCGTCACCGCGGGCCGGGATATGGACGTGAGCGTCGTCAGGCGCCTGCGCATGGTGGCCGGTGACCTGATCTCGCTGTGTGCGCACACACTCGGCATCAAGATTTTTTCGAAAGGGAAAATCGAGTTGCAGGCACAACGCGCTCCGATGGATCTCTTCTCCGACGAGCAATTGCACGTGTCGAGCGCCAACGCGAATGTGCTCGTGAATGCAAAGACAAGGGCGATGGTGGCCAGCGGCGGCGCGTCGATGACCATCGAGAACGGCAATGTCGTCTTCAACTGTCCGGGTGAATTCCGTATCAGGGCGGCCTCGTTCACGTTCGAAGGGCCCGGCAATACGTCCATCAGCCTGCCGCAACTGCCGGTGAGCGACTACCAGTCCAGCTCCAAATACAGCCACACACAATAACGATCATGATTATCAGCCCGCCGTTTCTGCCCAAAGCCGGTCTCGCGGTCCCGACCGGGACGAACCCCGATCCGATGATGGATGCGGTAGAAAAGTTCGAATGTGACCACGGCGTCTATCCGATTGCGTTTGATCGGCGCTGGCATTGCGGCGTGCATCTTCAGCCCGATACGAAGGGCAAGGTACACGCGATTGCCGACGGCGAGGTCGTTGCCTATCGCGTTTGTCAGCATGGGGTTGACGGCGGCGTGAGCCATACGGGATTTGTGTTGCTCAAGCATACGACCGAGACTGGAGAAGGCCGCACGCTGACGTTCTATTCGCTGTACATGCATCTGCTGCCGCTGGCCGAGTATCAGCAGCACAGTGCGAACGCCAAGGATATGCCCGAGTTCCTGCGCATGCCGACCGGTTCGGTGAACAAGGGGGAGGTGGTCGTTGCCTATCGCGTTTGTCAGCATGGGGTTGACGGCGGCGTGAGCCATACGGGATTTGTGTTGCTCAAGCATACGACCGAGACTGGAGAAGGCCGCACGCTGACGTTCTATTCGCTGTACATGCATCTGCTGCCGCTGGCCGAGTATCAGCAGCACAGTGCGAACGCCAAGGATATGCCCGAGTTCCTGCGCATGCCGACCGGTTCGGTGAACAAGGGGGAGGTGACGCCGGCGGTCTCCGGGGAGGGCAAGAAGGTTCGGCGCAAGGATGTGTTGGGGTGGCGTGGCGAATATGAGGGTATGCCGCATTTGCATTTCGAGATCTTCATGTTGCCGAAGGATTTCGACGCGTATTTCGGGCGTACGCAGCTGGGTAACGGCACGCCCAACCCGCCAACCGGAACGGACTGGTGGGGGCATGCGTATTTCGTCATTCCGGCAGGCAGCAGGTTTCGCCGTTTGCCTGAGAAGGCCGATGCCCGCAACAAGTTGCATGGGATTGAATTCAAGCCCGGTCAAGAGGGCTCAAACTCCCTGCCGTTGCTCGTTGAGACCTACTTCAGCGTCGGCTCGAAATACACCAATGTCTGGAGTCTGGCGCAAGACGGCACTCGCACGCTGCTCACGCCGCAACCCGTCGAGGAAAAGGACTACGAATACGATCTGTACAAGCGTGCGACGGCGCTTTATCCGCCTTGTCCAAGCGACGGCTACGAGCTGCTGCGCTTTGGCCGCATCCTGTCCCCGTCCCAAACTCTGGCGGCAGATGCGCGCGCGACGTGGATGCAGGTCAACTGGGCGGCAGACAAGGTTGGCTACATCGATATCAATGATTCACGTATCCACAAGTTCTCCGATGCGGACTTCCTGCCTTCCGTGGGTTGGCAGAAAGTCAGTGAGGGCAATACGCCGTTCAGCAGTGACGGACTGTGCGATGTGGATGCGCTGAAGAAAATGCTGAACGATGCTGCTTCGCACGAAGTGCCAGCGGTGACGGGGGAGGCGCCGGAAGCTCACAAGATCAGAGTGCTGTCGACTGCACAGGTACGGCGACAGTTGCGCGGCCTTGTCTGTCACGCGCCGAGTGAGTGGGATAGTACGAACAGCGAGGGACGCTATGCGAGGCTGCTCGACGAGGGAGGCTTCTACCACGGTAACGAGAAGGGCTACAACGATTTCATGAAGTACCTGAAGGAAGTTCAGTTTTGGGACAAAACGGGGCTTCCGGCGGGGCAGAAGTTGTGGTTCTTCCATCCATTGACGTTTATCCGACATTTCAGGAGATGCGGATGGTTAAGCAAGGACGAAACTGCTCACTGCGTTCGTAGCACAATCAGAGAAAAAGGGCGTGAAGTCGCTCCGCTCTCAAAATCTGTCATTATTAAACGGCTTAGTTATGCGACGGAACGGCGCCCCGCAAATTTACATGCAAGTTTTTATGTCGTTGCTAGGAAATATGGAATATCGTCCAGCCGTTTGCGCCTCGCACATTTGTTCGGTCAGTTGACGCCGGAAACAGGACGCCTGGAATTCATGCTTGAAGGTGGTGAGCCTTCATACTTCGATAAATATGAACCTGGTCGCCTGGAGGGCGATAATCTAGGTAACACGGAGAGAGGTGACGGAATTCGATTTAAGGGGCGTGGGTTGATTCAGGTTACTGGGAGATATAATTACAAATCCTATGGAAAATATCGAGGTGCGGTATTTGATACGGATTCAACAAGCTCCTTGCTTGTAACTGACTCTTATAATACATGTGATGCTTCGGGTTGGTACTGGGCGTCGAAGCAACGACAGCGGTTTGTTAAAAATCCGATAACACGTAAAGACGACATGGTCCCATTTGGCAAGCTCAGCATCAATTACTGGGCAGATCAAGGGGCGAGCGATGCCGCGACACTTCAGGTTACGAAGTGTATCAATCCGGCTGGCGTGGCTGCTGATTGGCGAAAGCAAGGATTTAATAACGCCTGGTACGAGCTCAATGATGAGGTTGTGCCGAATGCTGATTACAAGCCCGTAATGTGAGGAGTCATGAGGCGAATCATTTTGCTCGGATTGAGTATTTGTGGATTTGTGGGCTTTGTGTGTTCGGCGAGTGGCAAGGAGCCGGAGAGGGTATTGAGGGATGATTGTCATTTGTCGTTTGCGATTCCCAATGGCCTTGAGTATGTCGACGTGGGGCATACCATTACGTTAGGGAAAGATGAGTGCTACATACCGTTTCTATATACGGGGAGACTGCGGCTTAAACGAACTGGGCCTATGCCACGCACGCCCGACGACTGGCGTGCTCTGACAGATTTCGCCCTGACTGTCGAGGCGATTCCGGTAGCGGATAGTCTGGCGCAAGTTGAGTCGGCAGGCGGAGCGGCTCAAAACGGTCAATTTAGGGTGGTCTCAAAGGAGCATGTTCAGTTGTCAGGGGGTGACCTCTATATCATAAGCTACTCAGCAATTAAACCGACGGGAACCATTATTGGTTATCAAAAACAACAATGGGTTTTTGTTGCTGGTAACGGTGTTCGCTCGACTGTTTTTCGTTTGTACTACGGAGACAGAACGTCGAGGGTCGGTAAGGAGAGGGGGCGTGCTTTAAAGTATCTGTTCTCGTCATTTCGATTCTTTTGATTTCTCGTGTGAGAGGGGATTGAATGAAAGTTTTTAATGGCATTTGTTGGTGGTGTGAGGATTGATGAATTGCGGCGAGATCTATTTTCGGTGGCACTGCTCTTTGTCGCGGGAAGTGTATGTGCGGAGAGTTATGATGTGGTTGGGAAGTCACTAAGGGTCGGTGATTCAAAAGTATGCTCACTTGACAAGGAGTCGCGTTACGCGATTGAGAGTTTTGACAAATCGGCGGTCATGCTTTCCGAGACAACTTACGTTGGTAAGCGTCAGTTGGCTCATTGTCGAGCTGGAGAGGTGGTTCGCGTTCTTTCGATTCCGGCGGGTGTTGGTGTGCTATCGGATATAAATGTATCGAAGGGGGTTTACGTTGCACTTGATTTTGTTAGTGTGCGACCATTTCTATATTTGGCTACTGTTGCTCGTGTCGGAACTTCAAAAAATCTTGTGTCTGTGAAGGGTGCATATGTTGTTGGTAGAAAAATCAGTGAACTGAGGAAGGGAGCATTTGGCAGTGATGGCAAGGCAGGAGCATCGATAATTTCTCCTGATGGACGCTATGTAACGCCAACTAGGGAAGTGGATTGTTCACCAACATCCTACCCTGGGGTATGGGACATAAAAAATAACCGGCGTGTCGTAACGGTGGATGATGCCTGTGTGGCACTTTTTAAAAAATAAGTAGGGGCTATTGTTTTTTGGATTTCACTTTGCAGGCCTGCCGTCAAATTTAGTTGCCAAGTTGTTGGTGATAAGTTCTGTGGCCATCGAGGACGCCGAGTTCATACGTCTAGAGAGAATAGTGTCGGATATTTCTCAATCAGGGAATCCGAAGGTGTTTGGTAAATACGTCAGCAAGGATGATGTATTTATCTTGGTTAAGGATTGTGATAAAAATATCCCGAAAAGATTTATCACAAGATTGTCAGTTGAAAAATGATGGATAACCTAATTTGAGCGACAATATGAATAAAAAATCACCCGTCCGCCAAGGCGACAAACTCGAACACGGCGGCGAAGTCACCGGCGGCTCACCATGGACGACATTCATGGGCATGCCGCTTGCCCGCAAGGGCGATGAGGCGACTTGCACTCTGCATGGTCCGACCTTCATCGACGAAGGCGCCGACAAGTTTCCCGATCACGACAACAAGCCATTCGCGCTGGACGGCCATCGCTGCGCATGCGGCTGTCGGTTGATCTCGTTGCTGCCGAACGTCCACGTCGAATAATGCCCGTCGACCTCTCTCAGGCGGGGCTCCCGAACGCCTATCCGAGCCGCCCGCGCTTCTGGCCGTGGTGGTTCTGCGTCTGGTTGGCCTGCGCGGTGCTCGGAGCGGCGACCACTCTGCTGATTTCGCCAAAGGATGAGCGGGCGGGCGGCCCATGGTTCTGGTTCTGCGTTGTTGGTATCCCGAACGGGCTTTTCGGATTTCTGTTCGCGATCGAGCGCGCTCGCTATGAGGCCATGTGGTACCGCGCGTACCACCGCAACCTCCATCGCGATCGATGGCTGGCGGAGCGCATCCGTGTCGCGCAGCAGCCGCTTCGGGTGCTGGGCGTCGGCTATTGCTTGCCCTTGAACGACCAGACGCTTGCACAGGCAATCCATGCGCGGGTTCATTTGCCGCGACAGCAGCAGCCCCGTTTGGGCGCGGGTGTCGTTGAGCATTGTCGCTTTGCTGACCCGTTGGAACTATCCGACGAAACCGACGTGGCAGGCCCGACCGAGGAGAGCGATGCCGTAGCGGATGCGCCTCCAAAGCGACCCGTCACCCAGCTCACACTCAGGATCGCCGACGCGCTTGAACCGCTTGCTGCGAGTCTCCACGCGCTCACGCACTACGAAGCGGCCTACTGGCCAAAAGTACGCCTTCTGGCCGAGCCCGGCGAAGAAGCATTGCGCGAGCAGGAGGTGTGCGACGCGCTGCAATTGGTTGGTCTGCCGCCTCTCACCGTGCTGCCCATACCCGCTTCGGACGGATTGCTGTTGGCGGACGCGTGGCTCGATGCCCGCGAGGCATGCCCGCTGCTCGTGATCGCAACGGCATGGCACGAGGAGCGGTCACCGACCGGCAGCACGGAGGGATGCGTCGCGATGCTGCTCGACGCCGGCTTTTACGCTCTACCCGAAGGTGTACACGGGATGGCGACCCTGCATCGACCCGTCGAGGGCAACGCCGATGAGATCGAATACGGTTTCGCGAATGCCGTGATCTGGGGTAGGGCAGATTTCGATGCCGTGACGCGAGCCTGGGTCACGCGTGCCGTCAAGCGTTGCAATCAGGGACTGCGCATCGCGAACCTGGATGCGCTTGCGAACAGCGACGCCCAGTGCGACCTCGCCTACATCGTGGGCGATTTTGGCAGTGCCAGCGGCTGGTTGTCCGTCGCAGCCGCTATCGAATGTGGTGCGGGGAACGCGTCGCAACTGATCATCGATGGCGTGCAGTCCGCCGTCATTCACGTGCTTCCCGGTCCACAAGGGAAGGAATCTTCGTTGCCTGGACACGCTAAGCATGACCGATCCGAAACTGACCTTGCGGCCGCTTGACTCGGCTCCCGCCATAGAGTCTGCGTCCTCTGGACGCCTCGCGCTCTGGGGCGTAATTGTCGCGGCGCTGATCGTCGCAGCGTTCGCGATTGGCTTCGTGTGGCGCCGCGGCGACCTGTTCGATCTCGCGCCCGGTGTGGCGCGTATGCAAGTCGTGATCGCCATCATCATCGCCCTGATCGTATTCGTCGCCATACATCTCTGTTTGTTTTTTATCGGCGCATACGCCATTGCCGGACAGCTGTTTCGCGGGGATATCGATGACGCGACGAAGGCTCAGGAGCCGCTGAAACGCGATGCCCGTCTGCAACGCATGGTCGAGGAACTGCGTGTGACGCAGGGCCGGCGGTGGCGATACCGATCACCGTGGCTGATGGTGAGCGGTGCGGACATATTGATCGACCAGGTCGCACCGGGCCTGAAGCGCGAGGGCGCGATGCCTGTCGGCAATGTGATCCTTGTGCACGCGGCACCGGACGGCATCGAGGCGGACGCATGGCGCCGACAAATCCGTAAGCTCCGGCGCAGGCGGCCGGTCGACTGTGTTGTGCAGATCACGCACGTGGACGAGTGCGATACCGAACTGCCGCGCGCACTCGCGGTGCTAGCGACCGACATCGGTTGGGCCGCGCCTGTCACGTTCCTGCATACCGTGCCCGCGCAAGGCGACCGACCTGAAACGTTCGAGGCGATCGGTGCATTTCCAGGGCCGGCGTACCAGGGCGGGCAGCCGGCGCTGTCCTTGCGCGATCAGCTCGCCGCGATCGAGCGTGGTACGGCGGATGCGGGCGTGCGGCTTTGTACAGCATCCACGCGCGTCACCTATCTAGCCGAAATCTCGCAATACATCGGGAAACAGCACGAACACATCGTCACCGGCTGGCAAGCGCTCCTTGCTTCACCCTGGCTGCGCGCACCGCTGGCGGGCGTGATGTTCGCACCTGTATTTGCGACAGCGGCTGCGACGCCGGTGCCGATCGCCGCGAACGGGAGCGCGACTGTTCCGAACGTCCCGATCGAGTTCCCGCCGCAACCCGCCGCACTGCTGCCCGCATGGCGCGCCATCGCCGGCCGGCAACGCATTGGCCGGCGCGTGGGACTCTACTGGCCGAACGCACTGGCGATATGCTTGATCGTTGCAACGATGGCGTGGTGCGCATGGATGACCGCGTCGTTCATCGGCAACCAGCGACTCATGCGCGAAGCGCAGGCGGCGGCGAGTGCAGCGGTCGATGCGCGGCCGCAGACGGCCGCCGCCTGGCGCGCGCAACTGGCGTTACAACAGTTGATGGAAAAGCTCGAATACCGGCAGCAGCATGGTGCACCGTGGCACCTGCGGGCGGGCCTGTCGCGCAATGACGCAATCCTTGGCGGTCTCTGGCATCCGTACCGGATCGCTGCGACTCGCAACTTGCAGACGCCTGTCGTGCAAACGATCGGGGAACTGCTGAAGAGCGCAGGCCAGGCGCGTGCCGATAGCCTTCAAACGCAGGACACGCGTGGCAGTACCTACAATGCGCTCAAGACCTACCTGATGCTCGGCGACCCATCGCGCGCCGATTCGATGTTTTTGAAACGCATGCTCGTCACCTTCTGGTCGCGCCCGGTGGAGATGCCGCTGGGCGAGCGTGACGATACCGGTCGACGGCTCGCGGGGTTTTACGCCGATCACCTGAAAGCGCATCCCGAATGGCGAATTGCGACGGACGACCGCGTCGTGACAGCGACGCGGAACATGCTGGTCACCCAGATGGGACTCGCGTCGACTGACGATACCGTGTATCAACGCATCCTCGACGATGTTAAAAACAAATATGCCGACGCATCACTCGAAACGCTCCTCAATGGTGCCGATGCGCGCGGGATGTTCATGACATCGCAGACCGTGCCGGGGATTTATACGCGCGCGGCGTGGGACGGCATGATCGCAGCGGCGATCGACAAGGCTTCCGGTGAGCGCCACCTCAGCAGCGATTGGGTGCTGACCGGCGCGCAGCCGCAGCAAACAATCGGTAACACGCTCGCGCGTGGCACGATCCAAACCAACGCAATCATTGACGAGAAACACGCAGCCGAGGCACTGAAGCAGCGCTTGAAGGCACGTTATTTTGGCGAGTACACGGCTGCATGGCAGCGCATGCTCAACAGCATGCAGTGGCAGCCGACGTCCAATCTCAGTGGCGCAGTCGAACAGCTTTCTCGACTGGCGGATGCACAGACTTCGCCGTTGGTCGCGCTGATGAACTCCGTGCAATATCAGGCGCAGGCGGGGCGGCCGTCGCAGGCGCTGGCTGACACGCTGGTGAGAAAGGCGCAAAACCTGATCGGGACGGACGAGCAGGTGGCGACCGTCGTCCACCCGCTCGGCAGGCCGTTTGGTCCACTGCTGGTGCTGACGGGGGACACGAGCGCGTCAGCACCCGCTGCAAATGGCAAGAGCACCGCGCCGGCCAACATTGCGCTGAACGGCGTGAGCCTGTCGCGTTACCTGACGGCGGTCACGATGATGCGGCTGAAGCTGCAACAGATCGCGAGCAGTCCTGACGCCCAGGCAATGGCGCGCTCGCTCGCGCAGGCGGTGTTTCAAGGCAAGTTGTCGGAATTGTCCCAGGCGCGCGACGACACGGCGCTCACGGCCGCGAGCCTGGGTACGGCGTGGGCGGGGTTCGGCGATGCGGTGTTTGCGCAGCCGCTCGAGGCAGCATGGCAGACAATCCTGCAACCGGCCGCAGCGAGTTTGAATGATGCATGGCGAGCCAGTATTGCCGCGCCATTCAATGCGGCAATGAGCGGTCGCTATCCGTTCTTCGATACGCAGGCCGATGCGTCTTTCGCAGAACTTGGACGCTATGTGCGGCCCGATACAGGATTGATTTCGCGTTTCGTCACGACGCAGCTGGCCGGTGTGATGAAACCCGAGGGCGACCATTGGGCGCCAAGCGAGCTTGCACCGCAGGCGTTGCAGTTCGACCCGAAGTTCCTGAGCGCCGTCCGGCAGTTGTCGACGGTTGGCGCGCAGTTCTACGTGCAGGGCGACGTGGGGGGAAAATTCGAAATCATGGCACTGCCGACGCCGAAGGTGACGCGCTCGGAACTGTCGGTCGACGGCAAGCAGATCGTCTATTTCAATCAGCAGGAGCGCTGGACGCCGCTGGCATGGCCCGGCAATGGCCTGAACGGGCATGCGGGGCTGACATGGCAAACGCTCGACGCGGGCCTGCGGCAGGCGTTCGATTCGACTGGCGACTGGGCGTTCCTGCGCCTGCTGAGCAAGGCTGACATCGAGCAGCTTGATAGCACGCGCTATCGGCTCACATGGAATGCCGGGAACGACGAACCGCTGTCATACGTGTTGCGTACGCAGGTCGGTGCCGGGCCGATCGACTTGTTGAAACTACGCGGGTTCCGCATGCCTGATCGTATTTTCGTCGTCGGCAAGGCGGGCGTCGCATCGGCGATGCCGCTCCTGCCGCCACTGCCACCGGATCTCCAGCCATGAATGAAGACAAAAGCAAACCGACGATGCCTGAAGGGGGCGGTCTCGGCGCGGAGAACGATCCGTACCTGCGTTACTTCGATGCGGAGATGCGTTACCTGCGCGACGCGGGGCGTGAATTTGCGAAGTCCCAGCCGCAAGCCGCCCGCCGTGTGGGGATGACGATGCCCGGAGCACGCCACGACAGTGTCGAGCAGACCTACGAGGGTTTCGCGTTCCTCACGAGCCGGCTGCGAATGAAGCTCGACGACGCGCTGCCGGAAATCACCGATCCACTGCTCGATCACCTGTGGCCACATGCAGGTCGCACGATTCCGTCGCTGGCAATCCTCGAGTGTATGCCGCGCACGGGCGAGGCGAGGATTCTCGATACGCTGCAGCCGGGATTGCAGGTGCGTTCAACACCGGTCGGACCGGGCGGGACGATATGTGTTTATCGAACCACTCAAGCGATACGCTTGCTGCCGCTCAGCGTGTGCGAGGCGGGGGCGCGCGTACGCGAGGACGGTCGCACGGTGATCCGGCTGGCGTTCGACCTGCTGCACCGCGAACAGCGGTTGCTGGACGATCTGTCGCGCATCCGGCTATACCTGCATGGCGACCGGCCGACTGCATCGGCGCTGTATTCAGCTTTCACGCGCCAGGTCGAGTCGATCGGCGTGCGCATGCCGCGCGCACTCGATGGCCAGCTACAACCACGGCCGGCAATGACTATCGAGGCGGCTGGCTTTGGCGCGCAAGCGCGACTGTGGCCGATCGATTTCGATACACGCGATGCCGATCTCGACCGTGAGCAGACGATGCTCGAATATTTCTCGTTCCCTGAGAAATTCCACTTTGTCGACTTGTGCGGTTTCGACGTGGTAAGTGTGCCCGCGGGCGAAACGCGTGTTGAATTCGATATCGTGATCCGAGATCGGATACCGGGGGACGCCACGTTCGACGCAGACAACATCCGTTTGTTCTGTACACCGGTGATCAATCTGTTCGAACTGGACGCGCAGGCAATCCGACCCGATGTACACCACCACGACTATCCGGTACTTGCCCCGCCGTCTGCTGGCGAGTATGTCGAACCCTATGACGTACTGTCGGTCGTGGCGACCGATCTGCGCACTGCAAGGCAATACGCCTATCAGTCGATTAAGGAATTCCGGCACCGCGGCGGGATGACCCGGCATGAGTTGCCGGATCGGTACTACCACTCGTCGATTCGGCAGGGCGTGACGGGCCAGCGCGAGATGGTCGTGACGTTAGGCGGGCATGCATGGGATGAACGCGGCAGCTTGCCGGACGGGCACGTGACGGTTCGGGTATTGGCAAACAATGGACGCTTGCCGCGTATGGCGCTGCGTGAATCGATGATTGCCGCGCCTGCTTCGACCTGTAACGGTGTCGAACGCATGCGCAACCTGACAGCGCCCACGATGCCGCTGTATCCCCCGCGTGGTGGCGATTATGACTGGCGGATGATTTCTCACTTCAATGGGGCCGGCACAACCGAGCTGAACATGATGGACGCGAATGTGCTGCGCGGCGCGCTATCGTTGTACGACTGGACGCGACAGGACGATAACCGGCGCCGTATCGAGGCGATTCATTACGTTTGGCTCGACGAGGAAACGGAACTGACAGGTGCGCGTGTCGATCGCATCGTGAATGTAAACGTGGGTATCGAGCCGGTTGGTTTTGCCGGACCGGGTGACATCGCCCTGTTCGGCGACGTACTCAGCCGCTTTGTAGGCCGCTACGCATGTTTCCATTTTGCGGTGCGGCTCGTTTTGTATGAGGGCGTGGGCGGCCCGATCCGACGCTATCCATGCACGATCAAGACGGGAGGCTGGTTGTGACACTGCGAACAAGTTGGATGATGCGAAGCATTCGATGGGCGAGTACCGCCGCGGTGACGCTAATGTTGTTGTCTGGCTGCGGTATGTGGCAATCGGTGACGAAGACGACTGCCGACATGACGCGCGCAATTTTCGTCACGAAGGTCAAGCAGATGAGTCTCGTCATAGAAGGCCGCGCCGCACTCAACGAGAACGAGCAAGGACAATCTCTACCGGTTGTGATGCGCGTCTACCAATTGAAGGATGCGGAGATATTCGGCAAGGCAGCGTACGTCCAATTGCTCGATGACGACAGCGCGTTACTGAGGGTCGATCTGCTCGGCAGTATGGAGACCACGCTTGCGCCTGATGCCACGGTGAAGCTGTCTGCGCCAATGGCGGATGATGTGCAAGTCGTGGGCGTTGCCGGGTTCTTTCGCGATCAGGGCGGTACCGAGTGGCAACTGACGATTCCGAAGTCGCAGTGGAAAAAGACGGATCCCGTCAAGTTGATCGTGACGGGCAACCGGATGGAGCTGGTGCCATGAACGAGGTATGACGACGATTGTTGGCGTACCTCATTGAGTAGTTTTGGATGAAAGTTGCAAACTCCACTGCGTCGAGCGCTGAAGCCCGTGCCTGAATAGCGATGAGGCGTCACTCCGGCAAGTCCCGCTGATTCGTATCCCACTCGATCCCGCCCGTACTGAGCCGCTCGATCTTTTCCATCCGCTGCCGCGCCAGTTCGGGAAGCCGGTTCGTCACGCCGATCACCAGCGCTTCGGCGAGCGCGAGCGCAGGGACGTTGGTCTGCAGCATCGCGAACGGGCGTCCCTGGATCCGCAGCACGATCTCGGCGAACGCGCTGATCGGCGAGCGCCATTCGTCGGTGATCAGCAGCACGCGCACGCCCAGCTGGTGCGCGGCCTGCGCGAACCGGACGCTGTCCTTCTGATAGCGGCGAAAGTCGAAAATCACCAGCACGTCGCCGGGCCCCATGTCCGTCAACGACACCGACGCGAGATTCACGTTCGGCTCGACGTACTGCACATGCGGGCGCGCATAAGCGAGCGTGAAGGAAAACAGCGACGCGAGCGGCGCGGTATAACGCCCGCCGCCGCAGAACACGCGGATATCAGGCGCGGCCAGCAGCGTCACGGCTTCGTCGAACGCCGTCGCGTCAAGTCCTTCGATCGTGGTAGCGAGCGATTGCGAAAGCCGCTGGAAAATCGCCGCATGGTTATCGCGCATCCCCGATTCCGAGTGGAACGCATCCATCCGCGCGAGCGGCGAATTCATCGCGGTGTCGATCTCGTCGTGCAACGCCTGCTGGAACGACGAGTAGTTCGGAAAGCCGATTCGCACGACGAAGCGAAACACGGTCGGGTCGCTGACTTCGGCTTGCTTCGCGAAGCTCGCGATCGGCCCGAGCCCGAGGCTCGGGTAGCGATCCAGCAGCGCATGCGCGACCTTCTGTTCCGACGGCGTGAAGCTATCCATCTGGGATAGCAGCAACGCCCTGATGCTTGTCCCCATCGGGCACTCCGGCTTGCTCGTATCTGAATGACAAACGGCAGACGTACGTCTGCCGGCGACTCCATGCATGTTAGCCGATCGACGGCCCGCAGGCCGTATGCGGCCACAGATTAGAGGGACGCATCGTCTCGGACCCCGATCATTCATATGTGTAATAAAACAAACATCGCGAATGACTGCCGAGTGCGCGGTTTGGCGGGAAATTCTAGTAATTACCCTAGGTTTTTGGATAAAAATGCCGGTGCTATGATCGCGGCCTTGCCGGAATGTATTGTTCATTACATGCCGGATCATCAACGTTGGCCGGCCCGTTGGGCGGCTCGCGCATCCCGGCATGGCCCGGTTATTCGTCTGGAGGATTCCGTCATGAGGCGGCTCGTAGTACTCACCCTGTTGTCGGCCATGAGCGCATGCGCGCTCGCCGCTTCGGAACCCGCGGTGGAAGCGAAGAACGGCATGGTCGTTTCCTCGCAGCATTTCGCGTCGCAGATCGGCGTGGATATCCTGAAGGAAGGCGGCAACGCGGTGGACGCCGCCGTGGCGGTCGGCTACGCGCAGGCCGTGACCAATCCGTGCTGCGGCAACATCGGCGGCGGCGGCTTCATGACCGTGCACCTGGCCGACGGCCGCGACCGCTTCATCAACTTCCGCGAGACGGCGCCGGCCGCGGCTTCGGCGAACATGTATCTCGATGCGAAGGGCAACGTCATTCCGGACGACAGCCTGTACGGCTATCGCGCGGTTGGCGTGCCGGGCACGGTCGCGGGTCTTGACCTCGCGCAGCGCAGATACGGCAAGCTGACGCGCAAGCAGGTGATGGCGCCGGCGATCCGGCTCGCGCGCGACGGCTTCGTGCTGACGCGCGCCGATACGGACATCCTCGACACGACGATCGACCGTTTCAAGAAGGATCCGGAAGCCGCGCGCATCTTCCTGCGCCCGGACGGCACGCCGCTGCAGCCGGGCGACCGCCTGGTGCAGAAGGACCTGGCGCGCACGCTCGAGCGCATCGCGCAGCAGGGCCCCGAGGCGTTCTACCATGGCGAGATCCCGAAGATCGTCGAAGCGGCCGCAAAGCGTGGCGGCGGGCTGATCACGGCGGCCGATTTCGCGTCGTATCGTGCGCAGGACATCGCGCCGTTGACCTGTACGTATCGCGGCTACGAGTTCGTGTCGGCGCCGCCGCCGAGTTCTGGCGGCGTGACGATGTGCGAGACGCTGAATGTCCTCGAAGGCTATGACCTGCGCAAGATGGGCTACCAGTCGGCTTCGGTGGTCCACTACATGACCGAGGCGATGCGCCACGCATACGAGGATCGCAACACGCTGCTCGGCGACCCGAACTTCATCGACAATCCGGTCGCCAAGCTGACGAGCAAGCAGTATGCGGCCGAGATCCGCAAGCAGATCAGCGGCGACACGGCGACGGCATCGGTCGACGTGCAGCCGGGTGTCGGCGTGCACGAGAAGCCGGAGACGACCCACTATTCGATCATCGACCACGACGGCAACGCGGTGTCGACCACGTACACCGTCAACGGCCGCTTCGGCGCCGTGGTGATCGCGCCGGGCACGGGCTTCTTCCTGAACGACGAGATGGACGACTTCACGGTCAAGGTCGGCGCGCAGAACCTGTTCGGCCTCGTGCAGGGCACGCGTAACTCGATCGCGCCGGGCAAGCGTCCGCTGTCGTCGATGGCGCCGACGATCGTGAAGAAGGACGGCAAGGTGTTCATGGTGGTCGGCTCGCCCGGCGGCTCGCGCATCATCACGATCACGCTGCAGACCGTGCTGAACGTGATCGACTACGGGATGACGCCGCAGGATGCGGTCGACGCGCCGCGCGTCCATCATCAGTGGCTGCCCGACGAGGTCTATTACGAAACCCGCGGCCTGTCGCCCGATACCCTCGCGATCCTGGGCAAGATGGGCTACAAGATGGTCGAGCAGACGCCGTGGGGTGCCGCCGAATTGATCATGGTCGGCCTGCCCGGCACCGAGGCGGCGAGCCGCCAGAGTTCCGGCAACGACTCGTCGGTGTCCGGCAATGTGCGCGTCGGCTACATCTACGGTGTCAACGATCCGCGCCGTCCGGCCGGTTCGGCGATCGGTTACTGACCCGATCGGCTCTGATTTGATCGCATCACGCTGAACGGCCGTCCCCGCGTTCGCCATCGCGCGAACGCCGGGGCAGCGACAGCGCGTCCGTTCGCGGACTTCCGCAGTATCGAGCGTGGCGGTTGCCCGGAATGCCGGGCACGATCGGCTCGCAGCGCGTACCGTGGCACGGCACCGGCGCGCGCCATTCCTTCTTCCATTCCTGCACCGTGCGTCGAGTTCCGTTATGAACAAACGAATGTCCGCGGCAGTCTGGATCCTGCTCGCAATGGCGGCCGGCATCCTGATCGGCTACCTGATCTACACGCAGTTTCCCGACAAGCAGTCCGCGACGGAAATTGCCGGCTACATCTCCCTCGTGTCCGACGTGTTCCTGCGGCTGATCAAGATGGTGATCGGGCCGCTGGTGTTCTCGACGCTCGTCGTCGGCATCGCGCACATGGGCGACGCGTCGTCGGTGGGGCGCGTGTTCGTGAAGGCGCTCGGCTGGTTCATCACCGCGTCGTTGATCTCGCTGCTGCTCGGGCTGTTCATGGCGAACCTGCTGCGGCCCGGCGAGAACCTCGGCCTGCCGCTGCCGGACCCGGAC
>NZ_LKPJ01000057.1 GCF_001443045.1 Burkholderia ambifaria | reverse complement strand
TGATCAATCCAGCGCCGCAGCAGATTCGCGTTGAGCCTATGCTCCAGCGCGACTGCCGCAACCGATACACCGATTCCCTGACAGGCCGCTACCACCTGCGCCTTGAACTCCTCGCTGTAGCGTTGCCGACGACGACGCTCCGGGAGTGCTTCCGATTCGATAGTGTTCACGTGTCCACTTATTCGTTAGGTGGACACGATACTCCCAAGCGCCTCGGTCAAACTCAAGACGGGTTGGCTAGCCGCTTACCTACTTCCGGCCGCGTCGGGCTGCAGCGAAGGAGGCCAACAATTGCCAAGTTCGGGCTCGCTGCCTGGCTGCCTGTTCAACAGCGTTTTCTACGTCGCGAGCGCTTGGATACGTCAACCACACCGTAGCGGCTCGCAAGCCGGGGGAGCGAGGGGACTGCCGTGCAATCAATTGCAGGTCCATTCGGGGCCGTCCGCTTTGCTGCCGACGTGAGACGCTCACCGGTTAGGCCAACGAGCCTTTGCTTTCGACCTATGCCGGCCGCTCGCCGACGATTGGCCCAGCGGACGGTCTATTCGTTATTGAACTCGTTGCCGTCGTATTCGGGTTCCTCGGCATAGTAATCGACCGGATCGTAACGGGTGGTATTCGTAAACTGGCTACCAAAGCCGGCCGCGTAGAGCTGACTGTGTCCCTTGATTGAAAGCGAACAGGCCTCGCATGCGAGTTCCGTTGGCAACATTAGACTCCGGACGACCAACTCGTCACCCTCAAGCACTGGCGGCTGTTGCCGAATCTCCTCGCCTAGCAGAAGCGCCTTTGAGCCGCACGAGGGGCAGTCAATCACGTGCCCAAGGTCCGGTCGGGCTGCCATCTTTGCCTCTTTTGCGAGCTCATCCCGTTCCTTCCCGTCTTTGTTTTTCCACACTTCCGAGTGCGCGTTGATTAACTTCTGCACACTCTTCGCTGCCTCATCGGCAACCGCTGTAAGCATAGTCGATGCGGCCTTTGCTTCTTCAATGCCAACGAAATCCTCCAGCTTTTTTTTCTGGAATGCTAGCAGCACACTGGCCGCCTCATAGAAACGAGGCAACCACGTATGGTTGGCCAGCTTGGAGAACGGTAGGCCACCACTGTGCAATTCCTCATTCCGCTTATTTGCGAAACCTTTGCAAAACGACTCTAAGTCCTTCGTGAAGTCTGGCACAACCTGTTCGCAACGCGCCAGCACATCGGATGTCTGTATCGATTTAGGAACAAAATTCCTTACCTTTGGCTCGAAACCAAGCGCATGCAAAAGATTGCGTCCGTCTGAATCCGTTGCTTCAGCAAGCAATACGGGATGGACATAAGCCAAGGTCGATCGAGCGAGAAACTCGAGCGCCAGTGACGCCCAAAATGGGAAAAGATCATCATCTCGTGGCGCTTCAAGTGCCCTTTCTACATAAGCACGCGCTTTGCTCCACAATAAATCGTGGGTCCACAAAGATTGTGGGTTCGAGTTACTCATTGGTTGATACTCCTGCCATAGCTCGTTGGATTGTTCGGTTGCTTGCTGATGCAGCAACCGGGGGGCGTGCGTGAAGCATTCGCCAGTTGTCCAGCACCAGTAGTTCGTCCGAGGAACTCCAGTCTATCCGAATGGGCCTTTTGACTAGCAGGTCATTCATTTCCGCTACTACATCGGACACGATTTGCATGGCAACCCGACCGTAAGGTGACATAGTGCAGACGTCCCAGCGGACGCCCACAATCCCGTCATGCTGAAAAAATAACGAACACAGATAGGGGCGATGCACGCGCGAGACCCGCCATAGGGCCCGGCGCCATTCATTGAGCTTATTGCCATCCAACTCAAGATCACGACTGTCAACCAGCAGTGTCGGCACAGAAGTAGCAACGACCGACGCACGCATTACAAGGTAGCGCGGAGGAAGCGGCCAATGTGCCATGTCGGTGTGCAATGGGAACTGGTTCAACCCATATATCGAGCTTGTTGTATTTGCTCGCGCGTCCATCTCGCTACGTGGCTGAAGCGACTCAATAAAGGGCGCGCCGGGGCTGGAGACTGGTGGTCCAAGCAATTTGGCAACGGCGTGTATATCGTCGGCTAGAATCGGATCGCGAAGGAAGAGCCACCCATGTTCCGCGAGGATTGTCTTGTGATGGGCAGTGAGAGCTGTCACAGGTTTGGGCGAAGACGGGTAGGTCGAAATTGTATGCCAAGAAGGTCGATCGGTAGGTCAATATGTCGTCCGCAGTCGTCTCAAATTGGCTATGAAGTGGACGATGAGCGGGTCAATCTCACTCCTGAAAGGCTGCAGTGGGTCGCGAGCCGCCGATCATGGCCCGGCGTCAGGGCGATCTCGCGCTTGGCCTCCCCGAACATAAAAGCGTGCAATGCGGAACGCGACTCACATCTGGGCCCAGCAGCCGTCGCTCGACGCGCCGACTGCAATTGATTGCTAGCTCAAACTGTCGCCCGGCCACGAACGCGCATAATCACCTGCCGGGCCACGCCATACTCTTTTGCTAGTGCGTAGACCGTCGCACCCTGCGCGAGGCGTTGCCGCACGTTCTGCTGTTGGTCATCCGATAGCGCCGACGGGCGACCTAGCTTGCGGCCTTCCGCTTTCACCCGCTGCAAGCCCGCTTGCGTGCGCTCGATGAGCAAATCGCGTTCGAACTGCGCGACGGCCGTCAGGACGCCCATCGTCATCTTCCCGGCGCTCGATGTGAGATCTACTCCGCCGAGCGCCAAGCAATGAACACGCACACCCATTTCGGCCAGCCTCTGAACTGTCTGCTGTACGTCGATGGCGCTGCGGCCAAGTCGATCGAGCTTCGTCACTACCAATACGTCACCTTCTTCGATGCGGTCCAACAGCTTTTGGAAACCTGGCCGCTCATTGGCGGCTACGCTGCCGCTGATGTGCTCGGTGATCGTGCGCTTGGCCGTCACTTCGAAGCCTGCTAGCTTGATCTCCGCAGTCTGGTTTTCGGGGTGTTGGTCGGTCGTGCTGACGCGGCAGTAGGCGAAAACTCGACTCATGGTTACCTTCTTGTGCTTTGCAATTGGTTGCACGACCGCCGCGGGGGGACGGGAGTATTAAAATCTATTTTATTTTAGTACATGAGTACGAAAATCAAATACCTATTTTTTGTACGCACCGGCGAACGGGCGCGCCGATGAGTGCGTAACCGGTCGTATTCGTACGTGAGGCCGAACGCTGAGACCGGCTGAGGGGAATGACGGTCGGCTACTGCCGGCCGCGTTGGGCAGCAGTCGGCAACGGCGATTGCATCAGGAAAAAGCTATAACTTGGGCGGTGACGTGGCCCCGTTTCCGCAGCCCGTTACGTGCCATGCCTGCGTCGAAGCCACCGGCCGATTGACTCTGCTTCCTAACGAAGACGGGGACCCTAAACAGGGTGAGCGGACCGTAAGTACCTCGCCCCCTGGCGTCCCCATTGCCTCGCGGGCGCCATATCCGGACGCTGACGCCGCTTTCACTTGCGCGTCATCAGGAAGAGCAGGAACAGAATGCCCACTACCCAGTAGACCAGCGTTGCCCCGTGGCGTTTGCCAGCGTCATTCGAGCCTGAGACGACCGGTGCGTGCACTGGAGCACCACTCCCACCGGTCGACGGAACGTATGGGGCGATTGGCGTTTGCCCATATCCTGGGGTTACTCTCATGCCGGCTCCCTTGCCGTCTGCCGTCATGTTGTAGAAGGTGTTTCCTTTTCGCCGGGCTTCATCGATCGCTTTCGCCTCGAGACGCTCTGCTTCTAGTGTATTGGCCGCCAGGCCGACAACGGAAAACTCGAAAGCGCCACCACCTGACAGGTCGTAGTCGCGCTGCAACAGAGAATTGCAGTGATTTCTGCGTCGAAGATCGGACACATGAGATAAGGCACGTCCTCGTATGTTCGTTGAGGAGCCTACATACATCCTCCCGTTTCCGGTGTGGCGCAATAAATAGGCACCTACAGCCGAAGGAAGTGACTCGGCCGATACCGAGAGCCGGTCGTTGCCTTGCTGCCCCGCGTCACCGCCTTTGCCCTCGCTCCATGAAACGCTGATGCGGATGGTCAATTCTGGATAACTTTCTATCGAGGTGACCACCGCCGAGTGTACGCCGTTCCTTTCAAGCCTCGCGCCTACGTCTGGCGCGCTGCTCCTTGAGATGTGCCCCAGCTTGCGGCGGCCCTCACTGAGGTATACCGCGACAGCGTTCGGATCAAACTTGTTTGTCGGTTCGCGTACGAGCATGATGGCCGAACCGGTCTTGAGGGCGTTCGCCGAAAGGGCAGCCTCGGCGGCGTAATATCGGGTGCCCTTGACCTTGTAGGACGTCGTTTCGCGTCTCATTTTGTCCTCCAGGGTTCGGTGCGACGGAGAGTTTGTTCGTGTCGCTCGGAAGCGCTGCACTATTGTGCACGCCATCAGCTCGCATGTCGTAATGGCGGTGCAATCAATTGCAGGCGTCGTCGCTGGATGTTCAAGCTGCAGTGCGATCACGCACGCGCATGATGACTTGTCGTGCCCCCCGTATTCTTTGGCGGGCGAGTGGACCGTAGCACCGTGTGCGAGGCGTTACCGCACCTCTGTCTGCTGCCCGTCCGATAGAGCCGATGGGCGGCCTAGCTTGCGGCCTTCGGACTTCACCCGCTGCAAGGCTGCTTGCGTGCGCTCGATGAGCAAATCGCGTTCGAACTGCGCGACGGCTATTCGGACGCCCATTGTCGTCTTCCCGACGCTCGACGTTAGAATCGTCAAATTGACGCTGCAATCAAGTGCAACGCCCCGCTGCACAAGCGTCGCTCGTGCGCCGCAGCTCAATCCTGCCGGGCGATCACCCTTAATTGTCCTTCCAGATTTCGTGGTCCAAGCTGAATTGCTCAATCACGCCTTCGACGAGCTGCCTCTGGTAGGCGGACAGACGACGGAATCGACCAAGGAGTTCGAGTTCCTCGGGCGTTGGCGTGGTTGCCTTCTCCTCTTGCTGTTGCTGCGAGGAGTGGCGGGGGCGCTTCATGTCGGTGACGCCGAACCGAAGCCACTGCTCGGAAACATCCAGCCATGCGGCAAGCGTTTTGATCTTATCGACGGTCGGGCGGGCGGCTCCCGTCAGCCATTTCTGTGCGGCTTGAGGTGTGATCGGCTCGGCCGGATGGCGTAGGTTGAACTGGATGGCCAACTCTGAAGCAGTCTCGATGCGCTTCGGACTGCGCTTCAGGGCCTGCTTGAGGCGGGCGGCAAAGGCCTTTTTCTCGTCTAATTCGGGCATGCGGCAAGTCTCGGCCACACCGAACTTGCTCTGGTAACCGCGAAGTTGTTATGACAAACCAATCGGTTCTAAACTGAGATGGTCACGTGAGCAACAACGCTTCTGGGACGCAATCTCGGATGGGGGCTGCCGTCAGTCACGAAGAGTCGAGATCGCTTTGTGTCACGGTCGCATCGGAACGGATGTGGCCCAGTTCAATATCGCGAACGGGGAAAGGGAAATGAGCACGGGGAACGAAGAAAAAGCAGCGGGCCTACCTGAGCACAGCCTCCGTGATTTCGTGGAAGAGGCTAAGAAGTTTGGTCTTACTGATGACGAAATCGAATATCTAGGGCACCCAATAAAGGCAGCTAGATATATTGACAAATATCATACTTCAAAGGATGTTTTGGCTAATGCCATAGGTGCGGGAAAGATTCGCAGTGTTCTATGTCGAGGCGTCTTGTGGGTTCAAGACAGAAATTTTGATATTCCAACGGAGCATGCGTCGACTCCGGCCGGTCACCGCACCATGAGCAATGGAAACAGGAAAAAGGCGATCGGCCTATTGGCGCTCACAGGCATTGTTTCGGCCGTGTTGTACGCTGGAATGCAGGCGAATTCGTCTGACTCAGCGAAGGCGGCATGGGCCAACTCGGTGCCCCAGATCGCAGCACTCCAACCATCGAGTCCTACGACCGAGCAACGAAGTACGGGACAACCAGCTCAGCCAACGCCGCCCGCCGCCGAGGCCAAATGGCTGTACAAGGAAGAACATGATTCGATGCGTGATAAGACCTATAGGGTTGCGCTACTCCCAGCATCGAATGTGCTAGATTTTGATTTTCCTTATAACGGTGGTAGCCATGTACTAATGATCATCAATGGTGAGCAGGGGCGCAAGCTAGCGCACCCGGTTCTCGAAATTGATAAGGGTCAGTTTGACTGCGGGACAGATGGATGCGACCTGACGGTAAAATTTGACGACCAACTGCAAAGCTATCATGCTCAACTACTGACAAGTCGACGCTTATATATTTGGTATCGAGAAGGCAGGAATTCGGTAAACGGTGAAGAAGATGAGTTCATCAAAAATTTGCGAGCATCCCATCATATGATAATCGAGGCTCGTTTTTATGAGGATGGAGCAAGGCAAATCGAATTTGATACGACAGGATTCCCGCTTTAAGTCGGCGACGAGGGGAGTGAAGAGTTCACGATTTCGCGTAATCAAATTTGACGGTGCGTCCGTTAATTGCGCAAATCTGCTTTGCATTCAATTGCAGACGACGTTGCGTGGCGTTTCCCGTGTGTGGCCATTCCGACCCGACAGTAGAATCGGGGCGCCATGCTTAGCAAGCGACGTTTGCTAAGCATCGTCATGTTTGTCCCGAACCCAATCCGCCGCGCCGTAGGACATCCGGAACGAGGCCACGACGAGTCCGAGCCCCGATCAAAAGCCCGGATACCGTTTCCAATAGAAATCACATTCCGGCGTATCATCGTATTCGCCGATTTCCCATTCCCGCACTGTGGCGAGGTCGTCAGCCATCGCTTCGATGACGCCGCGTAGTTCCAGCGGTGCAAGCCAGCGCATGGGAATCGCCTCGACCCCCTTCATTGCTCCGAGAAGGTTGCCTGTGATCGCGCCAGTCGAATCGCTGTCGCCCCCATGGTTGACGGCAAGCATGACACCCGACTGGAAATCCGTTGCACACAGGGCGCAGTAAAGGCCGATCGCCAGCGCTTCTTCGGCAATCCAACCTTCACCCAGATCCCGCACCGCTTCGGCCTGGGCGGGACGGGTGGCTGCGAGAGTTTGCGCATTTTCAACGGCAGTGAGTGTTTCTTCGTGGGCCGCATGACGGCGCAGGTTGACCTTTGCATATTCCACGGCGTCCGCCAGCGACGTGCCTTGGACGAGCCGGGCGATGACGACCGCCAACACGCCGGCAGCAAGCTGGCCCGTTGGGTGCCCATGCGTGATGGCGGCGATCTCGCACGCAATCTCAAACGTCTCTGCCAACAGCTTCTCGTCCGGGGCGCCGTCCTCAAGCCAGTTGGCGGCGAACAAGCCAACGGGAGCAATGCGCATCACACCGCCACATCCCTTGCTGTCGTTGCGAGATCGCTCGCTGAAATTCTGGACTGCACGTAGAGCCGCGATACAGGTTCTACCAGGCGCACGGAGGCTAAACAGCTCCTGATTGCTAAGCAGCCAGCCGGTCGGCTCATTCTCCTCGAGCACCTCGGACCGATAGCCTTTTGTGAGCAGCCACCGGAGGTACGCGTGTGAGGTCACATTCGCAAAGACGGCGCCGATGCCGCGCATGGCGCCGCGCACATAGCCGCGGAGCATGCCTTCGGCGGTAAAGAGCGTCATCTGAGTGTCATCAGTGATCGCGCCGAGCCGACCGTATGCCTGCGCGTAGCTATGAATGCCCGCAATGCCGAATCGCTGTCGGATTTCTGGGGCACTCATAAATTCGACCGGGGCGCCAAGGGCGTCGCCGACCGCACCACCCAGCAGGCACCCGTGAAAACGGCTGCGCTTGATCGGATCTGACGGCACCCGCGGTAAGACTTGCAGCTCGGAGCCCATGATTCTCCCGATAAGGGTTGAGCAAATGGACCTGCTGGTGTGCAGCTCCGTTTTTCCGTCGCAGCGGCGCGCAACTGCCAAACTCAGCGTGCCTTCATGACCCGGAATGATGAAGTGGGAGGGTTGCTGCGAGCAAGGGCTATGCTGTCATTTACCCCTTTATGGCTCTCTCCGGGGCAACCGCCAAAAATTTCACCCGTCAGACGACAACGCCAGTTTATAAGTAGCTGGAGACGCCGAACTCGGGAACATATCGTGCAATTTCTTCATGAGAAACCTGCAGATCAAATTTTTGTACATCGATCGCACACCGGTTCAGGAATATCTTCGGTGCGACGATCACGGTTTGGAAGTCGGCGTACGGTCCGTATTTTGGATTATTTAGCCAGAACCTTGCGCGCGAATGATACCGCTCAGGTTGATCTGGCATGAAAGTCCCGTCGGCAAGTTTGTTCTCGATATGTAGTGCAAAGGGCGCGGCGTCGCGAGCGTGGAAGACCACAAGGACGTCTGTTTCACTTTCCACCCATTCAGTTCGGACCTTCCCAGTCAGCCCGTCTGGGACATCATGGGGGTGATGTCCCCACGGATTGTTCGAACGGGACCAGTAGTAAGCACCACCGCGCCCGGCAAATTTGGTGCGCTCCAGAAACCAGTCTGTGAATTCAGTATTCGATTTGAAGGCAAGTTCCAGTGCTTTGTCCAAAATCTTTTCCGTTGGCATCACTCTGGTCTCCGTACCCTGGACGGTGGGGCGCAAATCGTAAAATTGGCATTGCACTCAATTGCATGAACCGGTTCGTGGCACTCACCCCTTGCATTCAGAGTAAGCTCACACCGCTTCCTGCACTTGATTGCAAAAAGGGATACGCCTGTCGTTAGCCTCGGTGTTGTCTACCTCGTCGAGGTATCGGGATGGTTCTTCGCGAGCCAGTCGTACCACGCGTCGTAGTAGGTAGAGTCTTCCGGCACCGCCAGGCCAATCGCGTAGATGTCTTCAAAGTCTTCGGCATCACTGTCCGGCGTTTCTGGCCGATACGGAAAGTCGTTCTCGAACTTGTCCGGGTCCAGCCCATATTGCTCGACTGTCTTGCATGTTTCAGGCGCCAAGCCCAGCTCCCGCTCCACCTGAAGCACTTGGTCTCTGAGATAGTCGTCATCGGATTCAGAGTTTGCTCGCGCGCTCTCCAGCCAGGTGCGAGCCTTCATCAAATCCTTCTCGACGGGTATGCCTTTCGCATACATCTTTGCGAGGCATACCGCAGCTGTTGCGCTACCGCTCCGGGCAGTATCTTCAATTTCGGCCTGATAGGCCAGCAGGTTGCCAATCGACGTGACGTCGCCCGCCATCGCAGCTTCCGTCTGATAGCGTGCAGCCGCCACGATGTCCTTGGGTACACCGCGCCCAAAGCGATACATCGCCCCCAGTTCCCCTATGGCCTCGGTATAGCCTTGCGACGCCGACTTTGCGAACCATTGAGCGGCCGCCGCATCGTCCTGCTCGACGCCATCCCCGCGCGCATAGCGCATGGCCAGATTGAACTGGGCGACCCTTTCGCCCTGCTCGGCGGCTTGGCGATACCAATAGGCAGCCATTTGGGGACTTTTCTCCGTACCGATGCCTCTCTGGAACATGGTGCCTAGGTTGTTTTGGGCGCTAACGTTGCCCTGTTCAGCTGCGGCCCGATACCAATACAGCGCTTGCGCAAAATCTTCGTCGACGCCCTTGCCGGTGCGATACGCTTCCGCCACCGCAAATTGCGCCGCTGTATCCCCCTGCTGTGCCTTTCTTTTCTCCTCTTCAAATTTGGCCGACATGGCAGCCTCCGCCATCATGACGTATGAAATTGTGTGGCGACAAAAGTGGCCCGCCGGTCCAACGGTAACCAACTGTTTTTTAGTTTCACTGCATGGCCACCAACCTATAAACCATAGCAAGAACAGAGCGGCGCATCTGTTCGGATAAATACGAACTGAGGGCAGACCGTAGTGATCTGTTCGCTCCCTGTGCGCAATTGTCACAGATGCCACGACCTTGGGGCAACCATCACAACTCCACTGGTCGCTCGTCTTAGAACACCCTCCGGGAAATGTCCGGACGCGATGTTTCAGAACTGCAACATCGCCGAATTGCGTTTTCCTGGTCTGAGCGAGGCCTCATAGGTCACAAGAGATAAATCAAATCAATCACTTGCTCTGCAATGCGGCCACCCAATTTTCCGCGCGGTGATGTTGCATGCGTGAAACAATTTGTACGGTAAAGAATGTGTACCACAAGAATCCCCACCTATGTGTCGCGCAGTTCCTCAAATCTTCAGGGTTGGCACAATCTGTGCCTCGTATCCCTGCGCCGAATTACTCGGTGTGTGTTCGAAGTAACCGATCCCGCCCCTCTGGCCAGGTTTCGCCGACGCGCAGGAGCGGGAAATCAATAAATGACGCAATCGGGGTGAACTATGAATACCAAGACCGCACTAGCGGCCCTTGCTCTCGTCGGGTTATGTGGTTGTGTCACACAGGGTGGGGCTCCCATTGCTATGGTTGTCGAGAAGAGCCGAACATACGATGCCCCGTTCGATGTGGTTTGGCCTGCCATCATTGGATCCATTGCTGATCAAAACCTGCCAGTTACGACACTTGAAAAAGCGAGTGGTCTAATCGCCATAAACGGAGTTTCCTATTCTCCGGCGGATGCGAACGAGGGATATCGCGGCTCGGTAATGGGGGTTCCAGATCAGATCATCAGTCGGACTGCGAAATTCAATATTTTTGCAACACGTCAGGATGACGGAAAGACAAACGTTCGAGTAAACACAAGCTTCTCGATGGAGATTAGAACCGGTAACGGTAGTCATCTTTTCCCGTATCTGTATCAATGGCAGCAATCATATTCGAATGGGAATTTCGAAAAGAGGGTGCTAAATGAGGTCCAGTATAGACTTGGCTCCAAGCAGACCGCCAAGTGAAACGAGATGGTCGTCCTTGTTTCGGCTGCAATCTCATCGACCCTCCTGGCGTTAGCAAAGTTCCCTGCGAAGATCCAGTGCGTAGCAAACAGGAGGTGGTCATGTTACTTCGAAGACATTCAGTGTATTCCGGTTATAGTCGAGATAATTTCTCCATTAGCTGTGAGTCTATAAATCGACCAGGGGGCGGCGTAGGAAAGCGACGTCGAGGAGTAAAATGGTTTGCGCTGCTTGTAGGTTTCATCGGAGTTTCAAGTGGCGCAGCCGCAGCAGAGAAACTTCATTGTCAAACCGTTCGCGTCGCTAAAACCGAGGTAAAGCTCGTGACGCTTACTCGCGATGGAAAAACTTACGCGCTAAACGGGCAGGCCCGAGCCAGAGCGTTAGAAAACAGGTGGATCGACGGAAAAACAGAATTCGATCCACCGGTGCTATTGCAAAAAATACAAGAGGGATTGCAGCTGTGCGATTCGCCGAGCGAGGGCGCAGCCCAGGTGGCACCATTGTCTTCACAAAAAAACTTACAGAGCGGACCGGACTCCAATAGAGCGTTCACGGCCAAAGAGTTAATCAACGCGGCGAACGACGGCGACTTAACATTCGTGAAGAGATACATTGCCACCGGCAATAACGTAAATGCGCTGTTGACGACCGAGTTCGGAACATCTTCAGCGATCGGGGCGGCTGCGGCAAGTGGGCACTGTGAGGTCATGGATTTCCTCTTGAAGGCAGGTGCCGCCGCGGATCCAGTCGACAAAAAATTCGGATTTACACCGCTCAGCTTAGCTGCGGGAAAGGGGGCGGCTCAGTGCATCAGATTGCTGGTCAATAGACATGTGCGGCTCGACGTCCGCACGGAGCAGGGAGGGGACACCGCGCTAATCATCGCTGCGTATAGAGGCAATCTCGATGTGACAAAGTTGCTCGTGGAAGCAGGGGCGAGTCTTACATTGTCAAATCGCGATGGCGACACTCCATACAGGGCTGCGCGCGCATTTGGCAATGTAAGCGTTGCGCAGTATTTGCGATCAAAGGGTGGCAAATGAGATATCCGCGACGAACAATGAGTTTTGTTCCTTGCGACGATCAGTTGATATTTGCACTTGATTGCGGACTCGACAGAAGCGTATTTCCCGAACGAACCCACCAGCTCACGATGGTGTTACGCCGAGGTGCCGCGCCGCAGAGTATCTCGAGGCGCCCATTCCGTGATGGCGCGCAACGATCGCATGGCGCGGTATCCCGATCGAGTTTCTGTTTGCGCGCCTACTGGGTCGGTGGCCATCTTGACGATATCTTCCAGCAACGGAGTAGGTCTCGCTATAGAAAGCGGGAAGAGCGGGGTATGGCGAAGGTGCTCGAGAATCGCGATCAACTGACCGGCTTTCATGCTGTCATTGGTGACGAGGGGCCTTGACTGTTTGTGTGGTGTTTGCACTAGACTGCTTTTAACGACAGGGAGCGACGCATGGAACACAGATGCGAACAATATTGCGATTCGTCGGGGGGCTCCCCAATCGAAGGGCGCCACGCTAGCGACAGCCCTGCCGGCCCATGGCTTCGGATCGTCGCCAGCGAGGGAGAGCTGACGAAGGCCATCTTGAACTTCGACCCGCTATACGCGCGCGGCTACGTTGCTGTCCAGGCAGCAAGCCTGTCCTTCCTTGAGGCGACGGACGAACGCATGGCCCAAGAGCGTGCAGTAACCCTCGCCCATGAGTTGGTGAGAGTTCTTCAGGAATGGAAACTCGGGGGGCGAAGCAGCACCCCCAAAGCACGTTCGGAAGATGATATCGGACGATTCCTGCTAGATCACGAAATTCGCCATAGCCTTGCGAAGCTATCCTCATTAAGACGCGAGCCTCCGAGGCTGGTGGCAGGCACGCGAGTTGTGCCAGGTGGGCGATACAAGCCTGACGAACTCGACATGGCAGCGCTGCGAATGATTGTCCGTCTCGCCGATGGGCTGTTCACGTGCTGCGCGCGAGCGACCTATCCGATGAAAGCATTGCTGCTCCTGACGGGTTATACGGTCGCGTTCGATAGTAACGTTTGCTTAGGTGCGAAGCATGCAGGGTTCGCAGGAATGGCAACAGGCTTCAAGATAACGAGCATTCGAGAGTCAGCTTCTTGCCCAGCGTCGCGCAAGATCGTCTCTATGCCGTATCTTGTCGGAAGCGCTTGGCACGCCGAACGGGAGATGTTCGTGCGGGTGTTCGAGTCCATCCGGAATGACGCCACGTGGGCGAAATTGGTAACGCAGCTTTACCACCCAGCCCGCCTGTTCGACATCTTGTTTTTCATGCAAGGAAAGCATTGCATGCAACTGATGCAATTTGACCACCTTGCGGCCACACACTGGTATGCGCGCTGAAGTCGTTCGAGCTGTAATCCCGAACGGTTAGCGTGGGACGCCAGCGCCGCCGACACCCCGAGGGCATCCACGGCCTCAGGGACCATTATCCCGGGCGCTCGGGATCCTGCAATCAAGTGCAAAAGGATAGGACAACGGTGCTCGCGACCGTGCTGCCGCAATTGTCCACACGTCTGAACTACAGATTTCCCAAACGAACCCAATTCCACCGACACTTCACACGGCCTCAATCGCGCCAACCTCATTCAGCGTCTTGAGCCGCCATTCCTGCACCTCACGCAACGCCCTCGTTGCTCGGTATAGCTCATTATCGAGATTGGTCTGGTACTTGTGGAGCAGTTCCTGATCAATTGGCGCCGACTGGCGTGACCGCACGAAGCTTGCTACCTCAATGATTGCCGCACGCCGACGGATCTGCTCCATCTCGGCATAACACATATCGACCGTCTTGTTCACCCAGCCCAACAGCCCCTTTTCGAGAGTCTGCACGTACTGCGTGACGGCAACGTGAGCACCAGCCGCCTCCTCGAGCAACGCTGCATGCAGCGCGGGAGCAGCTTGCGCAAGGCGAGCGACTTCATTGGCCTCGAGCGACTTCCGGTCGAGGTTGTGGTACTCGTCGACGATCGTTTCGCAGAAGCTGAAGTACTCGGCGTCGGCTTGTTCGCTCTCAGCAGATGAATTGACATCGCCGTCCTCGATCTGGTTGGGGTAGGCCATGCCCATCGCAGTCTCAATCAGACGGCGATTGCTTTTCGTCTCAAGGCGACGGTTAAGCTCGAGACCAGCAGTTTCCGCGCGGACCAATCGGCGCTGCCGCCATATCGACACCGCAATGCGCTCGACGAGCATGAACTCGAGACCGCCATTCGGACGCAGCGACGCCTGCAACTCATCGAGCAGAAGCTGAAATTCTTCCGGGTTCTCGTCATTGAGAAAGAGTCGCGCGCTCGTTATGCCGTGTTTGAGCGCATTGACGCTGGCTTTGGCTTTTCCCTGCGCGGTGGCGGGGCCCGTGCTTTTACGAGCATTTTGCCTATTTGCCGCCGCCTGCTTCATCGTCGCCATTTCGGACCACCCTCACAGAGGAATTTTGCATTCGATTGCAAGCTTTTTTGTCACCGTTGTCGAGACATCCAAAAGCAGCTTACAGGGGCTACGCGTGCCGAACAATGAACGTTGCGGGTCGAACGCTCCCTGAACGGAGTTAATCGAGAAGAGGATACGGTCTGGAGATCTAGGTTGCGAATCTCGTCGGGCTTGAGGCCTAGGCCTCTAGACCTTTAGACCCAGCTCATGATGAGTTTCATGACGAACATGATATGCATGTACCAACCTCGTAGGTGGTGTGTGTACAAAGTACTCCGTCTAGAGGTATAGGTGGTCTAGGAGAGCCCTGCTCGGCCAATTCCGGCAGAAGTATCAGTCGTACCAGACCTTCTACCTAAGGCGTCTTTCGCTGCCACAGCATCCGATTTTTCCCTGCGGTCCAAGTTTGTCTATTTTCGTACCCGAGTTTCCGAAGCACCCGTGCGATGCGACGTTGGTCAGACTGTTTGATGTTCTTTTCTTCGAAGTGCAGCGCGCCCGTGGCGACCTCGGTCATCGAGAACCCATTCTCGCCGTTTGTCCCGCCGCCTTGTGAGTTACCCCCTGACATGGGGAGGTTGACCGGGGAGGATGCAAGCCACTTCTCGATCGCGCTTTCCCAGGCGTCATCGGAAACCAGATACTGTCCGTGCTCTGATTTAGCCAGATTTTGTGCGTCTTTCCACTGAATCCCGTGGGTGTTGAAGATCTTGCGACCCTCGCTCCACAGAAGATCGCGCACTTTCCTAATGCCGTCGATGTCGACCTTCCCCACGGTGACTGGCAACCAGCGGCGATTTCCAGTTTCGTCGGCCAGGAATTCGGTTTGGTTGGTGCTACCAATCAAGAGTGTGCGCCGAAGGTATCGCGTCAAGTGCCGGTCATATGGCCACCGGAATTCCTCAACTCGGCGCGATGCGAACGCTTTGATGCTCTCGACATCACGACCCGATAGGCCCTTCAGTTCGGGCACCTCGCACAGCAGTTTGCCGCACATTTTGCGCGAGGTCTCCACTTCCCTTTCGCCAAAGTCGACTTCGCCAAACCAGTCTTCGCGAGGGACCAGTGTCGCGATACTCTCTGACTTGACCAACCCCTGTTCCCCAACCAGCACGAGCATCATGTCGGCCTTGACGCCCGGCTGCAGTGTGCGACCGGCCAGTGCGCTCCACAAGTATCGACCAACGGCGCGTGCATAAGGGGAATCCGGCACATTGAAGTAGTCGACCAGGAATCTTTCAACGCGCGACACGCCATCGTGTGCGGGGAGCCCCTCGAGCCATGCAATCGCGCTGTCGAATGAGTTTTCGCTCGCGACAAGGCGAATGCAATCGCGCAAGCGATCGGCGGTCGGTGTCGAGAATCCCATAGCCTCGAGTTGCAGCTGCATCTTGACGTAATCAGTTTCTTGCAACTCGACTCGCTGCCCGGTGGACTTGTGCTCGATCATGATCCGGTCAACGAAAAGATCGCGCCGTAGCATGTAGGGTTGTTCGTCGAGGGCATGGATTATGTTCGTCACATTCGGTACGATCTTGTTTCTCTTCGAGCCATCGCGCTCATATTCAAAGGGCGCCATAGGTTTCTTGCGATTGGCCAGCCATGCCTTGAGCCATTGGTGGCCTTTCTCGTCTTCGATGTCCCATGCGTCGTAATGGGGGGGCGCGTCGTTGGGCATCTCGACTACATACCCGCTGACCGTCGCAGCAACCTTATGGGCGGTTTCTTCGGCACCTTTGTCGGGTACAAGAACGAGCGTTGCATGCGGGTACGCCGCCCGCAACGCGGTTGCCACCCTGCCGAAACGGCCGATGCTGAACGCTGTAATGACGGCGGCTGAAGGGTCCGCATTGAAGATGCTGCATGCACTCGCGAGGCCTTCCGCGACGAACATCACCCCGGTGGGGCCAATTGCGCCAATAACGTGCATGCCGTCGCCGAACGAGTCTTGACCGGGCGCGTTCCTTTTTTCCCCGGCTGGGGAAATGAATTGGACGGTACAGAATGAGCCGTCGATTGTTCTTACAGGTACTGCGACCCAGCCGGTTACGTCCGTCCCGCCAATTTGCCCGACTGCAGTCTTCAGTCCCAATGAGGGAATTGCCTTCTTCATGAGGTATGCGTGATCTTCTGACGCATCGGGCCATGAGTTGAACCACTTTTCCAACTCGTCGGCCTTCACCGGTGTCGTGTCTTTTTGCAGCAGCTTTTCGACCTTCGGATACGCAGTGCTGTGCTTGGCGGGGATCGGGCCAACATAGCCCATTTGCTTTGCAAGGTGCACGAGCGTACCAGCGCTGATGCCGCCGTCCGCGCTGATTGAGTTCCAGAGCGCTTTACTAGATTCGGCTTCGTATTTATAACCTTTCTTGCTCCACTCATCGAAGTCTTCAAAAGACAAACCGGCGCTCTTTGACGCGCACGCGATAGTGAACCATTCATCGTAGCTGCAGCTGGGATTAAGCATGCCCAACATCGCGCGATAACACGTCAGCGCGTCGACAACCAATGGCGTCTGCTGCAACCATCCGTGCGGCGATTGCTTGAGTGGCAGCATGATGACGTCCGCCTTGTCGATTATTTCTTTCGACGCGGGGGTGGCGGCAGCGCCTGATGCATCTTTCTTGGTCTTAAAGGTGATGGCCATATTAAATAGGTATGCAAATCTATTTAACTGAGGTTGATGTTGATATGGTCCTGGCGCTCGCGGTTGCGTCGGACCGTTTTTTTTCATTGCATGCAGCTGCACTCACACCAGTCCTGCAATCAAGTGCAGCGGGCGCGTAGTTAATCCTGGCCTTCCAAGTGTGCGCGGATCGTACGCGTCAGCCAGTACGGGCTTTTGCCGTCGCGACCATCGGGCGGAGGGATTTTTCCGGAGTGCAAGCGTTCGTAGAAGGTGTTGGCACTTGCGATGTTGTACAACGCCATCAAATTGGCGATCTTCAGGCGTCCCGGCTGATTGAGGTCGATCAACGGAGCTTTAGGTTTGACACTACCGCCGCTGCGCCTTTTCGATGCGGATGTAGTTGCCGCAAGCGGGGGACCGTTGGCAGCAGTCACGTCAGAAGAGCGCGTAGCATTGGGGACAGCAGGTTTGTGGGTAAGGTTAACGCCCATGATGCATCCATAACGAGGAGCGCAGGCGAACGAGGTGTAGGCCAGTTGATTCATCGGCCATGACTCGAAATGATGTGGGATCATTCCGTGCCGGAACCCTTGCGTTTGCCAAACGCACAGCTAGAAAAGCCGAAGGTTCCGAATGCACTATCGGTCCGAAACCGAACCGCCTTCTTGCATCCGGTGAGGATGACTAAGAGAAACAAAGGCGCCGGATCAAACTTTCGGGAGACATGTCGTCGTGACGACATATGAAGCAACTATAGATGCTCTTTAATCTCGATGCAACTGCACGACCGGATGGCGGAGCTGGTTTCACGCACGAAGGCGTTACCAGGCATGCGCTATCGGGTCGAGGTCCCTTTGCGCGCCACCTTCAGCATCGTCCGCTGCTGGTGTGCTTTCCGCAGCATAGCCGGGCGCGAACGCCGAACGTGATCTCCGGGCTTAACCGCTTCAGTCGTCCCCTGGATGTTGAGCTTGTACTGCGCCATAAGCGCACGCAGCTTGTCGGGATCGTCCGTGCGGCGCTGGTTGACCTGTCGCTCGTAGTCAGCCACGAACCGCTGCAGTCGCTCACGTTCTTCGGGCGTCGCCGGGCGGCCCTTCACGCCCATTTCGGCCTTACTCCGTCGTGTGTTCATCGCCACTCCTTGGTGTTCATGCTCAGACTAGAACCAATTGGCGGGTGCCGCAAGCGGCGTGAGCGTCTCGAGACTCCAGCGCTTTGTCGCCTTCCCGTCGCTGCGGTGGTCGAGCGAAAACTGCTCGTCTCCGTTCGCACGCACCGTTAGCACCAGTCCGTGGTGGCCTTGAGGCAGATACAGTTCCGTATTGTAACCGCCCTCGTGGCGCCACAGCCCCACCGCCCGCGCAGGCGTGCGCTCGCTCAGGTTCGATAGGTCGACCATCCCTGCCGACGTAATCGAAAGCACCGACGATCCGGGGTCCTCGGCCAAGACGGTCGCATAGCGACCAGGCCAGCGGCTCGCAAGCTGGGGTCCATCCATCAGCAGCGCAACGACCAGATTCGGTCCGACCGAGCGGATTACCGGCATTGCCGGGTCCGCGCGCGCTAGGTCCTCGCAGATCAGCACGGTCATGCACAGATCGTCCCGCAGCGCGAGAAACGGGAGCTTCCGGGGTGCAACACCGATATGCTCCCAGACCTTAACCCGATCGGTCGCCGTGATGCCCGTCAAGCCGTAGCGCTTGATCTGCGCGCCGTCGAGCGCCCAGCGGTGATGCTTCGAATGTGCGTCGTCCCAGAGGACCCGATCCTCGGCTTGCGTGGCGTCGGGCGCAAACAGAATCGTCTTGGCGAGGTTGCTGCCGGGCGCGCCGTCGGTGCCGCTATCACCGGGTATGCCCGCAACAAGTGTGCCAGTGATCAAAAACTTCAGTCCGTCAATCGGTCGCTGCTTGAGTAAGTCGAGCAGGTCTTCGGCGAGCGCGGCCGTGAGCGCGCACTCGGGAAACAGGACTCCGTCAATCGCCTTTGCGCCGAATTTCCGCACGGCCCCGGCTATCAACGGGCAGATCAGGTCGTCACGCAGCATCTCCGCGGTAACCGTTTGCGGATGCTCGAGCCACGTCGGTTTCAGCGCAAAGTATGGCTGCATCCTGGCGTCGTGGCCCAAGTGCCGTATAGGGCCGGCGGGGATGAAACTTTCGTCGTCGACGCGGAATGGGTACGGAATCACGAGCAGGCGCATTAAGTCGTCTGTCGGACCGTTGTCGGGGAGGATCCACTGAGATTCGACCACTGTCGACGGGGGCAGTAGCGCGAGGTGATGACTCATCGACCGGACGGTGCAGCCCACCGACGGCGTCAGCGATTTGGGGAGAACCGTCGCGCGATATGGCGGCACCATCTCACACAAGGATTGAGGCACATGCTTAAGGACGGCAGCCGTATTCGCCGGAAAGGCGCCAACGCGGTCGAGGAATGAGACCGCAGCTCTGTCGACGATGGCCGACGGTCCGGCCGGGTCGCCTGGACGCGCAATCCAGCCGACGCCAGCCGACGCCTCGTCGGCAGTTGCGAGCAACCGCATCAGCAGCGAGACGGCTGGCGAAAACGGCACCTGGGTCAGGTCGAGCTGATTGATCGGCGAGTTGCCATGCACGGTTATCAGGGCCGCCCACCAGCCCTCCACCACCTTTGGACAGACGCCTGTTGCTTTCCACTCTCGCGCCGCGCCGATCACCTCGTCGATGTACGCCGAGTGACGACAATAGTCGCCGTCAACTAGCGTGGCGCTCGCGTAGCACCCAGACACTTCCATCAACATCGCGGTGACTGCGAACACATCCGCTGGCCATTGAGGGCATAGCAGCAGACGCTCAATCCGAGTCTTCACCTCGAGGGTGTCTGGTCGAGTGCCGTCGGGCAGCAATTCTTCGACAATATCAACGAGCGTGCACTCTCGTGACGTCGCTGCGTGAGCGTCGCCGGCAAATGCTTCGGAAGCTGCCGGCGTCAGCGATTTGCCGTTGCGTAGGTGCGGTTGTCGTGGCCACAGAGGCTTGAATGAAGGCATGACTGGGCGTAGTGGGGCTCGTTTTGTTCGCATGGACAGCTTTGGCGAGTGAACGACTCTACCGTCGCGTCGAGCGCCCCGCAAGCCGACGACATGGGGGGCTCGCCACCTGCTGGTGCGCTGGCGCTGCGACGATGCGTGCCAAATTGAGTGACTTTCGGCAGATGTTATCGATGGATACCGACGGCTGTGCCCAGAGCATGTCAATAACGAGGAAGATGTGGGGGCAACAATGGGGGCAACCAGGCTTGATCGGAAACCCGGACCTCGCATTCACGGGGGTGCCAGCTAGATGTTCGATCCTCCTCCGCCCAACAGAATCCGAAGGGCTCGGTCGCAAGACCGAGCCTTTTTGTTTTCTGCGGGGTTGCCGGTTTGTCGGCTAGTCGCAATCCGCGCGCCGCTCGCGGTATCAATCACTGGCACCCGCCTCGCTGCGCGCCGATGCAGCCCACCATCCCGCCTGCGCCGGGGCCCCCG
>NZ_LKPJ01000056.1 GCF_001443045.1 Burkholderia ambifaria | reverse complement strand
CCCAGCATCGGTAGGTCGCGAATCGTCCGCCAGCCTTGTTCATGCACGCGCTCGCTGCGCTGGCCGCAGCCCGAGCAACGAGCGCAATGGCCGACTTCGGGCAACAAGGTGATGCGCGTCACACCGGGCGTGCGCTCGAGTTCGGAAACGGTAAAACCTTCCCAGAACGGGAGGTCGAGTTTATGATCGGCCATGAAAGCGGTGGTCGTTGGAATCGTCTGATTGGTCGCACAACCAGTCTATTCCTTCAGCCACCGCTTTCCTTTTGGGCCCCGCCTTCACGCTAATCCGTGAAGAACCATTTTTTTATGGTCTCTATATCTCGGTCTCGCGCAATTGACATTCCGGCTACCGTTCAGGATGGGGTACAAGTTCGCGCCGACGAAAATCCTCCCCCCGCGGGCCAGTGTTTAACGCCCGCCCGGTCGGCCGGCGTACGGCGGCAGCGGCGTGGCAAAGCAATTCTTGGATTGACCCGCCGCTCCGATGCCACCACAAGCACCCGTTACTCCTACGCGATCGTATCGACCACGCCGCCGTCGACGCGCAACGCCGCGCCTGTTGTCGCCGACGCCTGCGGCGAGCACACGTACACGACGAGATTCGCGACTTCCTCCGTCGTCGCCGGCCGCTGGATGATCGAGCTCGCGCGCTGGCTGCGCACGAAATCCACCGCGACGTCGTCGATGCTGCGACCCGTTTCGTCGGCCGTCGCTTTCAGCATCGCCCGCACGCCTTCCGACATCGTCGGCCCCGGCAGCACCGAATTGACCGTCACGTTAGTCCCGGCCGCGACCTTCGCGAGCCCGCGCGCGATTGCCAGTTGCGCGGTTTTCGTGAACCCGTAGTGAATCATGTCGACCGGGATGTTTAGCCCCGATTCCGACGAAATGAACACGATGCGGCCCGCGTTGCGCTCGAGCATGCCCTTCAGGTAATGCCGCGCGAGACGCACGCCGGACATCACGTTCATCTGGAAGTAGTGCGTCCATTCGTCGTCGTCGATGTCGAAGAATGCCTTCAGCCCGTAGATGCCCGCGTTGTTGACGAGGATGTCGGCCTCGGGCGTGTGCTGCGTGATGCGCACGGCGCCGGCGGCGTCGGACAGGTCGGCGGCGACGCCGTCGACGTTCGCGTCGGGTACCGCGGTGCGCAGCAGCGCGAGCGCGGCTTCGACCGACTTGTCGCTGCGTCCGTTGATGACGACGCGTGCGCCCGCGTGCGCGAGCCCTTCGGCGATCGCCAGCCCGATGCCTGCGGTGGAAGCGGTGACGACCGCGGTCTTGCCTGTCAGATCGATGTGCATGAGCGTACCGGTTGGAAGAGGGAACGAGAGGGAACGGAATCCGCCGCGTCTGCCGCGGCGGCCGGAATTCAAAGCTTAGGCGATTCGGGCAGGAAGCGTCGGCTCGCTGTTGCATCGTGCCGCGCAGTCTTGTACGGTGTGCGTTCGCCGTCCGATCCGGGAGCCTGTCGCGTGAGCCGTTCCGCCAACACCCTCGCCGTGCCGTCGCCGTTCTGGCGCGACACCGCGCTGCCGTTCATCGAGGCGCGCACCGTCGACGACGGGCGAACGATCTGTTACGCGAAGCACACACACGACACGTTTTCGCTCGGCGCGATCGTCGGCGGCACGAGTACCTACCTGAACGGGGCGACGAAAGAGCACGTCGGGCGCGGCGTGCTCGTGATCATCGATCCGGAGCAGGTGCATGCATGCAATCCGTACGGCCCCGACGCATGGGCGTACCGGATGGTCTACGTGGACGTGCCGTGGCTCGCGCATCTGCAGCATTCGCTTGGGCGTGATCCGAACAGCGATTTTCACGGGTTTTCGCCGAAGTTGACGGAACGGCGCGACCTGTTCGCGCAATTCGGCCGCTTCTACCGCACGCTCGTCGCGCCCGGCGTCGATCCGCTCGGCAAGGAAAGCGCGGCCGTCGAATTCTTCACGCGGCTGCACGGTGCGCTCGATCGCGAACTGCCCGGCGCTGCACGACGCGGCGTCGACAATGCGAAGCTCGCGCGGGCGGCCGACTACATCGCCGCGCATTGCCGTCAGGCCGTCACGCTCGATGCGATCTGCGCGGCCGCCGACCTGTCGCCGTCGTACCTTATCCGCGCGTTTAACGCTCGCTACGGGATGACGCCGCATGCGTTCCTGATCGATCGGCGCGTGCAGTACGGTCGGGCGGAGTTGCGCCGCGGCAGGCCGATCGCCGACGTCGCGCTCGATGCGGGCTTTGCCGACCAGGCGCATTTCCAGCGCGCGTTCCGGCGTATCGCGGCCGCCACGCCGGGGCAGTATCGAAGCGCCGCGAGCTGAACGGTAAACGTTAGGCGGTGCCGGCACCGCACACCGCTTGCCGACGACGACCACCGCCATCGACCACCGGCGGCATCCGCCGCGACCTCACACACCGAAGCAACGACGCTAGATATCGAGCAGATAAAGCGCACTACCCGCAAGCAGCAGCGCCATCGCGCGGTTGAACAGCCGCATCCGCCGGGCATTCGCGAGCCGGTGTCGCAGCGACGCACCCGCATACGCCCAGCACGCGATCGACGCAAAGCAGATCACCAGATAGAGCGCCGCGAATTGCCACACCTGCGCGCGGTCGCCGTCGGCCGCATACGCGCCCATCGCTGCCACGCACGCGAGCCACGCTTTCGGATTCAGCCATTGCATCGCCGCACCGGCCGCGGCCGATGGACCGGCCGCATTCCGTGCGTCGGGATCGGCCGACAACCGGCCGTCGTCGAGCGCGAGCCGCAGCGCGAGGTAAAGCAGGAACGCGATCCCCGCCCATTGGGTGGTGGTGGTCAGCATCGGCCAGCGCGCGAGCGCCGCGTGTAGCCCGAGGCCAATCAGCAGGAACAGCGCGACGAAGCCGAGCGTCGCGCCGGCCGCATAGCGCAGGCTTGCGCCGAGACCGTGGCGCGCGCCCGCGCTGAGCGCGACGATATTGACGGGACCGGGGGTGATCGACGACGCCAGCGCGAACGCGGCCATCGAAACCAGCATGCTCATCAGGTGCCTCCATGCGAATGTCAAAGTCGCATCGAGACTAAAGAAGCGGCGCAGGCCCGTATTGAAGAAAACTGCCCTCGGCGGGGCGACCGCCGTCAGTGCAATGCGCGCGGTGCGTGCGCGGGCTGCAGGCCTTGCGGGTCGCCGGCATCGGGCGCGCGCAGCGGGCCGCCGCCGCAGGGTTGAGTCGACACCGAGAAGCCGAACGTATTGACACCGCCCGAGCATGCGACGAACACGCTGCCGCCGTGCATCTCCGCAACCGCCTTGACGATCGACAGCCCGAGCCCGTGGTTCTCCTTGCTGTTCGCGCGCGCTTCCTCGAGCCGGTAGAAGCGCTCGAACACGTGCGAGCGCTGCACGGGATCGATCGGCTCGCCGGGGTTCGCGACCGACACGTCGACGAGCGTGTCGCGGCGCGTGATCGTCACGTTCAGCGTCGCGCCCGGCGCCGAATGCTGGATCGCGTTGATCAGCAGGTTGGTCATCGCGCGGCGGAACAGCGACGGGTCGACGGCCGCGCGCGCATCGCCGTGCAGTTCGGCGCGCAGCTTCGCTTCGTCGAGCGGAATCTCGAGGAAGTCGAGCATGCGCCGCACTTCGTCGGCGAGCGACACGTGCTTCAGGTCGGTCGCGCGTTCGCCGCGATCGCTGCGCGACAGGAACAGCATGTCGTTGATGATCACGCGCAGCCGTTCGAACTCTTCGAGGTTCGACTGCAGCGTCTGGCGCATCCGGTCGACCGAACGGTCGCGGCTCGTCAGCGCGACCTGGGTCTGGCCGATCAGGATGCTGATCGGCGTGCGCAGCTCGTGCGCGACGTCCGCGTTGAACGCCTCGAGCCGCGCATAGGTCTGCTGGATGCGCTCGAGCGCGCCGTTGAACGATGCGGCGAGATCGCGCAACTCGGTCGGCAGTGCATCGGTCTGCAGCCGCTGGCGGCGGTTGGTGGCGCTGATGGCCGCCGCATCCTGCGACAGCCGTTCGAGCGGCGCGAGCCCGAAGCGCGCGACCGCGCGGCCCAGCAGTAGCGTGATCACGGTGGCGATCGCGATCAGCGCGGCGAGCGTCCACACGAAATGGCGCAGCATCCGCTGCGTGCGCTCGCACGACGACGCGACGATCAGCTTCAGGTCAGGGCGTTCGCCGCTGCCTGCGATCGGGACGGTCTTCGTCATCACGTCGTAGCTGCTGTGGTTGAGCGCGTACTGCTGGAACGCACCGAACGGTTCCCCGACGGGCACGCCGTCGACCGGGTGGCCGAAGCGGAAGTCGGGGTCGGGACTCTCGATCTGGTAGCGCGTCGATCCGTCGGGCGGTTCGAGGTCGGCGAGCTTCTCCTGCATCAGGCGGCCGCGCACGGCCGTGGTCGCATGCGACACGATCATCTGCGCGACCTTCGCGCGCGTGTCGATCGTCGCGCGCAGTTCGGCGAACAGCTGGCGCTCCATCATCACGAACAGCCCGCAGCCGACCAGCGTGAACACGAGCAGCGACACGATGCCGAACATCGCCGACAGACGCAGGGTGATCGAGCGTTTCATGCGTGCCTCTCGCTGTCGGCGTCCTCGCGCGCCTCGAGTACGTAGCCCATGCCGCGGATCGTGTGCAGCAACTTCTCCGCGAACGGGCCGTCGAGCTTCGCGCGCAGGCGCTTGATCGCCGTCTCGACGACGTTCGCGTTGCTGTCGAAGTTCACGTCCCACACGAGCTCGGCGATCGTCGTTTTCGACAGCACCTCGCCGCTGCGCCGCGCGAGCACGCCGAGCAGCTGGAATTCCTGTGCGGTGAGATCGAGGCGCGTGCCGTCGCGGGTCGCGCGGCGGCCGATCAGGTCCACGCGCAGGTCGCCGATCGAGATCAGCGTCGATTCCTGCACGCGCGCGCGGCGCGTGAGCGCGCGCAGCCGCTCGATCAGCTCGAGGAACGAGAAGGGCTTGGTCAGGTAGTCGTCGGCGCCGCCGCGCAGCCCGCGCACGCGGTCGTCGACGCGGTCGCGCGCGGTCAGCATGATCACCGGCGTCTGCTTCTGCGCGCGCAGCGCGCGCAGCACGCCGAAGCCGTCGAGTTTCGGCAGCATCACGTCGAGCACGACCACGTCGTAGTCGAATTCGACGGCCTTCCACGCGCCGTCCTCGCCGTCGAGCGCGGTGTCGACGACCCAGCCTTCCTCGGTCAGGCCGCTCTTCAGGTATTCGACGACTTTCGGTTCGTCTTCGACGATCAGGACTTTCATAGGCTTGGTTCGCGTAACCGGGTTAGGGGCCGACGCCCGCGGCGGGCTGCGGGCCGGCCGTCGCGACGTCGGTCGGTGCGGGGCCGTTCGTCGCGCCGCTGTCCCAGCCGCCGCCGAGCGCCTTCGCGAGAAACACGACGAGTGCCGCGCGCTGGCCCTGGATCTGCACGGCCTGACGCTCGCTCGTCAGCAACTGTTGCTGGGCCGTCAGCACGTCGATGAACGGCGTCAGGCCGCCCGCATAGCGGTCCTGCGCGAGCGACACGAGCTTGCGCGCGTCGTCGACGGCGGCAGACGCCTGCTGCGCGGCCTGCGCCAGCACCGACAGGCCCGTCACCGCATTCTGCACCTCCTGGAACGCGGTGAGCACGGTCTGCCGGTAACTGGCCTGCGCCGCCACGTAGCCGGCCTGCGCGAAATCGACGCCGGCCTTCAGCTTGCCGCCTTCGAACAGCGGCTGGCTGACCGACGCGCCGACCGACCACAGCAGCGCCGGCACGGTAAACAGGCCCGAGAAGCGCGTCGCGTCCCAGCCGATGTCGGGCGACAGCGCGATGCGCGGGAAATACGCGGCGCGCGCGACGCCGATCTGCGCGTTCGCGGCGGCCATCGCCCGCTCGGCCGACGCGACGTCGGGGCGCCGCTGCAGCAGGTCGCTCGGCATCCCGGTCGGCAGCGCGGGCGCGTTGATCGGCACCACGCGCGGCGGCAGCGAGAACGCGGGGGCCGGCGTGCCGACCAGCGTCGCGATCGCCGTCTCGACCTGCGCGCGCTGCTGGATCAGCAGCTGCGCCTGCGTGCGCGTCGCATCGAGCTGCGAGCGCTGCTGCAGCAGGTCGAGGCCGGATACGGCGCCGAGGTCGTGACGCGCGTTCACGTAGTCGAGCGCCTTCTGCTGCAGGTCGATCGAACGCTTGACGACGTCGATCTCGGTGTCGAGCTCGCGCAGCGCGAAGTAGCTCGACGCGAGATCGGCGGTGAGCACGAGGCGCGCGTTCGCGAAATCGTCGCGTGCCTGTTCGGAGCTGGCCTGCGCGGATTCGACGCTGCGCCGCACGCGGCCGAACAGGTCGAGTTCGTAGCTGACGCTCGCGCCGACCTGGATCTCGTTCTGCACGGTCGACATGCTCGTCGTCGCGTAGTTGGTCTGCGGCCGGTCGGCGGAAATCCTGAATCGCTGGCCGCTCGCGTTCAGGCCGACGGCCGGATACTGCGCGGACGCGACCGACGCGAGCGTCGCCTTCGCCTGGTCGTAGCGCGCGGCGACGGCCTTGAGGTTCTGGTTGTTGCGCAGCGCGTCGGCTTCCAGCGCGTCGAGCTGCGCGTCGCCGAACGCGGTCCACCAGGCCGGATCGAGCGGCGCACGGGCCGGCGCGGCCGGGTGCCAGTACGCATCGGCCGGGTCGAGCCGCCACGCGGCCGGCGTCTCGACGGCGGGGCGCCGGTAGTCGGGGCCGACCGTGCAGCCGGCGAGGGCTGCCACCGCGACGACGGTCACGACGGTCACGACGGCCGTGGGGCGCAGGCGGGCGCGCATCGCGCTCACGACTTCGCTCCCGCGACCGCGGAGGCCGGCTTCACGGCCGGCGGTGCCTGCACGACGACCGTGTCGCCGTTCGCGAGCGCGTCGCTCGGGTTCGCGACGAGGCGGTCGGTCGGCGTGAGCGGGCCGTCGACTTCGAGCGTCTGCCCGATCGTGCGCACGACCGTCACCGCCTTCAGGCGCACCTGGCCGTTCGCGTCGACGGTCGCGACCGTCGGCCCTTCGGCGCGGAACAGCAGCGTGTTGGCCGGAATCTGCAGGCGGCCGACCGGCGTCATCGGCAGCGTCGCCTGCACGTAGGCGCCGGGCAGCAGCCGGCCGTCCGGGTTCGGCAGCGTGATCTCGATCTGCAGCGAGCGCGTCGCCACGTCGATCGCCTGGGACGTGCGCGTGATCGTGCCGTCGAAGGTCTGGCCGGGCAGTTCGGCCTGCGCGACGCTCACGTGCTGGCCGACCTTCACCTGCTGCGCGTACGCCTGCGGCACCTGCACGTAGAGGCGCAGCCGGTCGGCCTGCACGACCGTGAACAGCGAGCGGCCCGCGTTGCCGGAATTGACGAGGTCGCCGACGTCGACGTTGCGCTGCGTGACGATCCCGTCGATCGGCGCGACGATGCGCTGGAAGCCCTTCAGTTCGGTGAGCCGGCGCATGTTCGCATCGGCCGCTGCGAGGTTCGCGGTGCCCTGGTTGAACGCGCCTTGCCGGTCGTCGAGTTCCTGCTGGGACACCGCATCGCGCTGGCGCAGCTGCTGCGCGCGTTCGAACGACGTCTTCGCGAGCGCGAGCGCGGCCTGCGCCTGCTGGCGCTGCGCGGTGGCTTGCGCGAGTTCCTGGTTCAGCTCGGGCGTATCGAGTTCGGCGAGCACCTGACCCTGCTTCACGTGCGCGCCGATGTCGGCCTGCCAGCGCAGCACGTAGCCGCTCGCACGCGCAAAGATCGGCGCCTCGACGAAGCCGCGCAGCGTGCCGGGCAGGGTCAGCTTGCCGCCGGTGGCCGCATCGACCGGATGCACGACGTTTACGTACTGGCGCGTGTTCTGCTCCGCCACCGCGTCGAGCCGGCTGCGGTTCAGCACGTTGACGACGATCGTGCGTGCGGCGCCCGCGGCCAGCAGCACGCCGATCACGATCAGTACGATCCGCCCGCGCCGCGACACCGACGTGCGCGCCGGCAGGTGCATGCCGTGTTCGTCCACCTGGATGCCGACGGAGCTGTGATGTTTCTCTTCCATGAATTCAACCAATTCAACCGGGTTTGGGGTGGGCGAAAGTCAGTGTCCGGCCTGGCGCGCGCGCCGGCGGGCCAGCCGTGAATGCACGCCGCCGAACACGAGCGGCACGAACAACAGCGTCGAAACGGTGGCGAACAGCAGCCCGCCGATCACCGCGCGGCCGAGCGGCGCGTTCTGCTCGGCGCCTTCGCCGAGACCGAGCGCCATCGGCACCATCCCGATGATCATCGCGAGCGCCGTCATCAGCACCGGGCGGATCCGCGTCGCGCCGGCCTCCAGCGCGGCCGTGAGCGGTGGCGCGCCGGCCGCGAGGCGCTGGCGCGCGAACGACACGACCAGGATGCTGTTGGCGGTCGCGACGCCCACCGTCATGATCGCGCCCGTCAGCGCGGGCACGCTCAGGTGCGTGCCGGTGATGAACAGCATCCACGCGATGCCGGCGAGTGCGGCCGGCATCGCGCTGATGATGATCAGCGGGTCGAGCCACGACTGGAAATTCACGACGATCAGCAGGTAGACCAGCACGATCGCCATCGCGACACCCGCGCCGAGGCCGATGTACGACGTGCGCATCGTCTCGACCTGGCCGCGCACCGTCAGGTCGGTGCCGCGCGGCAGCGTCGCGCGCGCGTCGGACACGATCCGGTCGATCTCGCCCGCGACCGAGCCGAGATCGCGGCCCTCGACGCTCACGTACAGGTCGATCGCCGGGCGGATGTTGTAGTGCGTGATCACGGCCGGGCTCGCGACGGGATGGATCTGCACGAGGTTGCCGAGCAGTTGCAGCGGCATGCCCGTGCGGCCGCTCGCGGAAATCGGCGTGCCGAGCAGGTCGTCGATCGACGAGATGTCGTATTGCGGGGTCTGGATCTGCAGCGGGTACTGGACGCCCGTGCGCGGATTGATCCAGAACGACGGCGTCGTCTGGGAACTGCCGGACAGCGAGATCAGCATGTTCTGCGCGACGTTCTGCGCGGAAAGGCTGAGCTGCTGCATGCGCGTACGGTCCATGTCGGCCACCAGGGTCGGTGCGTCGTTGCGCTGCAGCACGTGCACGTCGACGGCACCGGGGATTTGCCTGATCTTCTTCATCAGGCTGCTCGCGATAGCCATGTTACTCGCGAGATCGTTGCCGAGCACCTGCAGGTCGATCGCGGCCGGCTGACCGAAGTTGAGGATCTGCGTGATGATGTCGGACGGCTGGAAGAAGAACTCGACGCCCGGGAAGCGCTGCGGCAGCAGCGTGCGCAGCACCTGCACGTAGTGCTCGGTCGCGCGGTGGCCCGGCTTCAGCGCGATCATCAGTTCGCCGTCGAGCGAGCCGATCGTGCCGCTGTTGCTATACGACAGGTTGATGCCGCTGATCGGCAGCCCGAGGTTGTCGACGATCGCGCCGAGCTCGTCGGGCGGCACGGCTTCGCGGATCACGCGTTCGACCTGGTCGGCGAGGCGCGCGGTTTCCTCGATCCGGTAGCCGGTCGGCGCGCGCATGTGCAGCCGGATGTTGCCGGAATCGGCGTTCGGGAAGAAGTCGCGGCCGAGCACGAACACGAGGCCGGTCGACAGCACGCAGAAGCCGAGGAAGCACATCGCGTAGAAGCGGCGGCGCACCAGCAGCATGCTGAGCAGCACGACGTACCACGCGCGCAGCCGCTCGAATGCGGCGTTGAACGCGTGATGGATACGTGCGAAGCGCGACGTCGAATGGTCGGGGCCGGTGCTGGCCTGCTGCGGGCGGAACAGCAGCATCGCGAGCGTCGGCACGAGCGTGCGCGACAGCACGTACGACGCGAGCATCGCGAACACCACCGCTTCGGCGAGCGGCACGAACAGGAAGCGCGCGACGCCCGTCAGGAAGAACATCGGCACGAACACGATGCAGATGCACAGCGTCGACACGAACGCGGGCACCGCGATCTCGCCCGCGCCTTCCAGAATCGCGTCGTGCAGGTTGGTACTGAACGACGCCCCCCACGCTCCCTCCGGTCGCTGCCCCCCGAGGGGGCTGCTCGGCACGCTTGGGGCGGCCCGGCGCGTGCCGAGATGCAGGTGCCGCTCGATGTTTTCGATCGTGACGGTCGCGTCGTCGACCAGGATCCCCACCGCGAGCGCGAGCCCGCCGAGCGTCATGATGTTGATGGTCTCGCCGAGCGCCGACAGCGCGATCAGCGACGTGAAGATCGACAGCGGAATCGAGATCGCGATGATCAGCGTGCTGCGCCAGTTGCCGAGGAACAGCAGGATCATCATCGCGGTCAGCACGGCGGCGATCAACGCCTCGTGGATCACGCCCTGCACGGCGGCGTTGACGAACACCGACTGGTCGAACAGCGGCGTGATCGTGAGCCCTTCAGGCAGCGTCGGGATCACCTTGGGCAGCAGCGCCTTCAGGTCCGACACGACCTTCAGCGTCGACGCGTCGCCGGTTTTCAGGATCGACATCAGCACGCCGCGCTGGCCGTTCTGGCGCACGACGTTGGTCTGCGGCGCGAAGCCGTCGCGCACCGACGCGACTTCGCGCAGGTAGGTCGTCGCGCCGTTGACGGTCTGGACCGGCAGGCTGTTGATGTCGGCGATCGTGTCGGCTGACGCGTTCGTGTCGATCCGGTATTCGGTCTGGCCCATCTTCGCGGTGCCGGTCGGCAGCACGAGATTCTGCGCGTTGATCGAGTTAACGATGTCCGCCGGCGTGAGGCCCTTCGCGAGCAGCGCCTGCGGATCGAGGTCGATCGCGACCACGCGCGTGCGGCCGCCGTACGGGAACGGGATCTGCGCGCCCGGGATGGTAATCAGTTGCGGGCGCAGGAAGTTGAGCGCGATGTCGGCGAGCGACTGTTCGCTGAGCGTCTCGCTCGACAGCCCGAGCTGGATCACCGGAATGCTCGACGCGGAATAGGTGATCACGAGCGGCGGCGTCGCGCCCTGCGGCATCTGCCGCACGATCGCTTGCGCGGACGATACCGTCTGTGCGATCGCCGTCTGCACGTTCGCGCCGGGCTGCAGGAACACCTTCACGACCGCGATGCCGGGCAGCGACGTCGACTCGATGTGCTGGATGTTGTTGACGGTCGTCGTGAGGATCCGTTCATGGACGGCCGTGATCCGGTTGGTCATCTCCTTCGCGGAGAAGCCGTTGTAATTCCAGATCACGCTGATGACGGGGATGTCGACCGCAGGCAGCACGTCGACGGGCGTGCGCATCAGCGCAAGCGGGGTGGCCAGCACGATCATGATGGCCATCACGATGAACGTGTAGGGGCGCCTGAGCGCGAGATTGACGATCCACATGGAGGCAGCGGGACAGGCGGTGATCAGGCGTCGGTGAAGGGAACCCGAATGATAGGCGTCGGGGCTGAACGGGTTACTGACGCGAAACTGGCGAAATTGTCAGGTTGGGGCGCGGCGATGACAGGCCGATTCGTCGGATGAAATGGGTGCGGACGCAAGCATCCGGAAGCGGCTGCCGCACCGGATGCGCATGCGGCAGCCACGACGATTCCGTTCATCGGGCCGCGCTCAGATCTGTTCCATCCCGACCCGCGCGAGCGCGGCCAGATCGACGACTTCGATCTGGTTGTACGCGAGCCGCAGCACGCCGAGTTTCTCGAGTTGCTGCAGCGCCTGGTTGATCCGCTGCCGCGATATGCCGACGAGCATCCCCAGTTCCTCCTGAGAGATCGCGAGCGACGGGCCGGTGTCCGGGTACAGGGCAGGATTGAACAGCTGCGCGAGCGCCTGCGCGACGCGCGCGTCGACATCGAGCAGCCGGCTGTTCTGGATCGATGCGATGAATTCGCCCATCCGGTTGTTCAGCTGATGGATCACGAAGCGCGTGAACGGCAGGCTCGTGTCGAGCAGCGCGTGGAACGTGTCGACCGGCACGAACAGCACGATCGAGCGCTGGACGGCGACGACTTCGTACTTGCGCAGCTCTCGCTTGATCACGCTGCCTTCGCCGAACCAGCCGCCCGACGGCACGCCGGAAAACGTGCAGCCGCGCCCCGACGCATTGAAGATCGCGAGCTTCAGCAACCCGCGATGCACGCCGATCCAGTATTCGGACGGCGCGAGCCGCTGCGCGATCACGTCGCCGGCCTCGCGCTGTTCGGCGCGCGACTGCGCGAGCACGAGCGCCTGGTGTTCCGGCGCCAGTGCGCGGAACCACGCGCACTGGCCGAACAGCACGGACAGGGCGGGCAACGGGCCCGGTTCGAGCGGCGGGTTGGCCGGAGCGTTGGCCGAGAGAGCGGCCGCGTCGGGCGGCGCAACGGGGTGGTCGTGCATGGGTGCGGGTTTGCGAGGATAGGGATAACGCGCAGCGCTCGAAGCGCACTCTGTCGTTTCGATGACAGACGGCTCACAATAGCGCCCGTTAGTCTGTCGGCAATTGAACCACATCAAAACGCATCGGGGTGCATGCACTCCGGCTGGATACGAGATCGAAGCGTGCGCCGCGGCGTCGACGCACGCGCCGATCGACAGAAAACGGGAGACAGGATCATGACGCAGATGTTCGAGGCCGGACTCGGCCGCCGCGACGCCAACTATGTGCCGCTCACGCCGATCGACTTTCTGGTCCGCGCGGCCGAAGTCTACGGCGAGCGCCTCGCGATCGTGCACGGCGACGTGCGGCGCACGTGGGGCGAGACCTACACGCGGGCGAAGCAGCTCGCAAGCGCGCTCGCGCAGGCCGGCGTCGCGCGCGGCGAGACGGTTGCCGCGCTGCTGCCGAACATCCCGGCGATGGTCGAGGCGCACTTCGGCGTGCCAATGGCGGGCGCCGTGCTCAACACGATCAACACGCGGCTCGACATCTCGTCGGTGCTGTTCATGCTGCGGCACGGCGAAGCGAAGGTGCTGATCGTCGACACCGAATACGCGGAGCTCGCGCACCGTGCGGCGCTCGAAGTGCCGGGCCTGAAGATCGTCAACGTCGCCGACGCGATGCCGGCCGACCCCGCGCGCTTCGCGGGCGCGACCGACTACGAAGCATTCGTCGCGGCGGGCGACCCCGACTACGCGTGGACGCTGCCGGCCGACGAATGGGAGGCGATCGCGCTGAACTACACGTCCGGCACCACCGGCGACCCGAAGGGCGTCGTCTATCACCATCGTGGCGCGTATCTCGCGGCGATCAGCAACATCCTCGAATGGGACATGCCGAAGCACGCGGTGTATCTGTGGACGCTGCCAATGTTCCACTGCAACGGCTGGTGCTTCCCGTGGGCCGTCGCGGCGCGCGCGGGCGTGAACGTCTGCCTGCGCAAGTTCGACGCGAAGACGGTGTTCGACCTGATCCGCCGCGAACGCATCACGCATTACTGCGGCGCGCCGATCGTGCAGAGCGCGATCGCGAACGCGCCGGCCGAGTTCCGCGCAGGCATCGATCACACGGTGCACGCGATGGTCGCCGGCGCGGCGCCGGCACCGGCCGTGATCGCGAAGATGAAGGAGATCGGTTTCGACCTGCTGCACGTGTACGGGTTGACCGAGGTCTATGGCCCGGCGACCGTGTGCGCGAAGCAGGCGCACTGGGACGCACTGCCCGACGACGAACGCGCGCGCCTGAACGCGCGGCAGGGCGTGCGCTATCACCTGGAAGCGGGCGCGACGGTGCTCGACCCGGACACGATGGCGCCGGTGCCGGCCGACGGCGAGACGCTCGGCGAGATCATGTTCCGCGGCAACATCTGCATGAAGGGCTACCTGAAGAACCCGAAGGCCACCGACGAGGCGTTCCACGGCGGCTGGTTCCATACGGGCGATCTCGGCGTGCTGACGCCGGACGGCTATATCCGCATCAAGGACCGTCGCAAGGACATCATCATTTCCGGCGGCGAGAACATCTCGAGCATCGAGGTCGAGGATGCGCTGTACCGGCATCCGGCCGTCGAGGTGGCGGCCGTGGTCGCGATGCCCGATCCGAAGTGGGGCGAGGTGCCGTGCGCGTTCGTCGAACTGCGCAACGGAATGAGCGCGACCGAGGAGGAGATCATTGCGCACTGCCGGCAGTTGCTCGCGGGCTTCAAGGTGCCGAAGGTCGTGCGCTTCGGCGAGTTGCCGAAGACGTCGACCGGCAAGATCCAGAAATTCCAGCTGCGCAATGCGGTCGGGTCGGACAAGGCGATCGACCTGGCGGGGGACAAGAAGTAATCGGTGCGCTCAGGTGCGCGGCAGCCAGCAACCCGATCGCCCGGAGGCGGGCGACGGGTGGTCAGTTGTCAGGGATGCGGTGCGGTTTCGCGCCTCGTCATGTCAGGCGTGGGCGAATTCCCGAGGCTCGATACGCTTCTGGATCTCACGGCCGTGGTCACGCTCGGCGATTTTCAGATCATACGTGGCTTGCAGGTTCAGCCACGTTTGCGGATCGCCGCCAAAGTAGCGGGCAAGGCGCAGCGCCGTATCGGCCGTGATGCCGCGCCGCTCACGGACGATATCGTTGATGCGGCCGGCAGTGACGCCAAGTGCGCCAGCCAGCGCATTCGCGCTCATGTCGAGCGGGATGAGGTAGTCCTCACGAAGAATTTCGCCCGGATGGACCGGGCGCATACCGTTTTTGAACCGGGTCATGTCAAGCTCCATTCAGTGATAGTCGGCGATTTCAACATCGGCCGGTCCGTCATCGCCCCACGTAAAGCACACACGCTATTGGCCGTTGATTCCGATGCTGTACTGGCCAATGCGGTCACCTTTTAATGCCTCAAATCGGTTGCCGGGCGGAGACTTCATTGCATCGAGCGTTTCCGCATTGTCAAGCTGCGTAAGACGACGCATGGCCACATCGGCGATGTTGGCGAATTGTCGGCAACGTCCCGTTTTGAACAACTGCCGAGTGTCTTTGCATTTGAACGACTGGATCATGGCTGCATTTTGTGCCGTTTATCGGTAAGCGGCAAATTGATTGCCGGCTGGCAAGACCTACACAATCCAGCAGGACAATGCCTCATGCGCCTCAATGCACGACAAGCCACGCCACCGCCAGATACCGCCCGACCTTCGCGATCGTCACGATCGCGAGGAATGTCCACAGCGGCTCGCGCAGCACGCCGGCGATCATCGTCAGCGGATCGCCGATCACCGGCGCCCAGCTCAGCAGCAGCGACCAGCGGCCGTAGCGCGCGTACCAGCGCTCGGCGCGCGCGAGCGCGGCCGGCTTCACCGGAAACCAGCGGCGCTCGCGGAAGTGCTCGATGCCGCGGCCGAGCGCCCAGTTGATCGCCGAGCCCGCGACGTTGCCGACGCTCGCGACGAGCACCAGCGCCCACGCGGGCTCGCGCCCGGCGAGCAGCAGGCCGGCAAGCACGGCTTCGGACTGGAGCGGGAACAGGGTCGCGGCGACCATCGACACGGCGAACAGGCCGCCGTAGGTGAGCAATTCGGACATCGCGCGATTGTACCGGCCGCGCGTCGGCCGGCACCGGTCGCGCGGCGTCGGCGGTACAGAACGGCACCCGCGCGGTCGCTCAGTTCCAGCCGACCATGATCGCGCCCATCCCGACCAGCAGCCCGCCCGTCACGCGATTCATCGCGCGCATCCGCGCCGGCCGTTGCAGCGCCCGGCTCAGCCGGTGCGAGAACAGCGCCATCGACGCGACGCCGCCGGCAAACAGCAGCGCGAAGGTCGTCGCCAGCAGCAGGAACTGCGCGTTCAGGCTCCAGTCGGCGTTCGGGACGATGAACTGCGGAAAGAACGACGGAAAGAACAGCAGCGTCTTCGGGTTCAGGCCGGAGGTGGCGACGCCGCGCCAGAACAGCGCACGCCCGGTGTCGGTGTCGGGTGCGGTGCTGCCGGCTTGCGTCGATGCGGCCGGCGCGGTTGCCGGCGCACGGCTGAGCCATTGCTTGCAGCCGAGCCAGACGAGATACGCGGCGCCGGCCCAGCGCAGCACGGTCAGCGCGTGCTCGTTGAGGTTGACCAGCGAATTCAGGCACAGCGCGGTCAGCGCGAGTTGCAGCAGCACGGCGAGCGTGCCGCCCCACACGCACGGCAGCGCACGGCGCCAGCCGGCGCGCAGGGCCTGGTTCATGGTGAGTAGGTTGACGGGGCCGGGGGCGTAGATGAGGACAGCGGACGCAGCGAGGAACGACAGATAAAGCCTGAACGACATGACGGGAGGTGCGGAAAACGGAGGATCAGGCGCCGGCCCGTGCAACCGGATAGGTGCGCGGGAGGCGGGACATTGCATGCCTGCGTGTCCGGCGCCGCAACTCGTGATTGCGGCCGGGCGTTCCGCTGCGAAGGGGTTGTCGCGGGGAGCGTGCCGGACAACAGGCATGGAGAAAATGTATCAAGCGGGCCGGTTAAAAGGTTTCCTGTTTTCCGGCAAAACCGACCCCGATCCGGAATCTTGTTCAGCTAGAATGCCGATTTTCAGTAGAAGATTCTTATTGTCATGGCCACCCGCGAACGCACGCCGAAAACCCTCGACAACCAGGACCGCAAGATCCTCGGTGCACTGCAAAAAAATGCGCGTCTGTCGAACGCCGAACTGGCCGAACAGATCGGCATGTCGACCACCGCATGCTGGAACCGCACGCGGCAGCTCGAACTCGACGGCTACATCGACGGCTACGTCACACTCGTCAACCAGCGCATGCTCGGCTATGCCGACATCGTGATTCTCGAAGTCACGCTCGATCGCCACGAAGACGATGCGCTCGCACGCTTCGGCGCCGAACTCGCGGCACTCCCCGAAGTGCTCGAGGCCTACCTGGTGTCGGGGGAATACGACTACTGGATCAAGGTCGCGGTGGATGGCACGGCCGGCTATGAGCGCTTCCTGCGCGAGAAGCTGTACCGGATTTCGAGCATTCGCCACAGCCGCTCGATGTTCGCGCTGCGGTGCATGAAAGACGTGCCGTCGATTCAGGTGTGACCGCGGCAGCGACGGACCGCGCGTCGTCGTGACGACACCGTTCGCGGCTGTGCGAAAGAAAGGGGGAGTCGGGCTGTCGCGGCCAGTGCGCGCGGCTCGACGGCAGATGTACGAGGAAAGTTCGAGTAGAACGGGAAAACGGATGAATCTTCCGTGACGACCCGGTGCGGTGCGATGCACCCGCACATTGCATGAGCAATGGTCAGCCACGCCGGTCAGCGGCGGCCAACACCGTGCCGACAGACTCGGCGGTGCCGGCGCTGGCATCTGCATCACAGCGCTCACATCGCGTGAGCGCGTTCAAATCGGGTCTTTTTACGTTATCCGCCGATACACCGATGCCGGACGCGGCGGCCTTGCGGCGCGCGTCCCGGCAAGCGGATCAGCCGGATATCGTGCCGCCGGCCGGCGGCCAGTCGCAGCGCTTAGCGCGGCAGGCGTGCGTGCGCTTCAGCGATGACTTCGCAGTTCTCGAGGTGCAGTGCCCATGCTTCTGCAAGCAGCTCGCCAACACGTGCGAGCCAGCCAGCGGATTGGGTGGAACGATCGGAGACATTAGACGTTTGCATGACGAAGCCCCATGTAGGTGGCGAGTTAGGGATAACCCTAATCATAGAGGAGCGTCACCGCTTTGTGAAATTCGATTTCGTTATATGAGAATTTCTGGCAATCTTTGTTGCTGCTACGCAACATGAACCGCATCCGCAATCGGCATTGCCACGTGGACAGGCGTGACGAGGCTGCGGCGAGCACGGCCTCGCAATGAGGAGCAGAAAAGGCGTGCCAGGCGGGAAGGAAGGGGGCGGCAGCGAGGGGCGGCGATTACTCGCCGATCCACCCGAACCGCCACGACAGCCGGCGCGTCGCGGCGAGCAGCGTATGGGCGAGTTCGCTGTCCGGCCCGCGCGGGAAGCCGCGCGACGAGCCGATGATGGCGATCACGAGCCGGATGTTGCCGGTGTGATCGAACACGGGCGCGGCGATCGTCCCGATGCCCGGCACCGGCGCGTCGAACGCGAAATCGAGTTCGTCCGTACGGATCGCCGCGAGCCGCGCACGGAACGCGGCGTCGGCCTGCGTCGTGCCGCCGGCGAGGCGCACAGGCTCGTCGGCCAGCAAGCCGGCCAGCACGTCGTCGGACATGCCGGCCGCGAAGATCCGCCCGATCGCCGTATTCACGAGCGACATCACCGTGCCGACCTGCAGGCTCACGTGCTGCGGCCGCGCGGATTCCTCGAGGCGGATCACGGTCGGCCCGAGCGGCCCGAGCGTGGCCGCGGCGACGCTCATGTCGGTCGCCGCCGCCAGCGCGACGATCTCGGCTTCCGCGTCGCGCGTCGGCGACACGCGTTGCATCGCGATCAGGCCGAGCGCCTGGCCGAGCGGTCCGCCGCCGAAGCAGCCCGCATCGTCGCGGCTCAGCAGGCCGATCTTCTGCAGGCTCACCAGATGCGGAAACGCCTTCGCGGCCGGCATCCCGGCCGCCGCCGCGAGATCGCGCAGCGGCAGCGCCCGGCCTGCCGACACGAGCGCGAGCAGCAGTTCGCCCGTGCTGTCGAGCGCGTTGATGCCGCGCTGCGCTTTCGCGTCGTCAGCGAGCGCGGGCGGCATGCGCTGGGCAGCCGCGGTAGCGACTGGCGGCGACGACTGCACGTCGCGTCCCGCATCGAGCGACGCGGTGGCTTGCCGCGCCGCATCGCGCAACGCCGTCGCGATCGGGCCGTCCCAGCCGACATCGATCGACCCGGTCGAACCGATCACCGTCAACGCGAGTTGCAGGCGTCCGTCCACGTCCAGCACCGGCACGCACATCGCGCTGACGCCGGGGCTCGGCCGATCCACGCCGCGTTCGATCCCGCGTGCGCGGATCGCGTCGAGTTCGGCCTGCCACGCGCGGGCATCGGACGTGGGCTGGTCGCCTTCCGCGCCCGCGAGCGTGTCGCCGGCGCCTGCCTGGCTGGCCGCCATCGCGTCCAGCAGTGCGGTGTCGCCGAATGCGCGGAACACGCGGCCGGTCGCCGTCGTATCGAGCGACATCACGGATCCGACGTGCAGGTTCACGTGCAGCGGATAGCCGCCGTGCTCGATACGCACGATCGTCGGCCCGAGCGCGCCCGGCACCGACAGCGCGACGCTCAGCCCGACCGCTTCCGCAAGCCGTGCCGCGTGCGGCAGCGCCGCGCGATAGGCCGGCTGCCGTTCGATCGACATCAGCCCGAGCCGCAGCGACAGCGGCCCCGGCTCGTAGTTGCCGGTGAGCGCGTCGCGTTTCACGAGCGCGAGCCGCGTCAGGCTGACGAGATAGGTATGCGCCTGCGCGGTCGACAGGTCGGCCGCGGCCGCCAGCTCCGACAGCCCGAGCGGCTTGCGCCGGCGCGCGAGCGCGTCGAGCAGGCGGCCGCCGACCTCGACGCTCTGGATCCCGCGCTGCGCCTTGGGCGGCGCGTCGTCTGCGCTGACTTCGTGGTTCTGCACGCGATGGTTCTTCCGTTGACGAAACCCCGCATGGTATCCGACGCCATTTGATGCGCCAGCCCGCAGGTTTACCCGTATTAGACAATAGCAAGCGTATTTGTCATTGACAAATTATCGATGCAGGTCGATGATCCGTTCACTCCCCTCAACACATGGCTCGCAGCCACGGAACGCAACATGGCCAAAGCATTCGCATCCCAAGCCGATCTGGAAGAGAAGAAGGTCACCTGGACGCAGTTGTCCGAGAACGCGTACGCATACACCGCCGAAGGCGACCCGAACTCGGGCGTGATCATCGGCGACGACAGCGTGCTGATCGTCGACACGACCGCGACGCCCGCGATGGCGCAGGACCTGATCGCGAAGATCCGCAGCGTGACCGACAAGCCGATCAAGCACGTCGTGCTGTCGCATTACCACGCGGTGCGCGTGCTCGGCGCGTCCGCGTATTTCGACGAAGGCGCGCAGCACGTGATCGCGAGCCGCGGCACCTACGAAATGATCGTCGAGCGCGGCGAGGCCGACATGAAGTCGGAGATCGAGCGCTTCCCGCGCCTGTTCGCGGGCGTCGAGACGGTGCCGGGCCTGACCTGGCCGACGCTCGTGTTCGAGCGCGAGATCACGCTGTTCCTCGGCAAGCTCGAAGTGAAGATCATGCACGTCGGCTCGGGCCATACGAAGGGCGACACGATCGTCTGGCTGCCGTCGCAGAAGGTGCTGTTTTCGGGCGACCTGGTCGAATATGACGCGGCCTGCTATTGCGGCGACGCGCAGCTCGAACAGTGGCCGGCCACGCTCGAGGCGCTGCGCGCGCTCGGCGCCGAAAAGCTCGTGCCGGGCCGTGGCCCCGCGCTGCTGAATCCGGCCGAGGTCGACAAGGGCCTCGACTACACGAAGGACTTCGTGACGACGCTGCTCGCGCAAGGCCGCAAGGCCGTCGAGCGCCAGCTCGACCTGAAGGCGTCGATGGCGCTCACGCGCGAAGCGATGGATCCGAAGTTCGGCCAGGTGTTCATCTACGAACACTGTTTGCCGTTCGACGTGTCGCGCGCGTTCGACGAGGCGAGTGGCATCACGCATCCGCGCATCTGGACCGCGCAGCGCGACAAGGAAATGTGGGACGCGCTGCAGGACTGAGCGGGTCGCGGCGGCGGGGCGTCCGGGCGGACGTCCCGTCGTTTTCCGGAAGTTTTCCTGAAGGCCCCTGAACGGCGGCGGCATCGCGCCGCGCTGCACGGCGCCGAATTCCGATCTCACAAGAAAGCAGGGCGCATGCACGCCCGCGGAGACTGCTGCGCTCGAAATCGCGCGGCCCGTTTGGAGAGAGACATGCCCCAATCGCTTCCCGCCGAAGCGACGATCGCGCACGCGAGTGCCGCGGCGTCGACTTCCTCATACGAATCCGCGTCCGCATCGGCATCGGATGCCGGCGATGCGCTGCTGTTCCGCAAGATCGCGTGGCGGATCGTGCCGTTCCTGTTCCTCTGCTACGTCGTGTCGTTTCTCGACCGCATCAATATCGGCTTCGCGCAGCTGCAGATGAAGCACGACCTCGGCTTCAGCGATGCGATGTACGGCCTAGGCGCCGCGGTGTTCTACGTCGGCTACGTGTTCTGCGAGGTGCCGAGCAACCTGCTGCTCGCGCGCTTCGGCGCGCGCCGCACGTTCACGCGGATCATGCTGCTGTGGGGCATCGCGTCGACCGGGATGATGTTCGTGTCGCAACCGTCGCATTTCTACGTGCTGCGCTTCCTGCTCGGCGTGTTCGAGGCCGGCTTCTTTCCCGGCATCGTGCTGTACCTGACCTACTGGTTCCCGGCGAACCGGCGCGCGGCGGCGATCTCGGTGTTCTTCGCGGGCGTCGCGGTCGCGGGCGTGCTCGGCGGCCTGATGTCGGGCTGGATCATGCGCGACATGAGCGGCGTGCTCGGGTTGCACGGCTGGCAGTGGATGTTCGCGATCGAAGGCGCGCCGGCGATCGTGCTCGCGTGCTTCGCGTTCACGTACCTGGTCGACCGTCCGCAGGACGCCGCGTGGCTCACGTCCGACGAAAAGGCGCGCGTTGCCGCGCTGTGCGGCGACAGCCGTACGCACGGCGCCGCGCATGGCGCGCACGACAAACGCAGCCTGTTCGCCGCGCTCGCGAACCCGCGCGTCTATCTGTTCGCATTCGTCTACTTCTCGCTGACCTGCGCATCGCTGACGCTCAATTTCTGGATGCCGCTGATGATCCGCGATTTCGGCGTGACCGACGTCGTGGCCGTGAGCCTCTACACGGTCGTGCCGAATGCGGTCGGCGCGGTCGGGCTGATCCTGATCGCGCGCCGCTCGGACCGCACCGGCGAGCGCCGCAAGCACTTCGCGTGCTGCACGATCGGCGGCGGGCTCGCGCTCGCGGCATTGACGCTGCATCTGCACAGCTTCGCGGCGATGCTCGCGTGCCTGTCGATCGCGGCGACGCTGATCTTCGCCGCGCTGCCGATCTTCTGGGCCGTGCCGACCCGCTACCTGTCGGGCAACGCGGCCGCAGCCGGGATCGCGCTGATCAGCAGCATCGGGATCACGAGCGGCATCGTCAGCCCGTGGGTGATCGGGCTGATCCGCACGCATACCGGCAGCATGGATCTCGCCGTGTACCTGCTGGCCGCGCTGCTCGCGCTGAGCGGCACCGCGCTGATGCTCGGCGTGAAGGGTGAACCCGCGCAGCGCGCCTGAATGCCGGCCGTTGCCGGCGTCGCGTGTGCTGCCCGTGCCGCATCGGCATTCGTCGAGGAGACGATCGATGTCGGCCCGGCTTCAAGCTGTTCGTGCAGCCCGCGCTCGCCGTCGCATCCGGTTCCCGCGCGCCGGACAACGACGCGCTGTACCGCCGCGTCGGCATCGCGCAGGATCGTGCCGTTCCTGTGCGTCTGCTACATCGTGTCGATCCTCGATCGCTGCACCATCGGCTGCGCGCAGTTGCGGATGCGGCAGGATCTCGGGCTGACCGACGCGATGTACGGCCTCGTCGCGGTGCCGTTCTTCATCGGCTGCGTGCTGCTCGAGGTGCCGAGCCGTGTGCGCCACGTCGGGTTACGCGATGCATTGATCGAATGATGCATCGGCGCGGCGGCGTACCGCGTGGGGTACGGGCTAGCAGGCTGTTGATTTTGGGAACGGTGTAAACGGGCTTAGCGAGCGGTGCGTTAGAGATATCGTGTTCATGACCTTGAGCGGATCAGCCGATGCGTGGAATGGACGAGATGCAAGAACCGCTGTTCACGACGGTGAAGCTGGAAGACTTCGTGCCGGCCGATCACCCGTTGCGGCCGCTGCGGCTGCTGGTCAATCAGGCACTGAAGCGGCTCAACGGGTTGTTCGGCACGATCTACGCGGACAGTG
>NZ_LKPJ01000055.1 GCF_001443045.1 Burkholderia ambifaria | reverse complement strand
CTGTGAACAACGCGTCCGCGGGCAGGTGGGGAGAAGCAGATGACGGGGGAAGCGGGGAATCGAAGCAGCCGTGAAGCGATCATCGGATCGCCCCGACGCGCCGGCCGCGCGTCGGGGCGGGCGGCGCTCAGATTGCCGGAGTCTGATCCAAGCCGTAGCGGTTCGGGCCGTCGGTGCCGCGCGAGCATATTCACACGAGCAGCAGGATTCCGCCGACGATTGGAATGAATGCGATCGGCAGGAACCAGCCGGAGCAGCCCTTATCGTGCAGGCGACGAACAGTGACCGCGAGGCCCGGCGGCACCCGCGCGAGCGACACGACCAGTGCGACGATCGCCAGCAGCAGGAAAATCGCGCCGGGCGTCGCGCGCATACATCGCAAGCCGCGCATCCCGGCCGGCCTCTGCGCTAGCCGGCCGCCGCCTGCTGCAGCGCATCGAGATCCAGCTTCTTCATCTTCATCACCTGCGCCATCACGCGCTCGGCGCGTGCCGGGTCGCCCGCCATCAGTTCGGGCATCTGCACGGGCACCACCTGCCACGACACGCCGAAGCGGTCGCGCAGCCAGCCGCACTGCTGCGCGCGCTCGTCGCCGCCTTCGGCGAGCGCCGCCCAGTAGCGGTCGATCTCGCGCTGGTCGCGGCAGTTGACGACGAACGACACGGCCGGCGTGAGCGGAAACGCCGGGCCGCCGTTCAGCGCGAGAAACGCCTGCCCGTCCAGTTCGAACGACACCGTCATCACCGTGCCCTCGGCCCGCCCGGACGCCTGCGCGCCCGACTTGCCGTAGCGGGCGACGTGCAGGATGCGCGCGTCGTCGAACACCGACACGTAGAAGCTGGCGGCCGCCTCGGCGTCGCGGTCGAACCACAGAAACGGCGTGATGCGTTGGATTCGCTGGCTCATGGCGCTGTCTCCTCGATGTCGTGCCGGCACCGGTGCCGGCCTTATATCGTAGGCGCTGTATCGGCACGGTGCGGCCGCCCGGAACGTAGTCTGCCCGCCGCCCGGCCGAAGGCGAAAAAAAGGGGGCGATCGCTCGCCCCCTCTCGCTGCCGCCGTTCGTGCGCGGTCAGAACGCGACGTAAGGCTGCGCGCCGCCGCTCGCGGTCTTGTCCATCCCGAAGTAGATCGTCTTGCCGTAGAAATGCGGCAGACCGAGATCGAGCCAGCCGGCCGTGCCGAACGGGCCGGCGATGTCGTTGAACGCGAACGTCGACGCGTTCGCGAACAGCGTGTCGGCGTTCGCGACGGGCATCGACACGCCGCCCGACGTACCGTTCTGACCGGTCAGCGTCGCCGTGTAGGTGGTCGTCGACGACGGGCAGTAGAACTGCGTGTTGGTCGAGCAGATCTTCTGCGACGAATCGTTGAAGAAGTACGCGTTCGAGCCCGTATCGAAGAACGCGGTCACGCTGCCGCCGAGGAAGGTCGCGCTCACGTCGCCCGTCGTCGTCGATGTCAGCACCGTCGACGCCCCGAGCGCGTTGTTGCTCTGCGTGCCGATCCCGAACGTCAGCAGGCCCGTCGCGCTGCCCTGCCCGCTGCTCGAGATGTTCGGCATCTGCACGATCACGCCGTTGTTGTCGGTCGCGAAGCGATGGACCGGGTTGGCCACCTGCTGCGAGATCGGCACCAGCGTGACTGCACAGCTCGAATTGCCGTTCGGGCACGCGTAGTAGTTGTTGTTCGTCGCCGACGTCGACGTCGCGCAGGTCGTGCCGCAATCGAACGGCGCCGGCCCGATGCCGAGGATGCCGTTCGCGCCGAGGTCGCTCGCCGTGTTGGCCGACATGCCGCCGTTCGTGCACGAGCTCGGCACGTTGGACGTGCCGAGGTCACCGATGATCTGAACCGGCAGCGAACTCGCCTGCTCGGTGCCGATCGACAGGTCGACGGTACGCACCGTGCCCCACGTGTAGCTCGACACGAACTTCCCGCATTCGGCGACCGGCGCGCCGCCGCTCGTCACCTTCGGCAGGTTGTTCAGCACGCCCGACACGGCGCTGCCGACCAGTCGCAGCCCGTACGACGCGGTGTCGACGAGCACGTTGCTGACCACCTGGCAGTTCGACGTGCCCGGCGCGCAGATCTTCACGTTGACGGTCGGGATGTTGATCACGCGCGCGACGCCGGTGCCGACCGTGATCACGGCCGTGTTCGCGGTATTGCCGTCCGATACGCTGGAGCCGCCGCCATTGCCGCCGCCGCTACCACCACCGCCGCCGTCGCCGCCGCCGCCACATGCCGTTACGAGCATGGCCGTGGCAGCCGCCAGGCTCAGCAGGCCGAGCCAGTGCTTGAAGGTACGAGGAATTCTCAAGATCGCTCTCCCGCTGTCACTGGATGTCGGGGCCGGACAGGCCGGCCGGCAGCGCCGCCGGCAGCCACGCCTGGCCCGCGAAGGCGCCCATGTGGCCGCCCGTACGGATCACCAGACCGCTCGTATCGACGGACACGGGCGCGCGCCAGCCGCGCGCCGCGTGCGCGGCCTGGACGCCGGCGGTGTACTGCGGGAAATAGCTGCCGAGCAGCGACGCCAGGTCCGGCATGCTCGGCCCGCGCCAGGCGAGACCGAACACGGTGCCCGCGGCGCTCGTGTATTCGTGGATGACGGTGCCCGATCCGAGTGTGATCTCGCGGACGGTGTAGGGGACGGTGTAGGCGGCCGTACTCGCCTGCGCACCGTCGGCCGAGCGCATCGCGCGCTGCATCGCGCGCACGGTGGCGGCGTGATCGTCCGCCGGTGGCGACATCGGCGCGCCGCCCAGTTCGGCGTGTGCGTGGACGGTCCACAGCACACCCATTGCCGCCATCGCGCGCGCGGCGGCCCAGCCCAAGCGTTTCAGCTTCACGTTCCCCCCCAAGGGACTGGCTTCGTTGCCCGCCGCCGCTGTCAGGCTCGGCCTCGCAGGTCAACAAATGAAAGTCTCAAGAATGACGCTTCGTTGCTGCTGACGCGTAGTATGCCTGCGGAGTGTGTCCGAGTGTCAAATCGTCGCGGCATGACGTGCGGCGACGCCCGCTCACGGCGGGTGGGGGAAACCGGCGACGGCCATACGCACCGGGCCCGGGCCGCTCCGCGACACGGAGCGGCCCGGTGCGATGTGTCGGGGTCAGAAGCCGAGACTCGCGAGCAGGTCGTCGACCTGCGCCTGGTCCTGCACGACGTCGGACTTGCCTTCCGGCGCGACCTGCGGACCGTTCAGCAGCGACTCCGGGCTGCCGGTCGTGCTGACCTGCTCGGCCGCGAGCGCGGCGGCGGTCGCCGCGAACTGCTCGCGCCGCTCGGGCGCGATGTTCTCGACGAGCACGGTGAGCAGCTGCTGCTCGATCAGGTAGACCATGTCCATGATCTTCTTGATCACCTGCCCGGTCAGATCCTGGAAATCCTGCGCGAGCATGATCTCGAGCAGCTGCGCGCCGGTCGCGGACGTCGCTTCGGGCAGCGTATGCAGGAACGTGCGCGTGTCGTCCATCAGTTCGCGCACTTCCGCGTGCTCGATCGGCGCCGCGTACCACTGCGCCCAGCGCGCATCGAGCGCCTCGGCCTCGTTCTGGATGCGCTCCTGCACGGGCTTGGCGATCTCGATCGCGTTCAGCACGCGCTCGGCCGCCTGCTCGGTCATCGTCGCGACGTAGCGCAGCCGGTCGCGTGCATCGGGCACGGCCTCCGCCGCGCGCTCGACGTGCTTGTCGAGCCCGAGCTCGCGCATCGAATCGCGCAGCGTGCGCGTGACGTGGCCGATGCGCGCGAGGATCCGGTCGCTCGCGTAATCGGCGCCTTCGGCGTGGCCGTCGGCATTGATCGCCGCGCCGGCGAGCGCCGCATGGATCGGCTCGTTCACGTCAGCTCCCGGCCTTGACCATCTTGTCGATGATCTTGTTCAGCTTCTCGTCGAGCGTCGCGGCCGTGAACGGCTTCACGACGTAGCCGCTCGCACCCGCCTGCGCGGCCGCGATGATGTTCTCCTTCTTCGACTCGGCCGTGACCATCAGCACCGGCAGGTGCGTGAGCGTCGCGTCCGCGCGGATTTCCTTCAGCATCGCGAGGCCGTCGAGGTTCGGCATGTTCCAGTCGGAGATCACGAAGTCGAAGCTGCCGCCGCGCAGCCGCGCGAGGCCTGCCGCGCCGTCCTCGGCTTCGTCGACGTTCGTGTAGCCCAGTTCCTTGAGCAGGTTGCGGACGATCCGGCGCATCGTCGGGAAATCGTCCACCACCAGGATTTTCATGCTCTTGTCCATCGTCGTTCCTTTGCAGATTCGTTACCGTCGGCGCGCGCAGCATCGCACGTGCCCCATGACATTTCATTCAGACGCGCTGCACGCGGTCGCCCATCGTCGCCAGTCGCGCCATCACGCGCCGGCTCATCTCGGAAAGCGGCGCGATCTCGTCCGCGCCGCCGAGCGCGATCGCCTCGCGCGGCATCCCGAACACGATGCAGCTCGCCTCGTCCTGCGCGAACGTGTGGGCGCCCGCGCGCTTCATGTCCAGCAGGCCGGCCGCGCCGTCGCGGCCCATCCCCGTGAGGATCACGCCGATCGCGTTCTTGCCCGCGTGCTGCGCCGCCGAGCGGAACAGCACGTCGACCGACGGCCGGTGACGGTTCACCGGCGGCTCGTCGGAGAGCTGCGCGATGTAGTTCGCGCCGCTCCTCGCGAGCAGCAGGTGCGCATGGCCCGGCGCGATGTACGCATGCCCCGGCAGCACGCGCTCGCCGTGCTCGGCTTCCTTCACCGCGATCCGGCACAGGCCGTTCAGCCGCTGCGCGAAGGACTTCGTGAAGCCGGGCGGCATGTGCTGCGCGATCAGCACCGCCGGCGCATCCGGCGGCAGCGGCGTCAGCACCTCGCGGATCGCCTCGGTGCCGCCCGTCGACGCGCCGATGATGATCAGCTTCTCGGTACTGACGAGCGGGTTGTTGATCATCGGCGCGGCCGGCTGGCCGCTCGCCGTGCGCGCGACGGCCTGCGGCTGCGGTGCCTGGCGCACGCGGGCGCGCGACGCGGCACGGATCTTGTCCGCGAGCTTTTCCGCGTACTCGAGCATGCCGTCGCGAATCCCGACGCGCGGCTTCGTCACGAAATCCACCGCGCCGAGCTCGAGCGCGCGCAGCGTGATCTCGGAGCCGCGCTCGGTGAGCGACGACACCATCACGACCGGCATCGGCCGCAGGCGCATCAGCTTCTCGAGAAAGTCGAGCCCGTCCATGCGCGGCATTTCGACGTCCAGCGTCAGGACGTCCGGGTTGTGCTGCTTGATGAGCTCGCGCGCGACGAGCGGATCGGGCGCGGTCGCGCACACCGTCATGTCGGGCTGGCTGTTGATGATCTCCGTCATCAGGCTGCGGATCAGCGCCGAGTCGTCGACGCACAACACTTTGATCTTCTGCACTGCGGTCATGCCTCCTGCTTTCTCGAAAGGTTGGCCGCATACGGGCTGCCGGCGTTCGGGCTGCCGGTCTTCGTGTTCGTCGCCTGCGCGGCGCCGGCACCGCGGGCGCCGAACAGCTCGATGCGCGGGCGCGCCGGCGGCGGCGGCGCGGCCGGCCGTTTCGCCGCGAACAGCTCGACGTGCGCGCGCGGCCGGACGGCGCGCACGCGGTCGGCCTCGCGCGCCAGCGCGGCTTCGCGCTCGGTCACGCCCGGCACCTGCAGCCGCAGCTTCTTCACCATCGCGCGCCCGGTGCGCGGCATGAACGCGACCTTGCGCGGGTGCACGCCCTGCAGATCCTCCGCGGCGATGCGGATGCGTTCGAGCGCGAGATAGCGGCGCACGAAATCCGCATTGCGATCGCCGATGTTGATCGTCGTCATCCCGGCCAGCACGGCCGCGCCGCCGAACACCTTCGCCTCGATGCGCTCGCGGCGCCCGCCGGCCTTGATCAGTTCGTTGATCAGCACTTCCATCGCGTACGCGCCGTAGCGCATCGACTCCGACGCGGCCGCGCCGGCATCGGCGCCGTCGTCGGGCAGCATGAAGTGATTCATCCCGCCGATGCCCGCGAACGGGTCGTGCAGGCACGCGGCGACGCACGAGCCGAGCACGGTCATCAGCACCATGTCCTCGGACGTCGTGTAGAACTCGTTCGGCAGCAGCTTCACGCCGGGGCGTTCGAAGTGGGTGTCGAAGTAGCGATTGGTCGCGATCGGCAGGGCGCTCATCCGCGGTCTCCGTAAGCGGGCGCGGCACGCGCATGGGTGCGCGGCGCCACGGCATCGCGCGTCAGTTCGTACACCGTCTGCCCGCGCAGCCGGAACGCCTGCGTGACGTACGTGAAATTCTCCGAATGCCCGGCGAACAGCAGCCCGCCCGGCTTCACGAGCGGCTCGAAGCGCGACAGCACCTGCCCCTGCGTCGGCTTGTCGAAATAGATCATCACGTTGCGGCAGAAGATCGCGTCGAACGGCTTCGCGATCCCGTAGTCGGCATCGGTCAGGTTCAGCTGCTCGAAGCGGATCATCGCGCGCAATTCCGGGCGCACCTTCACGCGGCCGGCCTGCGCGCCGGTGCCCTTCAGGAAGAAGCGCTTGAGCCGCTCCGGGCTCAGGTGCTTGACCTGGTCGACCGTATAGATGCCGGCCTCGGCCTTCGCGAGCACCTGCGTGTCGAGATCGGTCGCGAGGATCGATGCGCCGCGCGCGGCCGATTCGCCGAGCGCCTCGATCAGCGTGATCGCGATCGAGTAAGGCTCCTCGCCGGTCGACGCCGCCGAGCACCACACCGACACGGGCGCCGCGCGCCCCTTCACGAAGTCGGCGAGGATCGGGAAATGGTGCGACTCGCGGAAGAACGCGGTCAGGTTCGTCGTCAGCGCGTTGGTGAACGCCTCCCACTCGAGCGGATCGTTCTCCTGCTCGAGCAGGTCGAGATAGTCGCGGAACGTGTCGAGGCCGCGTGCGCGCAGCCGGCGGGCCAGCCGGCTGTACGCCATGTCGCGCTTGTGCTCGGACAGCGAGATACCCGCGCGTTGATGGATCAGCGCGCGGATGCGTGCAAAATCCGCGCCGGTGAACGCGAAGTCGCGCCCCGGCTCGCCCGCGCGAAGCGAGCTATCCGGTGCATCGGGTCGAAACGGTGCGCGCGCGGACGGCATGGCTTAGAAGGTCTCCCAATCGTCGTCGGAGGTACCGGCCGCAGCCAGCGCCGGCTTCTCGCCGTTCAGCGCCGGACGTACCAGTGCGGGCTTCTCGGCCGGCTTGTGCGCCGGTGCGGCCGCCTTCGCGAGACGCGGGCCGTAGCCGCCCGCAGCCGGCGCTTCCTTCGCTGCGCGTGCAGTGGAATCCGCCGCGCGCTTCGCTTCGTGGCTCGTGGCCGGTGCCGCGGCATGCGGCGCAGGCGTTGCACGACGGGCCGGCTTGGCGGCGCCCTGCGGTGCCGGCAGTGCGGCCGGCGCGGCTTCGAAACGGCTCTCCGACGGCAACGCCGGCGCGGCGGCCGGTGCGTGCGCGGCCGGGCGCACGGCGCTGCGCGCCGGCGCGAGCGCGATGCCGCCCGCGACGCGCCACGCCGACACGATCGACTTCATCTGGCGCGTCTGCTCCTCGAGCGACGCGGCCGCCGCCGCGGCCTGCTCGACGAGCGCCGCGTTCTGCTGCGTGACCGAATCCATCTGGCCGACCGCGCGATTGACCTGCTCGATGCCGGTCGACTGCTCGTCCGACGCGGCGCTGATCTCGCCCATGATGTCGGTCACGCGGCGCACGGCCTGCACGATCTCGTCCATCGTCGAGCCGGCCCGCGAGACGAGCGCCGACCCACTTTCGACCTTCTCGGCCGAATCGCCGATCAGCTGCTTGATCTCCTTCGCGGCGCTCGCGCTGCGCTGGGCCAGCGAGCGCACTTCACCCGCGACCACCGCGAAGCCGCGGCCCTGCTCGCCCGCACGCGCGGCTTCGACCGCCGCGTTCAGCGCGAGGATGTTGGTCTGGAATGCAATGCCTTCGATCGTGCCGATGATGTCGACGACCTTGCCCGAGCTCGCCGCGATGTCCTGCATCGTCGACACGACCTGGCCGACCACCTCGCCGCCCTGCGTCGCGATGTCGGACGCGTTCACCGCAAGCTGGCTCGCCTGCCGCGCGTTCTCCGCGTTCTGCCGCACGGTGCCGGTCAGCTGCTCCATGCTCGATGCGGTTTCCTGCAGCGATGCGGCCTGCTCCTCGGTGCGCTGCGACAGGTCGGTGTTGCCGGTCGAGATCTCATGCGCGCCGACGTCGATCGACTCGGTGCCGCGATGCACGGCCTGCACCATCGTCGTCACGGCGTCCTGCATCCGCTTGATGCCGCCGAACAGGCGGCCGATCTCGTTGGTGCTGAACACGTTCACCGGCTGCGTGAGGTCGCCGCCGGCGATGCGCTCGAAGTGCGCGATCGCGTCCTCGAGCGGCTTCACGATCAGCCCGCGCAGCGCGAAGCGAATCGCGATCACGACGACGAACGCGATCGCGATGCCGGCCGCGATCAGGCCGATCATCATCGAGATCTGCGACTGCGTCGCGGCCTGGCGTTCTTCCGCGCGCTTCTGCAGCGATGCGATCACGGCCGATGCCGCCTGGTCGTACGCGACGAACATCGGGCTGATCCTGGTATCGGCGACCGCGTGGTACGCCGCCATGTCGCCCGCGCGCGCGGCCGCGAACTCGGGCTCGACGCCTTCCTTCACGATCGTCGCGTAGCGCGCGGCGAGTTCGTCGACGAGCGCCTGCTCGACGCCGCGCTTCGGCGTCGACTGGAACGCCTGCCAGTTCTGGTTCGACTTCGCGTACAGCTCCTGCGCGCGGTCGAGCACCTTGCTCGCCTCGGCCGTGTTGCCGGCCTCGGTCAGCGAGCGGAAGCGGTCGAGCGACACGCGCGCACGCAGCAGGTACGACGACGTGTCGTCGAGCATGTGGATCGCAGGCAGATCGACGTGCGCGATCTCGTCGAGCGAACGGCTCGCGTGATTCAGCGCGACCAGGCCGAGCCCGCCGACGGCTGCGGCCAGCGCCACGAGGATGAGTCCGACCGCCGTGAGCGTCGTGCGGATCGACCAGTTATGCAACATTGCGGATTCTCCCGAAGTTCCTGCGCGCGCGGCGCGCTTATGCGCCGAGCGACTCGATCAGCGCCATTTCCCGGCTCGACATCAGCTTCTCGATGTCCATCAGGATCAGCATCCGGCCGTCGACCGTGCCGAGGCCCGTCAGGTACTCGGTCGTCAGCGTCGCGCCGAATTCCGGCGCCGGCATGATCTGGTCCGTCTGCAGCGTCAGCACGTCCGACACGCCGTCGACCACCATCCCGACCACGCGGTTCGACACGTTCAGGATGATCACGACGGTCTGGTGGTCGTACTCGACGCGGCCGAGATGGAACTTGATCCGCATGTCGACGATCGGCACGATGATCCCGCGCAGATTGATCACGCCCTTGATGAAGTCCGGCGCATTCGCGATGCGCGTGACGCTGTCGTAGCCGCGGATTTCCTGCACCTTCAGGATGTCGATCCCGTATTCCTCGTCGCCGAGCGTGAAGACGAGGAATTCCTGGCCCGTCGCATCGCCATGCTCGGCGTCGCGGCGGCTATGAGCCGCGTTCGCCGCGGCCGGATTGATCATTTGGACTTCAGCAGACACGTTTGCCCCCAATGGGTTGAATGGCGAGAGTCAGAAGATCGCGAGCTCGGCGCCGGCTCGGGCGCCGTGCATCGCACGGGTTTCGCGGTTCAGCGCCGCGACGTCGACGATCAGCGCGACGCTGCCGTCGCCGAGGATGGTTGCCGCCGAGATGCCGTGCACCTTGCGGTAGTTGGTTTCGAGGTTCTTCACGACCACCTGCTGCTGGCCGACCAGCTCGTCGATCAGCATCGCGAAGCGGCGCCCCTCGGTTTCCATGATCGTGACGATCCCCTGGGTCGGATCGGTGCGCGCGTCCTCGACCGAGAACACCTCGTGCAGCGCGACGAGCGGCAGGTATTCGCCGCGCACGCGCACCACGCGCTCGCCGTTGCCGACCGTGTAGATGTCGTCGTTCGACGGCTGCAGCGACTCCATCACGAAGTTCAGCGGCAGGATGAAGATCTCGCTGCCGACCTTCACCGACATCCCGTCGAGGATCGCAAGCGTGAGCGGCAGCACGATCCGCGTGGTCGTGCCGCGGCCGGCCTGCGACGAGATCTCGACGTGGCCGCCCATCGACTGGATGTTGCGCTTCACGACGTCCATCCCGACGCCGCGGCCCGACACGTCGGTCACCGTCTCGGCGGTCGAGAAGCCCGGCGCGAAGATCAGCTGCCAGACTTCGTCGTCGCTGATGCTGTCGGACACCTGCATGCCCTGCTTCGCCGCCTTCGCGAGGATCCGCTCGCGGTTCAGGCCCGCGCCGTCGTCACTGACCTCGATCACGATGTTGCCGCCGTGATGCGCGGCCGACAGCACGAGCTGGCCGACCCCGTCCTTGCCGGCGGCGACGCGCTTGTCGACGGTTTCGATCCCGTGATCGAGGCTGTTGCGCACGAGGTGCGTGAGCGGGTCGATGATCCGCTCGATCAGGCTCTTGTCCAGCTCGGTCGCCTGGCCGAACGTGACGAGCTCGACCTGCTTGCCGAGCTTGCCGGCCAGGTCGCGCACGAGCCGCGGGAAGCGGCTGAACACGTAGTCCATCGGCATCATGCGGATCGACATCACCGCTTCCTGCAGGTCGCGCGCGTTGCGCTCGAGCTGCGCCATCCCGTTGAACAGCCGGTCATGCAGCGCCGGATCGAACGCGCTCGCCGTTTCCGCGAGCATCGCCTGCGTGATCACGAGCTCGCCGACCAGGTTGATCAGCTGGTCGACCTTCTCGACGCCGACGCGAATCGAGCTGCCCTCGGCACCCGCCGCGGCGGCAGCCGGGCGCGCGCGCTTGTCGTCGTGGTGCGCGCCGGCCTGGGCGGCCTGCCCCTCGGGTTCGGCGTGCGGTTGCGGCGCAGGTTGCACGGCGGCGCTCGGCTGCGGCTGCGGCTGCGGTTGAGCTTGCGGTGCCGCGGCTGCTGGTGCGGCACCGGCGGCTTGCGCGAACACCTCGCCCCGCGCGGCCGGTTCCGGCGCGGCGGCCGGTTCGGCTGCGGCCGGCGCGGCGGCAGGCGCCGCCGGTGCAGCCGGCGCCGTGCCGCGCGCGATGCGGATCTGGCTGTCGTCGATCACGAAACAGCACACGGCGACGATGTCGTCGGACGGCACGTCCGATTCGAGCCACAGCGTCAGGTCCGCACCCGCTTCCTCGCGGCCTACGATCCGGCCGAGATTGCCGAGCTCCTCGGTGAGCAGCGCCTGATCCTTCGCGTCGACGCCGACGAGCGTGATCTTCAGGTGCGGGCCGTCCGCGCCGGCGTCAGCCGGATTGGCCACCGGATGCGCGGCCGCGACGGCCTGTTCGACCACGTGATCGGGCGCGCGGTCGCTGCTGGCGGGCGGTGTCGGTGCAGTCGTCGGTGCAGTCGTCGGTGCAGTCGTCGCGGCAGGAGCAGCCGGCACGGCCGGCGCAACGTCCGCGGGCGCACCGCCGCTCTCGGCCTTCAGGCGTTCGAGCTTCGCGCAGATCGCCGCGGCAGCCGCCGCGTCCGGTTCCGCGCTCGCGCGATAGTCGACCAGCTGGTCGGACAGCACGTCCTTGGTCTCGAGGAACGCGTCGACCATTTCCTTGGTCAGCGTCAGCTCATGATTGCGTGCGCGGTCGAGCAGCGACTCGAGGATGTGGGTCGTCTCGGTCAGCGCGGAAAAGCCGAACGTCGCCGCGCCGCCCTTGATCGAATGCGCGGCGCGGAAGATCGCGGCCAGGTCCTCGGGGTCGGGCGAGCCGACGTCGAGGTTCAGCAGCAGTTGCTCCATCTGCGCGAGCAACTCGTCCGCTTCGTCGAAAAAGGTCTGGTAGAACTGCGTGATGTCGAGAGTCATGCCCGGTCACCGGTTGGATTCGTCGCGTTCATGTCAGGGGGCTGTCTGCTCGGACAGCGTCGCGACCAGGTCGACCAGCACGGCCGGGTCGATCGGCTTCTCGATCCAGCCGGTCGCGCCCGCGTCGCGCGCGGCGTCCTTGAACGCGTCGCTGCCTTCGGTCGTCAGCACGAGGATCGGCGTGTCCGTGTATGCGCCCAGCTTGCGCAGCGCGGCGATCACCTCGAGCCCGTTCTTGCGCGGCATGTTCTGGTCGGTCAGCACCAGGTCGTACGGCACCGTGGCCGCCATGTCGAAGCCGGCTTCGCCGTCCGGCGCCACCGTCACGTCGTAGCCGGCCTGCGCAAGCGTCGCCTGCAGCAGCGCACGCATGGTCGCGGAGTCGTCGATGGCGAGAATGGTTCGGATCATGTCAGCCTCCGCAGGGCCGCCCCAAGGCGGCTGACCGCCCCCTCGAGGGGCAGCGAACAAAGTGAGCGTGGGGGTTGTTGCATGCGTGTCTCGGCATCTGGGAAACGTCAGGGTTTCGGCGCCACGGCGGCGGCGCTCGCGAGCGCCGTTCGCGCGGCCGGCGACGGGCCGCCGAGCTGCTGGGCCAGCAGCTTCGAGCCTGCCGCGTCGGCCGACAGCGTCGTGGTCGTCTGGTCGTCGCGCATCAGCGCGTCTTCGGATTTGCGGTTCAACACGATCACGCTGATCCGACGGTTTTCCGGATCGAGCGGATCGGCCTTGTTCAGGTTCTGCGTCGATGCGAGGCCGAGCACGCGCAGCACCTTCGCCTCGTCCATGCCGCCCGCGATCAGCTCGCGGCGCGACGCGTTCGCGCGGTCGGCCGACAACTCCCAGTTGCTGTAGCCGCCTTCGCCGCCCGCGTACGGCACCGCGTCGGTGTGGCCCTGGACGATGATCCGGTTCGGCACGTCGTTCAGCGTCTTGCCGATCTCGCGCAGGATGTCGCGCATGTACGGCTCGACCTGATCGCTCGACATCGCGAACATCGGCCGCTTCTGCGTATCGACGATCTCGATGCGCAGCCCCATCAGCGTCGAATCGATGCGGATCTGCTGCTTGAACTGGCGCAGCGTCGGATTCGCCTCGATCGCCGCCATCAGCTTGATCTGCAGGTCGTGCAGGCGCACCTGCTCGAGCCGCTCGAGCGCGCCCTGCGCCTGCGCGCGCGCCTGCTCGTCGGTCGGCTTCGCGATGCGCTCCGCGAGCGACGTCGTGCCGTCCGCGCGGCGCAGCGTGCCCGCGTCGAGGCTCGACAGGTCGCGCCCCCCGCCGTTGATGATGCTGGAGTCCTGCGAGCTGCGATCGCCGCTGCCGAACAGCGCGGTCTTCAGCGGCGTGTTGAAATAGTCGGCGATGCCCTTCAGCTGCACCGTCGTGACCGAGCCCAGCAGCCACATCAGCAGGAAGAACGCCATCATCGCGGTCATGAAATCCGCATACGCGAGCTTCCATGCGCCGCCGTGGTGGCCCTTCTTCTGCGGCGCCACCCGCTTCACGACGATCGCGCGATCCGTGTTCTTGCTCATCGGGCGCTCCGCGTCACTTCGCTTTCACGCGGCGCACGTGCTCTTCGAGCTCGGCAAACGACGGACGCTCGGTCGAGAACAGCACCTTGCGGCCGAACTCGACAGCGATCGCCGGCGCATAGCCGTTCAGGCTCGCGAGGATCGTCACCTTGATGCACTGGAACATCTTGGTCGATTCGGCGACGCGCTGCTCCGCGAGGCTCGCGAGCGGCCCGATCAGCCCGTACGACAGCAGGATCCCGAGGAACGTGCCGACCAGCGCCTGCGCGATCATCGCGCCGAGCACCGCGGGCGGCTTGTCGGCCGACGCCATCGTGTGCACGACACCCATCACGGCCGCGACGATCCCGAACGCCGGCATCGCGTCGCCGACGCGCATCAGCGCATGCGCGGGCGCTTCGCCTTCCGTGTGATGCGTCTCGATCTCCTCGTCCATCAGGCTCTCGATCTCGAACGCGTTCATGTTGCCGCCCACCATCAGGCGCAGGTAGTCCGTCAGGAATTCGACGATGTGGCGATCGGCGAGGATCTTCGGGTATTGCGTGAAGATCGGGCTCTTGTCCGGATCGTCGATGTCGGCCTCGAGCGTCAGCGTGCCTTCCTTGCGCGCCTTCGCGAGCACGACGTACAAGAGCGCCATCAGCTCCATATAGACATCCTTCGTGTACTTCGAGCTCTTGAAGAGCGTCGGGAGCACGCGCAGCGTCGCCTTGATGGTCTTCATGCCGTTGCCGAGAAGGAACGCGCCGACGCCCGCGCCCACGATCATCAGGATCTCGAGCGGCTGGACCAGTGCGCCCAGATGCCCGCCTGCCAGCGCATAACCGCCGAAGACGGACAACAGCGTCACGAGTGTTCCCACGATAATCAGCACTGCCTGTCCCTCACGAAAGACCGGCGGGGAGACCGCCGTTAAACAGGTTTACGGCAGTCGTCAGGAAAACTTTGGCGGTCGTGGGACGGCGGCGCGGCGGTGTTTACCAGCAATCCCGGCCGGTTCGCGCGGCGCGCGGGAGCCGGCCGGCGCCGCCCGAGCCGCGCCCGGCGGGGCTCAGGCGGCCGCGGCGGCCAGCTCCGCGCGTGCGGCGGCGGCCTTGCGGGTCTTGCCCGCGCGCGACGGCGGCTGGCAGAGGCCACAGACGAAACCTTGATGCGGATCATGCGCATGCGCGACGAAGTGGCCGCCGCAGCGCGTGCACGGGGTCGTCTGCAGCATCCCCGAGTCGAAGAAGCGCACAAGCGTCCACGCGCGCGTGAGGCTCAGCGCAGCCTCGTCGCCGGAGAGGTTTACGTGCTCCAGATACAGCCGGTACGCCTTCACGATCGACTGGATCGGCTCGCAGCGGCCGTGATCCTGCATGAACCGGTAGATGTTGTAGAACAGCGACGAGTGGATGTTCGGCTGCCACGTCATGAACCAGTCGGTCGAGAACGGCAACATCCCCTTGGGCGGCGACACCCCCTTCAGCTCCTTGTACAGCTTGATCAGACGGTCCCGCGACAGGCTCGTCTCCGCCTCCAGCAGCTGCAGCCGGGCACCCAGTTCGATCAGTTCGATGGCGAGGGTGATTTCCTTCACCTCGATCACGACACTTTTGCTTGCCATGGTGAATAACCGTCCGCTTGACGTTGTTCGGATGCGTGGCCAATACGTCGCCCGCCGGCGCGCCACGCCGGGACGAACGCAAGGCGGAAAAGGATCAGCGGACGCTTTCGACCGGCTGGCCGGCCATCAGGATGGCCGAGTGCGCGTGCGTGACGACGTCGCTGCGCCCCTTGTCGGCGAGCGAGGACAGCAACGCGTGATCGTCGAAGCGGAAACGGCACAACAACTGATTCGATGCGGCGAGCTTCACGGTCTGGGCGAGCGTGAGGTTCGCGAGCACGTCGGCCAGTTCCTGGGACACGCCCATGCGGAACATGCCCATCGCCTTGTCTTCCCGCAGCAGGCGCTGCGCGAGGAGGAGGTACGACAGGTTGACCTCTTTGATCTCACTGAGCATTTCGCTGGTGGCGCTCATGATTCCCCCGTTAAGAGCTTTTGCTTTGGCCTTTCATTATGAAAACGTTTGCTCGAACAGGTCGATTCTTGGCGTCCGCCGGCACGTTTATCAGTCTTACAGGGCGAATTTTGGCCAAACGGCATTTGCGCCGGTATCAGCGAAGTGACGTATGCCATGCAGGATTTGTCTGTAAACCGTGTAGGAATTTTTCCGACAAGGCGAATTGAAAGGGGACAAAAGACGGGGGGCAAATGGGGCGCGAATTCGTCAGCGATGCGGTGCTGCAGGGGTCGAATCCGGCTGGAGGCCGTCCGGCAAGGCTGCCGGCGCGTGAGTCGGTAAAAATTATAGTGGTTTTTCACCATAGCGCAACAATAGTTGCGGCCATCTCGATTCATGTTTATGCGCCCTTTTTATCGGGGTTTTCGCGTATTTCATCGTGTAACAAGCCTTAAGTGTTTGAAAAAACACTCGAACCCCTGAAGGCGATATCGATAATGGACTCCAATGGGCGGCGGCGGGAGCCGTGCCGGCCCGCCCCCGAAGCTTGCCGCCCGGCGTCCCGCGCATCGCGCCACGGACCCGGCCACGTACCGCAGAAAGCGTACGTCGGCGAGTTCCGCAACCTTGTATCGGACCAGCATGCGCACTCGAGCGCCCACGCTGGTCGACACCGGAGAACGCCCATGCGTATTGCCCAGATCGCGCCGCTTTACGAAGCCGTCCCGCCGAAACTCTACGGCGGCACCGAGCGTGTCGTGTCCTACCTCACCGAGGCGCTCGTCGAACTCGGCCACGACGTGACGCTGTTCGCCAGCGGCGACTCCGTCACGTCCGCCCGTCTCGAGGCGGCATGGCCGCGCGCACTGCGGCTCGACCCGTCGATTCGCGACTCGATGGCGCCCCATATGCGCCTGCTCGAGCAGGTCGCCCGTGTCGCGCACGAATTCGACGTGCTGCACTTTCACCTCGACTACCTGCCGTTCCCGCTGATGTCGCGCCTCGATACGCCTTACGTGACGACGCTGCACGGCCGCCTCGACCTGCCGGAGCTGCAGCCGGTGTTCGACGCGTTCCCGGACGCGCCGGTCGTCTCGATCTCGAATTCGCAGCGCAAGCCGCTGCCGCAGGCCGCCTGGGCCGGCACCGTATATCACGGGCTGCCCGACACGCTGCTCACGCCGCAACCGGACGTGAAGCCCGAATACCTCGCGTTCCTCGGCCGGATCTGCCCCGAAAAGCGGGTCGACACCGCGATCCGGATCGCCGCGCAAAGCGGGCTGCCGCTGAAGATCGCCGCGAAGGTCGACAAGGCCGACGCCGACTATTTCAAGGAAGTGATCGAGCCGCTGCTCGGCGAAGCGCATGTCGAATTCATCGGCGAGATCAACGAGGCACAAAAGCCGGCGTTCCTGTCCGGCGCGAAGGCGCTGCTGTTCCCGATCGACTGGCCGGAGCCGTTCGGCTTGGTGATGATCGAGGCGATGGCCTGCGGCACGCCGGTCGTCGCCTTCAACCGCGGCTCGGTGCCGGAGGTGATCGAGGACGGCGTGACCGGCTTCATCGTCGAGGACGTGCAGGGCGCGGTCGGCGCGCTGCACCGGATCGACAGCCTGTCGCGCGACGCGATCCGCGCACGCTTCGATACGCGCTTCAGCTCGAAAGCGATGGCGCGACGCTACGTCGAAACTTACGAATCGCTTTGCACGACGGCAAAACAGCCGACCCTGCGTCAAGTCGCGGGCGCCTGACGCCGAAATTCGTCAGGAAATATTCCCGAAAATTCGCGTCGAAATCGGCGCGAAAAAGCCAAAGAGCCGCATCGTCGATGCGGCTCTTTCTTTTTGCGCGGTCATTCGATCAGGAAACGATCGCGGTTTTTCCCGACGATCCAATTCGGCGGCTTGCCGCGCCCGCTCCAGGTTGCACCCGACTTCGGGTCGCGGTATTTCGCGGGTAGCGGCGCCTTTTTCGGCGGACGGCCGCGCCGCGCTCGCTCCGCGAAGCCCAGGTCCTGGGCCGTCAGCCCATATTCGGCAATCATTCGCTGGACGTCGGCGATCACCGCCGCCACTTCCTGGCGACGCACGTCATCCGCCTGAGCCTGCAGATCGGCGATCTGCGCCTTGAGTTTCGCGTATTGAGACATTTTTCGACTCCCTTTTTTCCATGATGCGGCTCCGGCGAGTCCGGCCGGAACACCAGCATCCGTTACGTCATCCCCACTGCCGCCCTGCTCTTCGAAATTAATGCTGCCATCTTTAACCGATTCGGCTATATCGAGAATGCGGACTTATTCTAATAAAGGGCATTCGCCAGCCATTCAAATTTAACAATCGTTGACCCTCCCCAAGCCGATTCATTTCCTATAATCCAGACCAATTCCCGGCGTCGAATAAATCGCCCGGTCGTCCGATTGTCGTCACCTCACTTGAACGAGGTTCTTACATGAATCTTTCTCAGCGTCTGGCTGCAGAGGCATTCGGGACGTTCTGGCTCGTGCTTGGCGGGTGCGGCAGCGCCGTGCTGGCCGCCGCCTTTCCGGGCCTCGGCATCGGCTTTGCCGGCGTCGCACTTGCATTCGGCCTGACCGTGCTGACGATGGCATTCGCGATCGGCCATATTTCGGGGTGCCATTTGAATCCGGCGGTGAGCGTGGGCCTGACGGTCGCCGGCCGCTTCCCGGCACGCGATCTCGCGCCGTACATCGTTGCGCAGGTGGTCGGTGCGACGATCGGTGCGTTCGTGCTGTACCTGATCGCGACCGGCAAGCCGGGCTTCGACGTCGTCGGCAGCGGCTTTGCGACGAACGGCTTTGGCGAGCGCTCGCCCGGCCACTACGCGCTTGGCGCGGCGTTCACCTGCGAAGTCGTGATGACGGGTTTCTTCCTGTTCGTGATTCTCGGCGCCACCGACAAGCGCGCGCCGGCCGGCTTCGCGCCGATCGCGATCGGCCTGTGCCTGACGTTGATTCACCTGGTCTCGATCCCGGTCACCAATACGTCGGTGAATCCGGCCCGCTCGACCGGCCCCGCGCTGTTCGTGGGCGGCGACGCGATCGGCCAGCTGTGGCTGTTCTGGGTCGCACCGATCATCGGCGCGGCAATCGCGGGGGTCGTCTACCCGCTGATCGCGGGGCGCGACGATGCCGTCGGCCTGCTGCCCGCATCCGCTCGCACAAGCGAATAAAACACTACGGGGTCACGCGAGCAGAACAGCGAGCCTCACGCTGTCAAACAATATCGAGGCAGGTAATTTGAACGGGCGCCGCTGGCGCCCGTTTTTCATGTCCGCTCAGGAAGCGGCGACGCCATCGAGGGTGTCCTCGAGTGCGAACAGCGTGCGCAGGTGGCGGGCGACGCCCGCGTCGAAGTTGTTGCCGATCCGCGGGATGTGCGGCAGGTGCGCGATCAGATCGGGGTTCGCGTTGTTCATCATGAACGCGTGACCGGCCGTTTCGAGCAGGTCGATGTCGTTCATGTTGTCGCCGAACGCGATGCAGTGGCCGGCGTCGACGCCGAGCCGGGCAAGCACCGCACGCAGCGCGCGGCCCTTCGACACGTTGGCGGTCATCACTTCGAGACAATCGGGCAGCGAGTACGTGACGTACAGCGCATCACCAAACTGCACGCGCATCTGCTCGGCGACCACCGCCAGATCGGCCGGCTCGCCGATGTACAGCACCTTCGCGATATCCACGCCGTCGTGCGCGGCCATGTCGATCACGTCGTACCGGAAACCCGAATCCTGGTGGAATTCGAGCAGGTGTGGTGCGTCGCGGTCGATCAGCCAGCCCTGGTCGGTGAACAGGTTGACGATCACGCGGCCGTGCGCGCCGGTCACGCCCGGCTGCACGAGGCCGCGGACGATCGCGGGATCGATGTCCTGCGCATGGATCGCCGTATCGTCCGGCGCGTGCACGCGCGCACCGTTCGACGTGATCAGGTACGGCCGGATGCCCAGCACGTCGCGGATGCCGGCGACGTCCGCGTAGTGACGGCCCGTCGCGATCACGAACTGCAGGCCGTCGCGGTCGAGCCGGCGGACGGTCTCAATCGTGTACGGATCCAGCTGGTGGTCACTGTTCAGCAGCGTGCCGTCGAGATCGGTGGCGATGACTTTGTACATGGGGACGAGGGAATGGCGCGCAGGATGCTGCGGAACCCGTATTTTAACGTCGTGCTCAGGGGCGCGCCGGGCGGTTGGGCGCGTTGGGCCTTCGGTCCGCTGATTCGACTTGGCCAGCCTGTTCGAGCCGCTTCATCTGCACCGTCCATTCAGTTCGCTCAATGCGCGCGACCTGCTTGACACGGTCGGCCTGCTCGGCCCACTCGCCGCGCTCTGCCCGCCTTCAAACCACTCACCCCGCTTCAGCCGCCCTCAGCGCCTGCAGCGCGAGCCGCAACGCGCCATGCGCGGAGTCGTCGAGCGGCGCGCGCAGCCGGGCCGCGTGACGCGCCGGCACGGCCGGCGCAAGCGCGTCGGCCAGCCCGCCGCACAGCGCGACCGGCAGCGCCTGCTGCGGATCAAGCGCGTCGATCATCTTGCCGATCTCGTCGCCGGCCTGCGCGATCAGCGCGGCCGCATAGGGATGGGTGCGGTGTGCGAGCACGATCGGCGCAAGGCGCGCATAGATTGTCTGGTTCGCATCGCACGACCACTGGACGAGTGCATCCCGATCATGCGCCCCCGTTTCTGCGAGCAGCGCGTCGGCGAATGCGTCGCGCGGCACGCGGCCGTCGAGCGCCTGCTGGGCGTATGCAAGCGCGCGCACGCCGAGCCACGCGCCGCTCGCCTCGTCGCCGGACGGAAAGCCGAAGCCGCCCGCGATGCGGCAGTCGCCCGCCGCGTCGAGCGCCGCCGCGATGCTGCCCGTGCCGAGCGCGACGATGAGCCCCGGCGCGCCGCCATGCGCGCCGACGACGGTCGTATAGGCGTCGCTCTCGATCGCGATGGCGTCGAGCGGCGCCAGTGCACGGAACGCGGCGAGCCACGCGGCATTGTTGACGCCCGCGAGCCCGCAGCCGAGCGCGCACTGCGACCAGTTGAACGCGAGCCCCGCCCGCGTGAACGCGTCGCCACAGGCCGCGCCGATCGATGCCCACGCGCGCTCGATGCCGAGGCCGAGCCCCGACGGGCCGCCGCGCCCTTGCGCGAGCTCGCGCCCGTGCCGGTCGGCCAGGACCGCGCGGGTGCCGGTGCCGCCGCCGTCGATGCCGATCGCGAAAAGTAATGCCGTCATGCGTTGATCCTGCTGATTCGAACAGGCGCCAAGCTTAACCGGATCGGCGCCACGCGCCCATCTGCCGTTCGGCCAGCTATGCCGTCAATGGGCCTTCCGCTATGCTGGCACGATCGAATCGACACTGGAACGAGGCGGACGATGTCGCAGCGGTGCAACTGGGTAAAGACGGAAGCGGATGCTCACTATCACGATACCGAGTGGGGCGTGCCGTCGCATGACGATCGCCACCTGTTCGAAATGCTGATTCTGGAAGGCGCGCAGGCGGGGCTGTCGTGGTCGACCATCCTGAACAAGCGCGCCGGCTATCGTGAGGCGTTCGCCGACTTCGATGTCGACGCGGTCGCGCGCTTCACGCCGAAGCGCATCGAGAAACTGCTCGAGAATCCCGGCATCGTGCGCAATCGCGCGAAGGTGGAGTCCGCGGTGACCAACGCACGGGCCGTGCAGCGCATTCGCGACGATCACGGGTCACTCGCGCACTTCCTGTGGTCGTTCGTCGACCACACGCCGGTGCAGAACGCATGGCAGTCGTATCGCGACGCGCCCGCGTCGACCGCCCAGTCGGACGCGCTCAGCAAGGCGCTGAAGGCGTACGGCTGCAAGTTCGTCGGCTCGACGATCTGTTATGCGCTGATGCAGGCAACCGGGATGGTCAACGACCACGAGGCCGGCTGCCCGTGTCACGCGCAATGCGCGGCGCTCGGCGGCAAGCAGCAGCCGGCACGGCGCCGCAAGGCCGGTTGACGGCACCCAAACTGGCCGGTTTACCGCGTCCGCAAGTCAACGCGCCGCCGGGGATGATCTGCGCACGGCGAATGCGAGCGCGAAGATCGATTTCCGGGTGAAGGTTTCGACGGCCTCACCCATCGGCCGCCGGTGGAACCGCCACATGGCCGTGCCGCCGTCCGGCAGCCGATCGGCCATTTTTCCGTCAGGATCCTCAACATTTTCCAACCCCGAAAAGCAAAACGGCGGAGCGGCTTCTTTCGAAGCACGCTCCGCCGTTTTGCGGCGAACCGTAGACGCTCTTAGTGGAGCTTCTTCGGCAGCATCTGGCTGCGCAGGCGCTTGTGCAGGCGCTTGACGGCTGCTGCCTTCTTGCGCTTGCGGACTGCGGTCGGCTTTTCGTAGGACTGGCGTTCGCGCAGTTCGGCGATCAGGCCATTTTTTTCGATAGCACGGCGAAAGCGGCGAATCGCCACTTCGAACGGCTCGTTTTCTTTCAGAAGAATCGTCGTCATGTCGTTCCTAAATTGCTTAAACGGTCAAAAACGTAGCGGCCAAGCGCCACGCACCGGCCATCCGAGCGTCCCCACAAACAGGCGAAACGAGCGGAAATACGGCCTCGGAGGCCGGAAAAGAGAGGCGGAAAGCACCGCGAGTACGCTTCACAAGCCGCGTGCAGCGCCGCGTTTGACTGCCAGCAAGAATGCCGAGACGGCACAGGCTTGACAGAAAATCTCAATCCAGCCCGCCATCATAGCAGGGAATCACAGACAAAACCACCCTTTTGTCGATTGCGTATGCACAGGCGAACGACTGCGTGGCTGGGCCGGCCTCGGCACCCGCCAATCCGGTATCGAGCCGGGCCCGTCCGAAATGACAAAGAAGGACAAAAAATCGGGCCGAATCTCCATGCGCCCCTCAAGTTTTGTTTCGGGCCGCCGAAATCCTGCTCTGAGGCGGCCAGCAATGAACGAGTGCTTCCGCCGACGCCAAAACGGCTTTCCAGGGCTTTCGGCTTAAACAGGAGAATTTCCATGCTCGGAATCAACAGCAACATCAACTCGCTGGTCGCGCAGCAGAACCTCAACGGCTCGCAGAGCGCACTGTCGCAAGCCATCACCCGCCTGTCGTCGGGCAAGCGCATCAACAGCGCGGCCGACGATGCGGCAGGTCTGGCAATCGCGACCCGCATGCAAACGCAGATCAACGGCCTGAACCAGGGCGTGTCGAACGCGAACGACGGCGTGTCGATGATCCAGACCGCATCGAGCGGCCTGTCGCAGATCACGTCGAGCCTGCAGCGTATCCGCCAGCTGGCCGTGCAGGCTTCGAGCGGCTCGCTGTCGTCGAGCGACCAGCAAGCACTGCAAACGGAAGTAACGCAGCAGATCGCGGAAGTGAACCGCATTGCCTCGCAGACCAACTACAACGGCAAGAATTTGCTGGACGGGTCAGCAGGCAATGTCTCGTTCCAGGTAGGTGCCAACGTTGGACAGACGATTAGCCTGAACCTTACGCAAAGCCTGTCGTCAGCATCTATCGGCCAAGGCTTGGTTTCGAGTGGCTCGACGCTTGGCACGCTGAGCAACCTGAATATCGATTCGGCGACCGGCGGCGTGTACAACGCAGCGACTTCGACCGGTTATCAAGTCACGTCGATTAATGTTCTGGCAGACGGCAAGGGCGGATTTACATTCACCGACCAAAACAACCAAGCTCTGTCGAATACGGCAGTGACTGCGTTGTTTGGCAACACGACCCAAGGCGCCGGCACTGCCCTGCAACTCACCCCGCAAGGCGCACTCGCAAGCGGTGCGGTTACTGCTTCGCAAACGGCTGCTGCAAACGCCGCAAATAATCTGGCTAACCAGATCAGCGGTGCCAACATCAATGCATCGGCTGCAACAATTGCAGCCCAAACGCCGGCAAGTGGCGCGCTCGGTCAAATCACCGGCCTCAACCTGAACGCTGACGGCACTGCCAACGTGTCGGGGAACCCCGCGGCAATCACTTCGATTCAAATTTACGGTGATGGCACCGGCGGTTACGTCTTTGGCATCAATGGCAGCGACGCGACTGTTGCCGCCAACCAGTTGTCGGGTACAGCACAGACCGCACTCTTCAACGTTGGCGCGACGACGGGTGCCAATGGTGGACAGTCGCTTGACATCGTGGCCGCCAGCCCGCTCGGCACCGGTAGCGGTTTCGCGCAGACTGGTAGCAATTCGATCAACAGCGAGGTACTGTCGATCAATACGACCAATGTCCCGACCACTGTTGCAAACATCGATATCAGCTCGGCAGCAGGCGCGAATCTCGCCATGGAATCGATCGACAACGCGCTGGCAACCGTGAACAACATGCAGGCAAACCTCGGTGCCGCGCAAAACCGCTTCACCGCGATCAGCACAACGCAGCAAGCGCAGTCGACCAACCTGTCGCAAGCCCAATCGCAGATCCAGGACGCGAACTTCGCACAGGAAACCGCGAACCTGAGCAAGGCACAGGTGCTTCAGCAAGCCGGCATCTCGGTGCTCGCGCAAGCTAACTCGCTGCCGCAGCAGGTCCTGAAGCTCCTGCAATAATTGCTTCCCGCCGTCACGCCCGGGGCATCGCGCAAAACATCGCGCGGCGCCCCGGGCGCTTTGGCGTATGCGCATCGAAACAGGCTGCACCGCGACAGACCCAGGCCTTCACGCAACACGCAACCGATAACCACACACACATCGCTCGTCCGGGGCACGGAGCCGTCATATGTCCACCGTCAACACCAACACGTCCAGCGCCAACGCGAACAGCGCGCTTCAGCAAGCCGCGCAATCGATCATCAGCGGCTCGACCGGCAACTCGACGATGGACGTCAACTCCCTCGTGACGGCGCTCGTGAACGCGAAAACTGCCGGCCAGACAGGCGCGCTGACCGCGAAGCAAACCGCCGACAACACACAGATTTCCGCGTTCGGCACGTTGTCTTCCGCACTGAGCGCGCTGCAGGCGAGCCTGACGACGCTCACCAACGGCACGCTGCAGAGCACCTTCACCGCGACGGCCAGCGGCAACGGCCTCACCGCGACGGCCGGCCAAGGCGCGGTCGCCGGCACCTACAACGTGAACGTGAGCCGGATCGCCTCCGCGCAGGCGCTGTCGTCGGTCGGCTTCACCGATCCGACGAAGGGTCTCGGCAGCGGCACGCTGGCGCTGTCGCTCGGCAACCAGTCGTTCTCCGTCAACATCGACAGCTCGAACAACACGGTGGCCGGCATCGCGGCCGCAATCAACGGTGCGTCGGGCAACCCCGGCATCACCGCGACGGTCGTTACCGGCACCGACGGCGCCCACCTCGTGCTGAGCTCCGCCGCGACCGGCGCATCCAACACGATCAGCGTCGAGGTCAGCAACCTGAGCGGCGACGCCGGGCTGTCGAATCTCGGCGTCAAGTCGGCCCCCGGCCAGAACGGCGGCCCGTCGACCTTCACGTCCGCGAACAGCAACGCCGCGTGGTCGCAGAGCACGCCCGGCCAGGACGCCGCATTCTCGATCAACGGAATCAGCGCGACGAGTTCGACCAACACGGTGACTTCGGCGATCGCCGGCGTCACGCTGAACCTGACATCCGCCGCGGTCGGCGACGTGCAGGCGCAAACCCTGACGATCGCGCCCGACACGAAGTCGCAGGCCACCGCGATCAACAATTTCGTGAGCCTCTACAACACGCTCGTCACGACGATGGGCACGCTCACCCAGTTCACGTCCGGCGCGACGACGCAGGGCCCGCTGCTCGGCGATTCGACGCTGAACACGATCAAGAACACGCTCGCATCGCTCGTCACGACCGGCGTGAAGAGCGGCAGCTCGACGCTCACGTTATCATCGATCGGCATCACGCTGCAGGCCGACGGCACGCTGCAAGCCGACAGCACCAAGCTCAACACGGCACTGCAGAACAACCCGGCGAGCGTCGCGGCGCTGTTCAATTCGACGAACGGCGTCGGCGCGCAGATGTCGACGGCCATCACCAACTTCACGAAGACGGGCGGCCTGATCGACCTGCGGACGACCGCGCTCAATGCCGATCTGAAGAGCATCGCGCAGCAGCAGTCGAACCTGTCGGACTACGCGACGCAACTGACGAACCAGTACCAGGCGCAGTTCACCGCGCTCAACACGTTGATGGCGACGATGAACAACAATTCGCAGTACCTGACGCAGTTGTTCGGCGGTCAGAACAGCGCCGGCGCGATGTCGAACAACAAGTAAGCGGCCCGGACGGAGCGAACCATGGAACAGCATCAACTGATCGCGCGACTGAACGCGCTCACCGACGACATCGAGCACGCAGCGTCGATGGCCGACTGGGCAGAAGCCGCGCGCCTCGCGGAAATCCGCTCGCCGCTCGTGATGGCGCTGACCGCAAACCAGCCGCCGGAAGGTCTCGCCGCGATTCGCCGCATCCAGGCCAGCAACGAACGGATTTTCGCCGAAGCCCATCTCGCTCAGCGCGAGCTGGCCGACGAATATCATGGGGCAATGGGCCGCGTGCAGGCCGTCGGCGAATACCACGACATGGCGCGCCTGTAAGGCCGCCCGGCGCGCCGCCCGACGCCGCGCGCCACCCACGGACAACAACCACTACACGCCGAAGTGAGGGCGTGCTCGTTCGCCTCGATGCCCGCCCTGCGCGGGCATTTTTTTGTGTGCGCCCAGCATGGGCGCACTCCTGCGGGTGGAAGTCCCGCCATAAGCTGATCACGGCAAATGAAGTGAAGCGCAACTGCATGAGGGAGACCGAGTGTGGAAAGGAAGCGTGGAGCGTAAATCGCGAGCCGATGGACAAGAACCGTATAGAAGGCGCTGCCGAGCAGGGCGAGCGGGCACGTAACCGCGAAGCTCTCGTGATCAAGGCGAAGTGGCGTAGATGCGGCGGTTGTGCGATGAAGGAGT
>NZ_LKPJ01000054.1 GCF_001443045.1 Burkholderia ambifaria | reverse complement strand
CGACTGGTGCCGCGCGCTCACATGCTCCGGTTCCAGATGTGCCGCCAGCGGCTCGACGCTCTTGCGCCGAATTGGCAGCATCAGCCCTTGGCAATAGCCCTTCAATCCTGACTCGCGGTCGCTATGCCCAAGCGCTTCACACAAATGTTCCAGATACGCCTCGAATGACGTCTCCCAGTCCATCATTCCTCACGTCATGGATGAAGAAGTTCCTATAATGGCATGAATTTATTGACACAGTAAGACTAAAGCAACGGCAGCGAATTCAATTGGCGTATCGCTGGGGTAGCCGGCGCCGCGCCGCCTTCAATCACTTCAACCACCACACTTGATGGGAGACCACCCAATGAAAAGGATTTCCGCGCCGTTCATGACGGCCGCGCTGGCTGCATGCGCGATGCTGGCGGGCGTTCACCGGAGCGGCTATGCGGCGCCGGCCGCCGAGCCCGCGATCGATGCGCACTACGGCGCCGTGATCGAGGCCTATACGAAGGACATGGCCGCCGCGAAGACGAAATACGACGGCAAGCGCCTCGCGTTCGTCGGCGCGGTGATCCGGATGGGCAGCGACCCGGGCGGCACGTACTTCGGTGCGCTGACGACCGACGGCGAACAGTTCGATACGCATTTCGATGTGTCCGACCAGGCGGCGCTGAAGCCGAAATTCCCCGACGGCGAGATCAAGCCGTTCACGGCGTCCGCGAATTTCCGCTTCAGCTGCGTGAACGAAGGCTACATCGACGCGCCGGTGCTGCCCGGGCTGAAACTGTCGCACTGCCGGCTCGCCGATTGAACGATGGGCGGTGTCCGGCGCATCAGAACTTTTGCTGGATGCCGGCCATCACGCCGAGCTGATTCATCCCGGTGCCGACCGTTCCGCCGGCGGCGACCGCGTTCGCGGCCAGCGTGCTGTTGAACATGTAGCCCACCGACGTGTAGACGGTCGTCCGCTTGGACAGGAAGTAGTTCGCGCGGCCGACGAGCAGCGTGGCATTCGTGCCGCCTTCGCTGGTCTCGCGACGCTGCAGGTAACGGACGCCCTGGAGGTCGAGCGCGAGGTAGGGCGTTGCGTAGTACGTGCCGCCCGCGAACACGATGTCGGCCTGCAGGTGTTCGGCCGCCGCGAGGTTGCGGCGGATCCATCCGGCGCCGAGCTTCGCGGGGCCGATCTTCACGTAGCCGGCGACGATGTCGCGCGTGTCGGTGTATGCCGGATTGTTCAGCGGCGCGAGCGCGCCGCCGCCGCCGCGCATCACGTCGTGCGAGGCGGCCAGCCCGAAATTGCTCGCGTCATAGGCGAGCATCGCCGTGTATTGACGGCACGCGACGATGTCGCCGGGCACCTGTCCGGCGCAACCCGTCGCCGACGGTCCTGCCGGCCCGGCCGCGTCGCGGCCGAAGCTGTAGGTGGCACCGAGTGTCACGCCGTGGAACGTGCCCTTGTAGCCGATCGCATTGTCGCTGCGCGCGTTCGGCAGATAGGAGTCGAAATCCGCCATCGAATGAAGCGACGGGCCGATCACGTCGGCATTGGTCAGCACGATCATCGACATGTTCATCTGGCGGCCGAGGGTTAGCGCGCCGAACGGGCTGTTCACGCCGACGTTCGCCTGCCGCCCGAACAGGCGGCCGCCGTAGTTCAGCGCACCGGTGCCGGGCTGGAAGCCGTTTTCGAGCACGAAGAAGGCCTGGTAGCCGCCGCCGAGATCCTCCGTGCCTCGCAGGCCCCAGCGTGACGGCACCTCGCCGGTCAGCGTCGGCATCCCGGTGAACGAGCCGCCGTGCGCGGCGTTGTTGTAGTAGGACACGCCGGTATCGATGATCCCGTACAGCGTGACGCTGCTTTGCGCACGGGCCGGTCCGGCCAGCGCCATCGCCGTCGCGAATGCGACACCCAGTTTCGTTTTCATGGCTGTCTCCAAACAGTATGTAGATATGCTTATCGATTTTTTTAATGACCCGGACGCATCCGGGATGCCGACGGGTATCGGCAAAACTGCGAGCGTCGTGCGTTACGACATCGCCGGGTCGCGCTGCCGGCGCGGTGCCGCGGCACGCGCGCCCACCACGGCGACGGCGATCGCGGCACCGGCCATCGGCACGAGGAACGCGAGATAGAGATGGGACACGGACCAGCCGTCGTCCAGCAGCGCGCCGACCGTCATCGGCGACAGGATCGCGCCGAGGCGGCCGATGCCGACCGCGAGACCGATGCCGGTCGTGCGGATCTCGGCCGGATACGGCGTCGGCGACAGCGCATACATGCCGGCCACGCACGCATTGATCACGGCACCGAGGAACACCGCGACCGTCATTCCGATGCCGAGCGAGCCGGTGTTCGCACCGAACACGACCATCAGCGCGCCGCCGAGCAGCAGCGTCGCGCCCAGCAGGTTGCGCAGGCCGAACCGCGTCGACAGCAGGCTGAAGAGCGACGCGCCCGCGATGCCGCCGAGATTGAGCAGCACGCCGCCGGTCACGCCCTGCGATGCCGACAGCCCGGCCTGGACCAGCAGTTTCGGCGTCCAGCTCACGACGAAGTAGAAGCTGCCCATCACGAGAAAGAACGCGATCCACAATGCGATCGTGCGACGCGCGAGCGGCGCGCGCAGCACGGCCGTCCAGCCCGACGCGGGGTTCGCCGTGTCGACGGAGGCGGTCGCGGCCGGCAGCGTGTCGATCGTCGCGCGCTTCATTCTCGCGAGGATGCGATTGATTTTCTGCAGCGCGTTGTCCGGACGCCGCGCCAGCAGGAAGTCGAGCGACTCCGGCATCAGCGCGAGCACCATCGGGATCGACATCAACGTCAGGATGCCGCCGAACGCGAACACGCTGCGCCATCCCCACGTCGACAGCAGATAGCCGGCGATGATGCCGCCGGCGGTGGCGCCGATCGCGTAGCCGGTCGACTGCATGCCGATCGCGGCGCTGCGCCATTTATTCGATGCGTACTCGCCGCTGATGACGGTCAGGCTCGCCAGCATGCCGCCGATGCCGAGCCCCGTATAGGCACGCGCGACCGCGAGTTGCAACGTGCTGTGCGTGGCCGCGCAGGCCAGCATCCCGGTCGAGATCACGGCGAGGCAGAGCAGGATGATGCGGCGGCGGCCGACGCGGTCGGCCAGCGGCGCGATCAGCACCGAGCCGATGCCCATGCCGGCCAAACCGGCACTCAGCAGCAGGCCGATTTCCTTGCCGCTCAGTTTCCACTCGGCCGCGAGATGCGGCGCGGCAAACGCGATGGCCAGCACGTCGAAGCCATCGAGCATGTTCAGCACGACGCAGGCCGTGACGGCCATCGTCTGGAACGCGCTCATCGGGGACTCGTCGATCGTATTGCGGATATTTGCGCTCACGTCAAAGATCCTTCCAAAAATAGTATGACTAATCGAATGGGATGAAATCGAAGCCGGCCGCTGCGAATGGGACGAACGCGATTGCGCGGGCTGACGGGCAACCCGGGGAGCGTCCGTCGCGACCGGCAGGCGCCGTTCGCGCGCCGGCGCGATGGCTACGCGGGTTCGGGTTGCAGCAGCAGACGCTCGATCACGCGCCGTGCGCGATTGGGGCCCGCGTCGACGTGAATGTCGATCTGGCGGCCGTCCGGGAACCGCAGCTGATTCCGGTATTGCGCTTCGATCACGGCCTTGTCCTCGTCGAACGTCGCCGCGGATTGCTCGATGACCGTTTGCGCGATGCGTTCGACGTCGTGCTGCGGATTGGTCGCGACGGTCCAGAAGTAGTGCGTCGTCGCGTCCGTCTCGGGCGTGACGCCGTGGAAGCCGCGCATGTGAAAGCCGCCGCGCGCCGGATCGTGCAGGTCGCCGGTGCCGGCGTCCATCGCGCCGGTCCAGATGCGGATGTGCGACACGTGGAACTCGATTTCCTGCCAGCGATCGACGCGGCCCGCGAACGGCCAAGCAGCGGTGTAAGTCGGCGGCGGCGCGGAATCCGGCATCCGGCGGACCAGCGTCACCGTGTCGCCGTCGCTGCTGACGCGGGTTTCCGCGCCCATGTGCAGCGGCGCATTGCCGCCGATCGTCTTCTGATGGACGTAGCCGAGATGGCTCAGGTCCATCAGGTTGTCGTGAATCAGCTGATACGGCGCGTCGTAATGGTAGTGGCCGCCGCCGAACCGGTATTGCGGGTCCGAGTGAAACGCATAGCGCGGCGGCGCGCAGGTCGGTCGAGCATGCGCGTCGGCGCCGATCCAGATCCACACGATCGCGTCCTGTTCCTGCACCGGATACGACGATACGCACGCCCTGGCCGGAATCCGCTCCTGGCCGGGAATCTCCACGCAAACACCGCCGCGGTCGAACAGCAGGCCGTGATAGCCGCAGCGCAGGCCGCGCGCTTCGAGCGAGCCGCACGACAGCGGCAGCGACTTGTGGCAGCAGCGATCCTCCAGCGCGCCGACTTCCCCGGACGGCAAGCGGAACAGGACGACCGGGTGGCCCAGCAGCGTGCGGGCGACGGGCTTGTCCGTCAGTTCGGATGAAAGCGCGGCGACCCACCAGCGGTCGGACGGGAATTTAGCAGTATTGATTGTTGATCTGCCATGATGCTCCATTGATCGTCTCCAGTATTGTGATTGGCACGCCGCGTGCCGGGCGGTCCGCTTACAGATCGAGTACCAGCAGGTCGGTTCGCGATCGCGAACAGCACGGCATGAACTGGTCGCCGGCCGCTTGTTCCGCTTCCGTCAGATAAGAATCGCGATGATCGGGCTCGCCTTCGAGCACGCGCGTCACGCAGGTGCCGCACACGCCTTGCTCGCACGACGTCAGCACGTCGACGCCGTTGGCCGCCAGTGCCGCGATGACCGTGCATTCGGCCGACACGTCGATCACCTTGCCGCTGCTCGCGATCCGGACCTGGAACGCGCGATCCGCGCCGGTCGACGCAACCGCGCCGCCGAAGAACTCGTAGTGCAGCCGCTCGTCGGCCCAGTTGCGCGCGCGCGCAGCGTTCAGCACCGCATCCATGAAGCCGCGCGGGCCGCATACGTACAGGTGCGCGCCTTCGGGCGCCGCGGCGAGCACCGCGGCCAGGTCGAAGCGTTGTGTGGGGTCGCTGTCGTCGACGTGGAAGCGGACGCGATCATGGAACCCGGCTGCGTTGATTCGCTCGACGAAGGCCATGCGGTCGGTCGAGCGCGCGCAGTAATGCATGTCGAACGGCATGCCGGACGAGAACAGCCGTTCCGCCATGCAGAGGATCGGCGTGACACCGATCCCACCTGCGAGCAGCAGATGGTGCGGTGCGTCGGGTGCGAGCGGGAATTGATTGCGCGGCACGCCGATCCGCACGATATCGCCTTGCCGGACTTCGTCGTGAATGACGCGCGAGCCACCTCGGCCTTCGGCATCGCGCAGCACCGCGATCTGATAGCGGTCGCCGTGCTCGGGGTGATTGCACAGCGAATACTGGCGCACGAGCCCGCCCGGCAAATGCACGTCGATATGGGCGCCGGCGTCGAAGCGCGGCAACGGCGCACCGTCGTCGCTGACGAATTCGAAGCCGCAGATGTCGCGTGCTTCCTGCCACTTGCGGGCCACCCGCACCGTCAGCATCGCAGCGCTCATGACGCCTCCTTGATCTGCGCGACCGGAATCACGGGCCGCTGCGGGCTCGATGCGTTTTCTTCGGCGAGCAGCCGCTCGATCACCTTGCGCGACAGCACGCCGCCCGCGTCGATGTTGAGCTTGAGCAGCTTGCGCTCCGGCCACTGCTCGAGGTTGCGCTGCTGGCGCTCGAGCATCTCGAGATCCTCGGCGAAGATCTTGCCCTGGCCTTCGCGGATCTCGGCGGTCAGCGCGTGATCGTCGGGCCGGAAATTGCGCGCCATCCCCCAGAAGTACCAGATCGAGGTGTCCGTCTCGGGCGTGATGAAGTCGACCACGATCGACGACGCCTTCGCGTCGGCCGGCGCGTCGTAGCCGCCGCGGCCCGCATGCGCGACGCCCACTTCGATCATCACGTGGCTCGGCGGCGTGAAGCGGCAGATCTGCCAGCGGTCGACCGGCACGTCGTCGGCCAGCCCGTTGCCGCGCAGCGCCATCCGCCAGAACGGCGGCGGCATCACGTTCTCCATGAAGCGGCTCGTGACGACTTCGTCGCCATGGCTGGTCGTCTTCGGCGGCGCTTCGTCGATCTCCTTCTGGCCGATGCTCGTCGCATGCACATACGTCTCGTGCGTGAGGTCCATCAGGTTGTCGATCATCAGCCGGTAGTCGCAGCGGATGTGATACAGGCCGCCGCCGTGCGCCCAGGCCGGATCTTCGGCCCACGACAGGGCGGGCAGCCTGGCGGGGTCGGCTTCGGACGCGTCGCCCGGCCACACCCAGACGAATCCGGCGCGCTCGACGACGGGGAAGCTGCGAATCGACGGGAAGCCGCCGACGCGCTGGCCCGGCATGCCGGCTGCCTTGCCGTTGCAGCCCATTTCCAGCCCGTGATAGCCGCACACGAGCACGCCGTCGCGCACGAATCCCAGCGACAGCGGCGCGCCGCGGTGCGGGCAGAAGTCCTCCAGTGCGGCGACCTGACCGTCCGCTGCGCGGTAAAACACCATCGATTCGTTGCAAATCCTGCGGCCCAGCGGCTTGCCGTCGATTTCGTCGGGCGTGCACGCCACATACCAAGCGTTCTTGAGAAACACGTTCGTCGTCTCCTTCAGGTCGATGCCGCCGGTGCGCGGCATCTCTTCATTCCGTGTACTGAATGAGATTCAGTGTACTCATTGAGATTGGCTGGAGCAAGGCGAGCGGTATACTGGTTTTCCCGGGAAATGGCGCGAGGCAGCGCCATGCCGTCGGCGCACGCAGCGGCGTGTGCCGCCTATGTCATCGACTCATCCATGGAAAAAACGAATCCCGCCGACGCGCCGGCATTCCCGCTCGATCTGTACGACGAACCCGGGCACCTGATCCGGCGCGCACATCAGATCGCGGTTGCGATGTTCTACGAGAAGCTGGGGCGGGACGTGACGCCCGTGCAGTACGCGGTCCTGCGGATGCTCTACGAGTGCCCGGGGCTCGACCAGGTGACGCTCGCGCAGCGGGTGGCGCTCGACACGTCGACGACCGCGGACCTCGCGGTCAGGCTCGAAGCGAAAGGATTGATCGTCCGTGAAGTGCTGCCGCGGCGTCAGCGGCGGCTCTTGCTGACGCCGACGGGCGTTGAACTGCTCACGCACCTGATTCCGTCGGTGAAGGAACTGCGTGCCGGCCTGTTCGACGGGATGGGGGAGGAGGACTCGCAGGAGCTGATGCGGCTGTTGCGCAAGTTCGTCCATCTGAACAACGAGCAGAGCCGTGCGCCGCTGCGGGTCAGCGAGGATTCGTAGCGGCCGGTTTTCCTGCGGCGGCAGAGCAGATGCCGTGCCGGCGTCACGTGCGTGACGCTTCTCCTTCCAGTCGCCGCATGGCTTCCGCGACCTCGTTCCGGAAGCGCACCAGCGCCGCCTGCTCAGGCACGGGCGGCTGCACGGCCGCCCACAGCATGTCGATCAGCTGCGTGGCCGTCGTTTCCGTATCGAGCTTGCGATGGCCGAGGATCGCATCCCACAGCACGTGCTCGATCGGCCCGAACACCATCGAGCGCAGCAGGCTCAGCGGCATGTCGCTGCGCACCTGCCCGGCCGCCTGGCCGCGCGCGAGCACGTCCATCAGCGGCGCCGTGTAGCGGCGCTGCAGCGCGGTGAGCTCGTCGCTCAGCGCGTGCTGCTTCGCACGACCTTCCGACAGCACCAGCGCGCACAGCCCCGTGCCGTTCACCAGCATCAGCCGTAGGTGTGTGCGCACGATGAACGCGAACTGCTGCTGCACGGACGCCTCCACCGGCATTCCATGCTCGAACGCGGCAATGATTTCGTCATACCAGTCGGCGATCACGCGCGCGCACAGCTCGCGCTTGCCGCGGAAGTAGCTGAACACCGTCGCCTCCGACACGCCGACGCGCTGCGCGATCTCGGCGGCCGTCGCATGCTCGTAACCCTTTTCGGCGAACACTTCACGACCGGCGCGCAGGATGTCCTGCACGCGCTGCTGGGACTTGCGCCCGGCGGGTGCGCGCGACGAGTCGGCGCGGTCGGCTTTGGCGGTGGCGGTCATGGTGTCGGCGGGAGCGGCTGTCATGTTGCAATGATATCTGAGTGTCACTCAAAAAACTATTGACGCCAAGCCGGACGAGGCGCGAAACTGTGCAAAATTTCCGCTGCATTAGCTTAATGAATCGACGCATTGATCCGATTTGAGCGAAACTCAGAAATCGGCGCATGCGACCCACTTTCTGGAGACGGAGGAGACATGATCAACCTGCCCGGCGTGCAATTCATGCTCGGTGAAGACATCGAGATGCTGCGCGACGCCGTCGCGACGTTTGCGGCGAAGGAAATCACGCCGCGCGCGGCGGAGGTCGACCGCACCGACCAGTTTCCGATGGATCTGTGGAAGAAGTTCGGCGATCTCGGCGTGCTCGGGATGACGGTGGCCGAGGAATACGGCGGCGCGAACATGGGCTACACCGCGCACATGGTCGCGATGGAGGAGATCTCGCGCGCGTCGGCGTCGATCGGACTGTCGTACGGCGCGCACTCGAACCTGTGCGTGAACCAGATCCACCGCAACGGCACCGACGCGCAGAAGCAGAAGTACCTGCCGAAGCTCGTGTCGGGCGAACACATCGGCGCGCTCGCGATGAGCGAGCCGAACGCGGGCTCCGACGTCGTCAGCATGAAGCTGCGCGCGGACAAGCGCGGCGATCGCTACGTGCTCAACGGCACGAAGATGTGGATCACCAACGGCCCCGACTGCGACACGCTCGTCGTCTACGCGAAGACGGACCTCGATGCCGGCCCGCGCGGCATCACCGCGTTCATCGTCGAGAAGGGGATGAAGGGCTTCTCGGTCGCGCAGAAGCTCGACAAGCTCGGCATGCGCGGGTCGCACACGGGCGAGCTCGTATTCCAGGACGTCGAAGTGCCGGAGGAGAACATCCTCGGCCAGCTCAACGGCGGCGTGAAGGTGCTGATGAGCGGCCTCGACTACGAACGCGCGGTGCTGTCGGGCGGCCCGACGGGCATCATGGCCGCGTGTCTCGACGCGGTGGTCCCGTATATCCACGACCGCAAGCAGTTCGGCCAGTCGATCGGCGAATTCCAGCTGATCCAGGGCAAGGTCGCCGACATGTACACGACGTTCCAGGCATGCCGCGCATACCTGTACGCGGTCGGCCGCCATCTCGACTCGGCGGGCAGCGACCACATCCGCCAGGTGCGCAAGGACTGCGCGGGCGTGATCCTCTATACGGCCGAAAAGGCCACGTGGATGGCCGGCGAGGCGATCCAGATCCTCGGCGGCAACGGCTACATCAACGAATACCCGGTCGGTCGTCTGTGGCGCGATGCGAAGCTGTACGAGATCGGCGCCGGCACGAGCGAGATCCGCCGGATGCTGATCGGCCGCGAGCTGTTCGCGGAAACGATGTAACGCCCCACGTCACGCGAACGGAGCCCCGTCGATGCCGATCATCGAATCGAAACTGAACCCGCGTTCGGAAGAATTCCGCGCGAACGCCGCGGCGCTGGAGGCGGTCGTCGCCGACCTGCGCGCGAAGATCGAACAGCTCGCGCAAGGCGGCGGCCAGGCCGCGCGCGACAAGCACCTGTCGCGCGGCAAGCTGCTGCCGCGCGACCGCATCGCGCAGCTGCTCGATCCGGGCGCGCCGTTCCTCGAGTTCTCGCAGCTCGCGGCGAACGGCATGTACAACGACGACGCGCCGGGCGCGGGCGTGATCACCGGGATTGGCCGGATCGCGGGCCGCGAGTGCGTGGTCGTGTGCAACGACGCGACGGTCAAGGGCGGCACCTACTACCCGATGACCGTGAAGAAGCACGTGCGCGCGCAGGAGATCGCCGCGGAAAACCGGCTGCCGTGCGTGTACCTCGTCGACTCGGGCGGCGCGAACCTGCCGAACCAGGACGACGTGTTTCCCGATCGCGACCACTTCGGCCGCATCTTCTTCAACCAGGCGACGATGTCCGCCGCGGGCATCGCGCAGATCGCGGTCGTGATGGGCTCGTGCACGGCGGGCGGCGCGTACGTGCCGGCGATGAGCGACGAGTCGATCATCGTGAAGAACCAGGGCACGATTTTCCTCGGCGGCCCGCCGCTCGTGAAGGCCGCAACCGGCGAGGAAGTGAGCGCCGAGGATCTCGGTGGCGGCGACGTCCACACGCGCCTGTCGGGCGTGGCCGACCATCTCGCGCAGAACGACGCGCATGCGCTGTCGATCGCGCGCAACATCGTCGATCACCTCGCGCCGAAGATCGCGTTGCCGGTCGCGCTGCGCGAACCGAAGCTGCCGCGCTACGACGCGAAAAGCCTGTACGGCGTGATTCCGGTCGACACGCGCAAGCCGTTCGACGTGCGCGAGGTGATCGCGCGCATCGTCGACGATTCCGAATTCGACGAATTCAAGGCGCGCTTCGGCACGACGCTCGTCACGGGCTTCGCGCACATCTGGGGCCATCCGGTCGGGATCGTCGCGAACAACGGCATCCTGTTCTCCGAATCGGCCGTGAAGGGCGCGCATTTCATCGAGCTGTGCTGCCAGCGCAAGATTCCGCTCGTGTTCCTGCAGAACATCACGGGCTTCATGGTCGGGCGCAAGTACGAGAACGAGGGCATCGCGCGGCACGGCGCGAAGATGGTGACGGCCGTGTCGAACGCGAAGGTGCCGAAGTTCACGGTGATCATCGGCGGCTCGTTCGGCGCCGGCAACTACGGGATGTGCGGCCGCGCATTCGGTCCACGCTTCCTGTGGATGTGGCCGAACGCGCGGATCTCGGTGATGGGCGGCGAGCAGGCCGCATCGGTGCTCGCGACCGTGCGCCGCGACGGCATCGAGGCGAAGGGCGGCACGTGGTCGGCGGAGGAAGAAGACGCGTTCAAGCAGCCGATCCGCGACCAGTACGAGCGCCAGGGGCATCCGTACTACGCGAGCGCGCGGTTGTGGGACGACGGCGTGATCGACCCCGCGCAGACGCGCGACGTGCTGGGCCTCGGCCTCGCCGCGTCGATGAACGCGCCGATCGAAGACACGCGCTTCGGCGTGTTCCGCATGTAACGGCCGGGAGGGCTGACCGATGCGATACGAAACGATCAAGGTAAGCGAAGCCGGCCGCGTGGCGACCGTCACGCTCGCGCGGCCCGACGTGCGCAACGCGTTCAACGAGACGACGATCGCCGAACTGACCACCGCATTCGAGTGGCTCGACGCGCACGCTGGCGTGCGTGCGGTCGTGCTTGCGGCGGAAGGCGCGGCGTTCTGCGCGGGCGCGGACCTGAACTGGATGAAGAAGATGGCCGGTTACTCGGACGACGAGAACCGCGCCGACGCGCGCAAGCTTGCGCGGATGCTCGAGGCGATCCACCGCTGCGGCAAGCCGGTGATCGCACGCGTGCACGGCGACGCGTATGCGGGCGGCGTGGGCCTGGTTGCGGCGGCCGACATTGCGATCGCCGTCGACGGTGCGAAGTTCTGCCTGTCCGAAGCGCGGCTTGGGCTGATTCCGGCGACGATCGCGCCGTACGTCGTGCGCGCGATGGGCGAGCGCGCGGCGCGCCGCTACTTCACGACGGCCGAGGTGTTCGACAGCGCGCGTGCCGCGTCGCTCGGCTTCATTCACGACGCGGTGCCGGCCGATGCGCTCGACGAAACGGTCGCGAAGCTGGCCGCGACGCTCGTCGCGAACGGCCCCGACGCGGTGCGGGCATGCAAGCGCCTCGTCGCCGACGTGGCCGGCCGCCCGCTCGACGCGACGCTGATCGAGCAGACCGCCGACTGGATCGCGCGGACCCGCGCCGGCGCGGAAGCGCGCGAAGGGATCGCGTCCTTCCTCGAGAAACGCACGCCGTCGTGGCGTGAATGATGGCGTGCCAATAACTTTCCGGACGACACCGAAGCCATGTTCGACAAGATTCTGATCGCCAACCGCGGCGAAATCGCCTGCCGCGTCGCCGCGACGTGCAAACGTCTCGGGATCGCGAGCGTCGCCGTCTATTCCGACGCGGACGCGAACGCGAAGCATGTCGCCGCATGCGACGAAGCCGTGCACATCGGCGGCTCGGCGGCCGCGGACAGCTACCTGCGCATCGAGCGCATCATCGAGGCCGCGCGCGCGACCGGCGCGCAGGCCATCCACCCGGGCTACGGCTTCCTGTCGGAGAACGAGGATTTCGCGCACGCATGCGAAGAGGCCGGCATCGCGTTCATCGGGCCGCCGGTCGACGCGATCGCCGCGATGGGCTCGAAGGCGGCCGCGAAGGCGCTGATGCACGCGGCCGCGGTGCCGCTCGTGCCCGGCTATCACGGCGATGACCAGGACCCATCCAACCTGCATCGCGAAGCCGACGAGATCGGCTACCCGGTGCTGCTGAAAGCGAGCGCGGGCGGCGGCGGCAAGGGCATGCGCGTGGTCGAGCGCTCGGAGGACTTCCTGGCGGCGCTCGCGTCGTGCCAGCGCGAGGCCGCGAGCAGCTTCGGCAACGACCGCGTGCTGATCGAGAAATACCTGACGCGCCCGCGCCACGTCGAAGTGCAGGTGTTCGGCGATACGCACGGCAACACCGTGTACCTGTTCGACCGCGATTGTTCGGTGCAGCGCCGTCACCAGAAGGTGCTTGAGGAAGCGCCGGCGCCGGGCCTGCACGACGACGTGCGTCGCGCGATGGGCGAGGCGGCCGTCGCGGCCGCGCGCGCGGTGAGCTACGTCGGCGCGGGCACCGTCGAATTCATCATGACGGGCGACGCGTTCTACTTCATGGAAATGAACACGCGCCTGCAGGTCGAGCATCCGGTCACCGAGATGGTCACGGGGCTCGATCTCGTCGAATGGCAACTGCGCGTCGCATCGGGCGAGCCGCTGCCGCTCAAGCAGGACGAACTGCGCGTGCAGGGTCACGCGATCGAGGCGCGTCTCTACGCGGAGAACCCGGCGCGCGGCTTCCTGCCGTCTACCGGCACGCTGAAGCACCTGCGGCTGCCTGGCGGCGTCGAGTTCGCGATCGGCGCGCCGGTGCGCGTCGACAGCGGCGTGCGCGAAGGCGATGCGATCACGCCGTTCTACGATCCGATGATCGCGAAGCTGATCGTGCACGGTGCGGACCGCGCGGAAGCGCTCGGCCGGATGCTGCGCGCGCTGCGCGCGTGCGAAGTGGTCGGCCTGCACACGAATGCCGCGTTCCTGCAGCGGATCGTCACAAGCCAGCCGTTCGCGATCGCCGATCTCGACACGGGCCTGATCGAGCGCAACCACGATGCGCTGTTCGCGCCGCAACAGCCGCCGCGTGCGACGCTCGCGCTGGCCTGCGCGGCGCTCATCGCGCGCGAACGTGACGCTGCGCTGCGGGAAGGCGCGTCGCCGTGGCGTGCGTTGCCGGACTGGCGGCTGAACGGCGGTTATCGCCGCACGCTCGAATGGCATGCGCCCGAGCGCGAAGCGGACGTGACGGTCATGTACGAGGACGACGGCGGCGGCGCGCGCCTCGCCACCGGCGATGCGGCCGCGCAGCCATTCGCGTGGACGCGCGGCGCGACGCCGCTCGACTTCGACGTGACGCTCGACGGCGTGCGCAGCAGCGGCCGCGTGTATGCGGACGGCGACAGTTTCCACGTGTTCACGCAGGGTGTCGCCGAGACGTTCGAATGGCGCAACGTGCTCGCGCACGCGGGCGATGCCGAGCATGGCGGTGGCCGTCTGACCGCGCCGATGCCCGGCAAGGTGATCGCGGTGCTGGTCGAGCCGGGCCAGAAGGTCGAGGCCGGCACGCCGCTGATCGTGATGGAAGCGATGAAGATGGAGCACACGATCGGTGCGCCGGGCGCGGGCGTCGTCGCGGAAGTGCTGTACGGCGTCGGCGACCAGGTCGCGGACGGTGCGCAGTTGCTGATGATGGCGGAAGGCTGAGTGTTGAGTACGCGTGAGGGCCGCTGCCGGCTCTCGCGCGCGGGCTATCGTGCCCCGTGTGACCGGAGCGTTCCCGACGCCATCCGGCTGCGAATACCTGATGTGCCTGCATCAGGACGACATCGCACTCTTGCGTTGTGCTCGTCGTTTTCGTCGCGCGTAGACAAAAGCAAATAATCTGCGTGTCGCGTCTTCAAGATCTTTGAATAATCCCGTGAGTCTCGCCGGTGACCGGCGCGCTCGACATGCGCTGTTGCGCTGCCTCGCACGGGTTTGCCCGTTGCAACAGTTGTTCAAAGATCGAAACCGGACCCGTCCGGACTTCTTCGCCGAAACGAACTGACTGCTTTCTCTTGTGGAGAAAGGGAGCACGCGATCGCGACTGCTTTCCGGAGCGTCCGGAAAATCAGGCTCGATGGGAGAGATAGCTGCGTGCCCCTGTCCATGCTCGACATGGCTGCGTTAGCGTAACCGCCGGGATATGTGGCCCGGTGTCCTGCGCAATGATCGAATGAACGTAGCTGAGAGAAAGACCGAGATGGCGAACAAATATAAATACGGAATTCACATCGACCTTACCCCGCCAGAACTTTTCTGCCTGATTGTTATCGACGTGGCCTGTGATGAGTTGGGTATCGATGATGCTGTCGGGATCGCAATGATTTTGTTGGGTCAAAGGTTCGTGCCGACCAGAGCGAAGTTCGGCGGAGCGGTCAAGGGAACCTCGATCGCATCCAGGGTATCGAGAAAGGTGCTGCCCTATGAATTCAAGTACAAAATTCTGCCAACGGTCGCGTCATTCAAGAGTCTCCTGCTGCTCAAGATCAAATTTGCCAGGAAGCTCGGTGCCTTTGTCGGACGGGCCGTACCGGTGGTCGGTTGGGTCATTACCGCTATCGATATATCAATCATCATGTATCGCTCTACAGTCACGTACAATGGCCTGGTCAAGCAGGGGGATCGCTTTTAATGGACGGTCGTCTGATAGAGATGGTGCGGGATGAGGCTGATTCGCCATTATGGGGCGAGCTCGAGATCACCCGGGACACGGATCTCTGCATCGATCTTGAAATCTCCGATAGAGCCATGTTGAGATTGATGCGGAGATTTTCGGAAACCTTTGGCGTTGATATTGCCGATTTCGACATTGACTACTATTACCCTTCCCGGAAACTGGGATTGGGTCGATTCTTGATGACGGTATTCAGGTCACCATTTAGTACCGACGCCAGGGACAAAATACTGGAGCGTCCGCTCACCATCAGAATGATGGAAACGGCGATCGAAGCCGGGCGATGGACGATGTAACCGCTCGAAAAAGAGCCGGGCATCGCCCGGCGCGTGGCTGGCCATCCATGACAGCGCGCCGGTCGGCGGTCCGCTGAAATGGCGCGCTTTTCCCGATGTGCGCCGCCATGCGCGCTACACTGGGCCCTTCGAATCTCCCTCCCGCCGACGATGACCGCTCCCGCCTTTCGATCGACGGCGCACCCGCCACACCCGCACCGACGCGTGCAACTGCATGCACGTCGGTCCCCGGCGCGCGACACTGTCGTGTCACACGTCAAACTTAGCATCTCGGCGTCGACATGACCGGCGCGGCTTCGCGTCCGCGTCACATCATCACCCCACGGAGAACCGTTATGCGAAAGTCGGCCCTGCGGCCTTTCGCGGTCGCCGGCCTGCTCACGCTGATCGCACTCCTTAGCGCCTGCAACGACGACCTGACTGCAACCCCAGCGCCCGTCGCGCAGCAGAAGGCCGCGTGCGGCCGCGGCACGGTCGCCACCGCGCAGGTGCACTGCCCGCCGGGCTTCACCGCGCCTGCTTCCTCGCCCGCATCCTGATACCGGCCTTCCACCAGAAATCCAATCACGAGCAATCAGCATGGCCATCCATTCGCGACGCGATTTTCTGAAGTTCTCCGCCGGCCTCGCCGGCGCGACCGCCGCCACCGCGCTGCTTCCCGAATCGATCCGCAAGGCGCTTGCGATCGAGCCGAATACCGTGACGGGCACGATCCAGGACGTGCAACACATCGTCGTGTTCATGCAGGAGAACCGCTCGTTCGATCACTACCTCGGTCACTTGAGCGGCGTGCGCGGCTATAACGACCGCTTCCCGGTCACGCTGCCGAACGGCAAGCCGGTCTGGTTCCAGCCGCGTCAGGAAGACCAGACGAGCGTGATCGCGCCGTTCCGCTACGACACGACCAACCCGAGCGTCAACGCGCAGTGCATGGGCGGCCTGCCGCATACGTGGGCGACCACGCACGGCGCGATCGACAATGGCCGCGCGGACCAGTGGGCGGTGCAGAAGTCCAACATGACGATGGGCTACCACGTCCGCGACGACATTCCGTTCCATTACGCGCTCGCCGATGCGTTCACCGTGTGCGACAACTACTTCTGCTCGATTCCGGGCAACACGCACCCGAACCGCATGTACCTGATGACGGGGATGGTCGACCCGCTCGGCACGGGCGGCGGCCCGCTGCTCGACAACACCGACTATATCGACAACCAGTTCGACAAGATCAAGCTGCCGCCCTTCAACTGGACGACCTATCCGGAGCGCCTCGAGAAGGAGGGCATCTCGTGGCAGATCTACCAGCAGGGCACCGGCTTCGACAACTTCACCGGCAACTACGGCACGAACATGCTGGCGTGCTTCAGCAACTTCGTGAATGCGCCGGCCGGTTCGTCGCTGCAGATGCGCGGGATGAGCACGCGCCCGATCACGCAACTGAAGGCCGACGTGCAGGCGAACGCGCTGCCGCAGGTTTCGTGGCTGCTGCCGCCCGCCGCCTATTCGGAACATCCGAAGTTCACGCCGCTGTACGGCGCGTACTACCTGTCGACGATCCTCGATGCGCTGACGTCCAATCCGGACGTCTGGAGCAAGACCGTCCTGCTCGTCATGTACGACGAGAACGACGGCTTCTTCGACCATGTCGTGCCGCCGTCGGCGCCGACGTTGCCGGGCTCCGGCATGAGCACCGTGGACGTGTCGCTCGAGCGGCACGACGTCGTGACCGCGACGCAGACCGGGACGTATACGGCCGACAACCTGCCGTACGGCCTCGGCCCGCGCGTGCCGATGTTCGTCGTGTCGCCGTGGTCGAAGGGCGGCTTTGTCTGCTCGCAAGTGTTCGATCACACGTCGGTACTGCAATTCATCGAGAAGCGCTTTGGCGTGATGGAAACCAACATCTCGCCGTGGCGCCGCGCAATCTGCGGCGACCTGACGTCGGCGCTCGACTTCTCGAAATCGGATGCCACGCTGCCGGCCCTGCCGAGCACGCAGGCGTACGTCGCGCAGGCGGACCTGCAATGCTCGCGCGCGTCGTCGCAGACCGCGCCGGCCAGCACCGCGCAGCAGGTCGTGACGGCGCAGGAACCCGGCACGCGGCCGGCGCGTGCGCTGCCGTACGAATTGCACGTCACCGGGCAGTTGCAGGCACAAGGCTACGCGCTGACGTTCGCGAATACCGGTACGCAAGGCGCGCACTTCTGGGTCCATACGGGCGACGCCACCGCGATGCCGCGCCGCTACACGGTCGAAGCGGGCAAGCAACTGACCGATACGTGGGCGCTCGACGCGAACGGTAACTACCTGGTGAGCGTGTGGGGGCCGAACGGCTATTTCCGGCGCTTCGCCGGATCGGCCGCCGCGGACGCCGGCGCGAAGCCCGAAATCACGCCGTGCTATGACGTCGCCAACGGCGACGTCTACGTGACGATCGCCAACGCGGGCACTGCCGCACTGACGGTCACGGCGACCGATGTCGCGTACGGCGGGGCGCCGCGCACGCTGACGATTCCCGCGGGGCAACGCGTCGAAGCGCACTGGGATCTGTCGTGCAGCAGTCAGTGGTATGACCTGCAGTTCGCGGTGGCGGGGAATGCGGGCTGGACGCGCCGCATCGCGGGGCACGTCGAAACCGGCAAGGCGAGCGTCACCGATCCGGCCGCGGTCGCGCCGACGATTACGGCGATCTGACGGCAACCGGCGCGCATCGGCCGAATCCGGCCGGTGCGCGTGCCGGCGACCTTGCGCTTGAAGCGGGTGCTTCAGGACAGCCGCCCGTCGTCGTGCGCCATCATCGGCGCGTACATGTCGGACCGCATCCCGTAGTCATGCACGATGTGGCTGTCCGCGCGGCGGAACAGCCAGGGCGCGTTGAAGCCGACGAGATCGGCCACGCCTGCTCAATGAAACGAGAACATCGGCCGGCCGCGCAGCGAGCCGCGCGCCCGATCTCGGCTACTACTCCGGATAACGAAGTGAAGAAGGGCGCGGAGGCACTGCTGCACGCGCTGCACACACACGATGACGACTGGCAAGGGCACGCGCGGCGCCAGCGCGGGATCCTCGGCCGCTATACGTCGGCAAACCTCGCGCTCGTCGCCGAATACGACGCGCTGCTCGCGAACCTGATCGGCGCGACGGCTGCATGAGGTTGCGCGACGCCTGCCGCATCCGGGTTGTCCCGGGTTAATGTCTGACGAAATAATGCCGTTAAAAAAGAAACCGCCGAACCGAGGAGATTCGACGGTTTTTGAAGGCACGAAATTGACGGCTCCGAGGGAGGTCCGTCGAAAATCATTTTAGAGGTTAACGAGTCGGAAAAATTGTTAAACATCTTTCAATTGATGATTGTCATGTAATTCGGATCGATATTGTGGGCTGGTTTTGTACTATTATTATTCGAATATCATCAATATTGTTTGAAACGAGGAAATTGAATTCCGTGGAGACCGAATGCCCCGTGGTAACCTGCCTATGGGGCAATCTTCAGGCGGTTGCGGCGAGTCCGGGCGGTGGGTCCGGGTCCGGTTTGGTCGTCTGGTATTTGCCATACCAAATGCTGGGCACGATGCCTTTGAAACGGATCTTGCAGTAAATCGATCGGCTCGAGAGTGTCTGGACGGAGCAGATAAACGATATCGATTGAAATGCCGTAGACGGATTTGTGTAACCTGTCGCACTGTCGACGACGTGCATGCATGGTGTATTTCGCGTGTTTGAATGTCGTTGACAATATCGAATTTGACGGCGCGCCGAAATGAAAAGTACGCTTCCGGAAAAGATCGAAACAATAGGATGGGCCGGGTAGGCGGTGGAGCGTGTCGTGGTCGGCTCGCACCACATGTATCGAGAGCGCGGGCCGTCGTCGGCGGTCCGACATTTGCCGGAGCGCCGGATGAATGCGGTCGAACCTCGCCTGGAGGCGAACAGCGTAGCGAATCGGGACGAAATCGATCTCGTGTTTGGCGGGCCTGACGATCACCCCGATCTTGCGTCGGTACGCAGTTTCGTCGAAAGCCGGCTCGGATTCGTGCGCGAGCCGGTCTGCCGCGCCGACCTGTCGGGCGGCGTGCTGTATCACGAATGCCTCGCGCGGCTGCGCTGGGGATCGCGCGACGCGTTGCCGCCGCTCGCATTCCTGCCGCGCCTCGAATCGCTCGGGCTGATGCGCTGGTTCGACCGGCTCGTGGTGAGCCGCACGATCGACGCGCTGCGCGCCGATCCGACGGCCGTGTATGGCTGCAACGTCGCGGCGACGAGCGCGGTGGTGGACGATGCATGGCTGGCCCTCTTCAGGCGGCTCGAGCGCGAGCCGTCGGTCGCGGCGCGGCTGGTCGTCGAGATTACCGAGACGGGGCCGCTGAACCCCGTCGCGGGCCGGTCGTTCGTGAATCGGTTCCGCCAGGCCGGATGCCGCGTCGCGATCGACGATTTCGGCGTCGGCTTCAGCGCATTGAACAACCTGGTGGTCGGCAACCCCGATATCGTGAAGCTCGACAGGTCGGTCCTGTCGCTGATCAAGCGCAACGCGATCGGGCGCTACCAGTTTCGCCGGCTGATCGCGTTTGCGCACGAAAGTGCGCGGCACGTCGTCGTCGAAGGCGTGGAGAACGAGACCGACCGGCAGATCATCCTGGATTCCGGCGTCGCGTGGGCGCAGGGCATTCGCTTTACATGGCGGTCGCCGGCCGCAGCATGACGCCGCGGCGTGGGCGCTGCACGTCGGCATCGGGCAACGATGGATCGCAAAGGGGCGTGGGCATGGCGGCGACGAGGAGGGCCGGGCACGGAAGGGGCACACAGGCGGCCGATGCGCGCGAGCTCGTCGCGATCGCCGAACTGGCAGACATGTTGCATCACTTCGGTGCCGATGCGACCGATGCGCCGATCGACGTCCTGCCGTATCTCGACGGCCTCAAGGCCGTCGCGCACCGTATTCACAGGATGAAGCCGCTCGACGCCGACGGCCGCGAACTCGCGGCACGGCACTATTACGCCGGCGTGTTTGCGGGTGCCTGCGGCGACGATTCGGCGATCGCGCGCGGCGTATCCGGCAGCGTCGCGCGGCAGGCCGTTGAGGTCAGCCGTGCCGCGCTGCGCTGTTTCGCGGGGCTGGCGCGGATCGGACGCCGGCATGGCCGTGCGTTTGCCGCAAAGCGCGGCGATCGGGTGCCGGCCTAGGCCGGATTGCACGTCGCGCCCGGTTCGCCGATCCCCGTCGACGACGAACGGACCATGCACCGAATCGATCACGACGCAGTCGCGTGCGGACGCGTCCTGCCGTCGAGGCCGCCCTGTGCCACCCGTCGCCGCGGCCTTATTTCCGCAGGAAGCGCAGTGCCAGGCGCGCCATGCGCGGGACGAACATCGGGCGCAGCAGCCGCTTGTCGTACCCAGCCATCCGCCGGTTGTTCTCGGTGAGGCACAGCTCGATCAGCTCGCGCGGGTTCAACGCTTCGCCGATGTCGGCGGTGCTCGTCGCCGGGAAGTTCGCGTCGCGCGCGACGCCATCGGTGTCGATCCCACGCGCGATGCCGATGCGTTCCCGGATCAGGAACACCCATACGGCCGCAACCCGTGCAAAGAACCACGGCCGGCGCCACCACGGCAAATTGCGCCAGTACCACGCGTACCAGTTCACGAAGAACAGGATGTGGCGGCCTTCCTCCTGGATCACGGGTTCGAAGGTATCGACGAGTTCGGCAGGAAAATAGCCGGAGCGCTGCGCGGAGCGGAACAGGCCGAATGCGAAGAAGCTGTCGATGCATTCGCTGAAGCCGGTCACCATCCACGACCATTCGGGGTCTTTCGGTGCCGGATAGGCCGGTTCGGGGGCGAGCTCGATGCCGTATGCGTGGACCAGTTTCGACAGCACGACCTTGTGCCGCGCCTCCTCGCCGCCGTCCATCTCGAGCGCCCGGCGCAACAGCGGATCGTCGACGGTCGCGGCGAACGTGGCGACGCGGATCGATGCGCGGCCTTCGGTTTGCACGGCGATGTCCCAGATCGGCAGCGACGTGAGCCGCTTGAGTTCGTCGGGCTTGAGCGGTGGCCAGTCGATGACGGCCGGCTTGTACGGGTTGTGTGTATCGAGCAGCATGCGGCAGAACATCTGCCGGTGCGCATCGGAACCGATCCTGACCGGACCCTGACTCTCGAAGGTCCAGTTGCGCATGGCGTGATCTGCCGCTGCATGCTTTTCCTGCAGCGTGTCGGACATGGCTGTTGTTATGCGATTACAAGACGAAAGATTCTTGCATAGCTTCCGTCATCGCGTATTTTCGTGCGGGACTGCGCTGCCCGGGGCAGCGCTCAGGCCTGCGTGTCGACCCAGAGGCGTCCCCAGCGTGACGCATACGCGAGCGCGTGTTCCTCTTCGAAGAAGAAATCGATGGCGTCGAACGACACGGCGCGCGGCGACGGACCGCCGCTTGCCTTTTCGATCGTCAGGTTCGCGGCGAACAGCCCGTTCGGCAACCGGGCAGCAGCGGGGGCGACTTCGTAGCCCTTGTAGCGGATCGTGCGGTTCATGGCGTGCGCATGGAGGGTTCGGGCTTTCAGCGTACGAAAACCCGCGCGCGGCGTGAACCAATCTTTCGACCAATGCAAATCACGCGGCGGGCCGAATCGTTATCGGTGCGGGGAGCCGGCACGCAGCAGAGGCGCCGGCGCGGCGCGTGCCGGACTGTCGGACACGCGCCGCCCGCGCGCGGCGAACGTCGTCGGCCGGGCGCGGGCGGCGGGAAGGCAGGGGATTACTGGTTGGCGATCTTCAGCACGGGGGCGAGCGCGTCGACCGACGCGGCATGCGTGGTTGCGCGATGCGACGCAAACGCCAGCGCGAACTCCGCCGCCTGCGCGCCGACGGTCTCGAGCTGCGCGACGACCTTCGGATCCGAACAGCTGTCGGCGCTGTCGAAGCGCGTTTCGAGCGTGTTCACGGTCGCGCCGAACGGCGTCGGCCAGCCGCGCAGCGCATGGACGATCGAACGCAGCGACGTCAGCACGGTGCCCGCGGCCTGCCAGCCGTAGGCCGTGACGATCAGGCCGACCGCGCGGCCGTCGAGATACGGGCGCTCGTCGGCGCGCAGTTCCTCGAGCGTGTCGAGCGCGTTCTTCACGAGGCCGGACACGCCGCCGTGATAGCCGGGCGTCGCGATGATGATCGCATCGGCTTCGCGCACGGTGTCGATCAGCTCTCGCTGCGCGTCGGTCAGCGCCTTGTGTTCGGGGGCGTAGTGCGGCAGCGTATGCAGGAACGGGCCGTCGAACAGGCGCGTGCGTGCGCCGGCGGCCTGCGCGCCGCGCAGCGCGAACGACAGCGCGCGCTCGGTAGACGACGCGGCTCGGGTGGTGCCGCCGATGCCGACAACGAACGGGCGGCGGTGTTGATCGAATGCAGTCAAGGGGCGCTCCTTGGGATGGCTTGCCCGGCTAAGCACAGGCTTAAAACCAGATGGTAACGACCCCGCCGTCACTCTGAAAACGACTTTTCGTTCTATCGATATGCCATGCACGCGGGTCGGGCGTACGCGCGGCACCGCAGATGGATAGCAGAAATGCTTGGTTGGGACGGCGGGCCGCGCTCGATAAGATGGGCCCGTCTCCTCCATGATGTCTCTACTGACATGGGTTGGCCCCGCCGCGCGGATGCAGGCGGGGCTTTTTTTCGTCCGGCGCAGGAAAGGGGGCGCGATGCGCGCGTTACTCGAACACCGGCCGGAAGAAGCTGCGCTCGTAGCTGACGATGCAGCGCGTTTCTTCCGCATACCGGAACGCGGCCTGGCAGGCGGGATCGGACTTCGAGCGTTCGCGGTAGCGTTCGTACTCGGCGAGGCTCGGGAACGAGAACATCGCGAGCGCGATGTCGTTCGCGCCTTCGGAAGGCAGGAAGTAGCCGTGATGCGTGCCGCCGAATTGCTCGACGAGCGGAATCCACATCTTGCCGTAGGTTTCGAACTGCTCGAGTTTGTACGGATCGATGACGTAGCGAAGGAAGCAGGTGACCATGGGCGTTCGCGGTACTGTGAAGGATCAACGAGTCTGGATCGCGTCACCGGGCGTGTCAACGAGGAAGCGGCCGCGCTCGCGCGAGCATCGTGCATCTCGAACAAGGGATCGCGCGTGCCGAATTGGGTCGTCGAGGATGTGCGCGGCGCGCCTGCGTCGCGGCGTGCGCTCCGCGGCGATGAGCGCGGCCGGTGCGGCCAGCCGCCGTTCGTCGCCGTGGCGAGCGCGTCGGCACGGCCGCGTCGCGGCACGAAGGGCGCGCGGTGCCGGCCTGACTCGTCGTGCCGGCCTGGTGGCGCGGCCTTACTCGTCGCGATGGCCCGTGTCGCCACCGCCACCGCCGCCGCGCGCGAGGCGCCATGCGATCGTGCCGAGCACACCGACCGCGACGACCAGCGCGCTCCACAGCACGTAACGGCGCGTCGCATCCGTATCGGCGGCCGGCTCCGGCGGGACCGCCGAGACCGGCAACGCCGCGCCGACGCGCGCGGGCCGCACTTCCGGCGCCATTCCGACCAGCAGCGCATCGCGGCTTGCGGCCGATGACGGCAGCGACGCATTGCCGACGCCGAGCGTGAACGGCGGCGTGCCGCGCGCGACGAAGGTCAGCGCGGCCGGGTGCCAGCCGATCGCAACGGCCGGCTGACCGCCGCCGAGCCCGCCGTTGCGCATGTCGACGACGATCCGCCACGCGCGATCCGGATTCGGCGCGAACGCCAGCGGCGAATTGCGCTGTTCGCCACCGTTGCCCTGCAGCCGGAACAGCGCGGCGTCGGCGACGTCGCGCCACGGCGCTTGCGCGTCGGGGCGACTCTGCAGCGTTGCGCGCGCAACCGTATTCGGCTGCGGCAGGTCGATGCGCACGCGATCGACCGGATACGCGCCGTCGGTGTCGAACAGATACTCGCCGGGCGTGTTGCCTGCCCGCACGTGCACGGCGTCGCGCCATTGGCGCGGCACGGCCGCGGTGTCCGTCGTGCGCGCATCATGCGGTCGCGTTTCGATCTCGATCGATCCGATCGCGGGCGCGCTGTCGAGCCAGTCGAGCCGCAGGTAGCGCGGCCCCGTGCCTTCCAGTGCGATGCGTTCCTGCATCAGCATGTCGCCGCCGCGCCCGACCTTCAGCAGTTGCGTGCTGCCGAGCGAGCGCCAGCTGCGCAGGTCGTCGCTCGCTTGCACGGCGACGCGCCCCTGGTAGCTGTCGTCGCTCACGTGCACGAGCAGCGCGTCGGCCTCGCCGTCGGCATGCGACAGGTCGACGAGATCGGCCGCGTGCTTCGCGGGAGCCGGCGCGGTGACGGTCGCGCGCAGCGAGCCGTCCGGCGCGACCGACACGCCGAGCGGCGCGTGGCCGTCGTCGGTGCGGGCAGGCGGCAGCGGGAACCAGTGCACCGGCGTGCGCGACGGCGGCGCGGCGGCCGCTGCGGGCGCATCGAGCGAATACGGCACGGGTTCGCCGGCGCCGTTGAAGATGCGCACGTCGCCGAGATCGTCGCGCCGGCTGGCCGCATACACGGCCTGCGGCACGGTGAGCTGGTAATACGCGGCGCTGCCGTCGAGATCGAGCGCGAAGCGTCGGGCGACGCGCTCGGCGCCCGGCGTGCCGTTGGCCGCCGCGAACGACGTCAGCAGGCTCAGGCCGAGCAGGGCTGCGAGTCGTTTCATGATGGGGTGTCGTCCCGTTGAGCCGCGGCCTTCGGCGGCAGCGGCGAGAAATAGCCGATCAACAGCAGCAGCACGCCGATGCCGATGAACGACACGATGCGTTCGATGCCGGTGACGTGCGACAGGTCGAACAGGAACAGCTTGATCACCGTGAGCGCGAGCAGCGCGGCGCCGACGAACCACAGCGGACGCAACCCGCGGCGGGTGGCCCAGATCATTGTCGCGAGCGCGCAGAGCGTCCAGTACACGGAGACCGACGCCTGCACGAGGGTCGATTCCGCCATTGCGTCGAAGGCGTACGGCACGCCGGTCCAGTGATGCAGCGTGCGCAGCAGGATCGCGTTCAGCCACAGGAAGGCCGTCGCGCCGGCCGCGCCGAGCAGCTCGACGCGATAGTTGCCGAACGACCAGCCGAGCTTGCGTGCGCGCACGAACCACGACGCGGCGAGTGCATAGACCACCACGAGCACCAGATCGAGCGGATTGAGCAGCGGAATGCGTGCCCAGCTGCCGCCGTCCTGCGTGAAGTTCGCGTAGAAGGTCCAGACCCACATTACGACGATCAGCGGCAAGGACGCGAGCGCGCACACGCGCGCGACGCCTTCGCGGCGCGTCAGCCACATGCCGGCGAACGCGAACAGGCTCCAGCCGACCATGAACACCTGCTGGATGCCGAACGACGACAGCACGGTGTCGATGTCGTAGGCCAGGTGGAAACGGTGATGCAGCGTGCGCAGCAGCAGCGCGTTGAACCACAGGAATACGGTCGCGAGCGCCGCGAGGTCGGCCGCAAGCGGATGCCAGTCGACGCCGAGCGTCTTCAAGCGGCGCAGCCACGTGGCGAACGCGACGAAGATCAGCAGTTGCGCGACGTCGAGCGGATTGAGCAGCGGCAGCCAGAACAGCGGCGATGCGTCGCCGTCGCTCGTCACGCTCGCCATGCTCCATAGCCACAGCAGCGCGGCGAGCGGTGCGGCACCCCATACCTGGTACGCACGCGGGAACGCGGCGACCGGCCAGCGCAGGCGCGAGCCGGGGCCCGCCACCAGCAGGAGCAGTGCGCCGAAACCGTAGGCCCACGCGCTCCAGCTCCACGCGCCTTCCGGCACGAACGCGCGCAGGCGCCAGAAGCCTTCGAGCGAGAACAGCCCGCACAACGTCCAGAACATCAGCGTGTGCAGCGGCGCGATCACGGGGACGGGGATGGCCGCCACGGCCGACCTGCCCGTCGCCCCGGCTGCGCCCGTTGCCGGACCGGCGGCCGTCGTGCCGCGCGACTGACGCAGCAGCAGCGCATAACATGCGATGACGGCGATCGGCCACGCGAACGCGCCCATGCCCGACAGCGGCGCTTCATGCGAATCGAACGCGCGTAATGCGAGCAGCGCGAGCACCGGCGTCAGCGCGAGTGCCGGCCATTCGGCGATCGGCCACGCGAGCTTGCGGCGCGCGACGTGTGCCAGCCATGCGGTGCCGGCGGCGAACAGCGCGGTTGCGTCGACGACGAAGCGATCCGCGTGCAGATCGACGTGACGGCTCGCGTAGACGAGGATCTCGTGCAGCCCGCCGCTCAGCCACCACAGCAGCCCCCACGCCGCGGCGGCCGCGCCGACGTCCGGCATCCACGCGTGCCATGCGCGCGCTTCGTCGCGCCCGTGCAGCCACCAGCCGGTGAACAGCCCGGCGAGCGCGATCAGCAGCATCGCGATATATGGGCTGTTGAGCACCGGCAGCGCGTTCGCGTCGGCCGGTCCGAGCAGGCTCGTGAAGAATGCGCCGGCCGCGGCGATCTGCATCAGCAGGCCGAACCCGAACGGCGCGAGACGCTTCTCGCGCACGCCGACCCATACGATCGCGGCGCCTTCGATCGCCCACGCGGCACTCGTCGTCGGGCCCGAGAATGCGAGTGGTACCGCGAGCGTCGCGAAGATCACCGCGAGCGCGAGCATCGCTTCGAACAGCAGCGCGAGACGATCGCGGCGGCGTGCGAGCCATGCGGCAACCGCGACGTAGAACGCTGACAGCGCGACCGCGCTCCATGCGAGCCCGAACGGCATGTCCTTCACGAGCGAGGCCTGCAGCGCGGTCGCGACGATCGGCGTGCCGAACACGAGCGTGCCGTCCACGTAGTGACGCAGCGCGAGCTCGCGTTTCACCGCATACAGCAGCGCGATGCCGACATACATCAGGAAGAACAGGATCAGGAACGGTTCGGTGGTCGCGAACAGCGCGGGGCGGTATGCCGTCACGCCCCATGCCGAGCCGATCGTGAACGTGAACACGAAGCCGAGCAGGTTCAGCGGCCGCCAGGCCTTGAACCACGCGATCGCGAAGATGCCCGCGTTCAGTAATGCGTAGTAACTGAACAGCGCGACATGGCTGCCGTGGCCGGTCGACAGCAGCACCGGCGCGAGAAAGCCACCCGCGCTGCCCATGAACGCGAGCGGCAGCGCGTTCTGCTTCACCGCGAGGAACGCGCTCAGCGCGCATACCGCGACCATCAGCGGGAACGCCGCGCCGACCGGCAGCAGCGCGTAGAGCTTGGTTGCGGCGAAGATCGTCAGGTACAGGATGCCGACGCCGCCGCCCTGCAGCACGAGGCCGTAGGCCGCACGGCGCGCGCGCATGCGCCAGCCGATCGCGAGCAGCGCGGCCGCGGCGAGTGCCGTGCCGGCCAGCCGGAATTCGATCGGCAGCATGTTGTTGTCGGCCGCGTACTTGAGCAGGAACGCGACGCCGAAGAACAGCACGACGATGCCGACGCGCACGACCGTGTTGCCGCCGAGCAGCCAGTCGCGCGCGGCGCGGAGCGCGCGTTCGGCGATGCCGGGTTCGCGGGGCTTTAGCGGGGCGGGCG
>NZ_LKPJ01000053.1 GCF_001443045.1 Burkholderia ambifaria | reverse complement strand
GTAGCGACTGGTGCCGCGCGCTCACATGCTCCGGTTCCAGATGTGCCGCCAGCGGCTCGACGCTCTTGCGCCGAATTGGCAGCATCAGCCCTTGGCAATAGCCCTTCAATCCTGACTCGCGGTCGCTATGCCCAAGCGCTTCACACAAATGTTCCAGATACGCCTCGAATGACGTCTCCCAGTCCATCATTCCTCACGTCATGGATGAAGAAGTTCCTATAATGGCATGAATTTATTGACACAGTAAGATTAGGGCCTGTTCACGCTAATAACGGGAACGGGCCCTAATCGCTCGAATCGTGGAACATGGCTGCGATCACTTCACCACCCGCATGGTCGACTGCGGTGCGCGACGTCGCGCTGCACGCGACGTGACTGGAAGATGACATGGTGCGGCCCCCGGCTCTCATTGAATTTCACTGCGTCTGATTTTGGCCGCTACGGTAGCAGACGGTCGACAGCCCGGCAATCGCGAGTCACGGCCCGCATCGGGCCCATTACAATTGCAAACGATTCTCATTACGTATATCATGCGCATCCTGCCGCCGCGACGCAGTGAAAGTGAAGCGCTGCGGCCCGCGCCCTCATCCTTAGCATTCCGCCATTCATCGATTCATGCCATCCCGTCGACCGCCCCGCCGCGCGCGGACCCTGCGCCCGTGGCGCGCGAGCCTCCCTGCCCTGATCACCCTTTGCGTCGCAAGCGGCGCGCATGCGGATGCCGAACCTGCCGCGGCGGCATCGGCAGCCGCGGCCACGCCCGCGCCGCCCGAACGCGAACTGCCGGCGATCAGCGTCAGCGCCTCGGCCGTCGCCGATCCGACGGTCGGCTACCAGCCGCGCACCAGCAGCATCGCCGGCGGCGACGATCGCCCGCTCAAGGAGATTCCCCAATCGGTCGCGGTGGTCAGCAGCAGCGTGATGCAGGACCAGCAGGCGCGCTCGCTCGACGACGTGCTCCGCAACATCAGCGGCGTCACGCAGACCAACACGCTCGGCGGCACGCGCGACGCGTTCATCAAGCGCGGCTTCGGATCGAACAACGACGGCTCCGTGCTCGTCGACGGCGTGCGCGCGCCGGTGCTGCACAGCTATCTCGCGACGATCGACCGCGTCGAAGTGCTGAAGGGCCCGGCGTCGCTGCTGTACGGGATGCAGGACCCGGGCGGCGTGATCAACCTCGTCACGCGCAAGCCGGAGGCCACGTTCGGCGGCTCGATCTCGGCCTCGCGCACGAGCCACGGCGGCAGCAGCGCGCAGTTCGACCTGACCGGCCCGCTCGGCAAGCCGGGGCAGGTCGCGGGCGGCACGCTCGCGTTCCGGCTCACCGGCGAATACGACACGAGCCGCTACTGGCGCAGCTTCGGCCGCGAACGCAATGCGCTGATCGCGCCGGCGCTGTCGTGGCACGACGCGAACACATCGATCGACGTCAGCTACCAGTACGTCGACTACACGATGCCGTTCGATCGCGGCACCGTGCTCGTGAACGGCCGCCCCGACGATACGCTGCGCTATCGCCGCTACGAGGAAGCGTGGGCGCAAAGCAGCGGGATCCAGGAGACGCTGCGTGCGCGCGTCGAGCACCGCTTCTCCGACGCGTGGCGCGTGCGTGCGACCTACGGCTGGGGCCGCGACCGCTACGACCAGTACCTCACCCGCGCAACCGCCTTCAACAGCACGACCGGCGCGCTGTCGCGCTCGTCCGATGCGAACCTCGGGCGCAACGATTCCGACCAGATCGCGACGCTCGGCCTGCTCGGCAACCTGACGCTCGCGGGGATGAACCATGCGCTCTACGTCGGCGGCGAATACGAGCGGCAGCGCAGCTTCCGCGGCGACACGATCCGCGGCGCGGCGACCAAGGGCTTCGATCTCTACGATCCCGTCTACGGCCTGCTCGCGCCGGGCGGCACGGCAAGCGCGAAGCAGAGCGATTCGCTTTCGAAGGTCCACACGTATTCGATGATCGTGCAGGACTCCGTGAAGATCACCGACCGGCTCACCGCGGTCGGCGGGCTGCGCTGGGAAGACTGGCAGCAGGAATCGGGGATGGGGCGGCCGTTCGTGTTCGCCGACCGCTCGCACGGCAACGTGTGGCTGCCGCAGTTCGGGCTCGCGTATGCGCTCACGCCGTCGCTGACCGCGTATGCGAACGTGAGCCGCTCGTTCAAGCCGAACGTCGCATCGAACGTCGCGTCACCGCTCGCGCCGGAATTCGGCCGCGTGCTGGAAGCCGGCCTGAAGTTCAGCCTGAAGCCCGGCATCACCGGCACGCTCGCGGCCTACCAGATCGACAAGCGCAACGTCGCGGTCACGGTCGGCGACATCACGTCGACGATCGGCACCGCACGCTCGCGCGGGATCGAACTCGACGTCGCGGGGCAGCTCACGCGGCACCTGAGCCTGATCGGCAGCTATGCGTACACGAACGCCAACGATCGCGACAGCAACACGCCGCTCGTCAACGTCGCGCGCCACACGGGCAGCCTGTTCGCGGTATACGACACGGCCATTGCAAACCTGCCCGGACGCTGGCGCTTCGGCGGCGGCACGCGGCTCGTCGGCGCACGCCCCGGCGACACCGCGAACAGCTTCACGCTGCCCGGCTACGTGACCATCGATGCATTCGCGGCCTACGAAACGACGATCGGCAAGTTCCCCACCCGCATCCAGCTGAACGTGAAGAACCTGCTCGACAAGACCTACTATCCGTCGAGCAACAGCAACCTGATCGTCGCGGTCGGCGAGCCGCGGCTCGTCACGCTGACGACAACGGTGTCGTTCTAACGCACCCTCGCACCTTCGTACCGGGCGGCCGGGGCCGCGCGACACGCGCGACGCACCCCGGCCGGTGACACGAACCGGTATGGATGCCCCATCAGCCGGTGTCGCGCGGCCTTCGTCGTTTCGGCCAATCATCGGACCCTCGAATATCTCCCATCCGATATCGCGATTTCAGATATCGATCGCGCGCCTCTAGACTGGCTACGCGATGGCGACGCACCGCCGCGGCACGGCGATGCGGCACGCCCCCACAAAAACGAGATGGGAGAGTTCGATGTCCGACCGGCATGCGCGCCGCGACGCGCTCAAGACACTCGGCCTCGCGGCCGGCACCGCACTGCTCGGCGCGTCACGCGTCGCCCAGGCGGCGACACCCGAAACCGGCGCGCTGCTGGCCGGCGACGCGACGCGCGTCGCCGACCTCACCCGCCGCCTCGCGGCCACGCCGAGACGCCGTGACTTCAAGACGGTGCCGATGATCGTCGAGCGTCCCGATCAATGGGATCACGCGGCGCTCACGGAAGTGATCGGCTATCGCGGCGGCCCGAAGCAGGTATGGGACAACACCGACCTCGGCGGCCCGTGGCTGAACCTGATGCGCAATGCGTTGAACGCGCAAATCTGGGCGTTCGGTCATCCGGATTTCCTCGTCGTGTCGGCCACGCACGGTGCCGCGCATCTCGCGCTGTTCGACCAGGCCGCGTGGGACAAATACGGCCTCGCGAAATTGGCCGGCGCCGCGTTCGCGACCAACACGCTGCTCGCCGCGAAACCCGCGCAATCGAAAGACGCGAACGATCACGAGCTGGCCGACGGCGCATTCTCGTCGCACGACAACAGCATCGCCGCACTGCTGCAGCGCGGCGTCGTGTTCCTGGCGTGCCACAACGCGATCTGGGAACTCGCGGAACGGCTCGACGGCGCGAACGCGAACCCGGACAAGCTGCCGCTCGACGCACTCGCCGCCGACCTGACGAACCACGTGATTCCGTCGGCGATCGTCACGCCGGGCGTGGTCGGCACGCTAGCCGAACTACAGCACGCCGGTTTCACTTACGCGAAGTGACGCACGTCATGACATCGATCCGCACGCGCGCTTCGCTGCAACGCCGATGGCGCACGGCGCTGCATGTCGCGCTGGCCGCGCTTTGCTGCACGTCGGCACTGTCGCTCGCCGCTTCCGCCGACGCTTCGAGCAGCGTCTTTCCGCCGTGGCAGGACGGCCGCAACAACGACGCGACGAACCGCGGCCTCGAATTCACCGTGCCGCAGGTCGACGTGCTCGCCGATTTCCACGGCGACCTGACCGCGCCGAAGCTCGTGCTGTACGTCGGCGGCAACTACTTCTTTGCGATGGCCCCGCTCGTCGCGCAGTTCGAGGCGGACCATCCCGAATACCGCGGCCGCATCTACTGGGAAACCATTCCGCCCGGCCTGCTCGTGAAGCAGATTCATGCAGGTGGCACGATCACCGTCGGCAACATGACGTGGACGGCCAAGCCCGACGCGTATTTCGCGGGGCTCGGCAAGATCGACGACCTGATCGCGGACGGCACGCTCGAAGGCCCTGCCGTGCCGTACGTGACGAACCAGCTGACGATCATGGTGCACGCCGGCAACCCGAAGCACATTGCATCGCTGAACGATCTCGCGCGGCCCGACGTGAAGCTCGCGATGCCGAACCCGGCCTTCGAAGGCGTCGCGCGGCAGATCCGCGCGTCGCTCGTGAAGGCCGGCGGCGATACGCTCGCGCGCGCCGTCTACGACGACAAGGTGCGCGCCGGCACGACCGAGCTCACGCACATCCACCATCGGGAAACCGCGCTGTTCCTGATGCAGGGCCGCGCGGACGCCGGCGTGCTGTGGCAGTCGGAAGCGGCGTTCCAGGAACAGGTCGGGCATCCGCTGATGCACATCGACATTCCGTCCGCGCACAATACGACGGCGATCTATGCGGGCGCGATGGTGAAGCATGCGCCGCACCCGGAGGCCGCACGCGCGTGGCTCGCGTTCATCCGGTCGCCCGAGGCATTCCGGATTTTCGCGCGCTACGGCTTCGGGCACTACGACGCGACGGCGCCGGCAGCGCATCTTGCGCCACGGCAGGATCGGCCCGACGCGGGCTGACCGCGCGGGCGCACGCGCAACGAGACAGACAACAAGGAGGGGACACGTGAACGATTCGGTCGACAACCCGCGACGCCGGTTCGCACCGCTGCTGCTCGCCGCAGCCGCGCTGCTGGCCGGCAACGCCCGCGCGGACGATATCGCGCTCGGCAAGACCATCGCCACCCAGGGCACGACGACGGGCGTGGCCGCATGCATCGGCTGCCACGGCGCACAGGGCGAAGGCAACGCGGCCGCGGGCTTCCCGCGTCTCGCCGGCACGAATGCCGCCTACCTGTCCGCGCAACTTGCCGCGTTCGCGGACGGCAGCCGCCAGAACCCGGTCATGCAGCCGCTCGCGAAACTGCTGTCGCCGCACGATCGCGATGCGGTGTCCGCGTATTTCGCGAGCCTGCCGGCATCGCCCGCCATAACCGCATCCGACGCCACCTCGATCGATCCGGCGAACACCGGCGCATGGCTCGCGTCGCGCGGACGCTGGTCGCAAGGCCTGCCCGCGTGCGCGCAATGTCACGGCGCGGGCGGCCTCGGCGTCGGCACCGCATTTCCGCCGCTCACCGGCCAGCCGGCCGCGTATATCGCAGGCCAGCTGAACGGCTGGAAGCACGGCATGCGGGCACCCGGCCCGATGTCACTGATGCCGATGATCGCCGGCAAGCTGTCCGACGCCGATATCGACGCGGTGGCCGCCTACTATGCGCGCGGCGGCGCCGCGAACGGAGAAAAACAATGATCGACCGCACGAAGCTGATCCGCGGCGCGCGTGCCGCGCTGCTCGGCGCGGCCTGGCTGCCCGCGCTCGCCGGCGCGGCCGCGCCGCAGGATGCGCCGGCCGCTGGTTCCGCCGCGGCGGCGAAGCCGTTCACGCCACCGCCCGAAGCCGCGATCCCTGCCGACGACTTCGGCAAGACCGTGAAACTCGGCGAGCAGATCTTCCTGCACACGCCCGAGTTCGCGGGCAAGTACGTCGGCAACAAGCTGACCTGCGCGAGCTGCCACCTCGACGCGGGCCGCCGGCCCGATTCGAGCCCGATGTGGGCCGCGTACCTGCTGTACCCGGCCTACCGCAGCAAGAACGGCCACGTGAACACGTTCGCTGAACGCCTGCAGGGGTGCTTCAGATACAGCATGAACGGCAAGGCGCCGCCGGCCGGCGACCCGATCCTCGTTGCACTCGAAACCTATTCGTACTGGCTCGCGAAGGGTGCGCCGGTCGGCACGAAGCTGCCCGGGCAGGGTTTCCCGAAGCTGCCGCCGCCCGCGCAGAAGGCCGACTATGCACGCGGCGCCGCCGTCTATACGCAGCATTGCGCGCTGTGTCACGGCGCGGACGGCCAGGGGCAATCCAGCGGCGGCAAGCCGGTGTTTCCGGCGCTGTGGGGCGCGCGCTCGTTCAACTGGGGTGCGGGGATGGGCGACATTCGCAACGCGGCGGGCTTCGTGAAGGCCAACATGCCGCTCGGGCTCGGCGGCACGCTGACCGATCAGGAAGCGTGGGACGTCGCGACCTTCATGGACAGCCACGAGCGTCCACAGGATCCGCGTTTCACCGGCTCGGTGCAGGACACGCGCGCGAAATTCCACGACACGCCCGACTCGATGTACGGACGCGAGGTGAACGGCCGCGTGCTCGGCGCGCCATGATGCCCGAGCGGCGCGGCCTGGGTGGTCACGGATGCCAGCGATACACGACGAGGCTCGACCCGTTGTAGTTGTCCTTCGTGATCACGTACTCGCCAGTCGAGCGCAGGTAAGCCCGGATGCCGTACATCGAGTCGACGTCGTTGCCGACGTCCATCGCCGACGTGTTCGAGTTCGTCAGCGTGGTGACGAGGCTGCCGGTGTTCAGGTCGAACACGTCGACGTTCGGCACGGTGTGCACGTAGCCGACGAACAGGTAGTGGCCGGCCGCCGCCATCGATTTCGGGTTCGCGCTCGTCAGGTTGATCGCCACGTTCGGCGTGCTCGTGTTGCCGGCCTTCCAGCCGCGATAGACCTCGATGTGCCCGTTCATCGCGGTCCAGTCCCAGCTGCCCGAGATGCCCTGCGCGAGGATCATCGTGTCACTGTCGGCCTGGTAGATGATCCGCGTGAGCGGCAGCACGGTGCGCGGAATCGGGATCTGCGTCGGCTTACCCCATGACGGTTTCCCGGTGGCGTCGAAACCGGTCATCGGATAGTGCGAGATGTTGTTGGTGCGATCGAGCCCGGCCCATACGTCGCCGTTGTCGTCGAGCGCGAAACCGGCCGTCACCTGCAGGGTCGTGTTGAACGGCTTGCCGGGGATCGAGCCGTCCGGGATCGCGATATAGCCGCTCGCGCTGTTGAAGTGATAGATGTTGTAGTTGCCCGGGTTCTGCCCGGTCGCGACGAGCATCCGGGTGCCCTTTACCAGCGCGAGCTGGCCGAAATGCTGGCCGCGCTGGTAGTCCTTCATGTCGAGGCGCGGGTCCTTCGGATAGGTGAACGGATCGATCGTGTTCGCGACGAAGGTGCCGCCCGCGCCGCCGGTGTACACGTTGTTGCCGCTGTAGAAGAACGCGCCGTCGGTTGCCGGATCGGGCGCTGCGGCGGCCTCGAAGTTCAGCGCCTGCAACTTCCATTGCAGCACGCCCGTCGGGCTGTACGAATGCAGGTCGGTGCTGCCGTTGCGCCCGAGATCCCAGCCGCCGCCCCACGCGTTGTTCAGCACGTACAGGTTGCCGGCCGCGTCCTTGCCGATGCCCGCGACGCGCGTGAAGCGCTTGTCGCCGACCTGCCCCTTGATGCCCGACGTCGTGTCGAGATAGCCGCCCTGCACGCCGAACGTGCCGACCTGCGCGGGCTGGCCGGCGAGCGTGTAGATCTTGATGTTCATGTCGGGGCCTTCGTCGCCCACCAGCAACTGCCCGCTCGGCGCATCGAAATACAGCGACGCCGGCCGCGCGCCGGCCGCCATCGCGATCGTGCTCATCGCCGTGCCGGTCGGGCTGAACTGCGCGACGATGCCCGCGCTCTTGCGCGCGACCCACAGGTTGCCGCCCGCGTCGAGCGCCAGTGCGCCGGGGCCCGACACGCCGATGTCGCGCTGCCACACGCCGTCCGTCGTGTAGACGCGCACGCGGTTGCCGTAGAAGTCGCTCACGTACAGCAGGTTGCCGGTCGTCGCGAGGCCCGTGATCACGTCCGCGTACTGGATGCCCGTCCACGTGCTGACCGGAATGCGCAGGTCGCGCTGGTTCGTGCCGCGGTTGTAGCGGCCGACCGAGCCGCTGCCGAACGTGCGGTTATAGCCGAGCGCGACGAACAGCGAGTTCGCGTTGCCGGTGATCGCGCCGCCCTGGAATTCGTCATGGATGCCGATGGTGCCGAGCGTCTGCCCGTTCTGGTAGATCGCGACGCCGCCCGCATTCTCGTCCCAGCGCGACGACGTGTAGATCACGCCCTCGGGCGCGACCCACAGCGAGCGCGCGCCGTTGCCGACGTGCGTGGCCAGCGTACCGAACGTGTTCGCGAGCCAGTCTGTCGTGTATTGCGCCTGTGCATGACTGACCGGCGCCAGCACTGCCATGCACAACACCAGCAATGCCGCGCGAATTTGTTTCGATAACATGAATGGTGCTCCCGGGCGATCGTTTCTCGACACTCTAATTCGCCACGCATGAAATATTGGTGATTTCTTCAAAAACCTGTTCATTTCCACTGCGAATTACTCACTACATTTTCTTGCCGCGCAACGCGGGGCGGCCAACGATGGAAACACTCCGGGACCAGCGCCGTAGCTCCTCGCCTGACAGCGCTGTTGCGATCAGTCATTACCGGCACTTTGTTCCGAATTCCCAATGCAGACACGTCATTTTTTCTGATTCACGCGCATTGAATTTTCATTGCCGGCAAATCGACTCGATGATTACAAATCGAAATTGAAATGAAAGAGAAAAAATATTATCGGGCGCATGCTGCATTGCGCGATCGAGCGCGCAGGCTGCATGCCGTATTGCCGGGAAAATCGTGAACAGGTGAAGTAACGCGATGCGCGGCGGAACGCCGTTGCCGATGAAGGCCGGGGATAGAAACGAAGATGTGCCGCGCGTGCGGCGAAGGGTGATGCGGCCCGTGGCGAATGGAGAAGGCCGCACGCCGGCCGGGCGGCCGGGCGACCCGCGGCCGCATCGCGCGGCCGCCGGTCGCGTGCGTGACGTCAGAACTTCTGGCGCAGCCCGAGGCTGACGATCGCCTGCGACCGCGAGTCGGACGAGTGACCGTTCGCCTTGTCCGACACCGACGCGGTCGCGGCCACCGGCCGGCCGAGCGCATCGAGCGTCGTGCCGGACGCATGCTGGTACGCGCCGAGCAGGTACACGCTGGTGCGCTTCGACAGGTCGTAGACCGCGCCGAGCGTGACGTTGTGATACTGCGCGCGGTTGTCGATGCCGTCGACGTCGCTGCCGCGCGTGTAGCTGTAGCCGGCGAACAGTTGCGTCTGCGGCTGCACGTTCCAGCGCGTGAACACGCCCGCGACGTTGAAGGTCGCATGACCGTTGAACAGCGACTGCGCGCCGCTGCGGTACTGCACGTTGCTGTAGTTCACGCCGACGACGGCCGGGCCGAAGTCGTACGTCGCGCCGGTCGCGATGATCTGCTGCGACTGCGCGCTCGCATAGCCCTCGTTGATCGACGAGTTGAACAGGCCGTCGTCGGTGCTCTGCCACTTGCCGGCGCTCGGGTCGGCCGCGCCCGTCTTGCTGTTGTCCGAGCGCTCGTAGCCCACGCCCACGCGCAGCGGCCCCGCCGCGTACGCCGCGCCGATGCTCCACGTGTTGCGCTGCTTCATGCTGCCCGGCTGGCTGCCGAAGCCGTACAGCGCGCCGAGCGTAAAGCCCGCGTAATTCGCGCTCGTGTACTTGATCGAGCTGTCGACACGCGCGGTCTGGTCGAGGTCGTCGATGTCGCCCGGGTGCGCGCCGAAGCCGCCGATGAACGAAGACGGGCCGACCGGGCTCACGAAATCGTCGAGCGACGTGTACTGACGGCCGAGCGTGACCGTGCCGTAGCGGTCGCTGCCGACGCCGACGAACGCCTGGCGGCCGAACTGGCGGCCGCCCTGGCCCGACGTGCCGTTGGTGATGTCGAAGCCGTTCTCGAGCACGAACAGCGCGCGCATCCCGCCGCCGAGATCCTCGGAACCCTTGATGCCCCAGCGGCTGCCGGACAGGTTGCCGGTGGTCAGGCCGACGTCCGAATGTCCGGTGTAGGCGCCCGGCGAGCCGACCCGTTCGTTGCTGCGATAGGTCACGCCCGCATCGACGATGCCGTACAGCGTGACGGAGCTTTGCGCGCAGGCGATGCCCGCGAGCGAGAGCAGCAGCGGTGCTGCGATCAGTTGCTTGTTCATGATTTTTAGCGTCTCCGGGCGGTGAACCCGTTGTTCTATGCGAGTAACGCGTGCGGTCGGCGAGATCTGCCGGCATGCGAGGCCGGCGGCGTCCGCACACGGGAACGCGCGCATGCGACACGCACGCGACGTCGCGGCGGGCCAGCCCGCTGCGGCCCGCCATGGTAGTTGGAACCGGTTCCGATCGATAGCGCAATAATGAAAACAGCTTCTTGCCAATATCGAGATAATCGATCTGGCGGCGAACGTCCCTGTACAGCGCGGGGCCGCGCACCCGATAATCGGGCGCGCACCTGCTACCGGGAGCCTCCGTCATGCATGAAACGACCCTGCTGATCTTCGCCGCCGTCGCGTTCGTCGGAATCGCGACGCCCGGCCCGACCGGTGCTGCTCGCGCTGACCAACGGCTCGCGCTACGGCGTGCGCCGCGCGGCCTACGGCTTCGCCGGCGCGATGCTGTCCGACTTCGTGCTGATCGTCGCGGTCGCGCTCGGCCTCGGCGCGCTGCTGATGGCGTCGGCGTTCTGGTTCTCGGTGGTGAAATGGCTCGGCGCCGCCTATCTCGCGTACGTCGGCATCCGGCTGCTCACGTCGAAGGGCTCGCTCGACGTCGCCGCCGCGCACGGCGGCACGGCGCCCGAACCCAACGCGTCGATCTTCGCGAAGAGCTTCCTGACCGCGGTGACGAATCCGAAGGGCTATCTGTTCTTCTCCGCGTTCCTGCCGCAGTTCCTCGATCCGTCCGCGCCGCTCGTGCCGCAGTACGTCGCGCTTGCAATCACGTTCGCGCTGCTCGACGGCGCGGTGATGTTCGGCTACGCGCTGCTCGGCGCACGCGCGGTGCGGCTGCTGAAGCGCTCGGGCGCGCTGTGGCTCGAACGCACGTGCGGCGCGATGCTGCTCGCGCTGGCCGGTTCGCTCGCGCTGTACCGGCGTCATGCCGCGTAACGGCATCGGCATGCGCGCCGCATCGTTCGCAACGCGTGCACGATGAGAATCGACGCGCCGCCCCGCTCCGGCTTCCCCGGCCTGTCGCTCCGTCAGCTCGATCGCACGGACCTCGACGCGTGGTACGCGTACCTGTCGAACGCCGACGTCGTCCGCCACACGAGCTGGAACCTGCATTCGCGCGACGATCTGCTGCCGCTGTTCGACGGCATCGAGTCGATCCAAGCGGATTCGATCCGCCGTCTCGCGATCGTCGACGATGCATCGGACGCGCTCGCCGGGACGATCGGGCTGCATACGGTGTCCACCGCGAACCGCTCGGCCGAGATCGCATACGACCTCGCGCCGCCGCACTGGGGGCGCGGCATCGCAAGCGCGCTGTGCGCGAGCGTCACCGCGTGGGCGTTCGCCGACGGCGGCTTCATGCGCATCCAGCGCATCGTGCTGACCAGCAACGCCGGCTCCGCGCGCGTGCTGCAGAAATGCGGCTACCGGTACGAAGGGTTGCTGCGCGCATACCGGATGGTGCGCGGCGTGCCGGGCGATTTCGCGATGTACGCGCGCCTCGCGACCGACTGACGCGCTGGCCGGCTGACGCGCCGCCGCCCGACACGCATCACGCGGCATTCGCCAGCGTCAAGCGTGCTTCGAGTCCGCCACCATCCGGCCGGTTGCGCAACGTGAGCGTGCCGCCCATCGCGAGCGCAAGCTGCCGCGCGATCGCAAGGCCGAGCCCCGTGCCACCCGTCTCGCGATTGCGCGACGTCTCCACGCGCCGGAACGGTTCGAACACCGCGTCGAGTTGATCGTCCGGAATGCCGGGCCCGCGATCGAGCACCGCAATGATCGCGCCGCCGCCCGGTGCCGCCTGCACGTCGATCTCGGCCGCGCCCGCGAACTTCAGCGCGTTGTCGACGAGGTTGCCGACGATCCGGCGCAGCGCCTTCGGCCGCGTGACGAGCGCGAGCGGCCCGCCGCCATGCAGCGCGACATCCTGCCCCGCATCCGTGTAGTCGCACACGATGCTGTCGAGCAGCGCATCAAGATCGATGCGGCGCGCGGCCTCTTCCGTGCCGTGCAGCGTGCGCGCATACGCGACGCCTTCCTTCACCAGATGCTCCATCTCGAGCAGGTCCTGGCGCAGCTTCGCGCCCTGCACGTCGTCGTCCATCGTGTCGACGCGCAGCCGCATCCGCGTGATCGGCGTCTGCAGGTCGTGCGAAATCGACGCGAGGATCTGCATGCGTTCGGCCATGTACTGCGCGATGCGGTCCTGCATCGCGTTGAACGCGCGCGCGGCGCGCGCGACTTCGGACGGCCCGTCCTCGCTCAGGCGTTCGCCCTTCAGGTCGGGGCCGAGCGCGTCGGCCGCTTGCGCGAGCTGGTTCAGCGGCCGCGTCGCGAGCCGCACCGCGAGCCAGCAGCATGCGGCCAGCACCGCGAGCTGCAGCGCGAGGACGACCGGCAGCCAGCCCGACAGCGGCACCGTCGACATCGGGTGGATGTCGATCGTCAGCGGCGAGCCGTCGGTCAGGCGCAGATGCACCTGCAGATGCTCGCGATCGCCGGGGATCGCGTTCGCCGTCAGCGGGTAGTCGCCGCCGATGCCGTCCGAGATCGACCGCTCGACGCGCGCCGACAACCGCGCCTCGGGCGGCGTGCCCGTCTCGCCGGGGCCGAGGATGAACGCATAGCTGCGCCGTGCGAGACGCGGCAGCCACGCGGCGCGCTGGTCGGGCGGCAGGTGGTCGAGCAGCGCGACCGAGCTCGCGACCTCGCGCTCGATGTAGCCCATCATCAGGTTGGTGGTCGCCTGGTCGCGCTCGGTCACCGTGAGCCAGAACGACAGCGTCTGCGCGAGCGCGAGGCCCACGCACAGGATCAGCGCGAGCCGCGCGAACAGCGAACGCGGCCAGTGCCACGGGGGGCGCGCGCTCATGCGTCACCTTCGACGGCAGTCACGGCCGACGAGAACACGTAGCCCTCGTTGCGCAGCGTCTTGATGTAGCGCGGCTCGCGCGCGCCGTCGCGCAGCCGCTGGCGCAGCCGGCTCACGAGCAGGTCGATCGACCGGTCGAACGGATCGGACTGGCGGCCCTGCGTGAGGTTGAGCAACTGGTCGCGCGTCAGCACGCGCTGCGGATTGTCGAGGAACACGCGCAGCAGCCGGTACTCGGCACCGCTCAGCGCGACCAGCGTGCCTTCGGCGTCTAGCAGGTGACGCCCCGTCGTGTCGAGCCGCCATTCGCCGAACGCGAGCATCGCGGCTGTCTCCGTCACCTGCATGCCGGGCGGCAGCATGCGCGCGCGGCGCAGCACCGAGCGGATCCGCGCGAGCAGCTCGCGCACCGCGAACGGCTTCGCGAGATAGTCGTCGGCCCCCATCTCGAGGCCGATGATGCGGTCGGTTTCCTCGCCACGCGCGGTCAGCATCAGCACCGGCACCGTGCGGAACTTGCCGGCGCGCAGATCGCGGCACAGCGTGAGGCCGTCCTCGCCGGGCAGCATCAGGTCGAGCACGATCAGGTCGGGCGCGCCGTCGTCGAGCACGTTGCGCATCTCGCGGCCGTTCGCGGCAAGCGACACGCGCATGCCGTTCTTCTCGAGGTAGTCCGCGATCAGTTCGCGGATCGCGCGATCGTCGTCGACGATCAGTACGTGGTCGATCTTGTCCATGAGTCGGGGTCGTTGTCGTGAGATTCCGGCTGGCGATGTCCGCTTTTATACCGCACCGCGGCCTCGCGTTTGTATCCCAATGTATCGCGCCGCCGTGACGACACACAACATTGCACATGCGCGGCTTGCCGGACACATCGCAGATACGTCGGCGCGGCCCAATGAGGGCTGTCGAAACCTGTCCGGCCGACGCACTCGCGCGGCGGCCGGCCGAACCGGAGAATCGCCATGCTGCCCAGACTCAAGACCGCCGCCCTCGTGATCGCCCTCGCCGCCACGGCCGGGCTCGCCGCGTTCGCCGGCACGCGCGACGACGCGGACATGACCGCGTCGCTGGCCGGCACGCCGGCGCCCGACTTCACCGGCATCGAGCGCTGGCACAACAGCGCGCCGCTCGAGCTCGACCAGTTGCGCGGCAAGGTCGTGCTGGTCGATTTCTGGACGTACTCGTGCATCAACTGCATTCATACGATTCCGTACGTGAACGACTGGTACCGGAAGTATCGCGACCAGGGGCTCGTCGTGGTCGGCGTGCATACGCCCGAGTATCCGTTCGAGCGCGATGCGAAGAACGTCGCCGATGCGCTCAAGCGCTTCGGCATCCAGTATCCGGTCGCGCAGGACAACCGCTATGACACGTGGCGCGCGTACGGCAACCAGTACTGGCCCGCGCTGTACCTGATCGACGCGAACGGGAAGGTCGTCTATACGCGCTATGGCGAGGGCGGGTACGACAAGACGGAGGCGGCGATTCGCGGGGCGTTGGCGCAGGCGGGAGAAGGGACGAAGAACGCGACGCGTACGCAGTAGCGTGCGCCGGCGGGGGCGCGGCATGCGCCCCGTGCGAATCAACGGCGCTCACCCCCGCTTCGCTTCCGCCTCCGCCAGCATCGCCTCCCCGATCGCCAGATTCCCGTCCGCGATCAGCGCGTCGCCCGCGCCGCGCATATCGTCGACCACCTTGTTCTGTCCGAGCTTGCGCTTGCCGATGAGCCGCGTGATCTCGATCTGCAACCCGACGATCGACTGCAGCATCGTGTCGAGATAGTCCTTCGGCGCGTCGGCCATCTTCCACGGCTCCGGCTGCGATGCCTCGTGCGTGCGCGTCAGCCGCGCGACCACGCCGCGCACGAACTTCTCGTCGTCGCGCACCGTGATGCGGCCGTGCGCATGCACGACCACGTAGTTCCACGTCGGTACCTGCCGGTGAGCGACGTGCTTGCTCGGGTACCAGTTTGGCGAGATGTACGCGTCGCCGGCGCGGAAGATCACGAGCACCTCGTCGCCATCGGCGACCTCCTGCCAAACCGGATTCGCCCGCGCGACGTGCGCGTGCAGCTCGCCAAGGCCGCCGTCGCCCGGCAGCAGTTCGAACGGAATGTGGTTCGCGTCGAGCCCGCTCTTCCCGTGCGTGATCAGGCTGCCGAACGGATGCTGGACGATCAGTTCGCGCAGTGCGTCGGGGCGGGATTCGGCGAAATCGGCGGGGACATACATGGCGGCTCCACGGTCGGACAGGGTTCAGGAAGGAACGGGCCTGAAACGGGCTCGTCATGCCCGGATTGTGATCGCTAACTGGTTTATTCTGTAGAGCCGGTTTCGAATAATCTCAGCAGACCAGAATCATGGCCCGAACCGCCCGGATCGTCGAAATTCCGTCGCTCGGCGCGCTCGACCGCGCAGCCGGCGACCTCAGCCGCCAGCTCGCGCAGGCGTTACGGGACGCGGTGCGCCGCAGCGACGTGCGGCCTGGCGACACGCTGCCGTCCACGCGGCTGCTCGCGGCATCGCTGCGGGTCGCGCGCGGCACCGTCGTCGACGCGTATGCGCAGCTCGTCGCCGAAGGCTTCCTGGAATCGCGCGGCGGCGCCGGCACGCGCGTCGCGAACGCGCTGGCCGAGCCGCCGCCGGCCGGCGAAGCACCGGCCGCCCGCCAGCGCGCCGCGCACGCCGGCCTGCCCGAACCGGCCGCGACGTTCGCGCGGATCGCCCGCGAATTCCGTCCGCTGCCGGCCGTGCCGTTCGCGATCTCGGTGCCGGTCGGGCTGACCGCGCCCGACGACATCTGGCGCCGCCTCGGCAACCGCCTGCGCGCACGCGGCGCCGGCGCACCGTCCGGTTATGCGGATCCGCAAGGCGCGTTGCCGCTGCGCGAAGCGATCGCCGACTACGTGCGCCGCTCACGCTCGGTGCGCTGCGGCGCCGATCAGGTCGTGATCACGAGCGGCACGCAGCAGGGGCTTCACCTCGCGAGCCAGGTGCTGCTCGGCGCGGACGATCGCGCGTGGGTCGAGAATCCCGCCTATCGCGGCATCACCGCGCTGCTCGAAAGCACCGGGCGGCGCAACGCCATGGTCCGCGTGCCGGTCGACGCGGACGGTATCGACGTCGAGGCAGGCATCCGCATCGCAGCGAACGCCCGCGCCGCATTCGTCACGCCGTCGCACCAGTACCCGCTCGGAATGCCGATGAGCATGGCGCGGCGCAACGCGCTGCTCGGCTGGGCACGCACGCATCGCGCATGGGTGGTCGAGGACGATTACGACAGCGAGCTGCGCTACGAGGGCTATCCGTTTCCGTCGCTGCAAGGCCTCGATCCGGAACGCGTCGTCTATCTCGGCACGTTCAGCAAGATCCTGTTTCCGTCGCTGCGGCTCGGCTACGTGATCGCGCCCGACGACCTCGTACCGGCGTTCTGCGGCGCGCGCGTGCTGATGGACCGCCACGCGCCGACCGCCGATCAGCACGTGCTCGCCGCCTTCATCGCGGAAGGCCATCTCGACCGCCACATTCGCCGCGTGCGCGGCGTCTACGCGGAACAGCGCGCGCTGCTGATCGACACGCTCGGCGCGCGGCTGCCGCGCGAGCGCGCATGGGTGCAGCCGGGCGATCAGGGGATGCACGTCGTGCTGTGGCTCGCGGAAGGGATCGACGATCTCGACGTGGCGGCGCGCGCCGCGCAGGCGGGCGTCGCGGTGCGCGCGGTGTCGCCGATGTTCGCGCCGGGCACCGGGCGGCCGGGCCTCGTGCTCGGCTTCGGCGGGTTCGATCGCGCGCGGATGGAAGCGGCCGCGCAGCGGCTCGCCGATGTGGTCGGCGACGCGGCCGGCGCCGATTCATCGGACGAATCGCACCCGCGTACGCGGGCAAAAGTTGTCCGCGGGCAACAAACGTAATCTTCTGTAACTCCTGCAGGAAAACCGGCATTTTGACCACAGGCAACGCTGCCCGGTTTGCTAGGATCGCGCCTTTTCCGATCGCGCTCCTGCCGCCGTGAATCGCTTCGTGCCGTTTCTTCGTAACCTGTGGCTTCGCTGCCGTGACGGTGCCCGCGCGCTGGGCGCCGGCGCATGGCATCGCCTGCGCCATCCCACTCGCCGTGGCGTCGCACTGACACTCGCCGCGATACCGGTGCTCGGCCTGCTGGTCCTGCTCGCGTTCGTGCCGTTCACGCCGAGCATCGGCGACATCCGCAAGGCGCGCATCGACCGTCCCGCGCGCGTGCTGTCGGCCGACGGCCAGCTGATCGCCGAATTCCGGCCCGTCAACCGCGAATGGGTGCCGCTCAAGCAGATCTCGCCGCACATGGTCGACGCGCTGATCGCGACCGAGGACCACCGCTTTTACTCGCATCACGGCATCGACTTGCGCCGCACGCTCGCGGCGGGGCTGCATACGTTCTCGGGCAGCCGCCAGGGTGGTTCGACGATCACGCAGCAGCTCGCGCGCAACCTGTATCCGGACGAAGTCGGCCGCGCGCCGACGCTCACGCGCAAGGTGAAGGAGCTGATCACCGCGTTCAAGATCGAGACGGTGTACAGCAAGAACGAGATCCTCGAAACCTACCTGAACACCGTGCCGTTCCTGTACAACGCGTACGGCGTCGAAATGGCCGCGCGCACCTATTTCGGCAAATCGGCGAACCAGCTCGACATCGTCGAAAGCGCGACGCTCGTCGGGATGCTGAAGGGCAACAGCTACTACAACCCGGTGCTGAATCCGGAACGTGCGGTCCAGCGCCGCAACATCGTGCTCGCGCGGATGCAGGCAATGGGGATGCTGTCGCCGCAGCAGCTCGCGAAACTGCAGCGCCGGCCGCTGCGCGTCGACTTCGAGCCGCAGACCGCGCAGCCGGGCCCTGCCCCGCACTTCGCCGTGCAGTTGCGCAAGTGGCTGATCGCATGGGCCGACCGCAACAACTACGATCTCTACTCCGACGGCCTCGTCGTGCGCACGACACTCGATGCACAGTTGCAGGACATCGCGACGCAAGCGCTCACGCAGCAAACCGATCGCCTGCAGGCGATCGCCGACAGCGCGTGGCACAACGCGTCCGGCTGCGGGCTGCGCAACGACCTGTTCCGCGGTTTCATCCGGCAGACGCCCGACTATCGCGACGCGCGCGACGCCGGGCTCGCCGATGCGGCGGCGCTGAAGCAGCTTGGTGCGAATCGCGCGTTCATCCATGCGCTGTGCGATCGCAAGACGCAGGTCCAGGCCGGCTTCGTCGCGATCGATCCGCGCAACGGCGCGATCCGCGCATGGGTCGGCAGCCCCGACTTCGGCAGCGAGCCGTTCGATCACGTCATGCAGGCGCGGCGTCAACCGGGCTCGACGTTCAAGCCGTTCGTCTATGGCGCCGCGTTCGCGGACGGGATGCGACCGGACGATACGTTCGTCGATCGCCCCGTCGCGATCCCGATCGGTGCACACGCGGTATGGCGTCCGACCGATGAGGAGCCGCCGACCGACGCACCGATGACGCTGCGCGACGCGCTCGCGCTGTCGCGCAACCGCATCACCGCGCAGGTGATGCAGCGTGAAGGCGCGGGCCGGGTCGCGCAGCTCGCGCGTGCGATGGGCGTGCGCGAGAGCCCGCTCGACGCGGTGCCGTCGCTCGCACTCGGAACGAGCCCCGTCACGCTGAAGGAGATGGTGTCCGCGTACGGGACGATCGCGAACCGCGGCGTGTACGTCGCGCCGCAGATGATCACGCGCATCGAGGATCGCGACGGCAAGGTGCTCGCCGCATTCGGCAGCGCGCCGCCCGAACGCGCGCTGCCGGTAGCGGCGGCACAAACGCTGGTCGACGTGATGCGCGGCGTCGTCGATTACGGCACCGGTGCCGACATCCGCTCGCGCTACGGGATTCGCATCGACGTCGCGGGCAAGACCGGCACGACGCAGGACAACACGGACGGATGGTTCATCCTGATGCATCCGCAACTGGTGGCGGGCGCGTGGGTCGGCTTCGACGACGGCAGCGTGACACTGCGCAGCGACTATTGGGGTGCGGGCGCGCATAGCGCATTGCCGATCGTCGGCTCGTTCTACGATGCGGCGCTGCGTGCGCAAGCGATCGACCCGCGTGCCCAGTTCTCGCCCGACTTCCGGCCGCGCAGCGCACCGGCGCCGACGCCGAGGCGGCGTCCGCATCCCGGCCTGTTCGACTGGTTGAGAATGTTCCGGTAATCACTGCACGGCAACGGCGCTTCGTCCGCCTGGACGAAGCGATCGCGGCACGCGCCGCGCATCCTCGACGTGACATGTCCGTCGATCGACTACGCTTGATAATGTCGTCACGCAACCGCACGGACGAGATCATGCGCCACCTCGATCGCGCCCCGGTCAAGTCGGTATTGTCTCCCGCGAGCATCGCCCCTTGGTCTCGGCTGCGTCGATCGCAATCGCAAGCTTCTGTACCGCCCCCTCGATCGCATCGTCGGACACCCCTCCGTAACCCAGCACCAGACCGTTTCGCGCATTCGACGGCACGGCAAAATACGAGCTCAACGGCCGTGCGACGATCCCTTGGGCCAACGCCCCTTGCGAGACCAGGTGGTCATTCGCGCCATGCAGCGCCACCGTGAGATGCAGCCCGGTATCCGTTCCTGCAACGTCGATACGATCGCCAAGATGCCGCCGGAGCGACGTCGTCAGCAGCGTGTTGCGCGCTGCGTATATCTTGCGCATCCGCCGCACATGGGCCGAGTAATGCCCGTTGTCGATAAACTCCGCCAAGGCCGCCTGGATTGTCAGTTGCCCACCGCGATAGACCTCCGATTGGGCAACGGCAAACGCGTCGACGAGATCGGGCGGCACGATCAGGAACGCAAGTCGCAACCCCGGGTAAAGCACCTTCGAGAAGCTGCCGATGTAGATCGTGTTCCGATGTGGATCAAGCCCCTGCAGTGACGGCAGGGGTGCACCGTAATACCGGAATTCGCTGTCGTAGTCATCCTCGATGATCCACGCGCCTTGCGCGCGCGCCATTTCCGTCAGCAACCTGCGCCGCGCGAGGCTCATCACCACGCCGCTCGGATATTGATGCGACGGTGTGACGAAGATCAATCTCGGGCTCCGGCCAAATGCACTCGGCAACTGGATTCCCTGCGCATCGACCGGTATCGCCTCCAGATCGAGCCCCGCGCCGCGAAACACGCTGCGCGCTCCCCAATAGCACGGATCCTCGATCCATACCAGTTCGCCGGGGTCGGCAAGCAGGCGCGCGCACAGATCGATCGCCTGATGCGAACCCTGTGTCACGATGATCTGCTCCGGCGAGCACGCGACGCCACGGGCAAGCGTCAGATATTCGGCCAGTGCGCGCTTGAGCGGCGGATAGCCATGACGACTGCCGTAGCCCAACTGACCCTGCCCCGCAGTTCTCCAGACCTTCGCGATCAGTCGCTGCCATACGACGCGCGGAAACTCGCCGATGTCCGGAATACCCGGGACGAATGCGCCAACCTGATAATCCGATGCACCCGCGTTGACGAGCAGATCCATTGCGCGGGCGGCGAGTCGTGATCCCTGGCGCGCGATCCAGTCGTTCGTGGTCCGACTCGTGCCGGCCATGCGATCGATCAACGACGCATCAGGTGCCGTGTCACTCACATATGTGCCGCTGCCACCGGAAGCACGTGCATATCCTTCCGCAGTCAGACGATCGTATGCGTAGATCACCGTATTCCGCGCCACATGCAACTCGCGTGCAAGGTCGCGGGACGCGGGTAACCGCGCGCCCGGGCCAATGCGGCCTGAAAGAATCGCTTCGCGCAGGTCGTCGAACAGCCTACGGTTCAGTGGCGTCCCGCACGGCGTGCGACGACTCCAGTGCGCCAACGTGAGCAGCCATTCGATCAACGGGGATTCTCTCATCTGATTTCCCCTGATCTCAAATCCGACTCGTGGTGATCACGCACGTACCCATTCATGTTGCAACCTGCCATCAATTCGCCCGCTTCATTCCGTCAAGTTCTCCCTGCCGAGGTCAACCGACGATTTCGGCCCGCCTGACGGGCCTGCGACGATATCAGTGAAGCGACGATGCTCGATATCCTCAACCTGCGGACGGTATGCGACCGATATTCGGCACGCAAAGGCCATGCGTTATCCGAATAATGTGCCCCGAAAAAAGAATGCCCCGGGCGAGATACGGGCCAGGCTTGGCTGCATCGGGCAGAAGAGCCGGCAGTTGCGGAATGAGCAGCTGAAATTTAGCGGCATCAATCGCCTCGGTCGCGATCTCCGGACCTGCCGCACCGCTCCGCGCATCGATTCGCCCCGCCCCCTCGGGGCAGTCATTGCACGGTGACACTTTTCCGACTTGGATCCAACCACAATGAATTTGTTGGACCCATTCGCTCAGGCATGTTGGTTCTAGAATGCATGCCACCGATCATCCCGATCATTTTCGTTCAGCAGACCGTCATGACGAACGTATCAATCATGCTTCCACTCACTACAGCTCACGCTTCACCCTCTGCTATCGCGTCGCATCCCCTTGATGTCCCGCGTCTCGCCGAGACCATTCCGTCGCGCCGACACCACTCGCATTCCCGTTTCAACAACACTGCGTATGGTCCGGCAAGGATCTGCCTCGATGAGCCACGTGCCTCGCACGGCCCCGCCATCGAGCCCGATCGTGAGGCAGTCGTGACGGTAGATTGCGTTTGCCCGAACTCTATCGAATGTTGAGAAAGACCATGCACAATATTTTCGGCATCGCCGGCGTTCAGATGCGGGTATCCGCGTTCGAGAGCAACGTCGAAGTCATCGGCAATTACCTGCGCCACATTCGAGTCCGGTTTCCGTGGGTACACATGGTGTTGTTCTCCGAACTCGCGCCGCTGGGTCCGCTGCATCGCAACGCCGAATCGCTGCCCGGTGCCACCGAGGCGCGTCTGGCAGAACTTGCTCATGAAACGGGGCTCTGGCTGATTCCGGGTTCCCTGTTCGAGCAGGTCGACGGACCCAATGGCACGCTCATCTACAACACCACACCGGTAATCGATCCGCGTGGAGATGTCATCGCGCGCTATCGAAAACTGTTTCCGTTCCGCCCGTACGAGCGCGACGTCGAGAGCGGCACCGAGTTCTGCGTGTTCGACGTGCCAGGCATGGGACGGATCGGTGTGTCGATCTGCTACGACATGTGGTTTCCGGAAACCACGCGCACGCTCGCCGCGATGGGAGCGGAAGTGATCCTGCATCCCACGATGACGGACACGATCGACCGCGACGTCGAACTCTCGATCGCCCGAGCATCAGCCGCTCAGAACCAGCTTTACTTCTTCGACATCAACGGCATCGAAGACGGTGGTGTCGGCCGCTCGATCGTCTGCGATCCATCCGGCTACGTATTGCATCAGGCCGGCAGCGGAAGCGAGATCATCCCGATCGCAGTCGACTTCGAGCGCGTACGTCGCGAGCGAGAGCACGGGTTGCGAAATCTCGGCCAGCCTCTGAAAAGCTTCAGGGACAGAAGCTGCGAATTCCCCGTCTACGAAAGAGACAATCCCGATTTTTCATATCTTAATACATTAGGACCGCTTACAAAGCCGGATTGAAAGACGGACGTTTTGCCAGCACCGCCGGACGGATTCCGAACCATATGGCCGGGAACAAAAATCGAATCAAGGAGATAGAAGATATGAGATCGGAGCAACCGTTGCCGCCGTTCGTTACACAATTGAGCAACCATCGCAGCGTCTGGGAGCGACGCATGGACGGCTGGATCAATCTGGTAGACGATCTTAGTCGCCTGGCAATCCTGTCAACCGACGATCCTGAGTTTGTACTGCGGCTGGCCAGCGTGTGGCGCACCGTCGATCTGCTCACACCGATCGAAAGCTACTGGGCGTTCCCCGGCCGACGAGTATTCGGGGAGCTTCGACAATGGATCGAACGCGAAGAAATGAGCCGCGCGCATCAGGCGGCGCGTCGCATTCATCGCGTTCTGGCGGCCCGCACCTACCGTCACGACGCGAACACGCTCGACAGCGAAAACGAGCTTCCCTCTCAAATCGAAACCGATAGCGAACGACAGGCACAGCTCGCGCGCCCCTATTTTGAAGTGCTGATTGTCGATGAAATGTCGCCAAGCGAGGAAGACGCGCTGCGTCGCCGCGTTCAGCGCAAGCGCAGCCCCGATGACGACTTCATCTTCGATATCGTCATCGTGCCGAGCTTCGAAGATGCATTGATCGCGACTCTCGTCAACTTCAATCTCCAGGCAGTGGTGATTCGGCATGGCTTTCCGTTCCGATCGGCGAACCACAACGGCATGCTGCGCCGTTTTCTGGACGGAGTGGACGACAGCGTCGAGTCCATGCCCGAATCCGAGCGCGGCCCATTGCTTGGCCGCCGGATCGCGCAGATCCGCCCGGAACTTGACCTGTATCTCGTGACGGACGTGAGCGTCGAGGACATCGCCGCGCGCGTCGGCGAGGTCTTCAAGCGAATCTTCTTTGGCGAGGAAGACCACCTCGAGCTATACGGCTCGATCATGAAAGGTGTCGCCGAGCGTCACCGGACGCCGTTCTTCAATGCCCTGCGCGACTATGCAAAGCAACCGACCGGGGTATTCCATGCACTGCCGCTCGCACGCGGCAAGTCGATCATGAACAGCAACTGGATCGGCGATATGGCGCAGTTCTACGGCATGAATCTCTTCATGGCCGAGACCTCCGCGACGTCGGGCGGGCTGGATTCGCTGCTCGATCCGAGCGGACCGCTGAAGCTCGCGCAAGAGTATGCCGCGCGTGCATTCGGCGCGCGTCGCACCTATTTCGCGACGAATGGAACGTCGACCTGCAACAAGATCGTCGTTCAGGCACTTGTCAGGCCCGACGACATCGTGCTCGTCGATCGAAATTGCCACAAGTCCCATCATTACGGGTTGGTGCTCGCAGGCGCACAGGTGGCATACCTCGACTCCTATCCGCTGGACGAGTACTCGATGTATGGCGCCGTACCCATCCGACACATCAAAGAGACGCTGCTCGATTTTCGCCGTGCTGGAAGACTCGATCGCGTGAAGATGGTACTACTGACCAATTGTACGTTCGACGGCATCGTCTACGACGTCGAGCGCGTGATGATGGAGTGCCTGGCGATCAAGCCCGATCTCGTCTTCCTGTGGGATGAGGCGTGGTTTGCCTTCGCGCGCTGTCACCCGATCTATCGGCAGCGTACTGCGATGGCGAACGCGGCCAAGCTCGCCGATACGTTCAAGGACCCGGCCTACGCGAAACGCCACGCGGAGTTCGCCGCCACGCTCGACTGGAACGACGATGCACAGCTTCTGGACGCGCGTCTGCTTCCCGATCCGTCGCGCGCGCGGGTGCGCGTGTACGCGACGCACTCGACACACAAGACGCTCACCGCGCTGCGCCAGGGCTCGATGATTCACGTGTGGGACCAGGATTTCAAGGACAAGGCCGAGGAATCGTTCCATGAAGCGTACATGACGCATACGTCGACGTCTCCCAACTATCAAATCCTCGCCTCACTCGACGTCGGACGCCGTCAGGTCGAACTCGAGGGTTACGAATTGATCCAGCGCCAGCTCGAACTCGCAATGAGTCTTCGCGAGCAGGTCAAGCAACACCCGTTTCTCAGTCGCTACTTCCGCTTCCTGCGCGTCGGGGACATCGTACCGCCTGCCTATCGAGAGTCGGCTGTCAGCAGCTACTTCAACGACGAGACCGGATGGAGCAATCTCGAAGCCGCGTGGCGTACCGACGAGTTCGTGCTGGATCCGACGCGCGCGACACTCGTCATCGGTTCGACGGGCATGGATGGCGACACGTTCAAAAACACGGAGTTGATGGATAAATACGGTATCCAGATCAACAAGACGTCTCGCAACACGGTTCTTTTCATGACGAATATCGGCACGACCCGCTCGGCAATCGCCTACCTCATCGAGGTCCTGGTGAAGATTGCGCGCGATGTCGACGCGCGCGTGGCCGACATGAGCGCGGTCGAGCGGAGGATTCACGATAAACGGGTTCGTTCGCTGACACAGGAGCAGCCGCCGCTGCCGGATTTCTCGCGTTTCCATTTCGCGTTTCGCGGCCGCAGTGTCGACGATCGCACCGAAACCCGAGACGGTGATATTCGCAGCGCGTTCTTCCTTTCATATGACGATGCAAATTGCGAATACATCGACATGAACGAAGCCGCTCGCGCGATTGCTTCCGGTCGCGAGCTCGTGTCCGCGCTGTTCGTGATCCCTTACCCGCCCGGTTTCCCGATCCTCGTACCGGGACAGGTCATCAGCCCCGAAATCCTTCAGTTCATGGCCGCGCTTGACGTGCGCGAGATCCACGGCTTCCGCGCCGAACTGGGCTTCCGAATCTTCACCGAGACGGCGCTCGAATGCGCGGCGCAGAGTACAGCCGCACGCGTTGCGGCCGCTCGTCAAGTCACGCCCACGCCATCGCAACAAGCATACGCCTGCGCCAAGGCGTAAAGCCCGGTGCTACCGAACTGAACCAAGACGCAGCAAAACGAAATCGAACAAGAATCGATACAAGGAGCGACAAGTGAGCAAATCTGTCAACAGCATCGCGGATCTCCTGCTGATGTTCCACCGCAACGAGCGTCCCATCTACTTCATCAGCGCAACGAACTTCAATCTGCTCGGCGTGGACAGATGGGTGAATCGATTCATGTACATCAACTACATCGACTGCTTCGACGGACGCCATCCGAACGTCTTTGTGCCGTCCGAATCGCCGCACGACGAATTCCAGTCGATCGAGGACATCAACAACCATCTGCTGGCGCACAAGGAGGTGATCGATCTGATCGAGCGTCGCGGTGGCCGACCGGTCGCGACATTCCTGATGTTCGACGAGAAGACGGAGGCGCTTGCGGAAGAGATCGGCCTGGATGTCTGGTTCCCCCCGGCCGCACTGCGGACCCGCTGCGACAACAAGATGGAGACCGTGCGCATCGGGAACAAGGCAGGCGTGCATTCGGTGCCGAACGCGCTCGAGAAAGTCGACAGCTACGCACACCTGCTGCAAATTGCCGATCGCAACGGTCTGGGCAAGGACCTCGTCGTGCAGTCCGCATTCGGAGACTCGGGCCACACGACGTTCTTCATCGCGTCGGAAGATGATTTCAACAAGCACAAGGATGAAATCGTCAGCGATCCCGAAGTCAAGATCATGAAGCGAATCAACTGTCGCGGTGCGACGCTCGAAGCGTGCGCGACGCAGTCCGGCACGCTCGTCGGCCCGCTCCTGACCGAAGTGGTCGGCGCTCGTGAGCTGACACCATACAAGGGCGGCTGGTGCGGCAACGAAGTGTTCCCGGGGGCATTCACCGAAGAAGTTCGTGCGAAGGCGCGCGAGATGGCGGAGAAGTTCGGCAACCAGCTCTTGAACGAGGGCTACCGCGGCTACTTCGACCTCGATTTCCTGATCGACGTCGATTCCGGCGAAGTGTATCTCGGCGAACTCAATCCACGTATCTGCGGTGCAAGCCCGATGACGAACCACGCGGCGTTCGCATACGCTGACGCACCGCTGTTCCTGTTCCACCTGCTCGAATTCTCCGGCGTGCCGTTCAATCTGAACGTGAAGGAGATCAACGAGCGATGGGCGCAGCCACACTTCATCGATTCGTGGTCGCAAGTCGTTCTGAAGTTCAACGATGACAAAGTCGACCAGGTCACGCACGCACCGGCAACCGGCATCTACCGCATGGCCGACGACGGCAGCGTGTCTTACCACCGTTTCGATTACCACCGCCGCGCGATCGACAGCGAACGCGAGGCATTCTTCCTGCGCATCACCGGCCCCGGCGACTATCGCTATGAAGGCGCGGACCTTGGCATCCTGATCACGCGCGGACGGTCGATGGATGACAACTTCCGGCTCAACATTCGTGCGCGAGATTGGGTGCGTGGACTGAAGAACTACTACGCCGGCAAACCACTCATGGCACCGACGCCGGACGCGGTGCCCACGCCCGGTTCGTTCAAGATCCTGTAAGGCACCGCCATGTCCATCAGTGTGTCGTTCCGCGCCATCGCCGAGGATATCCCCGGCGACAAATGGCGCGCGCTGTTCGAACACGCGTGGCCCAGCTATCGCGCATGGTTCCTGCGGAGTGGCGTAGCCGGCCGGCCCAGCTACCTCACGTGTCGGCGCGCACTACGCGAGCACATGCCCGAACTGGTTCCCGTCTGGGAGCGCCTCGTCGACCTCGCGGGAGGCGGCGACGTCGAGGCACGCTTCCTGTCGCTGTGGTGTCCTCCGCCCTACATTGCAGGATGCTCGCAGGGCGTATGGATTGATCCAGCCGGCCACGGAGAACCGATGCTGCTGCGCAATTACGATTTTGCGCCCGCGCTACTCGAAGGAAGCTGGCTTGCCACGCGCTGGGTGGGGCCGCGTGTCGCGGCAATGGTCGATTGCCTGTGGGGAGCGCTCGACGGCATCAACGAAAGCGGACTCGCCGTATCGCTCTCTTTCGGAGGACGTACCGTGTCCGGCGTCGGTTTCGGCATCCCGCTCGTGCTGCGGTACGTGCTCGAAACGGCACGGACAACTGCCGAAGCAGCAGCCATCCTGCAGCGCGTGCCGGTACATATGAGTTACAGCGTCACGCTACTGGATCGCCATGCAGATTGGGCCACCGTCTTCGTCAACCCGGATCGTCCCACCGAAATCACGCGTCGTGTCGCCGTCACCAACTTTCAGCATGCGGTCGAATGGCCCGAACATGCGCACGCGACCCGATCGAGAGAGCGGTTGACCGCCCTGCAAACGCATTGCCACATGTCCGGCACTGCCCAACAGGCGATTGATGCACTACTGTGCGAACCCCTGTATCAGGACGCATGGTCACGCGGCTACGGGACGCTCTATTCGGCTGTCTATCGCCCGTTGACCCTGCAGGCGGAACTCCGATGGCCCGACGAATGCTGGGCACAGTCGCTGACTGCATTCGAAGAAGGCTGTCGGCAGCCGGACTTACGGAAAGCGTCACGACGCTGATGCTGCCGGAAGCGACCACGTCGTATTTCGTCGCTTCCGGCATCAGTTCTTCGATGCAAAACATGGAGATTCAAAGTGAGAAAGAAAGGAAACGCCTCAGCCATTCACATCTTGATTGCAATGCTGATCGGCATCGCAGTTGGCTACATGATCTATACGCAATTTCCCGACAAGAAGGTCTCGACTGAAATTGCCGGCTACATCTCCCTCGTGTCCGACGTGTTCCTGCGGCTGATCAAGATGGTGATCGGGCCGCTGGTGTTCTCGACGCTCGTCGTCGGCATCGCGCACATGGGCGACGCGTCGTCGGTGGGGCGCGTGTTCGTGAAGGCGCTCGGCTGGTTCATCACCGCGTCGTTGATCTCGCTGCTGCTCGGGCTGTTCATGGCGAACCTGCTGCGGCCCGGCGAGAACCTCGGCCTGCCGCTGCCGGAC
>NZ_LKPJ01000052.1 GCF_001443045.1 Burkholderia ambifaria | reverse complement strand
CGCGAAGGTCTGGAACACCATCGCGACGCCTTCGGCCGGACCGCGCAGCGGCTTGCCGAGATAGGTCACTTCACCGCCGGTCGGCTCGATCAGGCCGGCGATGATCCGCAACAGCGTGGACTTGCCCGAGCCCGAACGGCCGAGCAGCCCGACGATCTCGCCTTCGCGCAGCGACAGGTTCGCGTCGTCGAGCACGAGCAGTTCGCCCTGCGTCTTGTTGAAGCCGCGGTTCACGTGCTCGACGCGCAGAATTTCTTCGCCGAGGCGCGGCGGCTGCGGCGGCTGGGACGTCTTGACGGGGGCGTTGATAACGGTCGAATTTTGCATCGCGCTTACTCTCAATCGAGACGGAGCCGGGATTCCGCATAGGCGTACATCGGACGCCACAGCAGACGGTTGAACAAGGTAACGAACAGGGACATCACGGCGATGCCCAGGATGATCTTCGGGAAGTCGCCGGCGGCAGTCGTTTGCGCGATATACGAGCCAAGGCCATGCGCGACGACCCTGGTATCGCCCCACTGCACGAACTCGGACACGATGCTCGCGTTCCACGCGCCGCCCGACGCGGTAATCGCGCCGGTCACGTAGTACGGGAAAATGCCGGGCAGGATCGCCTGGCGCCACCATTGCAAGCCGCGAATGCGGAAATTCTTCGTCGCCTCCTTGTAGTCGTTCGGATAGGACATCGCGCCGGCGATCACGTTGAACAGGATGTACCACTGCGTGCCGAGCACGATCAGCGGCGACAGCCAGATATCGGCGTTCAGATGGAAGTGGACGATCACGATCACGAACACCGGGAACAGCAGGTTGGCCGGGAACGCGGCGAGGAACTGCGCGAGCGGCTGGATCTTCTCGGCGAGCTTCGGGCGCAGCCCGATCAGCACGCCGAGCGGCACCCAGACCACCGACGCGATCGCGATCAGCACCAGCACGCGCAGCAGCGTGATCAGCCCGAGCATCAGCACGTGACCGACCTCGCCGATCGTCACGCCGGTCGCGACGAAGCTGACGACGCGCCATGCGACGTACACGGTCAGCAGGACCACGAACGCGCCCCACACGACGTCGCCGACGCGCGACGAACGACCGTTCGACGCGACGCGTGCGCCGACACCCTTGAACGACGGCACGCGCAACGGAATCCGCGCGGCCTGCGACAGCAGCCAGCCGGCCGGCACCAGCAGCTGGTGGATCAGGTGCGTGCGGCGCATCATGTCGAGCAGCCAGGATTGCGGCGCATCGCCCGATGCGGTGTTCTCCATCCGGAACTTGTCGGCCCATGCGACGAGTGGACGGAACAGGAACTGATCGTACGCGAGGATCACGACCGACATCGCGACGATCACCCAGCCCACCGCGCCGAGGTTCTTGTTCGAGATCGCCTGCGCGAGATACGCGCCGATGCCCGGCAACGTGATGGTCTGGTTGCCGACGGTGATGGCCTCGGATGCGACGACGAAGAACCAGCCGCCCGACATCGACATCATCATGTTCCAGATCAGCCCGGGCATCGAGAACGGCACCTCGAGCTTCCAGAAGCGCTGCCACGGCGTCAGGTGAAAGCCGCGCGACACTTCGCTCAGGTCGCGCGGCACCGTGCGCAGCGACTGGTAGAAGCTGAACGTCATGTTCCACGCCTGGCTCGTGAAGATCGCGAAGATCGCGGCCAGCTCGGCGCCGAGCACGCGGCCCGGGAACAGCGCGAGGAAGAACGTGACCGTAAACGAGATATAGCCGAGCACCGGCACCGACTGCAGGATGTCGAGGATCGGGATCAGCACCATGCCGGCGCGGCGGCTTTTCGCGGCGAGCGTGCCGTAGACCAGCGTGAACGCGAGCGACGCGACCATCGCGGCGAGCATCCGCAACGTCGTGCGCAGCGCGTATTCGGGCAGGTTCGACGGATCGAGCGAGATCTTCTGCGTCTGCAGGGTCGCGATCGGCGCCATCGTTTGATGGAAGCCGACGATCGCCATCGCGAGTATGCCGATGATCAGCGGAAACGCAACCGCGTCCCAGCGATTGGGGAGCACACGCCACGCGGACGCGTTGGCGGTGCGATTCGGATCGAAGAAACTGATATCCATCGGTAGCGTGTTGGTCGAATTGAAAATCGATGGGAGCGGCAAAGCGCCGCGTCAGCGAGTACGGCTCGGAACAGGTTCCCGGGAGTCGGGCGAACGATCGCCGGCAGTCGGAAAAGGCAGCGTGAGGCTGATGGTGTGTGTGCGATGACTGGCCGCACCGCGGGTTTCCGTTGCCGCGAGATTCGGCATGAGGGGCTCCGGAGAATTGATTCGGTGTCGCAGGCTATCGGGCGGGCATGACGCAAATGTGTCGTGTCACTTACAGGACATTGACAGGCCATCCGCCGGCGCTCCGTCATCACGCCGCAAACGGCGGGCAGCCGAATTCCGCCTCGCAACACGCGGGAATAAATCCGTCGCGGCACCGGTATGGCATGCGAAGGCGCCGGCTTATTCCAGGACGATCCGGCCGTCCGGTTCCGTCATACGATTGCGAGGCTCACATGTCTTCATCGACTCCTACCCGCCCGTCGCGCCGCAAGGCCCTGCAATGCATGGCCTTCGGCGGCCTCGGCACGTTGTTTACGCTGTCGGGCGGCATCCTGACGCCGTTCGATCTCGCGCTCGCGCAAAGCGGCGCCGCCCTCCCAGCGAATACGGGCCGGCCGCTGTTCGTGCAGATCAGCGACACGCACATCGGCTTCAACAAGGACGCGAATCCCGACGTCGCGGCCACGCTGCGGCAGACCATCGACCTCGTCAACGGGATGTCCGCCGCGCCCGCGCTCACGATCCATACCGGCGACATCACGCACCTGTCCAAAGCGGAGGAATTCGACCATGCGTCGCAGTTGCTGTCCGCGCTGCGCGTGCCCGAGCTGCACACGGTGCCCGGCGAACACGACGTGACGGACGGTTCGGGCGCCGAATACTTCAGCCGGTTCGGCAAGGCATCGGACAACCGCGGCTATTACAGCTTCGATCACGCGGGCGTGCACTTCGTCGCGCTCGTCAACGTGATGCACTTCAAGCCGAACGGGCTCGGCAGCTTCGGCGACGACCAGCTCGCCTGGCTCGCGCAGGACCTGAAGGGGCAATCGTCGAGCACGCCGATCGTCGTGTTCTCGCACATGCCGATGTGGACCATCTACGAGCCGTGGGGCTGGGGCACCGGCGACGCACCGCAGACGATGGCACTGCTGCGCCGCTTCGGCTCGGTCACCGTGCTGAACGGGCACATCCACCAGATCGTGTCGAAGGTCGAGGGCAACGTGACGTTCCATACCGCGCGCTCCACCGCGTTCCCGCAGCCGACCGCCGGCAACGGCCCCGGCCCGGTCCCGCTCACGGTGCCGCACGACCGGCTGCCCGCGATGCTCGGCGTGACGACCGTCGACTTCGCGGGCCATCCCGTCGCCGCGTCGCTGCACGACACGACGCTCGCCTGATCGCCCGATTCCCCGATCCAGATACGCAAGGAAACCGACATGACCTTCCTCAAGCCCTCGATGCTGCCGGCCGCGCTGATCCTGTGCGCGGCCGCCGCGGGCACGCCGCTCGCCGCGTTCGCGCAAACCCCGGCCGGCCCGCTCGTGACGATCCGCAATTTCATGTTTTCGCCGATGTCGACGACGATCAAGGCGGGCACGACGATCACCTGGAAGAACCTCGACGCGGAACCGCATACCGTCGTCAACGACGCGGGCATCTTCCACTCGAAGGCGCTCGACCAGGACGAGACCTACTCGTTCCGCTTCGACAAGCCGGGCGTGTACAAGGTGTTCTGCGGGATTCATCCGTATATGAAGGAGACCATCACCGTCGAATGACGCGCCGCGCCGCAGGCCGCACGCCGAGCCGGCGCCGCGGAGTGAAGCGCGCCGATCGCCTACACTGGTTCCAACCGGCCGGAACCCGCCGGCCGTCACCGACCACGAGGAAAGCGATGACGGCAAGTCAACCCGCACATCCGAAACTGCCGGGCCAGGTGGTGCTCGTCCTCCAGGGCGGCGGCGCACTGGGCGCATACCAGCTCGGCGTATTCGAGGCGATGGACGCGGCGGGCATCCAGCCCGACTGGGTCATCGGCACGTCGATCGGCGCGATCAACGCGGCGCTGATCGCCGGCAACGCGCCTGGCCGCCGCGCGCAACGGATGGCCGAATTCTGGCGCCATGTGACCGAACGGCCCGCCTTCGACGTGCCGGGCTTCCCGACCGGCTGGGACAAGATCGGCGCCGAGCTCGCGGTCATCGGCGCCGGCATCCCGGGATTCTTCCGGCCGAATCCCGCCGCGTGGCTCGGGCCGCTCGCGCGCGTCGGCGTCGAGCACGCGTCGTACTACGTGGTCGAGCCGCTGCGCGACACGCTCGCGTCGCTGATCGACCTCGACCTGCTGAACGCGCGCCGGCCGCGGCTCACCGTCGGTGCGGTCAACGCGTGTACCGGCACGATGCGCTATTTCGATTCGCGCGACCGGCCGCTCGGCCTCGACCACGTGATGAGCTCGGGCGCGCTGCCGCCCGCGTTCCCGGCCGTGCGGATCGACGGCGCGCCCTACTGGGACGGCGGCATCTATTCGAATACGCCGGTCGAGGTCGTGCTGGACGACGCGCCGCGCCGCAGCTCGATCATCTTCTCGGTGCAGATGTGGAATCCGGTCGGACCCGAGCCGCAGAGCATCTGGCAGGTGTCGGAGCGGCAGAAGGACATCCAGTACGCGAGCCGCACGGACAGCAACATCGCGCGGCAACAGCAGATTCACCGGCTGCGCCACGTGATCCGGGAACTGGTCACGCGTCTGCCGGAGGCGGAACGCACGTCGGTCGACGTGCAGGCGCTCGCCGCGTGGGGCTGCCAGACCACGATGCGCGTGATCAAGCTCGCGGCGCCGCGGCTCGACGGCGACGATCAGTGGAAGGACATCGATTTCACGCCGGACGGCATCGCGGCGCGCCGCCAGGCCGGGTTCGACGCGGCGATGCAGGCGATCGCCGCGCGGCCGTGGGATCTGCCGATGGACCCGACGGAGGGGCTCAGCGTCTGGAGCCCGGAAGAGAACAGGATCGGCGAGCGGCACAACTGATGCCGCCGGGGGAACGCCTGCGCGCGCATCGTCCTGCCGCGGACCTGACTTACAGCGCGCGCACGATACCACCGTCGACGCGAATGTTCTGCCCGGTGATGTAGCCCGCGCCGTCCGACAGCAGGAACCGCACGGTCTGCGCGATCTCCTGCGTCTTGCCGAAACGGCCGACCGGGATGCGGGCCACGATCTCGGGCGTCTCCGGCCAGCTGTCGATGAAGCCGGGCAGCACCGAATTGATGCGAATGTTGTCCTTCGCATACCGATCGGCATACAGGCGCGTAACGGAACTCAGCGCCGCGCGCAGCGCGGACGACACCGGCATCGCCTGCTCGGGCGCGTCGGCCGCGAAGCTCGAAATATTGACCACCGCGCCGCCGCCCTGCTTCAGGAAGACGGGCGTCACCCGGCGCAGCACGCGAACGACGTTGAGCACGATCAGGTCGAGCCCTTCGTGCCACTTGTCGTCCTCGATGGCGAGCAAGTCGCCTTTCGGCGGATGCCCGGTATTGTTGACGACCGCATCGATACGGCCGTACTTCGCGAGCGTCTCGTTCACGAAGCGCTCGATGTCGGCGTCTTCGGTGACGGACCCCGCAATACCGAACCCGCCCAGTTCCTTCGCGAGTTCGACGGCGCTGCCGGATGGCGACATCAGCGCGACGCGATAACCGTTGTTCGCGAGGTCTCGCGCGATCGCGGCACCCATGCCCTTGCCCGCCGCCGTCACCAAAGCTACTTTCTCTACAGTCATGCTGCTCTCCCGGATAGGTCGGCTCAGCGCCGCGATCGTCGTTCCAAAGCGCCACTCTAGGACCCTATAATCGAATTGTCGAATGATGATTTCTCCACTCAGCCTGTAGAATTTCTACTGCATGAAGGCTCTTCTGCATGCCCGCCGGTTCCCGCCGCTCAACGCGCTTCGCGCGTTCGAGGCCGCCGCGCGCCATCTCAATTTCCGGCTGGCTGCCGACGAACTCGGCGTGACCCAGGGCGCGGTGGCGCAGCAGGTCAGGCATCTGGAAGACGTCGTGGAGGTCCAGCTGTTTCGGCGATTGCCGAGGGGGCTCGCGCTGACGCGCGAAGGGCTCGAGTATTTTTCGTCGGTCCAGCGTGCGCTACAGATCATCTCCGACGCCACGGATGCCCTGGGCCAGCGCCCCACGGTTCTGGCCGTCAGCACGACGCCGTCGTTCGCGTCGAAGTGGCTGATTCCGCGCCTGGCGGACTTCGGCCGGCTGCACCCCGACATCGAGGTTCGCGTCATTGCCGACGAAAGGCTGGCGTCGTTTCGGGCTGACGGTGTCGACATCGCGATTCGATTGAGCAAACCGCCATTTCCGGCAGGCCTCGTCGCGGAGCGGCTGTCACCGCTCGACATCTTCGCCGTCGCCAGCCCGAAGCTGCTCGACGGCGACCCGCCGATCCGCACGCCCGCAGACTTGTCGAAGCATGTACTGCTGCACGACGCGCACGACCTGTGGCCCGAGTTCATCGACAAGCTCGGTGAAAAGGGGCGGGCCGATCCGACGAAAGGGCCGCGGTTCAGCCAGTCGCTGCTTGCCATCGACGCGGCCGTTGCAGGCCAGGGCATCGCGCTGACCAGCGAACCGCTCGTCGAGCGCGACATCGCGGAAGGCCGGCTGCGCCGCGTGTTCGATTTTTCGTTTCCGATGTCGCTCGGCTTCTACGTCGTCTTTCCGCAGGCCAGTGCGCATTCGGAAGCGCTCGGGGCCATGCGCCAGTGGCTCTTTGCGCAGTACGGGAAAGCGTGATCCGCTGAAATCGCGACCAATCTGCAGGCGTACATGAATGTCCGCGCCCGAATTGCCGGCCAATACGGAGGACAGCCATTCCCTGACCACCACCCTATGTCACGGAAATAAAAAACCCGCCTCGATGGGCGGATCAGAAATGCAAAAGGCCGCTCGACGCGGCCTTTTGTGCCCTGCATGTTGACGTCCACCGAATCTTGACGACCCGAGGTGGGTCAATTCTCGGTGGACATCAACTATCAGCACTACTTGGCGTCATATGCAGAAACCCACTGGAAGCCGAGACCGGTTATCCCGGTCACGAGCTTCTGGAAATCCTGCAAGCCGGGCGTGCCGAGGTCGGGCTCAAGCCAGAAAGGATGGAAGAAGAAGGATGCAAAACCATCCCGGACCGTCAGCGCGTACTGTGCATTCGTGTAGAGATCCTGCCACGTGTATGACAGACACGAGTACGGATCGATATTGCATATGTTGTATTCGATGTTCCCAAGGTTCTCAGGCAGCACCCGTTGCCCGTAATAGTCGGTATTGATGATATACGGGAAGAACTGGCCAACCGAATAGTCGTGATTCGGCGCGGTCGAATTCAGGTTCGGCTGATCTGACGTGTAGTAGACAACCCGCTGGTAGGTCGTCTTGAACAGCGGCGGAACGGCCTTGATCGAAAGGGGTGAAGACTGGTAGTGCGGCGCCTCCCACGCGAAGGGAACATAGCCATTCGACGAAAATTCCTGCAGGCCCGCTTTCAGACGAGCCGATGCCCACTGTGTTGAATCTTCGTCCACAGGGCGGTTCTGCGTGGCAAGCCAGAACTCGAAGTCATTGCCGCTCACCGCGTTGTCGATATTCGGCGTCGAATTGTACTGATGCGTGTAGCCGTGCATCAGGATCTTGCCGCCCCGGGCCAGTGCGTAATTGAGTGCCTGCTTCAGACCGCTCGCCTGCGCGAGATGTACTGTCAGCGGCACGCCGTTGTTATAGGCGCCGAGCGGGTCTTCGTACCGCGGAATGGTGGCAATGGAAAACGGAATGCGCTTTGAATACATGTAATCGGTCAACGTCTTCATCGACGACGTGGTCGTGAACGCGTTGACGTCTTCAAGACGCACCATCGCGCGATGCAGCACCGGCTGGTTGGTCCCGAGAATGTCATGCAGCAGATCACAAATCACCAGGTACCGGTCGCGTGGCCCGATGTACGAGAACGGCATGTCGGCGAAGTACCAGAAATTGCCCGCGCGCATGACGTACGGCGCCTGCGCACCCGTCTGACTGTCCTTGATGGTGACAAGTACACTGGCCTTCGTCGCGTCGGACACCGCAGTGACGCCAATGTCGGGATCCGCGCTAATCACGCCGGTGCTGGCGTTGAACGCATAGTACTTGACCATGCTCGTGTTCTTGTAGGTCACCGTGTCGAAGAAGTTCGGGTTCGGGTTGCTGCTCGTTGGCGCGTAGGCCAGTCCACTCATCCCGGTGAAGGTAAATCCATAGCGGGCCGTGAAGTTGTACGACGGATCCCATGCGACTTCCCACAGGTTGTTCTTGAACCAGACCACCGTCTTTGACGTCGTGACGACGTCCGCGAGAAATGCGGACGGAATGGTGTTGTTGTAATAGTCCCCCAGATAGAAAGTCGCCTGATACTGTTCGACAGTTCCGGCCGTATAGCTGTCGACGGGCGCAAGCGTGACACTGGTGTTGAAATGGCCAAGCAGGTTGCGCAGCATGATCGCGTAAGCCATACCTAGCTTCGAGTACGGGTCGTTCGGTGGGGCATCATAGAGCACCAGGACCTTCGCCGTGGTGGTCTGCGCGAGCACGGAGGACGGCATCTGGGCAAATGCGAACCCGAGAGCCAGCACCCATGCGAGAATGAGCTTTTTCATCGTGATCTCCTTCGCGCCTAGTCGCGCTGAAAGTTGCCGTTGCCCAGACGATGTCTGCCTTCGTTGAAGTTCGGCCCCCTGCCGTGCTCGCGCTCGGCATGGCGTTTCCCCTCTTCCGACATGCCAGGCACAATCTCGGTCGCAACGGCCGTGCGCGGTGGAGGCTCGACGCGCTTGTGTGGGACGGAAGCACTCGGGACTCCGGCGCCCCAAGCGGTACCCATCAATACAATCGCGGACGAAATCGCGGCACACGCCGCAGCAATCTTGAGCGGGGCTTTCATTGGAGAACTCCTTTCACTGACCTCTGACTGAAAACTGGGGTGTGCGATTAGGACGAACGCCTCGCGTGCGCCTTGAGTGTCAGGCAGACGCGAACCGAAGGGGCATGCCTGAATTGCTCCAGGCATCGTCACTTGCCCGACGACGGAACCATCCGTGGCGTCGGTCATGATCGCCCCGACTGTAAAGACCACCACTGCACCGGGAAACAACCGACAACAGATACGCTGTCGAAAGTGCAGCCGCGGCCTCGCCTGATCACTACATCAGCCACCCACGCATTAACAGTGCCAGGCTCTGTTCCACCGAAGCGGGCCGGTAACAGCCGAAACAGAAGAGCACGGCAAGGCAAAAAAACGTAACGTCGAAGAAACGCAGGGTGACGGTGCGCCGTGGCACCGGCTCCAAGATTCATCAGTGCCAGTAGCGGAACGAGGCAATGCATTGCGACCCAGCGTTCGTTGTCGGGCAGGCGAAGTGAAAAATGCTATGGATCACGAATTTTCATTTCCGGACCAACTGAATGCCGGAACGTTTCGAGCCTGAGACGCCGTGCTGCTGGACAACGACGGCCCTATCAAGCACATTTCGGCCGTCTTGTTCAGATCCAAGTCGACATAGGCCCGCAGGCAGGCTTATCCGAAAGGGCGATAATTTCGTCGAAGAATGTCGTCGCACGACCAAAGACGATCTTCTTGTTGTCGTTATCGGGTACCAGGATGGCTTTCATCTGAACAAGCCAATGCAGGTCAGCCACTCGCTGCTGGCGTGGCGCCCTGAGATCCGAGCGAGACCAGTTCAAGCCCCTCTCCCTCTATAAACGCATCGATGATCCGTCGCCTTCCTCGACGTCAGGCCGGATGGCGAACCTCGAGAAATCCTGCTCGGGCCGCTGGTAAGCTCGGGCTGCCGAACCGCGCGTGCGCGGTTCGTTGATTGCCCTCTACTTCACCGTTTGGCAGCGAGCCGAGATTCGCTTTTTGAAGTCGTGGCATTTCTTACCTTATCGTGCAAACGTCTGCTCACCGCGACGCGCAGCACGATCAGGAGTGGCCGACGGAGGTCGACGGAGACGTTTCCGGCGTCGTGACGCACCCGACCGGCGAACTGAAGATTCATACGACAGCTACGACTTCGAACCCTTCGAACCGCGTGAAGCGCGATCTTTTTTGTATGTCGACACGATCAACAACCCCACTCGCGGCAGTGCCTTCATGCATATCGTACTTTTCCGATATATGATTCGCTCATCGACGATACCCGTTTGCACCGGTTTTCCGCCCCGAACACCACACCCCTTTCCATGCCGACCGAACTCGACATCGACGCGATCCTGAAAGCGCTTTCGAACCCCCTGCGCCGGGAAATCCTCGTCTGGCTGAAAACGCCGGGCGCGCATTTCCCGGAGCAGACGCTGCCATATGACCACGGCGTCTGCGCCGGGCAGATCGATGCGCGCTGCGGGCTGTCGCAGTCGACCGTCTCCGCGCACCTCGCGACGCTGCAGCGCGCGGGGCTCGTGACGTCGACGCGGATCGGCCAGTGGGCGTTCTTCCGGCGCAACGAGGCCGTCATCGACGCATTTCTCGACGCCCTGCGCCGCGAACTCTGACCCAGGCCATGCGGGCCGCACGCCGCGCACGACGCGACGGCCATCCCGCCTTTCGTGAAAAGGTTATCTGCCATGCCTACCCTGTTCGACCCCGTTACCCTCGGCGACCTGACCCTGCCGAACCGCATCGTGATGGCGCCGCTCACCCGCTCCCGCGCGGGCGCGACGCGCGTACCGAACGACCTGATGGCGCGCTATTACGCCGAGCGCGCATCGGCCGGCCTGATCATCAGCGAAGCGACCTCGGTCACGCCGCAGGGCGTCGGCTACGCGGACACGCCCGGCATCTGGTCCGACGAGCAGGTCGAAGGCTGGAAGCGCGTGACGCAGGCCGTGCACGCGGCCGGCGGCCGCATCGTGCTGCAGCTCTGGCACGTCGGCCGGGTCTCCGATCCGGTGTTCCTGAACGGCGACCTGCCGGTCGCGCCGAGCGCGATCGCCGCGGGCGGCCACGTGAGCCTCGTGCGCCCGCAGCGTCCGTACGTGACGCCGCGCGCGCTCGAACTCGATGAAATTCCGGGCATCGTCGCCGCATACCGCAAGGGCGCGGAGAACGCGAAGAAGGCCGGCTTCGACGGCGTCGAGATCCACGGCGCGAACGGCTACCTGCTCGACCAGTTCCTGCAGGACAGTACCAACCGCCGCACCGATGCGTACGGCGGCCCGGTCGAGAACCGCGCGCGGCTGCTGCTCGAAGTGGTCGACGCGGCAATCGACGTGTGGGGCGCGGGCCGTGTCGGCGTGCATCTCGCACCGCGCGGCGATGCGCACACCATGGGCGATTCCGATCCGGCCGCGACGTTCGGCTACGTCGCACGCGAGCTCGGCCGCCGCAAGATCGCGTTCATCTTCACGCGCGAATCGTATTCGGGCGACCACCTGAGCCCGCGCCTGAAGGAAGCGTTCGGCGGCCCGCTGATCGCGAACGAGCAGTTCACGCTCGAATCCGCGCAGGACACGCTCGCGAGCGGCAGCGCCGACGCGATCGCGTGGGGCAAGCTGTTCATCGCGAACCCCGACCTGCCGCGCCGCCTCGAACTCGACGCACCGCTGAACAAGCCGGTGCCGGAGACGTTCTACGCGGAAGGCGAAACGGGCTACACCGACTACCCGGCGCTCAGCGACGCGGCCTGACGGCCGGCAACAGGTTCATGCGCGCACCTCCGCGCGCATGAATACGCGCTGCGTCTCGTCGAGCCCGCGCTCGACGTGATGCGCACGGATGGCGTGCAGCGTGTCGTCGAGCGATGCATCGTCGATCACGTGGAAGCCGAGACGCGCGTAGTACGGCGCATTCCACGGCGCGTCGCGGAACGTCGACAGCACGACCTGGGCGATGCCGTCTTGCGCGGCGCGCGTCATGATCCTCGCGATCAGGCGCGCGCCGATCCGCAGCCCCGCGTGCGAAGGCACGACATCCAGTTCCTCCAGATACAGCCGCTGCGCATCGAGCAACCGGTAGAACGCGAAGCCCACGCACGTCCCCGCATCGTCCGTCGCGACATACGCGCGACCGTCGTCGATGCGCACGAGCACGTCGGCCGCATCGGTCGGCTCACCTTCGGCGATGTCGGGCATGCCGATGTCGCGAAAGCGCCCGGCGGCGGCCACTTCCACGGCGGCCATCGCGGCCGCGTCTTCCCGCGTGGCGGGACGAATCCGGATCGATACTGTCATCACGACAAGGCAGGCAGTCGGGAACGGCGGTCACTATAATCGAAACTTCAGACCTTTCGAACATCCCTGCCCACGAGGTTCGTCATGACGCTGTCCGCGCTCGCCGTGTTCGCCATCGCCCTGCTCGTCACCGCCGGCACGCCCGGCCCGAGCGTCGCCGCGCTCGTTGCGCGCGTACTGACGAACGGCGTGCGAGACGTGCTGCCGTTCCTCGCCGCGATGTGGATCGGCGAGGCGCTGTGGCTCACGCTGGCCGTCGCCGGGCTGTCCGCGTTCGCGCGCACGTTCGAGACGGGCCTGCTCGTGCTGAAGCTGCTCGGCGTCGCGTACCTGCTGTTCCTCGCATGGAAGATGTGGACCGCGCCGACCGACACGAAGGCCGACGACCTGCCGCGCGGCCGGTCGCCGTGGCGCATGTTCGTCGCGGGCACGCTGGTCACGCTCGGCAATCCGAAGATCATGCTGTTCTATCTCGCGCTGCTGCCGACGATCGTCGACCTGACGCATGTCAGCGTGCTCGCGTGGGCCGAGCTCGTCGGCACGATGCTCGCGATCCTGATTCTCGCCGACTGCTTCTGGTCGCTGCTCGCGTCACGTGCGCGGGCATTCCTCACTTCGGCACGCGCGAAGCGGATCGCGAACCGCACGAGCGCGACGGCGATGGCCGGAGCGGCGGTGGCGATCGCGACGCGTTGAACGGCTCATTCGCACGGCATCTCGTCGTTGCGGAGCGAGCCGGGCGGCGGGCCGCCACGCCCGCCCGCCGCCGCACCCCAGCACGCTACGGCGTCCCGGCACTGCAGCAATAGGCCAGCAGGAACGTCGCGGTGCCCGCGTCGCCCTGCACGATCGCGCGCATGTCGCCGTTCAGCTTCGTCATCGCCGCGGTCACGTAATCCGGCGCGGGCAGCCTGGCCGTATTGAAGTCGTGCACCGCAACCGCGACCGGCCGGTTGTCCTTCGTCTTCGGCGAAGCCAGCGCCCGGTCTTCCGCGGCGAATCGCTGATCGCGCGTGGCGACCGCGCCGACCTGCCCCGCGCAATAGCCGTGCGTTCCCGACATGATGTGAATCGTGTGCCCATCGCCGCTCATCCCGGCCGCGATGGTATTGAGTGCCGCTGCGACGTCCCTGACGGTGCAGGGGCCGTGAAAGCCCCAGATCTGCACCGCGTTCGGGGTGTCCTTCATGATGTTGACGAGCGTTGCCATGACCTCTCTCCTTGCAGTCTGCGTGGCGGAAGGTTCGCGTAGCTGCCGGCGCTGCTTTCCACGACGCCATTCCCTGGCCGGCGCGATGCCGGGCACGCGGTGCCCGTTGCTCCCCGCCGAGTTGAAAAACATGCGGATATCCGCCGACGGGCTCGATCGAACCGTGCACGCCCACGAACGGTTCAACCTTATCCGTCGGCATCGGTTCGCAACATGGACCGCGCGTCACACATTCGGCAACGGGCCGATCTTCACGGGAGCCAGCCGGTACTAGCAGCCCACCGACCTGCACCGCTCGCCCGACGCGGGCGCGTGATCGTTGCACCCAACCAGCGCCCGCACCAACGCCCAGTCATCGTCGTCGCAGAAATCGAGCAGCATTTCGCCACACGTTCCACGCGGCTCGCGCAACCGCTCGGCGAGCCGCGCCTGAATCCCCCGCACCCGGCCGTCGCCGTGCGCGACCACCGACGGATTCGCGCCCATCCCCGTCCCGCTGCAGAAGTTGATCGCCCAGCACCCGCTTTCCGGCGCGGGCATGCCGGTCAGCAGCGCATCGATCACGCGCCACTTGTAATGGATCGACCCGGCAACGGGCACACGGCATTCATCCTGGATCACGAACGCCGCATCGGGATGATCGATCGTGAAGGTCGCGTTGTCGGGCCACGCGGTCAGGTCGATGCCGAACGGTCGGCTGCTGCGAAACCGCCACAGCAGCACCACCGCGCCGCGCACGTCGCCGAGCGCAGGCAGCGCGCCGCCCGCCTGCCAGCGCAGCCGCGGATGCCGCGCGCAATGCGCATCGAACATCGCATCGAACATCGCATCGAAGCTGCGCGTGCAGGCGTGCGCGGGCGGCTCAGCAAGGTCATGTGGTCTCTCTCGATCGGCGTGGTGGCGGGACGGCCTGGCGTTGCACACGTGTGGAACGCGGGCGCCGCTTCCGGCGGCCTGAAGCGAACGCCATTGTTCAGATCGCTCGCCAAGAATTTGTCGCACGCGGCGGACCGGCTGTGATCGCTGCCGGCCGGCCCGCTCGCGTCGGCGCGCGTGCGCCGTCAGAAGTTCACGCGAATCCCGGCCATCACCGCGAGTTGCCGGCTCGAATTGCTGTTCGCGAGCACCGGGATCTGCGCGTAGTTCGCCGCGTTGCCGTTCGCGTCGGTGCCGAGCCCCGTGCCGCTCGCGATCTGGCCGATCGCGACCGCATACAGGGCGGTGCGCTTCGACAGGCTGTAGTTCGTGCCGACGTTGACCTGGTGGAAGCGCGTCGTGCCGCGCCCGTCGGTATGCGCCGCGTTGAAGATGTACGCGACGCCGCCCTGCAGCGCGGGCGTGAACATGTACGTGACGTTCAGCTCGCCGATGTCGAACGTGAACGCCTGCGTGCGCGGCTGCGCGTCGGTCGAGAAATAGCGGCTGTCGCCGAGGCGCGTGTGTGTATAGGTCAGCGCGACCGTCGCCGCGCCGAACGTCACCGAGCCGCCCGCGCCGAACGCGCGCATCGAGCCGGCGTCCTGCAGCAGGCAGTACATCGCGCCCGGGTTGCTGCACGCGAAGTCGCCGATATAGCCGCTCGCGCCGCCGAGCGCCGCATCGAGCGGCTGGTGCAGGTCGAGATAGCCGACCGAGAACGCGACCGGCGCGCGGGTATAGGTCGCCGCGACCGAATAGCCGCGCTTCGCGGAAAAGTCGCCGGCCTGCCCGCCGAAGCTGAACGTGCCGCCGAACGTCAGGCCGTTGAAGTCCGCGCTGGTGAACTTCACCGCGTTGTTGAAGTTGAACGCGGCATTCAGGTTGTCGACGTCGCCGAGATGCGAACCGTACGGCGTCGCCCAGTTGTTGCTCGACACATAGGCGCCGAGCATGTCCGTATACGAGTCGTATTGCCGGCCGAGGCCGAGCGTGCCGATCGCATCCTGGCGCAGCCCGACCCACGCCTGCCGGCTGAACGCGGTGCCGCCCTGCAGCGCCTGCCCGTTCGCGGACAGGAACTGCTGCTCGAGCGAAAACACCGCGCTGAGCCCGCCGCCGAGCGGCTCGGCGCCCTGAAACCCGAAGCGGGACGGCACGAGGTTGCCGCCGCCCATCTGCCACGCATGGCCGCCGCCCGTGCTGCCGTCGGCGCGCGTGAACTGCTGGTTCGTCGAATAAATGATGCCGGTGTCCACGGTGCCGTACAGCGTCACGCTGCCGGAGGTCTGTGCGTGCGCGTGCATGCAACCCAGCGTGGCCGCCGCTGCGGCCAGTCTTCGTCCGATCTTCATGTCCCGCCCCTCTGTTGTCATCGATTCGCAGTGCAAACCGATGGAGTTGTCGATATGGGTGACAGGACTCTATCCAGCGAAAATTCGGGACCCCTATCCCAAATCAGCAAACGGTGAAGCGGACGGGCGCCACACGACGGCACCTGGCGGCACCGTCAGGCGCGAGGGCATCATTCGGGGCGCAAGGTTTGCGACGGCAGTTCGCCGAACAGGTCGCGATACTCGCGCGCGAAATAGCCGAGATGCGTGAACCCCCAGCTCGCGGCGGCCTCGCCCACGCCGAGCTGGTGCGCGGAAGTGGTGCGCAGCAGGCGCCGCACCGCGTTCAGCCGGATCGTGCGCAGATAGCCGACGGGCGTGACGTCGGCGACGCGCTGGAAGCTCGTCTGCAGCGTGCGGCGGCTGCAGCGCAGCGCGCGGCACAGCTCGAGCACGGTGACGGGTTCCTCGGGCCGGTCGCGCAGGTGCTTCTCGCACCGGCTGACGATATCGCTGTAGGTGGCGTGCGTGATGTCGCGGCGCTCGACGCCGATGCCCTGCTCGAGCGCATCGAGGAACATGCCGAGCATCGCATCACGGAACATCTTGCGGGTGGCCGCATATTCGAGGCAGCCTGGATTGCGCTGCGCATCGTCGATCAGCGACGACAGCCGCGCGCCGAGCGCGACGCCCTGCTCGTCGGACAGCCGCGTGACGTGCCGCAGCTTGCGCGCGCCGGCTGCGCCGAACTCGGCTTCGCACAGCTCGTCGACCATGTCCGACGCGGCGCTGATCCCGACCAGCCCCATCCCTTCCGGCGTATGGAATTCGAAATCCTCGCCGGCGCGCAGCGCGAGCAGCGCATAGCCGTCGATCGGCTGGCACTGGAACGTGCCGGCGAGCGGCACCGACAACGGGACGGCGAGCGACGTGCGCCCCGCCGGCGCGAGACCGGTTTGCGCGACACGCCGGTTGGTCGTCTCGCGAAAGAAATGGAAGTCGTCGTACAGCACCTGCGTGACGGTGCCCTTGAACCGGCCCGGTGTCATCTGGCGGTAGACCTGATGCCAACCCGCGATCGCGAGCCCGTGGTCATGCACGTCTTCGTGTGAGCGTGACTGGAACAGCATCGGCATCTCCGGTGAAACCCTGAACCCGCGTTGCGGCCGCACGGCCCGCAGCGCCACAGCTTACCCCCGCAAAATTCCGCGCAGTGCGGTTTCGAATGCAAGACAGGCCGCCGACAGCGCGGCGGCCTGCTCGCCGGCGAGGCGGACATAGCGGCGAAACGACGGCATCCGGTTCACGACCTCGCTGCCGCCGAACGGCACGACGACAAGCGTCCAGCACCCGTCGCACGCGACGATCGTGCAGTCGGTCAGGTGCAGCGGGCGCAGCGCATCGGCGAGCGACGGCTGCGCGACGAGTGCGGCCACGGTTCGTGCGAATCCGGGGTCGCATCCCGGCTCGGCTTCGGCCGCGACGCCGGTGCGCCGCAGCCAGCCGGTCTGCAGCACGCGGGCGCGGCCCTGCCCGGCCGGGCCGGGCGCGGCAACCGTCACCCGCACGCCGACCGTATGCATCAGGAACTGCCGATCGACGCGTTCGTCGACACGCACGCGCACGCCGTTCGGCAAGCGGGCCGTCGCGTCGCCGGCCCCACCGTCCGCGTCGCGCACCGCACCGAGATCGGCGAGCACGCGCGCGGCGATCGCGCCGGGCCGGTGGCCGGGCGGCGGCGTATCGGGCGCCGTGCGCCACCGGGCGAATGCGAGCCTCACGACGCGACGTGCTCTTGGCGCAGCACTTCCTCGACCGGCACCGGCTTGAACGGATGCCGGCGCTGCACGACGACCGTCCAGAACAGCGCGTACAGCGCGGTGAGCCCGAGCATCGCGCCGAACGGCACGTAGATGTCGCGCGCGTTCATGCCGGGCGGCGTGATGTACCAGATCGCGAGCACGATGCCGACGCTCGACACGATCTGCGGCAGCGGGAACAACGGCGAACGGTACGGGCGCGGCAGGTCCGGACGGCGAATCCGCAACATCACGACCGACGCGGTGACAAGCAGGTACGCGGTGCCCCACGCGCAAGTCGCGGCGAGCACGAGGTGCAGGATGCTGTCGAGATTGCCGTTGATCAGCCATGCATGGAAGATCGGCACGATCGCCGCAGCAACGATGCCGACCACCGGCGTCTTGAAGCGCGGATGCAGATACGCGAAGCAGCGCGGCAGCGCGCCGTCGATCGCCATCCCGTACAGGATGCGCGGCAGCCCGGCCATCAGCGTGTTGATCGTCGCGGCGCCCGCGCACAGGAACGCGATGCCGAACCATACGCGGCCGAAGGGCCCAAGCACCTGCAGCGCGAACGCGGGAATCGCCCCCGGCGTGTCGAGCAGGTGCGTGAGGCCGTCGGGGCTGACCGGCACGTTCGCGACCTGGCGGCGGATCGCCGCGCCGTACAGGAACATGCAGATCGCGACGCCGACGAGGCCGAGCGTCATCGCGCGCGGAATCGTGCGGCCCGGCGCCTTCATTTCCGGCGCGAGCGGCGTGACGAACTCGCAGCCGACGAACATGAACATCGCCATCCCGACCAGCGACAGCACGGCCGGCACCGACGTGCCGACTGCCGAGCCGCCGAACCAGCCGTCGAGATGCACGGCCGGCGCCGCCGCGAGCCCGAGGATCCCGAAGATCATCAGCGACAGCCACATGCCGGCCGTCAGCACGATCTCGAGCTTGCTGAACACCTTGATGCCGATGATGTTGGTGATCGCGAACGTGACGACGAGGCCGACGCCGACGAGCCACGAGCTGTTGTGCTTCTCGAACGCTGCGTTCAGCGACTCGAAGTTGACGAGCGCCATGATGCCGCTCAGGATCGTCTCCGCCGTGCCGGCGAACACGTGCACGAGGAAGTACGCGGAAATCGTGCCGGTGATCGCCCAGAAGCGGCCGAGCCCGCACGACAGGTAATCGTAAACCGAGCCGGCCGTCGGCAGCATCGCGGCGGCTTCGGAGAACGTCGTCGCCTGCGCCTGCATCATCACGAACGCGATGATCATCGCGACCGCGAACGCCCAGCCGCCCATCCCGAAGCCCGACGTCGCGGTGAGAATCACCGGGCTCGCCATGATGAGGCCAACGGCACTCGCCAGCGCGGTCGGAAAGCCGACCGCACCCGCCTTCAGCACCGTGCCGCCACCCGCTTCAGCCGGCGCACCGGCGGGCGTATCGCCCGCGGCGCCGGTCACTCCAGACCATCCCGACATCCTTGTCTCCTTCCTGTGTCGACCCGGGCCGCCGCTTCGTCGGCGGCCGGGGTCCCATGCTGTGCGGTCGGCCCGGGGCGGCGCTGCTGCGCTTCGATCCCCGGGCCCCCTGTCGATCACACCTTGATCCGATGTCGAAAAAATACGCAGGCAAAATAATCCGGTCATAGCGCAAATCGGCAAACCGGCGGCGGCGCACGGGTTATCCCGCCCTCCGCCGCCGGTTCGTCGTCACGCGATCACGGCATCACGGCGTCTCGGCCTCACGCGAACGGCACGGCCTCGAAGCCCGCCGCGAGCGCGTCGACGATCCGGTCGAGTTGCTCGCGCTCGATCACGAGCGGCGGCGACAGGATGATCTTCGTGCCGACCGGGCGCACCAGCACACCGTGCTCGCGCGCTACTTCGGCGACCGCGTTCGCATAGCCGGACAGCGGGTCGATCGGCTCGCGGGTCTGCTTGTTCGCGACGAGGTCGAGCGCGAGCATCAGCCCCTTGCCGCGCACCTCGCCGACCGCCGCGAAGCGCTGCGGGAACGACTGCAGCGCTTCGAGCAGATACGCGCCCTGTTTCGCGGCATTGCCCGGCAGGTCTTCCTTCACGACGATGTCGAGGCTCGCGATCGCGGCCGCGCATGCGACCGGGTGCCCGGCGTACGTGTAGCCGTGCATGATCGCGCCGCCGAAGTCCGCGTTCGCGGCGAACGCGTCCTCGATCCGCGCGTTCACGGCCGTCGCGCCGAGCGGCACGTAGCCGGACGAGATCCCCTTCGCGAGGCACATGATGTCGGGGCGCACGCCCCAGCCGCGGCTGCCGAACAGGCTGCCGCTGCGGCCGAAGCCCGTCACGACTTCGTCGGCGATCAGCAGCACGCCGTAGCGGTCGCACACCTCGCGCACAAGCGGCCAGTAGTTGGCCGGCGGCACGATCACGCCGCCCGCGCCCTGCACCGGCTCGGCGATGAACGCGGCGACCGTGTCGGGGCTCTGGAACTGGATTTCGCGCTCCAGCATTTCCGCGCAGATCCGGCCGAGCTCTTCCGGATCCTGCGTGAACGGGTTGCGGTACAGCCACGGCGTCTCGACGTGAAAGCAGCCGGGCAGGTTCGGTTCGTAGTTGCGGCGGAACACCGTATTGCCGTTCACCGATGCGCCACCAAAGTGCGTGCCGTGATAGCCCTGCTTCAGCGAGATGAACTTCGTGCGGTCGGCCTGGCCGCGCACCTTCCAGTACTGGCGCGCGATCTTCAGCGCGGTCTCGATCGAGTCGGAGCCGCCCGAGCTGTACAGCACGCGGCGCATCCCTTCCGGTTCGAGCATGTCGATCAGCTTCTTCGACAGCTCTTCCGCGCGCGGATGCGAAATGCCGTCGAACAGCTGGAAGTACTCGAGCTCGTCGAGCTGGCGCACGATCGCGTCCTTCACTTCCTGGCGGTTGTGCCCGACGTTCACGTTCCACAGGCCCGCGACGCCGTCGACCAGCTGCCTGCCGGTTTCGTCGAACACGTAGCAGCCGTCGCCGCGCACGATGCGGATCGGCTTGCGCTGTTTCATTTCGTTCGGGTGCAGCATCGGGTGCCAGAACTTCGCTTCGTTGTAGCTCATTGCAGTCTCCACTTTCGGATCGGTTGAACCTCGATCGCCGAGATTCGGGGGTTTGGCAGTTGGCGTCGCGCGTCAGTGCGCGATGCAGACGGATTTGGTTTCGGTGAAGCCCTCGATCGCGTACTGGCCGAACTCGCGGCCGATGCCCGACTGCTTGTAGCCGCCGAACGGCATCGACGGGTCGAGCGGGATATGGCAGTTCACCCACACGGTGCCGGCCTCGATCTGCGGCACGAGGTTCATCACGCGCTTCAGGTCGTTGCTCCAGATGCTCGCGGCGAGGCCGTACGGCGACGCGTTCGCGAGCCGCACCGCATCGGCCGCGTCGTCGAACGGCACGACGACGATCACCGGGCCGAACACTTCGTCGCGCACGATCGCGCTGTCCGGATGCGGATCGGCGATCACGGCCGGCTTCACGTAGTAGCCGGGCAAGTCGTCGGCCGGCGTGCCGCCCGCTAGGAACGTGAGGCCCGCGCGACGCGCGCCTTCGATGTGCTGGACCACCTTGTCGCGATGGTGCGCGGAGACGAGCGGGTTGATCTGCGCGGTCGTGTCGAGGCCCGCGCCGAGCTTCATCGACTGCGCGACGCCCGCGAGGCCGTCCGCGAGTTGCGCGAACTTGCTGCGGTGCACGTAGATGCGCGATGCGGCCGCGCACACCTGCCCCTGGTTGAAGAACGCGCCGGCCGCGACGCCGTCGAGCGCCTGCGCGACGTCGATGTCGTCGAGCATCACGATCGGATTCTTGCCGCCGAGTTCGAGCGAGAAGCGCGTCATGTTCTGCACGGCCGCCGCGCCGACCAGCTTGCCGGTCGCGGTCGAGCCGGTGAACGAGATCTTCGCGATCGACGGGTGGCTCGACAGCGCGGCGCCGCACGTGCGGCCGCCGGTGACGACGTTGAACACGCCGGGCGGCACGCCGGCGTCGCGTGCGAGTTCGGCGAGGCGCAGTGCGGTGAGCGGCGTTTCCGGCGACGGCTTCAGCACGATCGTGCAGCCGGCCGCGAGCGCGGGGATCAGCTTCCACACCGCGATCATCAGCGGGAAGTTCCACGGCACGATCGCGGCGACCACGCCGACCGGCTCCTTGCGCGTATAGGCCGTATAGCGCGCGCCGGGCGGGAACGGAATCGACACGTCGAGCGTCTGGCCGGTGATCTTGGTGGCCCAGCCGGCCATGTAGCGCACGTATTCGACACTCGCGCCGACCTCGATCGCGCGCGACACGTGGATCGACTTGCCCTGGTTCAGCGTTTCGAGTTGCGCGAGCGTTTCGGCATTGGCTTCGATCAGGTCGGCGAGCTTCAGCAGGATGCGTTCACGGTCGGCCGGGCGCAGGCCGCTCCACACGCGAGTGTCGAACGCGTGCTTCGCGCTCGCGACGGCGCGGTCGACGTCGCGTTCGTCGGCGTCCGCGACCGTCGCGAGCCGCTCGCCCGTTGCGGGGTCGTACACGTCGAGCCGCGCGGCCGCGTGTGAAGGCTGCATTTCACCGTCGATGAAGAGGCCGAAATCGCGCGCAACGAAGGTGCGCACGGTGTCGCTGACGGCGACGAAGTTCGTGGTGCTCATGGGCGTCTCGATGTTTGTCATGGCTGGGCCGCGTGCGTTGGGGCATGCGGGCGTCGAACCACTGTATCGACGGGGGATCGCGCCCGGTGAGCGCAAATTGGCAGCGCGTGGGGGATCGAAACGCGGGTGACTCGGGAACGTGGGATGACGGTGTGCGAACGTCGGGTTATCGTCAGACTAATGGCGTGGTGCGTGGTGCGTGGTGCGTGGTGCGTGGTGCGTGGTGCGTGGTGCGTGGTGCAGGTGCGGGTGCGGGTGCGGGTGCGGGTGCGGGTGCGGGTGCGGGTGCGGAAAAATTACAGGAACAACGCCCCCACCAGTTCCGTGCGATTCGACACGCCGAGCTTCCTGTACATGCGCATCAGATGCGTCTTGATAGTCGGCTGCCCGAGCGCGAGATCGCGTGCGATCTCCTTGTTCGAGCGGCCATCGCGCACGAGGCGCGCGATCTGTTCCTCGCGGTACGTCAGCCGCGCCTCGCAGCCGATCCGGTGAATCCCGCGCCGCATGCGCAGCAGCGGGGCCAGCGCCGCTTCGGCAACCGGCTGCAGCCGTGCCAGCGCGTCGATCTCGCCCGAAGCGAACCGTCCCGCCGTGCGGTTGCCGTCCGCGTCGCCTCGCCCGAAGCGCAGCAGCGAAAATGCGCCGACCGTGCGGCCCGCATCGTCGCGCAGCCAGATCTCGACGACGTCGGCGACATCGTGCCGCCGCAGGAAACGGGTCCAGTACGCGGATGCGTCGCGTCGTTCGTCGGGCAATTGGGAAGCGAGCGTGACGACCGCGCGTTCGCCCGTGGCGCAACGCGACGGGTGTAGCGGATCGAGCATCCGGTAGCGCGCGATGTAGGTGCGATGCATCGACTCCGGCATCCCGAACAGCTCGAAATCGGCCGGCTCGCCGCTCAGGTCGAGCCGGTAGAACACGATCGCGGACGGGCTCGCGAATGCGTCGAACGCATCCACGCACGCACGCAGCGCGCGCTGCCAGTCGGCGGCTTCGTGGTCGGCGGTAACGGATGAGGTCGGCATGGCGGGAGCGGCCTGCGGGCGAACGTATCGAAGATCAAAGTTCGGGCCAGCCTACCGGCGCCGAAATGGGCCGGTGAGCACAAATCGGCAAATCATCGGTGGGGGGGGTGGATGGCGGGCGCGCCGGCCGTGTCGCGGCAACAGAATCTGCGTCAGGAAATCATGTGTCGCGTATGCGCCGCGAGCCGTGCGACCGAAAATGGACATCGAAGGTAGCGCGAAACATCGCATGCGCCGATCAAGCGCGATCGGAACGATCCGCGAAGTTTCCGGGATGGCCGTGCGTGCGGCCGCGAAACGCAGGCGCGGCAGCGTGCGCGCCCCGCCGTGTCAGTCAGTATCAGCGTGCGTTCGCCGCGAACGTATCACAGGCGCTCAGTTCGCCCGACTCCATCCCGCGCCGCAGCCAGTACACGCGCTGCTCGCTGGTGCCGTGCGTGAAGCTCTCCGGTACGACGTAGCCCTGGCCCTGCTGCTGCAGCCGATCGTCGCCGATCGCGGCCGCCGCCTTCAGCCCCTGCTCGAAATCGCCGGGTTCCATCAGCCGCTGGTTCGCGCGCTGCGCGTTGTTCGCCCACACGCCGGCGAAGCAGTCGGCCTGCAGTTCCATGCGCACCGACAGCGCGTTCGAGCGCGCCTGGCTCGAACGGCGGCGCGCGGCATCGACCTTGTCGGAAATGCCGAGCAAGTTCTGCACGTGATGGCCGACTTCGTGCGCAACCACGTAGGCCTGCGCGAAGTCGCCGCCCGCGCCGAACCGCTTGCGCAGCTCGTCGTAGAAACCGAGATCGATATACACGTTGCGGTCGCCCGGGCAGTAAAACGGCCCCATCGCGGTCTGGCCGGTGCCGCACGCGGTCGGCGTCGAGTTCGTGAACATCACGAGCTTCGGCGGCTCGTACTGCGCATGCAGTTGGGTGTTGAAGACGCCCGTCCACGTGCGCTCGATATTGCCGAGCACCTTGCGCGTGAACACCGCGCCGGGATCGTTCGCCGGTGCGCCCTGGCGCTGCGCGGGCGCGGGCTGCGCGGGCGCGGGCTGCGCCTGCTGGCGGCCCTGCAGCGCCGATGCGCCTTCGAGCACGACGCGCGGGTCGATCCCGAAGAAATACGATGCGGCCAGCGCGACCACGATCGTGCCGATGCCGATCGTCGCGCGCCCGCCGCCGAACCCGCCGCCGCCGCGTCGATCCTCGACGTTCACGCTTTCTCTTTCGTCGTCCAGCCTCATTGCCGGCCCCTCCCTGCTCTTGTCGATGGTCCGGCCGCGCGATGCGCAGCCGGGCGGTCCGCCACCGCGACGTGCGCGATCGGCAAACGCGATGCATTCGTATCGGGCGCACGCTCACGCCGATCGTGTCGCCTGCCGCTCCGCTTGCACGACGGAATCAGCACGGCACGGCGCGCCGTGCACCGGTGCACGGGCCCGCCCGCTATTTTGCCGGGCTTTTGCGACTTATCTCAAAATATGGAGGATAGAGCGATTCGGCGCCGAACATCGTCAGCCTTTGCAAAATGGCCGCGCTGGTGCCGGTCGGCCCGGTGCCGTGCACCGCTCTCTATCGTCCGGCCGGGTCGCATTCATCCTTTCGGCGGATACCGGCGTGCGTCGACCCCGCCTAAAGTGGCCGGAAACGACACCCTTCCGGAGAACGACATGACGCACCCGCAACCCCGTACGATCGCAATCACCGGCGCGGGCACCGGCATCGGCGCTGCCTGCGCGCGCCGCTTCGCCGCCCGCGGCGATCGCGTCGTGCTGATCGGGCGGCGTCGGGCGCCGCTCGACGCGCTCGCCGCCGAGACAGGCGGCCTCGCACTCGCAGGCGACGCCGCAAGCACGGCCGACTGGGCGCGCTTGCTGCCGGAGATCGCCGAACGGTTCGGCCCGGTCGACGCACTCATCGCGTGCGCGGGCGGCCACGGCCTCGGCCGCGCGGACGAAACCGACGACGTGCGGTGGCGCAACGCGATGCATGCAAATCTCGACACCGCGTTCGTCAGCGCACGCGCGTGCCTGCCCGACCTGATCGCACAGCGCGGCAGCATCGTGCTGGTTGCGTCGATCGCCGCGCTCGCGGCCGGGCCGGGCGTATGCGGCTATACGGTCGGCAAGCATGCGCTGCTCGGGCTCGTGCGATCGCTGGCACGCGACTACGGGCCGCACGGCGTGCGGGCGAACGCGGTGTGCCCGGGCTGGGTCCGCACGCCGATGGCCGATGCGGAAATGGAACCGCTGATGTCCGCGTACGGCGACACGCTCGACGGTGCATATGCGCGCGTGAGCGCCGACGTACCGCTGCGGCGCGCGGCCGATCCGGACGAAATCGCGGCCGTGTGCGCCTTCCTCGCATCGCCCGACGCGTCGTTCGTGACCGGCGCGACGCTCGTCGCCGACGGCGGCGCGATGGTCGTCGATGTGCCCACGCTCGCGTTCGACACGCTTTGACGTGCGGGGGCGACACGGCCGCACGATGCGTCGTCGAAGGCCGCCGCACGACGTGCCGCGCGCGTCGTCCGGCATGCCGTCGCATACACCCGGCCCTGCACGCGCTCCGCTCGTCCCCCGCCCCGGAAATCCGCTAACATCGACCGATCCCGTCGCCCACCGCGCGACACCGCCTCACCGTTCGGAATGCGATGAACATCCGGTTTCTTGAAACTTTCGTCTGGCTCGCGAAGCTGGAAAACTTCCGGCTCACGGCCGAGAAACTGCACACGACGCAGGCCGCCGTGTCGAGCCGCATCGCGTCGCTGGAAGAAGCATTCGACGTGCGGCTGTTCGACCGCAACACGCGCTCGGCCACGCTCACGCCCGCTGGCCGGCGCATGCTCGCATACGCTGAGCGGATCGTGCGGCTCGACGGCGAGATGCGGCGCGACATCGACGCGGCGAGCGATGCGGGCCTGATCCGGATCGGCGTGATCGAGTCGATCGTCCACAGCTGGTTTCCGGCGCTGATGGCGCAATTGCGCGAGCGCTATCCGCGCCTCGACGTCGAGATCACGAGCGACACGACGCTGCACCTGATCCGCCTGATGAGCACCGACGGCGTCGACCTGATCCTGCAGACCGACCCGGTGCCGGGCCCCGACTTCACGAACCTGCCGCTGTGCGAATTCCCGGTACGCTGGGCGGCGAGCCCGCGTCTCGGGCTCGGTGGCGAACGGCTCGACGTCGCACGGCTTGCCGCATACCCGATCATCAGCTTCTCGCGCCACTCGGGGCCGCACGCGACGATCGAGCGGCTGTTCGCGGCCGTCGAGCGGCCGGCCAGCATCAACTGCATCACGTCGGTCGCCGCGATGATCCGGCTCGTCGCCGACGGCTTCGGCGTGGCCGCGCTGCCGCCCGCGATCATCGGGCGCGAACTGCAGGAAGGCGCGCTCGAACTGCTCGACGTCGAACCCGAATTCCCCGCGCTGCCGCTCGTCGCGTCGTACCGCACGCAGGGCCTGCCGGTTGCCGCGCGCATCGCGGAACTGGCGAGCGAAGTCGCGCGTGCGATGCCGACTGCGTCGGGTCATGCGAAGCCGAATGCATCGGCAAAGCCCGAGGCCGATGCCGATGTCAATGCCGTCGGCAAGGCCCCCGCCCGCACGGCGACAAAAACCAAAACCGCGCCGGCAAAACGCACGCCGAAATCCACATCGCCCGCCGCCCCGGCGAAACGCCGTCCCCGCCGCTCATAAGAAAACCTGTTCACCGCGAATTTGTTTTCTTGTTGGACGGGCGCAGCCCGTCTTCGGGACACTGCGGTTCCTGACACACCCCGTCACAAGGAACCCGCAATGACCCGCCTTTCCATTCCGCACGGCCAGCTCTGCGTCTGGACGGATATCGATCCCGCGCACGAAGCCGACTTCAACGCGTGGTACGACCGCGAGCACATGCAGGAGCGTGTCGCGCTTCCCGGCTTCACGCATGCGCGGCGGTTTCGCGCGACCGATAGCGGCCCGCGCAAATACCTCGCGCTGTACGTGACGGACACGCTCGACGTATTCCGCAGCGACGCGTACCGGCGCGCGTTCACGCAGCAGACCGCGTGGTCGCTCGCGAACTTCGAACGCATGACGGGCACGCAGCGGCGCGTTGGCGACCTGACGATCGAGGCCGGCGACGGCGAAGGCATGCATCTCGTGCTGTTCGTGCTGCCGCCCGAACACATCGACGTGCCGCACCTGCGCGAGCGCTTCGACGCGGCGCTGCGCGAACCGGGCATCCATGCCGCACGGCTGTTCCGCACCGCGCCGGACCTGTCCGCGCCGATCGGCGCCGATGCGGCGGCACGTCCGGCCGCCGACGCGCTCGTCCTGATCGAAGGCAGCGACGCCGCGGCCACGCGCCGCGTCGCCGCCGCCATCGCCGGTCACGACGACGTGCGCACCTTCGACCTGCTGTGGCGTGCGGCCGCGCCGCTGCCGGCTGCGCGCCGCAACACGGAAGCGAACCCGGCAACAGCAGCCACGCTGCTCGCCTGAACCCGAATCGCGACACCGGCCGTGCCGCGCGTCCACCGCTCTCGGCCGGCGCGCCAGCCCTCGCGCGTCACCCCGCCATCCTTCACGACATGCCCGACACCATGAGCACTCTCGCCCAGCCCGCCGCCCACGCGCCTCGCCGCGTCCGCAACAGCCGACTCGCGACCGCGAGCATGATCGGCACGTCGCTCGAGTGGTACGACTTCACGATCTACAACACGCTCGCCGCGCTCGTCTTCAACCATCTGTTCTTCCCGTCGGTCGATCCGCTGGCCGGCACGATACTCGCGTTCTCGACCTATGCGGTCGGCTACGTGTCGCGTCCGCTCGGCGGCTTCGTGTTCGGCAACCTCGGCGATCGCATCGGCCGCCGCGCGGTGCTGATGCTCACGCTCGTGCTGATGGGCGTGACGACCGCGCTGATGGGCGCGCTGCCGACCTATGCGCAGGCGGGCATCCTGAGCCCGATCCTGCTCGTCGCGCTGCGCTTCGTGCAGGGCGTCGCGCTCGGCGGCGAATGGGCCGGCGCGGTGCTGCTGTCGGTCGAGCACGGCGACCAGAAGCGGCGCGGGCTGTCCGCGTCGTGGACACAGATCGGCCCGTCGTTCGGCACGCTGCTCGGCACCGGCTGCATCGCGCTCGTGACGCTGGCCACCACGTCCGACTCCTTCCTGTCGTGGGGCTGGCGCGTGCCGTTCGCGGCCAGCGCGCTGCTTGTGGTGTTCGGCTTCTGGCTGCGCCGCGGCGTCGACGAGACGCCGCAGTTCGAGCAGCTCGCCGAATCGCACGCGACCGTCGACGTGCCCGTCGCCGAAGTGCTGAAATGCCACTGGCGGCGCCTGCTGATCGCCGGCGGTTCGCGGATCGGCTCCGACGTGCTGTACGCGCTGATCGTCGTGTTCACGCTGACCTACGTGACGACCGCGCTGCACCTGTCGCGCCCCGTTGCGCTGACGGCCGTGATGGTCGGCACGGCCTGCAACGCGCTCGCGGTGCCGTTCTTCGGTGCGCTGTCGGACCGCTTCGGGCGCCGTCCGGTGTACCTCGCCGGCGCGATCGCCGGGATCGTGTGGGCGTTCGTGTTCTTCACGATGCTCGACACGGCGCGGCCGGGTGCGATCGTCGCGGCCGTCGCGATCGGCCTCGTGATCCATGCGGTGATGTACGGCCCGCAAGGCGCGTTCGTCACCGAGCAGTTCCCGACGCGCGTGCGTTATGCGGGCTCGTCGCTGGCCTACACGCTCGCAGGCATCGTCGGCGGCGGCTTCGCGCCACTCGTGATCGCCACGCTGTTCCGCCAGACGGGAACGACGACGGCCGTGTCGCTGTACGTCACCGCCGCGCTGGTCGTCACGTCGATCGCGCTCCTCGCCGCGCGCGAAACCGCGCACCGGCCGCTCGCGGATTGATTGTCGCAGCCAGCCGTTGCATTCCTTCGCACTTCAAACGGATACCCGCATGCAAACCCTGTCGTTCAACGTGATTTCCCGGCAACACGCACCGGACACCGTCGACGTCGAGATCGCGAGCGTCGTGATCGCCGGCTGGGCCGGCCGCGACCCGGACGCGATCCGCGCTCACATCGACGAACTCGCGGCACTCGGCGTCGCGCCGCCGTCCACCACGCCGTGTTTCTATCGCGTGTCGTCCGCGCTGCTCACGCAGGCGCCGTCGATCGGCGTGCTCGGCGCGCGCTCGGGCGGCGAGATCGAGTGCGTGTTGATCGACAGCCCGGTCGGCACGCTGGTGACGGTCGGCTCCGATCATACGGATCGGGAAGTCGAGGCCTACGGCGTCGCGGTGTCGAAACAGGTGTGCGCGAAGCCGCTCGGCCGCGATGCATGGCGCCATGCGGAGGTCGCCGATCACTGGGATGCGATCGAGATGCGTTCGTGGCTGGTTCGGCCGGACGGTGAACGCATCGCGTATCAGCACGGCACGGTCAGCGGACTGCTCGCGCCGGATGCGCTGTGGCAGCGCTTCGACGACCGGCGCACGATGCCGGCTCGTTGCGCGATGTTCGGCGGCACCGTCGCCGTGCACGGCGCGATCGCGGCAATGGGCGACGGTGACGCGTTCGAGATGGAACTGCACGATCCGGTGCTCGGGCGCAGCCTGCGGCATCGATACGCGCTCGAGGTGTTGCCGGTCGTGGCGTGACGGCGTGACGGCGGGTGGCGGCGGGTGGCGGCGGGTAGCGGCGGGTAGCGGCGGGTAGCGGGT
>NZ_LKPJ01000051.1 GCF_001443045.1 Burkholderia ambifaria | reverse complement strand
GTTGCGACGTACCGGCATCGCTCGCAATCTGCGTCTGGATTTGTTCCCGCGTATCGTCGATCGCGAGATGGCCGGATGCAGTGCCGTGAAGCTCCTTGCCGCGCAGCACCGACAGCGCATGATTGTGCGGCAGGTCCAGCACGGGCTGGCGGAACGCGTTGACGGCACTGCCGATAATCACCGGCAAATCCGGGTCGCCGTAGTAATGCGACACGGCCACTTCATGGCCGATACGCGGCAGGAACGTCGTGCCCATGTCCACGCCTTGCCACGGCGACAGCACGCGCAGCCAGATACCCGAATGCTCGTCGTGCCGGCCCTGCCGATCCCATTCGAACTGCACCTTCACGCGACCGTATTGGTCGGTCCAGATTTCCTGCCCGGCGGGGCCGACGACCGTTGCTTTCTCCGGCCCGCTCATGACGGGCTTGCGGACGCTGCGTTCCAGGCGGAACGATTCGTTCGTCGGCAATAGTTCGAACTGCGCATCGACGCGATACGTCTGCGCGCCGCCGGTCCGCCCCACGACTTCCTCAATGTCGAGCACGCACGATACAACGAGGTATTCACGATTCGCCGCCTGCTGCGGATAGCCGGTCAACGTAAAGGTGTATCCGACCGTCAGGCCACGCAGATTCCCTTTCCCGTTCGCGCGCCGCCCCGAGCAACGCTGCGCCTCAAGTTGAACGTTTGCGAAGTGGTGCGCTTCACGAGCCGTATCGTTCGGCTGGCCCGTCAGCCCTTGCGCGCCCGCGAGCGGCTGACTGTAATCGCCCCAACCGTATAGCTCGCCGTCGGCGCTTGCGGTCGGGCGAGGGTTTTCCGCCGTGGTCGCCAGATCGGCGCGCGGGCGCGTGTAGTCGTAATCCGTCACGGTCACGCGTCCGGGCGTCAGGCGGCTGGTCACGGACAGCGTGTGAATGTGTTCCTCGTCGATATGCTGACCATCGGGCGGCAGATAGCGCAGCGTCTCGTAAGCCGCACCGTGCGGATGATGGCCACCCATCGTGTCGCACAGAACCAGACGATGATGGCCGCCGTCGTGCTCGAACCACCACCAGATTCCCCATTCTTCCCAGAGGCGTTGCAGAAATGCCCAGTCCGATTCAAACGCCTGTCGCTGCACATCGCGTGTCGGATAGACGCCCCGGAATGCGCCCAAGCGCTTATCGACGGGATAGGGGTATTTCGAAAGCACCGCGTCGGTGATTTCAACGACGGTCATATCCTGGAACAGGCGGCAATCCTGCGTCAGCGTTGCGCGATAGAGCCACGGGCGTAGTTCCAGTTCGTACAGAATCGAGTCGCGATCCTGACCGGCGATCCGGGCCGCTTCGACCAGCCCGCTGATCTCGCGCGTGCCTGCGCCGATGTTGCCAAGTCCGGCGGCGCCGGCCAGCCCCGAAATGAACCGCCCTTTGCCTTCGAGCTGGATCGACACGGTGACTTCCGTGCCGACCAATTTGTCTAGATCGAGATCGGCCGTGCGACTGGGTGAAACCGCATAAGCGTCGTCGGTGCGCAACGTGACGAGGTAGCGGCATGCATCGATTCGGCCGATCGTTTCGGTGCCTTGCAACCGCACGGGTACAAAGACCGGCAGCGCATCCATCCCATAGGTCGGCAGCGCTGCGCCGGCGAGTGACAGCGTGCGAGCCTGAGTAAACTTTGCCATTTACTCCGCTCCTGTTGTTCGCTGACCGATGACGGTCGCACCGCAACCGGTCTTGTCACCGTGATAGCCGACACGCCGGCCGCGATGTGTGCGCGAACCACTTGCCAGTAGTGGAAACACGCCGCCGCATCGGTGGCACCTCACCGCGTGGCCTTCCAGCGCAACGGCAATCCCCATATGCTTCAAATCGCCGGCCGCCTCGATGACTTCGCCGCCGTGGTCCGTGGCATCGCCCAAGCGGATCATGTCCTGTCCGTGCTGGTCTTTCACGCGTCCTCCTGTTTGTCACAAAGAGATGTATGCGATGCCCTTGCGGCATCCTGCGATACGAGCGGAAAAACTCTACAGCGGTTCGGCCAAGTCCTTTCTCAAAATTGGATTGCGTCGACTTCAAGCAAGGGGAGGGGAAAGGAATTGCGCGGAATCGCAACAATGAGCCGAGCGGGGCATTTGTTCCACGCACCCGCATCGAGCATGTCCGTCTGGACACGAGCCATATCGGTCTCGGTGCGATATTTCTCGTCGCGCGACGATCGTCGGCGGCACGGCCGGCGTCGCCTGTCGCCTGCTCTACGCGAGACAGTCGCAGCGCGGCATGGGTGATCGGGCATTTCCTTGCTGACGCCGCCATTCAGCCCGTGCGCGCCCCACGGAATCCTTCTGCCGGAGCCCAGCCCATTGATAACCAAACAACATCAATCCTTCCAAAATTCGCACTTATCGTTTTGCCGTCTCCGGGCGACCATTACCGAAACGACAATCAACCGCTCCCCGCGTACTTCCCCGATTCCCTGGAGACACCCAGATGCACCCCTCGCCCACCCTTTCGACCGGACGTTCGAAGGCCGCCGCGGTATTCCGCGTGACGGCCGGCAACTTCCTCGAGCAGTTCGACTTCTTCCTGTTCGGCTTCTATGCAACGCAGATCGCGGCGGTGTTCTTTCCCGCCGCGAGCGAGTTCGCTTCGCTGATGATGACGTTCGCGGTCTTCGGCGCCGGTTTCCTGATGCGCCCGCTAGGTGCGATCGTGCTGGGCGCGTACATCGACGACGTCGGCCGTCGCAAGGGCCTCATCGTCACGCTGGCCATCATGGCCAGCGGCACCATCCTGATCGCGTTCGTGCCAGGCTACGCGACGATCGGCCTGCTCGCGCCCGCGCTCGTGCTGATCGGGCGGCTGCTGCAAGGCTTCTCGGCGGGCGCCGAACTCGGCGGCGTGTCCGTCTATCTCGCCGAAATGGCCACGCCCGGCCGCAAGGGCTTCTTCACGAGCTGGCAGTCCGCCAGCCAGCAGGTCGCGATCGTCGTCGCGGCCGGCCTCGGCTTCGCGCTCAATCACTGGCTGAGCGCGTCGGCCATCGCCGCGTGGGGATGGCGCGTGCCGTTCTTCGTCGGTTGCATGATCGTGCCGTTCATCTTCATGCTGCGTCGCAACCTCGAGGAAACGCAGGAATTCAAGGCGCGCCGGCATCGTCCGGGCATGAAGGAAGTCTTCGTTACGCTGGTGCGGAACTGGGGCGTCGTGGTCGCCGGCATGATGCTGGTCGCGATGACCACCACGAGCTTCTACCTGATCACGGTCTACGCGCCGACCTTCGGCAAGACGGTCCTGCACCTGAGCACCGCCGACAGCCTGCTCGTGACGCTGTGCGTCGGCGTGTCGAACTTCGTGTGGCTGCCGATCGGCGGCGCGCTGTCCGATCGCATCGGCCGCCGGCCGCTGCTCGTCGGCATGACGTTGCTCGCGATCGCGACCGCCTATCCGGCGCTGTCGCTGCTCGCTCATGCGCCGTCGTTCGTCCACATGCTGCTCGTGCTGCTGTGGCTGTCGTTCATGTACGGGATCTATAACGGCGCGATGGTCGTCGCGCTGACGGAAGTGATGCCGGCGGAGGTGCGCGTCGCAGGCTTCTCGCTCGCCTACAGCCTGGCGACGGCGGTGTTCGGCGGCTTCACGCCCGCGATCTCGACCGCACTCATTCACATGACCGGCGACAAGGCCGCACCGGGCTACTGGATGAGCCTCGCCGCGGTGTGCGCGCTGCTGGCGACCTTCGCGCTCTATCGCCGCCAGCCGGTGACGCTGACGCCGGCGCACTGAAGCCTCATGCAGAACAACCTGCCCCGACTCCGCACGACCCAGACTACGACCACGACCATGAAAAACCTGCTCCTGAAACTGGGCGCGACCGCACTCGTCGCCACCTCCGCCGTCGCCGCGAACGTGCAGGCCACCGAGTTGCACGTGATGAGTTCGGGCGGCTTCACCGCCGCCTACAAGCAGCTCGGCCCGCAGTTCGCGTCACGCACCGGCAACACGCTCGACACCGCGCTCGGCCCGTCGATGGGCAAGTCACCCGAAGCGATCCCGAACCGGCTCGCGCGCGGCGAGCCGGCCGACGCCGTGATCATGGTCGGCTACGCGCTCGACGATCTGATCCGGCAAGGCAAGGTGATCGCCGGCTCGCGCGTCGAGCTGGCCGATTCGCGCATCGGCATGGTCGTGCGCGACGGCGCGGCAAAACCCGACATCAGCACCGCCGACGGCCTCAAGCAGGTTCTGCTGCATGCGAAATCGATCGCCTATTCGGACAGCGCGAGCGGCGTCTATATCGAGCGCGAGCTGTTCAGGAAGCTCGGCATCGAGGATCAGGTGAAATCGAAGGCGAAGATGGTCCCGCGGATTCCCGTCGCGTCCGTGGTCGCGAACGGCGACTACGAGATCGGCTTCCAGCAGGTGAGCGAACTGCTGCCCGTGAAGGGCGCGACCTTCGTCGGCAAGATCCCCGAATCGCTGCAGTCCGTCACGCGCTTCGCCGCCGGCGTTCCCGTCGGCGCGCAACATCCGAAGGAAGCGAAGGCGCTCCTCGACTATCTCGCGTCGCCCGACGTGCAGGCGGAAGTGAAATCGACCGGGCTGGATTCCGTTTCCGCTCATTGAGCACGAACCCCGGGAAGGCGTGCGTCAGACAGCCTTCCCGTCGCGGCCGGCATCGACATCGGCCCCGACATCGGCGGCATCGTCGGCGCCGTTCGGGCCTGCGGGCCCGGCCGCACTCAGCACCCGTGCGAGACGCGCACGATCGCACGCCCCTTCCCACGACGACACGAAGATCACCGCGCACGCATTGCTGATCACGCTCGTCAGCGCCCGCGCCTCCGACATGAAGCGATCGATGCCGACCAGAAGCGCGACGCCGGCCACCGGCAGGTCGGGCATCACCGCGAGCGTCGCGACGAGCGCGACGAGCCCGCTGCCGGACACGCCGGCCGCGCCCTTCGACGTCAGCAGCATCAAGGCCAGCATCGCTGCGATTTGCGGCGCGGAAAGCGGCACGTCGCACGCCTGCGCGATGAACAATGCGGCGAGCGTCAGGTAGATCGCGGTGCCGTCCAGGTTGAACGAGTAGCCGGCCGGCAGCACGAGCCCGACGACACCCTTGTCGCAACCCAGCGCCTCCAGCTTGACGATCAGCCGCGGCAATACCGGCTCCGTGGACGACGTCGCGAGGACGATCAGCAACTCCTCGCGCAGGTAGCGCAACAGCCGCCACAGCGCGAAGCCGTGCAGCCGTGCGAGCGGCGCGAGCACCAGCGCGACGAACAGCACGCAGGCCACGTAGAACGACGCCATCAGTCGCGCGAGCGAGCCGACCGAGCCGATGCCGAAGCGGCCCACCGTGAACGCCATCGCGCCGAATGCGCCGAGCGGGGCGAGCCGCATGATCATCGCGAGCACGCGAAAGACGACCTGCGCGACACCGTCGATCAGCGCCAGCACGGGCCGCCCGGCCTGTGGAGACGCATTCAGCGAAAAGCCGAACAGCAGCGACAGCAGCAGCACCGGCAGCACCTCGCCCGTCTGGAACGCGCCGAGCATCGTGTCCGGGATCACGCTCAGCGCGAACTCGACGAGCCCGTGCGGTTGCGCATGCTGCACGTATTGCGCCACGATGCTCGAATCGAGATGGCGCACGTCGACGTGCATGCCGGCGCCGGGCCGCAGCACGAACGCGGTGACGAGCCCGAATGCGAGCGCGGCGGCGGTCAGCAGATAGAACAGCACCAGCGCGCGGACGATCGTGCGTCCGATGGCTTTTCCGTTCGCGAGCGACGTGATGCCCGAGACGATCGTGCAGAACACGATCGGCGCGATCATCATCCGCACGAGACCGACGAATGCGTCGCTGAGCGGCTTGAGCAGCGCGCCCGCCGATGGCCACAAATGGCCGACGCCCACGCCGAGCACCATCGCCAGCAGAACCTGTACGTAGAGCGAACGAAGCGGTGTTGCCAGCCTCACGATGCGATCTTCCTCGATGTTCCTGTCGGGTTCGTCGTATGCATCGCCTGGACGCGTCACTTCGACGTGTCGCCGCCGCGCTTCGCGTCGACGACCGCCCGGTGAAATTCCTCCGCGGCCGGCGTCAGCGGGCGTCCGCGCCGTTTCACGATGCCCACCCGGCGCTTGACCACCGGTTCGACGAGGGGCACGCTCGTGAGCAGCGGATGGTCATGTCCGGGCATCGCCATCGACGGCACCGCGGCGACGCCGAGCCCCGCCTCGATCAACCCGAGCATCGTCGTCACGTGGCGCGTTTCGCACACGCTCGGCGCACGCGGCGCGACGGCCGTCAGCGCCTGGTCGAGCAACAGGCGGTTGCCGGAAGTCTTGTCCACCGACACATACTCGTATTCGTAAAGCTCGTTCCAGGTCACGCGCTTCTTGCGCGCGAGCGGATGATCGCGCCGGCACGCGGCAACGAACCGCTCCTGCAGCAGCAGCTTGAACTCGACCTCGGGCTCCTGGCTGCCCATGAAACTCACGCCGAAATCGGCCTCGCCGCTGATGACGGCACCGAGCACCTCGTTCGCGCTCGCATCGAGCAGCTTGACCCGGATGCGCGGAAAGCGGCGATGATAGCTCGCGATCACGTTCGGCAGGAAGTAGTACGCCACCGACGGCACGCACGCGATCGTCACGTGGCCGAGGCGGCTCGACGAAACGTCGCGGATGCCGAGCAGCGCGACGTCGAGGTCGTCGAGCAACTGCTCGGCGCTCGGCGCGAACACGCGGCCGACCGTGGTCAGCGTGACGCTGCGTGTGGTGCGCTCGAACAGGCGCACGCCGAGCGCTTCCTCCAGTTTGTCGATCCGGCGGCTCAACGCAGGTTGCGAAATGCTGATCGCGTCGGCGGCCTTTCTGAAGCTGCCGAGCTCCACGACCGCGCGAAACGCCTGCAAGTCGGTCAAATCGAAGTTGATTCCCACGGGCCCGGTCTCCGCATCTCAGATGCCGCGTATTTTGCATGATCCGGGCACGCGCACCCAGCCCGGAGATGCCCGGCTCCGACGCCCCGCTACGCGCGATGGCGCAACGCATCGATCACGATCGAGAACGCGCGCGATGCCTGGCGGCGGCTCGGATAGTACGCGTGATAGCCGGGAAAGACCGGGCACCAGTCCGGCATCACGATCCGCAATTTCCCGCTGCGCACGTGGTCGAGCACGATGTCCTCGGTCACGAACGCAATCCCGAACCCGTCGAGCGCCGCCTGCACCAGGTGCGGTTGCGTATTGCAGGTGATGCGGCCGTTCACGCGCGCCTGGATCTCGTTCCGGCCTTTCTTCAGCTCCCACGCATAGATGCCCTTCGCGGTCGCGAGCCGCAGCGTCACGCAATCGTGATCGAGCAGGTCCTGCGGCGTCTTCGGCGGCTTGCGGCCATCGAGATAGGCGGGCGACGCGACCATCGCCATCCGGATGTCCGGGCTGATGCGCACCGCGATCATGTCCTTCGCGACCTGGTCGCCATAGCGCACGCCGATGTCGTAGCGCTCCTCGACGATGTTCGACAGCCCGTAGTCGACCGACAGCTCGACGCGGATATCGGGGTAATCGGGCAACACCTTCCTGAGCTTCGGCCAGATGATCGTGTCGATCGGATGCTCGGTGGCCGTGATTCGCACGACGCCGGCCGGCTTGTCCCGGAAATCGGACACCGCCGCGAGCTTCATCTCGATCTCGTCGATGCGCGGCGCGACGGCCTGAAACAGTTCCTCGCCCGCTTCGGTCGTCGACACGCTGCGCGTCGTGCGCGTCAGCAGCCGCACGCCGAGGCGCGTTTCGAGATCGCGCACGGTCTGGCTCAGCGCCGATTGCGACACGCCGAGCCGCGCCGCCGCACGCGTGAAGCTCCGGTCGCGCGCCACGGCGAGAAACACGAGCAGATCGTTGAGGTTTTCGCGCGGCATGTCGGGCGGCTCCTGTCGAAACGGACGCCCATCCTAGCACCGACACCGCCCCGCGCGGCCTGCGCCGATTCATCGGCCCAGCTTATAAGTCCAAGCGTGCGGCGCTACTTAATCGATCGGCGGCGGCCCGATAGACTGCGAAGCCTTCAGGTTCCCCAGCGACCGTAGCCGGTCTCGGGAATCGTCCACGCATGCTTCCCGGAATCCATCTCGTGAAATCCCTTCTTCGCCTTTTCGTCGTCGCACTTGCCGTTTCCAGCCCGTTGCTCGCCCATGCGCAGGGCCTGACGCGCGCGCAGGTGCGCGAGGACATGATCCGCTACCAAGCCGCCGGCTTCAATCCGGCGCGCGCCAATCCGCGCACGTGGGTCGACGATGTGCAAGCCGCGTCCATGCGCGTAACGGCCGCACGCGATGCCGACGGTCGCACCCGGATGGCCGATCGCGGCGCGGCCGACGCCCGCTGCGACTAACGCGCGCCTGCGGCGCGACTCCACCCGACCCACCCCGACTTCAACGATGCAAGCCGTTTCCCCTTCCGATCGCGGCCACGCGCCCGTCCACACCGCCGCATGGGGTGCCGTCCTCGCGATGGCGCTCGGCGCGTTCGCGCTCGTTGCGTCCGAATTCATGCCGGTCAGCCTGCTGACGCCGATCGCGAGCGACCTGCATGTCAGCGAAGGCCAGGCGGGCCAGGCCATCTCCGTGTCCGGCGCCTTCGCGCTCGTGACGAGCCTGTTCATCGCGTCGCTGGCCGGAAGGCGCGACCGCAAGCGGCTGCTGCTCGTGCTGACGCTGGTGATGATCGTTTCCGGAACGGTCGTCGCATTCGCGCCGAACTACCTCGCGTTCATCGCGGGACGCGCACTGATCGGTGTCGCGATCGGCGGTTTCTGGTCGATGTCGGCCGCGACCGCGATGCGGCTGGTGCCCGATGCCCAGGTGTCGCGCGCGCTGGCAATCGTGAACGGCGGCAATGCGCTCGCGACCGTCGTCGCGGCGCCACTCGGCAGCTTGCTCGGCGGCATCGTCGGCTGGCGCTGGGCGTTCTTCTGCGTCGTGCCGGTCGCGGCGATCGCGTTCGGCTGGAAGCTCGTGAGCCTGCCGCCGATGAAAGCCGCGTCACGCGCTGCGCCGGCCAACGTGGTGAAGCTGCTCGGCCGCCCGCCGGTCGCGCTCGGCATGGTCGCCGTCAGCCTGCTGTTCATGGGGCAGTTCGCGCTGTTCACGTACCTGCGGCCGTTCCTCGAAACGGTGACGCACGTCGACCATGCCGCGCTGTCGCTGATGCTCCTCGCGATCGGCGTGGCCGGGCTCGCGGGGACGATCCTGATCGGCGCGTTCCTCGAGAACGGCCTCTATCGCACGCTCGTCGTCACGCCGCTGCTGATGGCGGCGATCGCCGTCGCGCTCGTCTGGTACGGCGCGTCGACCGCGGCAACCGCGGGGCTGCTCGCTCTGTGGGGCCTGACCGGCACGGCCGCGCCGGTCGGCTGGTGGACGTGGCTCGCGCGCACGCTGCCGCACGACGCGGAAGCCGGCGGCGGGCTGATGGTCGCGGTCGTGCAGTTCGCAATCGCACTCGGCGCGACAACGGGCGGCGTGCTGTTCGACCTGCACGGCTATCGCGCGACGTTCGCGATGAGCGCGGTGCTGCTCGTCCTCGCCGGCGTGCTGGCGTTCGCGGCCGGACGCGCCGCGGCACCGCGCGTGGCCGGCGGCTGAGCAGACCGGCACCGCCTTGCAAGCCTCATGCAACACTGGGCGCGGTCACGCATCGTCAGCGGCCACCACTCGCCGATTCCGGACAACGCAGCAGACGGTGCGGTGCCGGAAGCCTCGCGCAATGCGCGTCGATCCCGGCTTCCCGCGCACGGCGATCCGGTCCGCAGGTCCGCATTCGGCGCGGCATCACGAGTCCGGCTTTTCCGCTTCGTCTTCCAGCTGTGCGAGCCGGTTGTAGATCGTCTTCAGGCTGACGTCGAGCACTTCGGCCGCTTGCGCCTTCACACCGCCACATTGCGCGATCGTGCCGAGGATCAGCTTCCGGTCGACTTCCTCGAGCGGTGTGCCGAACGGCACCGTCACGCGATCCTCGTGAGAATCGACCATGTTCGACAGTTCGTCCATGATCGGCGGTGGCAGCGTGTCGATCACGTCGGCGTCGCTGAAGATGCTCGCGCGCTGCACGAAGTTGCGCAGCTCGCGCACGTTGCCGGGCCACGCGTAGGTCTTCAGCGCTTCGCGCGCGGCCGGCGCGAAACGCAGGCTGCGGCGGCTTTCCTCGTTGTAGTGCTGCAGGAACGCGTCGGCAAGCATCGGAATGTCGTCGCCGCGCTCGCGCAGCGGCGGCAGCCGAATCGGAAACACGTTGATCCGGTGATAAAGGTCGGACCGCAGCTTGCCGTCCGCCATCGCGGCCTCCGGGTCGCGGTTGGTCGCGGCGACGATGCGCACGTCGACATCGATCTCGCGCGTCGAGCCGAGCCGCGTGAGCCGCCCGGTTTCCAGCACGCGCAGCAGCTTGACCTGCGATTCGACCGGCATCTCGGTGATTTCGTCGAGGAACAGCGTACCGCCGTCCGCACGCTCGAAGAAACCCTTGTGCTGACGCTCGGCGCCGGTGAAGCTGCCGCGGTCGTGGCCGAACATCTCGCTTTCGACGAGGTTCGCGGCGATCGCACCGCAGTTCACCGCGAGGAATGGACCGCGGCGGCGCAGGCTCAAGTCGTGAACCGTCTGCGCGGCGAGCTCCTTGCCGGTGCCCGATTCGCCGGTGAGCAGCACCGACGCCTCGGTGCGCGCGACGCGGCCGATCGCGTCGTATACGGCCTGCATCGCGGGCGAAATGCCGAGCATCCGGCCGAAGCGGCCCAGGCGCTGCAGTTCCGAACGCAGTTCGGCGATTTCCTCATGCAGCGCGGTCGTGCGCGGTACGCGCGCGAAAATGCTGTTCAGCCGCTGCATGTTGAGCGGCTTCACCAGGTAATCGGTCGCGCCGCGCCGCAATGCATCGATCGCGGTTTCGAGGCTCGCGTGACCGGTCGTCAACACCATTTCGCAGTGCCCACGTTTCGGCAGGGCGTCGAACAGATCCATCCCGTTGCCGTCCGGCAACACGAGATCGCAGAGCACGAGATCGGGGAGGTGTGTCGCGACGAGCGTACGCGCTTCCTCAAGCGTCGCGGCCGTGTCGCACGCAAGCTGCTGCGCTTGCGCAAGCGTCGCGAGCATCGTTCGCGTATCGGCATCGTCTTCGACGATCAGCACATAAGGCATCGAAGCTCCTGGTGATGCGGCCTGGCACGGGTATCGGCCGAAACCACTGCGGGCATGCGATGCGGGTTGCGACACCGTGCATTCGGCGACACGTCCGCACTACACCCGAGCGAGCAGCCAGGCTGTTCCGCCAGGACCAGCAAGTGCTTAGCAGTATAGAAGAAGCATGTCGTGCATTCGCGTCTCATCGAATAAATCTATCCGTCTGCGGGAGTCGCATTGCGAGATTCAATCCCCCACAATCGATGTCGATAGTACGTTTTTTGCGCGAAAAGCGATGTCTTCCACGTCATTTCTTCACGTTGCATCGACCAGTTCGGTCAAAACGTCCCGACTCGAAAGCAGGTGTATCGAATCGCGACCGGTGATCACCGGCTTCGTCAATGCGCTCGCGACCCCAATCCTTCTCGCGCGCGACAGCAACTGCATGACGTGCCGGCCTGCGCGCACCGGGCGCGTGATCGCGTAGTCGTCAGTCTGCGGCTGAGCCGTCGCCGTCGCGCGCGTGCGAAATCGCTTCGACGAGTTTCAGTTCGTCGTCGATCGACAGCGTCGTATCGGCGACGTCCCCGCCGAGCGGGGCGAGCGCGACGCTGAGCGCATGGACGTCAAGCTGCGTCGCGGCACAGCCAAGCGACAAGGTGCCGGGCCGCGCCTTGCGCGCGATGCGCTCGATCAGCGCATCGTCCACCGGCCGCTCGCGCGACGCGTCGAGCGCTGTTTCGATGCGCGCGATCGCGCAGCCGATCAACGATCCGGATGCCTGATGGTCGGAATCGATCGCATGCGTGCGCAGCTGCCCATCGGCTGCGCATTCGACGATCACGATACCCGCCAGCGACACGGCATTGCGGTCGCGCAGCGTCGCCAGTTCGGCCGCCGCACGGCGGGCCGTGTCGAGGTCAGGATAGGACATCACGATCAGCGTGTTCATCAGTCGCTCCATCGAATCGATCGCCCCGTCGCCGCGCCCCGCCCTCAATGCAACCCGAACGCGGCCTTCAGGCTCGCGACGATCATCTGCATCGCGATTGCGGCAAGAATCATCCCCATCAGGCGCTGCGTGACGGCCGTCACGCGCGGCGACAGGTAGCGGCCGATGAACGGCGCGGCGAAAAGCGCCGCGCTCAGCAGCACCAGGAACGCGACGAGCCCGAGCGCGAACGCGAGCGTCTGGCCGCTCGAGAACGCGGTGTGGCCGAGCACGATCATCGTCGCGATCGTGCCGGGACCGACCAGCAGCGGGATCGTCAGCGGATAGATCGCGATGCTGTCTGCCGCCGCCGGATCGGCCCCCTCGTCGTCGCCCGGCGAATGCTGGCGGCTTGGCGCGCCGTGCAGCATCGACAGCGCGATCAGGAGCACGAGCAGCCCGCCCGCGAGCCGGAAATCGTCGATCGTGAGGCCGAACGCGCGCAGGATCGCGCCGCCCGCGACGGCCGACACGATGCAGCCGATCGTCACGCCGATCGCGGCCGTCAGCGCGACCTTGCGGCGCACCGTGTCGGCCGCGCCGTCGGTCAGCGACAGGAAGACCGGAATGTTCGCGATCGGGTTCATGATCGCGAACAGTGCCGCGAACACCTTGATGGAGAAACTGAAGTCGAGGTTCACAGGCAGGCTCCGCTGGTGCAACGCGTATCGAATGCCGGTTTCGGTGCGCGCGCCGCGCGATGGCGCGGCACGTCTGCGGGCCATCCCGCCATCACACGTGCGGCGCGCCCTGCTGCTCCAGCGCCGCTTCCGCCTGCAGGCAGTCGAGATCGCGGCCGATCGTCGCGACCGCGAGCCGCGCGTTGCCGCGCCAGTACGTCACCGAACCGTCATGCGCGCGCAGATCGCCGTCGATCTCGACGCGGTCCCATTGCTCCGCATGTCCCACATAGCGGACCGTCAGGTCGTAGTGCTGGCTCCAGAAGAACGGCACCGCGTCGAACGGCCGCTGCTGGCCGAGCATGTTGCGCGCCGCCGCGATGCCCTGCCGCTCCGCGACGACCCAGTGCTCGACGCGAATACGTTCGCCCGTCAACGGATCGGGCCAGCGCGCGATGTCACCGGCCGCATAGATATCGGGTGCGCTCGTCTGCAGGAACCGGTCGACCGTCACGCCGCGATCGACGGCCAGGCCCGCCTCCTGCGCGAGCGCGACGTTCGGATGCACGCCGATGCCGACCACCACGACGTCGGCCGGCAGCGCATCGCCGCTCGACAGCGTCACGCAGTCCGGCGCGATCTGCGCCAGCGTCGCGCCGAGATGGAACGTCACGCCGTGCGACTCGTGCAGCGCGCGGATCGTGTCGCCGAGCGCTTCGCCGAGCACGCGCGCCATCGGATGCGCATCGGGCGCGACCACCTGCACGACGAGCCCGCGCGTGCGCAACGCGGCAGCCGCTTCGAGGCCGATGAAGCTCGCACCGACCACGACGCAGCGCTGCGCCGTCTTCAGCTTGCCGATCAGCGCATCGCAATCGGCGCGCGAGCGCAGCACGCACACGTGCGGCAGATCGGCGCCCGGCACGGTCAGCCGGTTCGGCTCGGCGCCGGTCGCGAGCAGCAGCGCGCCGTAGCCGACGCGGCTGCCGTCCGCGAGTTCGACCGCGTGCTGCGCGGGGTCGATCCGCGCAACGCGCGTACCGCAGCGCACGTCGATGCGCTGGTCGGTATAAAACGACGCCCCGCGCAGCGGCAGCCAGTCGGCTTCGGCCGTGCCGGCCAGATAATCCTTCGACAGGTTCGGCCGGTCGTACGGCGGCTCGCTGTCCGCACTCAGCAGCGTGATCGCGTGCGGATAGCCTTCCTGTCGCAGCGTCACGGCCGCCGCGATCGCAGCCGCGCCGCCGCCGACGATCACCACCGATTCGGGCAGCCCGGCCGCGTTCAGGACGGGCGGCGCTGCGGCGGGCCGTGCATCGAGCACGACCGCGCGGCCGTCGCGACGCTCGACGCGCCAGCACGTCAAGCCGTCGAGTGCCGGCGCGCGCAGCAGTTCTCCGGTACGCAAACAGAATGCCGCGTGATGCCACGGGCAGCGAATCGTGTCGCCGACGAGCAACCCGTCGGCCAGCGGCGCGCCGTAGTGCGGGCATTGCGCGCCCACGGCGAACAGTTCGTCGGCGCGGCGCACGAGCAGCACCGTGGCGTCGCCGACCCGGCCCTCGATCATCGCGCCGTCGGCGATGTCGTCGAGCGCGATGCCTTGCGCGAGATCGGGATGTGAAAACGAGGCGGCGCTTCCGGACATGGCGTGGCTCCCGGGGGGGTGGGTAACGATCCCATTATCGGCGTCCTTCCTGAAAAGAACAGGTACAGACAACCCCGCAGCGCACGCAAACACGGACTGTGGCTTGTATGCGATCCACGACCGGCGTAGAACGTCATCCACGTTGCGGCGCAACACACCGGATGCGCATGTGCGGCTGTCCGCCGCGCCGAGCAATCCACATGCCGCACCTGCCTTCATCCCGTCACGAGGAGCGACCCGATGGCCACCGTCCTGTGCGCGCTCTATCCCGACCCGGTCGACGGCTATCCGCCGCATTACGTGCGCGACACGATTCCGGTCATCACGCGGTACGCCGACGGCCAGACTGCGCCGACGCCGGCCGGCCCACCCGGCTTCCGGCCCGGCGAACTCGTCGGTTCGGTATCGGGCGCGCTCGGTTTGCGCGGCTATCTGGAAGCGCACGGCCATACGTTGATCGTGACCAGCGACAAGGACGGCCGCGACTGCGAATTCGAGCGCCGGCTGCCCGAAGCGGACGTGGTGATTTCGCAGCCGTTCTGGCCGGCCTACCTGACGGCCGAGCGGATCGCGATGGCGCCCAGGCTCAAGCTCGCGCTGACGGCCGGCATCGGCTCCGATCACGTCGATCTCGACGCCGCGGCCCGCGCGCACATCACGGTGGCCGAAGTCACGGGCTCGAACAGCGTCAGCGTGGCCGAACACGTCGTGATGACGACGCTCGCGCTGGTGCGCAACTACCTGCCGTCTCATGCGATCGCGCAGCAAGGCGGCTGGAACATCGCCGACTGCGTGTCGCGTAGCTACGACGTCGAAGGCATGCATTTCGGCACGGTCGGCGCGGGGCGGATCGGCCTCGCGGTGCTGCGCCGGCTGAAGCCGTTCGGCCTGCACCTGCACTACACGCAGCGGCACCGGCTCGACGCCGCGATCGAGCAGGAACTCGGGCTAACCTGGCACGCCGATGCCGCGTCGCTCGCGGGCGCGGTCGATATCGTCAACCTGCAGATCCCGCTCTACCCGTCGACCGAGCACCTGTTCGACGCGGCGATGCTCGCGCGGATGAAGCGCGGCGCGTACCTGATCAACACCGCGCGCGCGAAGCTGGTCGAGCGCGACGCGGTGGTGCGCGCCGTCGCGTCCGGGCATCTCGCCGGCTACGGCGGCGATGTCTGGTTTCCGCAGCCGGCGCCCGCCGACCATCCGTGGCGCACGATGCCGTTCAACGGGATGACGCCGCACATCTCCGGCACGTCGCTGTCCGCGCAGGCGCGCTATGCGGCCGGCACGCTGGAGATCCTGCAGAGCTGGTTCGACGGGACGCCGATCCGCAACGAATACCTGATCGTCGACGGCGGGACGCTTGCCGGGACGGGCAAGCAATCCTATCGGCTCACGTGACCTGACGAGACGGCACGCGATGCACCGCCGCGCCGTCAGTCCATGCAGGCCGTCGCGAGCTTGCCGACCGTGACGATCGCCCGCTCGATCTCCGGCGACCACGGGCTGCTGTAGTTCAGCCGGATGAAGTTCCGGTAGGTGTCCGCGATCGAGAACATGTAGCCGGGGCCGATCGTGATCCCCTGCTCCAGCGCGAGCTGGTACAGCCGCATCGCATCGACCTGCACCGGCAACTCGACCCACAATACGTACCCGCCCGCCGGGCTCGAGATGCGCGTGCCTTCCGGGAAAAACCGCGACACCATCGCGCGCATCAGGTTCGCCTGCTGCGCATACGCCTTGCGGATTCGCCGCAGGTGATGTTCGTAGCCGTCTCGCTCGAGAAACTCGGCGATCGCGAGCTGCGGCAGCGACGGCGTCGCCAGCGTGTTCAGGAACTTCAGCTTCTCGACCTGTTCGCGATAGCGGCCCGGCAATGCCCAGCCGATTCGGTAGGCCGCCGTCAGGCTCTTCGAGAACGACGCGCAGTGCAGCACGATCCCGTTGCGGTCGAACGCTTTCAGCGCGCTCGGGTGCGCATTGCCGAAATACAGTTCGTTGTACACGCCGTTCTCGATCACAGGCATGTCGGCCTTCGTTGCGAATTCAACCAGTTCGCGCTTGCGCTCGTCCGGCATCTGGAAGCCGAGCGGGTTCTGGAAGTTCGGCATCACCATGCATGCGGCGATCGGCTGCGACTTCGCAATTGCCGCCAGCGCCGCGATGTCGATGCCGTATTCCGGATGCGTCGCGACCTCGATCGCCTTCATCCCCATCCGCTCGATCGCGTGCAGCATCGCGTAGAACGTCGGCGATTCCACCGCGATCGTGTCGCCCGGTTTCGCGACCGCCTGCAGGCACAGATTGATCGCCTCCGTCGCGCCGACCGTCACGATGATCTCGTTCGGATCGACCGACATCCCGTTTTCCAGGTAGCGTCGCGCGATCTGCCGGATCAGCCGCGGATGGCCCGGCGGCAGCCCGTCCGTCACCCCCCACAGCGACTTGTCGCGGCCGGCCGCATACGCGTAGCGGTTCAGCTTCTCGAACGGAAACAGGCTCGGGTCCGGATACGGCGAGCCGAGCGGCACCGCGTCGTCGGTGCCGATCGAGCGCAGTGTCGACAGCACGAGCCGGCTCACGTCGACCGACGACGAGATCGCGATCGGCTTCGACGGCCGCAGCTCACGCACCGGCGCGTGGCCGTCGTCGTTGCGCAGGTTCACGAAGTAGCCCGACTGCGGGCGGCTTTCCAGCAGCCCGCGGCTTTCGAGCAGCAGGTATGCGTGCAGCACGGTCGTGATGCTGATCCGGTGCTGCTGGCTCGCCTGCCGTACCGACGGCACACGATCGCCATGTCGATACACGCGTTGCCGGATGAGTCTCTCTATGTCGTTCGCGAATTTCTCGTAGAGCTTCATCCGCCTCGCCCCGCCTGCGGTGAACCAGCCTGCGACGCGTGTGCGCGCGTGCCGCGCCGATGCGCGAAGCCGGATAGCCGAGCCCGGTGGCGGGTGTCCTGGTGCGAACGTCGGCCGTTACCGAAATTGAAGGCGGATAGCAATGCGAAATCCATCATGACGAGGATCGGCATCCTACTGCGTCAATTCGGCGAATGTAAGTGACAGTTTGGCGATCAAACGTCAAATCGCGCGGGTGTGGTGAACAGATGGGAGGGTCGTGGCATGCAGCCGCGTCCCGTGCGATCCGTGCCGCCGCGCACATGCGGTCGTGACGCGGATCGTCGCCGCGCAACGGCACGATGCAAACGCACGGTGGCGTTCGCGCGCGAGTTCATGCGCACCGACACTCGGCAATTCTGATTGTCTGCGGCTCGCGAACGCGCAATGCAGGTACGTGCGTCGCGATGCGCGGCGCCGACGCGATTCGCGCAATAGCCGATCGCCGAGTCGCGTCGGGTGCGAGCGCTGGATGCCTAACCGAGCGGGTGGCGCACGATCTTGCCGCCGAATCCCGTCACGATGTTGTCGACCGAGAACGGCGTCGCCTCCTCGGCCTGGACGATGACCGCGACGCTGCCGGGCACGAGCCGCGTCGCGACCGATTCGACGAACTGGCCGTCGAGCAGCGCATTGCCGGCTGCGTCCGCGACGATGCCGGCCCCCGCGCCGGCCGCCATGCCGGTGATCACGCCGAGCGGCCCGGCGAGCATCCCGAGCAGGCCGCCCGCGAGCGCGCCGATCAGGCCGCCCTTGAACGGCCGCGACTCGGCGTCGAGCACGGCGAGCTGGCCGGCCGCGTCCTTCTCGACGATGACGCCGTTGTCGACGTGGAATCCTTCATGCTTGTCCGACAGCGCCTCGAAATCGTTCGCGGCCCGACGGGCCGTTTCGACGCTGCCGAATACGGCGACGATCAGTTGCCTGGTCATTCGACACCTCTCCTGTTGATGATCCGCGCGCGCGCCGCCAGTCGACGATCATCCGCGGACGGTTCGGACCGGGCGCGCGTTGCGTGCCGATATCCGTGGGTTCGATACACGTGCGTGACGTGCGTGACGTGCGTGACATGCCTGAAGTGCCTGAAGTGCCTGAAGTGCCTGAAGTGCCTGAAGTGCCTGAAGTGCCTGAAGTGCCTGAAGTGCCTGAAGTGCCTGAAGTGCCTGAAATGCCTGAAGTGCCTGAAGTGCCTGAAGTGCCTGAAGTGCCTGAAGTGCCTGAAGCGCCTGAAGCGCCTGAAGCGCCTGAAATGCCTGAAATGCCTGAAATTCCTGACGTGCCTGTCGCCGCGCCGCGCCGCGCCGCGCCGCGCGGTGCGGTGCGGTGCGGTGCGGTGCGGTGCGGGCCGCACGTTACCGGCGCGCATGCGCATCCTCCTCGACATCGTCGACTTCCGCCGGAAAACGATGCTGGCCGAAGCTCAGGATCAGCACGCCCACCGCGAGCAGCACGATCCCGAACGTGGTCATCAGCATCCGCTCCGGGCTATCCGTCGCGCCGCGCAGGATCAGGTCGCGCGCGAGCGACGTCATCGCGATGAACAGCGGAAAGCGCACGGGCAGCCGGCCGAGCCGCAGGTATCGCACGTCCATCGCGAGCACTTCCAGGTACAGGAACATCAGCAGCAGGTCGGTGAGCGACACCTCGCCCGCGAGCACAACCTTCCACGCTTCCTGCACCATCGCGAACGAGGTGGCGAGGCCGATCACGATCAGGCCGGCCAGTTCGGCCGCATGGAGGAAGTGTCCGAAGCGGCGGCGGATGCGCTCGGCGGCCGTATCGGCGGATGCAGTAGACGTATTCAAGGCGATGACCGGTGCAATGACGTATGTGTCGCGCTCGACGCTGCGTCGACGCGACGGATGGTATCGGGCGGCGGGAAACCCGCGGCGTGCGCATCGGGAACGGTTGCGCGCGCACCGGCTGCGGTGGTGGCCTGCGCGACCGCGGACAGCGTCCGCCGGCAGCACTGGTGGAACGCGACGCCGGCATCGGTGCACGCCACGCCGTCGCCCGCGCGATCCAGCAACAGCCGGCAGCCGAGATACCGTTCGAGGCAGTCGAGCCGCTCACTCACCTGCGCGTCGCCGAGCTTCAGTTCGGCCGCCGCGCCGGACAGCCCGCCGTGCTCGACCACCGCAACGAAAATACGCATCGCTTCCAACAGGTTCATCATGATGGTCCTCGTCGGCGCTCGGAGCGAACCTAATCTACTGCACGCGTCACGCCCGCTCAAGAGCACAGCGCCGCGGGCTTCAGGAGTACAGCTACAGGCGCGCGACGCAAAATCGGACCCCGATCAACCCATTCAAATGACAGATTGTCGATACGTGTTCCAAAGACCCGCCGAAGCTGCTAGATTGCATGCTCGACGACGTTACGCGGTGCGCAAGGGTCACGCGCCGGGCGAACGCGCGGCCACCCTGTCCGCCGCCCGTTGCGCGCCCGCAGCGGCAGCCCGCCGCCGCTGCGGCCCGTTGCGCGATGCTCGCGCAACGTCCTTCATCCGCATGTCACAAAGAGAACAGTCGCATGACACAGTCCAACCGTTCGTCTTCGCGCGCCGCGGCATCCGCGGCCCGTCCGTCCCGACATGACTGACCGGCAGGCCGCGATGCAAACCCGTCCCCCGCTTTCCCAGGCCGTTCACAGCCCGATCACGCGCAGCGTGATCTTCCTCGTGGCGACGATCAATCCCGGCGCCGATCACGCCGACACGATTCGCTCATGGTGCGGCGACATCGCCGCGCTCGTGCGCTCGGTCGGCAAGCGCGTGCCGGGCGGCAACCTGTCCTGCGTATGCGGCTTCGGCGCCGACGCGTGGGATGCGCTGTTCGGCGATCCGCGTCCCGCGTCGCTGCATCCGTTTCGCGAATTCGGCGCCGGCCAGCGTGTCGCCGTCGCGACGCCGGGCGACATCCTGCTGCACATCCGCGCCGACGCGATGGACCTGTGCTTCGAACTCGCCACGCAACTGCTCGGCGCGCTCGGCGACGCGGTCACGGTCGTCGACGAGGTGCACGGCTTCCGCAATTTCGACCAGCGCGCGATGATCGGCTTCGTCGACGGCACCGAGAACCCGGAAGGCCGCGAGGCAGTCGACTTCACGGTAATCGGCGACGAGGACGCCGAATTCGCCGGCGGCAGCTACGTGATCGTGCAGAAGTACCTGCACGACATGGCCGGCTGGAACGCGCTCGCGGTCGAGACGCAGGAGCGCATCATCGGGCGCACCAAATTGTCCGACATCGAGCTCGCGCCGGACGTGAAGCCGTCGTGCTCGCACAGCTCGCTGACCACGCTCGACGAAAACGGCCAGGAAGTGAAGATCCTGCGCGACAACATGCCGTTCGGGCGCCCCGGCTCCAGCGAATTCGGCACCTATTTCATCGGCTACGCGCGTTCGCCGGCGCCGATCGAGCAGATGCTCGAGAACATGTTCGTCGGCCGCCCGCCCGGCAACTACGACCGGTTGCTCGATTACAGCCGCGCGGTCACCGGGTCGCTGTTCTTCGTGCCGTCGGCCGACCTGCTCGAAGCGCTCGCCGATCGCACGGTACCGGCCGACGCCACCGCCGCCGCCGCGCAGCCGGCCCCCTCATCGCCCGAGTCGCGTCGTGACGGCTCGCTGAACATCGGATCGCTGAAAGGAACCAAAGCCTATGAATAACCTGCACCGCGAACTCGCGCCGATTTCGTCGTCCGCCTGGGAGCAGATCGAGGAAGAAGTCGCACGCACGTTCAAGCGCTCGGTGGCCGGGCGCCGCGTGGTCGACGTCGAAGGCCCGGCCGGCCCCGAGTTGTCGGCCGTCGGCACCGGGCATCAGCGCGAGGTTGCCGCGCCGCGCGAGCAGGTGAGCGCGCGGCTGCGCGAAGTGCGCACGATCGTCGAGCTGACGGTACCGTTCGAGCTGAGCCGCGATGCGATCGACAGCGTCGAGCGTGGTGCGCGCGACGCCGACTGGCAGCCTGCGAAGGATGCCGCGCAGCGCCTCGCGTTCGCCGAAGACGGCGCGATCTTCGACGGCTATCAGGCCGCGGGCATCGTCGGCATCCGCGAGGGCACGTCGAACCGCAAGCTCACGCTGCCGACCGACGTCAGCGCGTACCCGGACGCAATCAGCGATGCGCTGGAAGCGCTGCGGCTCGCCGGCGTCGACGGCCCGTACTCGGTCGTGCTCGGTTCGGACGCCTATACGGCGCTCAGCGAAGCGCGCGACCAGGGCTATCCGGTGCTCGGCCACATCAAGCGCATCGTCAGCGGCGAGATCATCTGGGCGCCGGCGATCAGCGGCGGCTGCGTGCTGTCCACGCGCGGCGGCGATTACGAGCTGCACCTCGGGGAAGACGTCTCGATCGGCTATACGAGCCACACCGACAAGGCCGTCCGCCTGTACCTGCGCGAAACGTTCACGTTCCTGATGCTGACGAGCGAGGCATCGGTGGCCGTGGCGCCGCAGGACAGCACGGCGGCCTGAGCGCGGTTGCCGGCGCACGATGTCCGCCCGGGCATCGTGCGCGACCGGCCGCGCCGCCGGCCGCATGTTCGTCGCCGATCCAGCCCATCTTGCATGGAGTGTGTGTCATGAGCGATTCGAATGAGGCATTGCAGGCGCTGCAGGCGTCGGTCGACACCCTGAAGAAGACGGTCGACGCGAACGCGAGCAGCCAGGCCGGCGATACCGCCGTGCTGTTTACCGTGGTGTCGCTGATGCTGGCCGAGCTGCCGCCCGACACGCGCAACCTGATCGAGGATTCGTTCTCCGTCTGGGCCAATGGTCTGCCGAATGCGGCACTCTCGACCGACGTGAAACAGATTGCGCGGCAGCGGCTCGCGATGAAACTTTCCGACTGATCGCGGTTCCCCACGGTTGCGCCATGTCCGGCCCGACCCGTGCAACCCGCCCTCGCCTTCGGCCCCCACGCACGCATCGGCTGCGGCGCGCGCGTGGCCGGTCATGACCGGTTCCCGCACGCTCGCCCGTCAGCACACGCACCGTGCCACGCCTCCCGCCTTGCGAGCCGTTTTCCGGCTGCCGGCGCCCTGCGCGCCGATGTCGCACCGCGCGCCGTTCGCCTCCGCGTCCAGCCATCGCACACCTCACCCGCCGCGCACGCCCGCACCGCCGTGCGCACGCCCGTCTGTACTCCTTGCCGCCGATGCGCGCGTCCATGTGAGGGTGCAATTCAGGGCCGGTCCGGCGTGGAACTGTGTCTTGGATGGCCCCTGCCGATTCGCTATTTTGAACGCAGTCGAAGCGATGCCGTGGGCTCCTCGCAGCACTCGCGCTTCCCGACGCGCCCGTGCGCCACGCCGACGCGCGCTGCGCGACCGCAGAGGCGCGGCACGCGCGTCGTGCGTCGTGCGTCGTGCGTCGTGCGTCGTGCGTCGTGCGTCGTGCGTCGTGCGTCGTGCGCCGCCGCGTCGTGCGTCGTGCGGTCGCGGTCGCCGTCTGGACGCGCAAGCGCCACACCGCATCGGGACCTCACCCTTCGACCCACCTTCACCGACAGGAGCCAGACCACCATGCCCGCACTTTGCGATATCTGTCACGCCCGGCCGGCCGTCGCGCGCGCCACCGTGATGCAGGACGGCGAGCGCAAGACGATCTCGATCTGCGACTACCACTTCCGTCAGCTGATGCGCCATCAGAGCATGCTGAATCCGTTCGATTCGCTGCTGGGCGGCGGCGGACCGTCGTCGCTGTTCGGCGGGCTCGGCGACGAATCGCCGCTGGCCGCCGAGATTCCGCGCGAATCGGTCGACCCGACCGACGCGTTCAGCGAGCAGACGCTCGAACTGCTGCAGCGCGCGGCCGAGAAGGCGCACGAACTGCGCCGCAGCGAGCTCGACTCCGAACACCTGTTGTACGCACTCGCGGACACCGACGTGTGCGCCGCCTTGCTGAAGGAACTGAAGCTGTCGCCGCAGGACATCAAGTCGTACATCGACGAGCATGCGCATACCGGCACGGCCGACGCCGATGCGCCGCTCGACAAGCTGTCGATCTCGCCGCGCGTGAAGAAGGCCGTGCAGTACGCGTTCCAGGCGTCGCGCGATCTCGGCCACTCGTACATCGGCCCCGAGCACCTGCTGATCGGGCTCGCGTCGGTGCCGGACAGCGTCGCCGGCACGCTGCTGAAGAAATACGGCGTGACGCCCGAGGCGCTGCGCCAGAAGGTCGTGAAGGTGGTCGGCAAAGGTGCCGAGGACGGCCGCGTCGATGCGCCGACCGGCACGCCGAACCTCGACAAGTTCGGCCGCGACCTCACCGCGATCGCGCGCCAGGGCAAGCTCGACCCGGTGCTCGGCCGCGCGCAGGAAATCGAGAGCACGATCGAAGTGCTCGCGCGCCGCAAGAAGAACAACCCGGTGCTGATCGGCGAGCCGGGCGTCGGCAAGACCGCGATCGTCGAAGGGCTCGCGCAGCGGATCGTCAACGGCGACGTGCCCGAAGTGCTGCGCGACAAGCGGCTCGTCGAAGTCAACATCAACTCGATGGTGGCCGGCGCGAAGTATCGCGGCGAATTCGAGGAACGCGCGAAGCAGCTGATCGACGAAGTGACTGCGAAGCAGGACGAACTGATCCTGTTCATCGACGAGCTGCACACGATCGTCGGTGCGGGCCAGGGCGGCGGCGAAGGCGGCCTCGACATCGCGAACGTGCTGAAGCCCGCGCTCGCGCGCGGCGAGCTGAGCCTGATCGGCGCGACCACGCTCAACGAGTACCAGAAGTACATCGAGAAGGACGCCGCGCTCGAACGGCGCTTCCAGCCGGTGTTCGTGCCGGAGCCGAGCGTCGAGCAAACGATCGTGATCCTGCGCGGGCTGCGCGACAGCCTCGAGGCGCATCATCAGGTGACGTTCGCCGACGATGCGTTCGTCGCGGCGGCCGAGTTCGCCGATCGCTACATCACGTCGCGCTTCCTGCCCGACAAGGCGATCGACCTGATCGACCAGGCCGCCGCGCGCGTGCGGATCGGCGCGACGTCGCGCCCGGTCGACATCCAGGAAGGCGAAGCGCAGATCGCGCAACTGAAGCGCGAGCAGGACTACGCAACGTCGCGCAAGCGTTTCGACGAAGCGAAGCAGTTCGAGGAGCAGATCAACGCGAAGCAGAAAACCGTCGACGAGATGATGGAGGCGTGGCAGCGCAAGACCGGCTCGGAAACGCTCGAAGTGACCGTCGAATCGGTGGCCGAAGTCGTGTCGCGGCTGACCGGCATCCCCGTGTCCGAGCTCACGCAGGAAGAACGCCAGAAGCTGCTGAAGATGGAAGAGCAGTTGCGCGAGCGCGTGGTCGGCCAGAGCGATGCGGTGGTCGCCGTCAGCGATGCCGTGCGGCTGTCGCGCGCCGGGCTCGGCCAGACGCACCGGCCGATCGCGACGTTCCTGTTCCTCGGGCCGACCGGCGTCGGCAAGACCGAGCTCGCGAAGGCGCTCGCCGAGACCGTGTTCGGCGACGAGCAGGCGATCATCCGCATCGACATGTCCGAGTACATGGAGCGGCACGCGGTCGCGCGGCTGATCGGCGCGCCGCCCGGCTATGTCGGCTACGACGAGGGTGGCCAGCTCACCGAGCGCGTGCGGCGCCGCCCGTACAGCGTGATCCTGCTCGACGAGATCGAGAAGGCGCACCCGGACGTCTACAACGTGCTGCTGCAGGTGTTCGACGACGGCCGGCTGACCGACGGCAAGGGCCGCGTGGTCGACTTCAGCAACACGATCATCATCGCGACGAGCAACCTCGGCGCCGCGATCATCATGGACAACCTCACGCAGCCCGAAGCCGCGCGCAAGACCGACAAGGCGATCCGCGAGCAGCTGATGCAGGTGTTGAAGGGCCATTTCCGCCCCGAGTTCCTGAACCGGATCGACGAGGTGATCGTGTTCCATGCGCTGTCGAAGGAGAACATCCGCTCGATCGTGCAGATCCAGCTCGATCGCGTGGTGCGCACCGCCGCCGCGCAGGACATCACGCTCGTGATGGGCGAGTCGCTCGTCGAGCACCTGACCGAAGCCGGCTACCAGCCGGAATTCGGCGCGCGCGAACTGAAGCGGCAGATCCGCCAGACCATCGAGACGCGGCTCGCGAAGGAGATCCTGGCCGACCGGCTGAAATCGGGCGACCGGTGCGAGGTCGACTACGACAAGGACAGCGACGAAGTGAAGTTCAACACGCTCGCGCCGCCTGAAGCCAAGGGCGCGAGCAAGAGCGCCGACGGCAAGTCCAAGCCGAACGGCAAGGCAGCGAACGCGTCGTCCGATGAAAAGGAGGACGAATCGAAATCCGATACGCCTCCGGCCGCCGGATCGCCGGCCGCCGGGTCGCCGGCCGCCACGAAGTCATCCGGCAAGAAGTCGTCCGGTGCGAAGAAGGACGCGCATTGACACCACGCAGGCCCGGACGCACGGGCTTGCATGACCGGCTCCGTCCGCCGGACGGAGCCGCCCCACGCCGCGACACGGCGCAACCGAGCCGCCCGCACAGGGTGCGGCTGATGGAGATTCACATGACAAATCGACGCGAAGTGCCAGGCATCAGGAAGTACGATGGGCCCGCCGGCGGTTGGGGCGCGCTTCGTGCGACAGCCGATGCGGTGCGTACGCAGATGGACACCATCGAGGCGCCGATCGTGCTGATGCGGACCAACCAGCCCGACGGTTTCGACTGTCCCGGCTGCGCATGGCCCGACAAGGAACACAAGTCGACGTTCCAGTTCTGCGAGAACGGCGCGAAGGCCGTCACGTGGGAAGCGACGACCAAGCGCGTGACGCCCGATTTCTTCGCGGCGAACACGGTATCGTCGCTGCTGCGGATGTCCGACTACGAGCTGGAGAACATGGGCCGGCTCACGCATCCGCTCGTCTACGATCGCGCGACCGACACGTTCCGCGCGGTCGAATGGGACGACGCGTTCGCACGCATCGGCGAGGTGCTGCGCGCACTGCCGCCCGAGCAGGTCGAGTTCTACACGTCGGGCCGTGCGTCGAACGAAGCCGCATACCTGTATCAATTGTTCGCGCGCGAGCTCGGCACCAACAACTTCCCCGACTGCTCGAACATGTGCCACGAGCCGACCAGCGTCGGCCTGCCGCAGTCGATCGGGATCGGCAAGGGCACAGTGTCGCTCGAGGATTTCGACCACTGCGAGCTGATCATCTCGATCGGCCACAACCCCGGCACCAACCATCCGCGGATGATGGGCACGCTGCACGAGTGCTCGCGCCGCCACGTGCCGATCATCGTGTTCAACCCGCTGCGCGAGCGCGCACTCGAACGCTTCGCGGATCCGCAGGACATGATCGAGATGGCGTCGTTCGGCTCGACGCGCATCGCGTCGACGTACTACCAGGTCGACGCGGGCGGCGACGCGGCCGCGCTGAAGGGCATCATGAAGGCGCTGCTGCAGCTCGAGGTCGAGCGCGGCGACGTGCTCGACCGCGACTTCATCGCGCAGCACACCAACGGCTTCGACGCGTTCTCCACCGACTTGCAGGCCACGTCGTGGGACGACATCGAGCGCGCGAGCGGCCTGAGCCAGGCGCAGCTCGAGGAGGTCGCGCTCGCCTATGCGAAGTCGAACGCGACGATCATCACGTACGGGATGGGCGTCACGCAGCACAACAAGGGCACCGCGACCGTGCGCCTGATCGCCGACCTGCTGCTGATGCGCGGCAACTTCGGCAAGCCCGGCGCGGGCGTGTGCCCGCTGCGCGGCCACTCGAACGTGCAGGGCAACCGCACGGTCGGCATCACCGAGAAGCCGTCGGCCGAGTTCCTGCAGAAGATCGAGGACGTGTGCGGCTTCAAGCCGCCCGCGCATCACGGGCACGACGCCGTGCAGGCGATGCAGGCGATGGTCGACGGCCAGGCCAAGGCACTGCTGTGCCTCGGCGGCAACTTCGCGGTCGCGCTGCCTGACCCCGAGCTGTCGTTCCCCGCGATGGCGAAGCTCGATCTCAGCGTGCACCTCGGTACGAAGCTGAACCGCTCGCACCTGCTCGTTGCGAAGGAAACCTATATCCTGCCCGTGCTCGGCCGCACCGAGCTCGACATGCAGGCGAGCGGCCGGCAGTCGATCACCGTCGAGGATTCGATGTCGATGGTCCACGCGTCGGCCGGCAAGCTCAAGCCCGCGTCCGACCAGTTGCGCTCCGAGCCCGCGATCGTCGCGGGAATCGCTCACGCGACGCTGCCGGCCAGCAAGGTCGCGTGGCTCGACCTGATCGCCGACTACGACCGCATCCGCGACCTGATCGACCGCACGGTGCCCGGCTTCGAGGCGTTCAACGAGCGCATCCGCACGCCGGGCGGCTTCCGCCTGCCGCTGCCACCCACCGAGCGCGTGTGGCCGACGCCGACCGGCAAGGCGATGTTCTCGGTCTACACGGGCGTGAAGGAAGACGCGGACGTGCTCGGCGGCGAGCAGGTGCTGCGGCTGATCACGCTGCGCAGCCACGACCAGTACAACACGACGATCTACGGGCTCGACGATCGCTATCGCGGCGTGTTCGGGCGACGCGATGTGCTGTTCATGAACGCGGCGGATCTCGCGAAGTACGGGCTCGAACACGGCGACCTCGTCGACATCGAGACGATCACCGCATCGGGCCGCACGTTGCGTCTCGAAAAGATCACCGCGATCGAGTACGACATCGCGCCGGGATCGGTCGGCGCGTATTACCCGGAAGCGAACGTGCTCGTGCCGCTCGACTACATCGACAAGGAAAGCGGCACGCCGTCGTACAAGTCGGTGCCGGTGCGGGTCGCGCGCTCGGCGGTCGTCTGATCCGCGAGCAGGCAGATTAGTCACGCACGGCACGGCACGATACGACACGCCGCGCACTGATTCCTGCCTGCCCCCTCTCCCGCGCTCCCGGCCGCCGCATCGCAACCGATGCGGCGGCCGCTTCGTATGGGAACAAATCGTGCTCGTCCTCAGGTATTTGATGGAGGACAGGACGATGAAGCCCATGACAATTGCAATACGTCGAATTCTGGCGACACTCGTGGCAGGCAGCACACTCGTCGCGGCCGGCGCGGCCTTCGCGCAAGTCTACGTTGCACCGCAGCCGAGGTACGAAGAGCCACGTCCGGCCCCGGGTGTGTCAGTCACGATTGGCATGCACGGCGACCGCTACTGGGACGGCCATCGCTATTGGGAGCACGACGCGTGGAGGCATCGTCATCCGCGTGAACGTGATCCGTGGCGCGAGCACTATCACGAACACGACCATCGTGAATATTGACGACCCGCCGCCTGAGACCAGGGAAGCCGCTCTTGCTCAAAATGAGCGTAATTTCGCACTGCCTGATTTCTCCTGACTATTTCAATCCTGGAGAATGACCCCGGTTGCTTCGGTTGAACCATACCGCTGCTTGAACGGGTCGGGCATCAAGTATCTCGATGCCCCTCCGACCGGGATGACGATGTGCGATTCCTCCCACGCATACCGCGAGTCGATTGCTCAACCCCGGCTGCCGGTGTTGATGGCGGCATATTTTCCGCGTCAAACGCTGGATGAACACCAAACGCTCTGGATGCCGCCCCCCATTCACTGTCGCCACGAGGCAAACCGTGAATGGACATGCACCCGACTCAATGCCCGCCGTTGATTTCCGTGTCCTCGAATGCCAGATGCTCGAAATAGCTGCCCGTGAAATCCACGTCCAACCCCTTGAGTCCATGGGCTTCGACCATGCTTCCCGTGCAGTCCAGCACTTGCACCGAATGCCACGTGTTGTTGTCGAACCGGACGCCATTCCACCTGCATCCGAGAAATTTCACACCATTGAAAGTACTGCCATGAAAGGCGGCTTCGTCGAAGCTGCAATCGACGAACGTGCATCCGGAAATCGCAATCCCCGAAAAATCGCAACTGGAAAACGTGCAGGCAGAGAACCGACAGCCTGTCCAGCCGGCCTGCCGGAATGATGTGCCGGTGAAACTGCTGCCGCTGAAGTTGCTGCCTGCGAATTGCGCGAGGCCCAGATCCAGGCCGGCATAGGCCGAACTGTCCGTCTGACCGGACAGTCCCGCCGGCGTACCACCCGCACCCTTGCGCCACAGGTCATGCTTGTAGATGATTTCAGAACTGCTCATGAGTCTGCATCTCGATGCGCGGGAGCAGACGATTCGCCTTCGCCCTTGCCGCCCGCCTGCTCGTCATCGTCGTCGGACGCCGTCGAGTCGCGGCTGGCAAACCAGGCAACCAGGCCGCCCAATGCAATCAGCGAACCGAGGAACAGGAAATTCTCGATCGCGAAATCGCTGACATCATGCGAACCATAGCTGCCTCCGCTGACCTGAGACACCGCCCCCAGGGACGCAATGACACCCCAGGCAACCAGTATCAGGCCGCCGGTCACTACGATCGCGGCCATTGTCGATTTGCGCATCCGTTGCTCCGTCAAGCGTCGCCGGACGCGTTACCAACACTGACTTCCGGCAGTTTCGCGAATCCAAGGCGATTGGCCTCGTTCCACCACGTCCAGGTCACGTCGGCAGGCGACACATCCAGATGCACGTCCCGCGGATCGGGGAACGAATCGCCCTGTGCGACATAGGCCTGGCGGTACCACTGATTGAACGTCGCGGCCCGAGGATGGTCCTCCGTCACGCTGGCCTGCCAGACGCCCGTCACCGGGCACGCACGTGTTCCCCGGCACTGGATCACTGGATCGGGAAATTCCGCGGCGCGCGCGATGCCCTGCGCCACGCGGGGTTCCAATCCTGCTTGTTGTACTGCCATCGGAATCGCGTCACCGATGTAATGAAAGAAGATGCGGCCATCCTCCAGAACAAGACCGGGGCGACTCCGATCAAATAGTTCGTCCTTGCTGTAGTGCATCGGCGCCTGCGCCAGATTCCAGGCGAAATGACGTTCGGCGGTCGGATACTTGAGCTGCGCGAGCCAATAGCCGCCGACCGGAGCAGCGGTGGTTTCCGCCTGCGGAGGCACGGTGAAGGGCGGCTTCGCCGGCAACGTGTAGCCGTCGGGTACATGAGCACGACCAGTACGCAGCGAGACCGGATGCACGGCGGGTTTGGCAGGTGACGCGGGCACCGACATCACGGCCTTCGCCGCATTGATCAGCGTCTCCTTGCTACCGTCCCACTTGGGCAATTTGGACGGTGGCAGCGGCAACACCTTGTCGAGGTTCGGCAGGCGAAGGTCCGGATCGCGCTCGAGGCGGTCGGCGAGAACACTGTAACGCTCCGCACGCGCCCGATCCTTCACATTGCCTGCTACCGGATCGCCGTCATCGAACGCGCCGAACAAGTAACCCGCACTCTTGGCGCTGCCGTACTTCACGCCCTCATGCAGGATTTTGAGGGCACGCTCGTTGTCTTCGCCAAGCGATTTGTCGGAACCAACAAGTGTCGTTCCGAGTGCGTATGCGGCATCGCCGTTGCCTTGGGCAAATCCACACTCGAGCATTTTGAGCGCAATCTTGCGGTTGCCCCAAAAACCTGTTTTCGGATCATCATAGACGGCATCAAGCTTGCTGCCCAAATAAGCCATGGCGCTCGGGCTTCCCTTGTCCGCCGCGAGTTGCCAGAATGCGTACGCACGACTGGCATCCTGCTTTACCCCAGTCCCGTTCATGTAGTACGTCCCCATCAACTCGTACGCAGCCGGGATGCCCAACGTCATGGCTTGCTCTGTGATTTGCACGGCGCGCTCGGTATTGCGGTCCACGCCCACCCCCTGGGCGTAGGCATTCGCGAGGTTCAGCATTGCCTTCCAGTGCTTGCGTTCGGCGGCCTTGCTCCAAAGCGCGACAGCACCGGCGTAGTCACGCTGGTTCGGCCATAATGATGCGCTTGTCTTAGTCAGCGCCTGCTGATTCCAGCGGTCCGCCTCAGGATCAACTGCCGGAACCACGGATGATTCATGCACGCAAACAAACGTCTCGCGATGCGGGTTGAAAGCGTCGAGCGACATGTTTCGCGGAAGGGAATCGTTCATTGAGCAAGCTGTACAAGCAAAGAACAGAAAGAGAGAAAACACGCCTGCCAGGCGCATACGTTTGGACATTGTCGAAGTCATCGGAACTCGCATGATCTGAAAGCGCACTAGGCCAGCCGAACGCTGGACGTGCGTTCGTCGTGGAATGGCATGAGAAAGCCCGCTGTTTCCAGACCACGCTTCCTCTGAATAGCGTTGGTATCCATGAGCTTTTGCCACTTCATGAACGTTTCCTTGATGGCGATAGGACTGCCGTCGCTACCGTCATGCTTGCCCCCGGTATGCAGCTTCCAGACTCGCTTCCGCAAATCGGTGCTCTTGGCACGATCATCGCTGCCAACGTTGATCTCGGCGTCCACCGCCATGCTTCGCAAATTCAGGTTTGCACTACCCAGTGTGAAGAAACTGTCGTCGATCAACAGCAGTTTGCTGTGGATGTAAATCTCTCGGTACCGGGCTGCAATCGCTTGCGTTGGCAACGGCAGCATCGGCGCCAAATCCGGGTCCGGCAATTCGCCCTTGCCTTGCTGCTTTTTCACATATTCGTCCCAGCGTGCCTCCTGGTTCGCCGTATCGGTGTTCAACTTGGAATTACGCCAGTTCCGGTCATAGGTCCAAAGGCTCCCTACCAGCGAGCGAACTCCCATTTGGTCCAGCGATTTCGCAAGTGACGCCTTGTCGCCAAGATCCTTGGCACTTTGCGCAGCCGGTGAGAGCGGGGCCGGATAAAGATCGTAGTCGAGACGTGCACCGCGTGCCTGCTGCTGCTTGACATAGGCATCCCAGGTCGCCTGTTGCTGGCGATTGCGCGCGAGTTCGTCTTCTACGGCCTTGTCTTGATTCGGCATCGACGTGCCATGGCCTAGTCTTACTGTGTCAATAAATCAGCATTGGATGCTGAACAAAACGGACATCGCTCGAGCCGGCGCGTGATGTATGCAGCGATACGCCAGCGCAGCGTGGTGATGGAATCAGCCACGTGGCGCTGCATGCGCTGGGGACCCGCGTGGCACGTAATCCGAGGGTAAGGCAAATGGGTCGCGGATCGCGGAGTTTTTTTTACTGTCGCCTTGAATGAGGCGTTGAGCAACAAGAAACCCATAGGCAG
>NZ_LKPJ01000050.1 GCF_001443045.1 Burkholderia ambifaria | reverse complement strand
CAGAAATACGACGCGTATGCCGCCGATACCGTGACCGACTACCTGCTGCGCGACCGCGACAACCCGTCGAGCGTGCTGTCGTGCATCGAGGCCGCGCGCTCGAATGCGCGGATGGTGCGCACGGCGCTCACGCGCGGGCATGGGAGAGCGTGAACGGTGCCTGGCTCGCGCTGCGCCGCGCGCTCGCGCAGCCGGTGCCGGAGAGCGGGCTGCCGGCGGTGCTCGACGAAGTGAAGCGCGAAACCGCGCTGATTCTCGGCAGCTTCTACAGCACGATGCTGCGCAACGAGATCTTCGATTTCGCGCAGATCGGCGCATTCGTCGAGCGGGCGGACAACACCGCGCGGATCATCGACGTCAAATACCACCTGCTGCTGCCGTCGGTGTCGCACGTCGGCACGATCCTCGACAACTATCAGTGGGAGACGATTCTGCGCTGCGTGGCCGCACACCGGTCGTATCGCTGGGTATATGACGTGCAGTACAAGCCGATGAACATCGCCGACTACCTGATCCTGAACGGCCGCATGCCGCGCTCGTTGCGCTATTGCTATGGCCGCGTGATGTCGAGTCTCAACCTGCTCGCGAAGGATTACGGCGTGACACACCCGTGTCACGACACGGCCACGAAGATCCTGCAAATGCTGTCCGACACGACGGTCGAGCGGATCTTCAAGAGCGGCCTGCACGAGTTCCTGACCGACTTCATCGGCCGCAACAACAGCCTCGGGGTCGATATCGCCCAGGCTTACAACTTCGACTGAGAGACTTTCCATGCGACTCGCCATCCGACACATTTCGCGTTATCGGTTCGACGATCAAGCCACCCATGCGCTGCAACGGCTGCGGCTGCGCCCGCAGTCGGGGCCCGGGCAGACCGTGCGCGCGTGGCAGGTCACGATCGACGGCGTCGAGCCGACGCTGTCCTATGCGGACGGGCTCGGCAACCGGATCGACCTCGTGCGCCACGACCGCGGCGCGAAGAACGAGATCGTCGTGGTCGCGGCCGGCGTCGTCGAGACGCAGGACCGCGCAGGCATTCTCGGCAACCCCGAGGGCTATGCGCCGCCGTGGATCTTCGAGCGCGAGACCGCGCTCACGAAGGCCGGCGACACCGTGCTTGAAATCACGCAGGCGCTGCCGATCGAGCCGCACAGCCTCGACGCGCTGCACTGGCTGATGACGGAAGTGCACGGCCGCATCGCGTATGCGCCGAGCCTGGCCGACGCGCCGGTGGATGCCGAAACCGCGCTGCAAAGCGGCGAGGGCACGAGCCGCGACCATGCGCATGCGTTCATCGCGGCCGCGCGTGCGCTGAAGGTGCCCGCGCGCTACATCTCGGGCTACGTGCTCGCCGACAGCGCGATGCAGCGCATCGCCGACGCGAAGCAGAGCGCGGCCGGCGACGAGGAAGAGGAAGCGCTCGCGCTGCAGAGCGGCGACGGCATGCAGCAGGCGCTCGGTGCATCGCACGCCGCGCAGTCGCAGGGCTTGCCGCAGGCGGCGCTCGGCGCGCAGCCGCAGGCCGCCACGCTGATGCAGCAGCCGGCCGGCCACGCATGGGCCGAGGCCTATGTCGAAGGGCTCGGCTGGGTCGGCTTCGATCCGTTCATGAACCGCTGCCCGGACGAGCGCTACGTGCGCATCGCTGTCGGCCTCGACTATCGCGACGCGCAGCCCGTGACGGGGCTCGGCGCGAGCACCGTCGGCGTCGAGATCAGCGTCGTGCAGTCGCCGGAACTCGTCTGACGCACCCCTTCGCCTAACCCGCCGTGCCGTGCCGCCGCAACGACGGCGACGCGGCGCGTGCGGCCGGCTCAACCCGAACCGAGCGGCTCTCCCATGCCCATTCACGTCGCGCTGCATCACACCACCCGCTACCGCTACGACCGGCCCGTCAACCTCGGGCCGCAGATCGTGCGGCTGCGGCCCGCGCCGCACTGCCGGACGCCGATTGTCTCGTATTCGATGACGGTCGAGCCCGCGCAGCACTTCATCAACTGGCAGCAGGACCCGTTCTCGAACTATCTCGCGCGGCTCGTGTTTCCGGAGCGCACCGAACACTTCGAGGTCACGATCGATCTCGTCGCCGAGATGTCGGTATACAACCCGTTCGACTTCTTTCTCGAAGCGAGCGCGGAGCAATACCCGTTCAGCTATGACGATGCGCAGAAGACCGAACTCGCGCCGTATCTCGCATGCGATCCGCAGACGACCGCCGCGCCGCTGTTCCGCGCGTATCTCGACAGCGTCGACCTCACGCCGGCCGGCACCGTGAACTTCCTCGTCGCGCTGAACCAGCAGTTGCAGCGCGACATCGGCTATCTCGTGCGGATGGAGCCGGGCGTGCAGACGCCCGAGCAGACGCTCGAGCTTGCGTCCGGGTCGTGCCGCGACAGCGCGTGGCTGCTCGTGCAGCTGTGCCGGCATCTCGGCATCGCCGCGCGCTTCGTGTCCGGCTACCTGATCCAGCTCACGCCCGACGTGAAGGCGCTCGACGGCCCGAGCGGCACGTCGGTCGACTTCACCGACCTGCACGCGTGGTGCGAAGTCTATCTGCCGGGCGCGGGCTGGATCGGCTTCGATCCGACCTCGGGCCTGCTCGCCGGCGAAGGGCATATCCCGCTCGCGTGCACGCCGCAGCCCACCAGCGCCGCGCCGGTCGAAGGGCTGATCGACGAATGCGAAGTCGCGTTCGAGCACGAGATGGCGGTGACGCGCGTGTATGAGTCGCCGCGCGTGACGAAGCCGTATACGGAGTCGCAATGGGATGCCGTGCGCACGCTCGGCGCGCAGGTCGACGGCGCGCTGACGGACGGCGACGTGCGGCTGACGCAAGGTGGCGAGCCGACCTTCGTGTCGATCGACGATCGCGACGGCGCCGAATGGAACACCGATGCACTCGGCCCGACCAAGCGCGGCTACGCGACCGAACTCGTGCAGCGGCTGCGCGCCGAATACGGCGAAGGCGGCTTCCTGCATTTCGGGCAGGGCAAGTGGTATCCGGGCGAGCAGTTGCCGCGCTGGGCGCTGTCGATCTGCTGGCGCGCGGACGGCCAGCCCGTATGGCACGATCCGTCGCTGTTCGCCGACGAGCGCGAGCCGTCCGAGCATACGACCGACGACGCGAAGCGCTTCATCGATGCGCTGGCCGCGCGCCTCGGCCTGACCGACGAATTCGTGCGGCCCGGCTACGAGGACGTCTGGTACTACCTGTGGCGCGAGCGCCGGCTGCCCGTCAACGTCGATCCGTTCGACTCGCGCCTCGACGACGAGCTCGAACGCGCGCGGCTGCGCAAGGTGTTCGACCAGCGGCTCGACAGCGTGGTCGGCTACGTGCTGCCGATCAAGCGCACGGACGATGTGCCGGGGCTCGACGGCCCGCGCTGGCAGACGGGCCCGTGGTTCTTCCGCGACGAGCGGATGTACCTCATGCCCGGCGATTCGCCGATGGGCTATCGGCTGCCGCTCGATTCGCTGCCGTGGGTGACCGGCGCCGACTATCCGTATCTGGTCGAGCGCGATCCGTTCGCGCCGCGCACCGCGCTGCCGGATGCCGCCGCGTTCCGTGCGCATTACGCGGGCACGGCCGACGCGCCGCGTTATCTGGCCGGCGTGCATCGCGAAGCGTCGGCGCAAGCCGTCATGCAGTGGCGCAGCGACGGCACGGCGGCGGGCGAACAGCACGCGCACGCCGTGCCGGACCTGAAGCGCCGTCCCGAGCGCTTTGAATCGGCCGCGTGGATCACGCGCACCGCGCTGTGCGTCGAAGTGCGCAACGGCGTCCTGTACCTGTTCACGCCGCCGCTGGCCGAGCTCGAGGATTATCTCGACCTGCTCGCCGCGATCGAGCTGACCGCGCAGGCGCTCGGCGTGAAGCTCGTGCTCGAAGGCTATCCGCCGCCGCGCGACGCGCGGCTCAAGCTGCTGCAGGTCACGCCCGATCCTGGCGTGATCGAGGTGAACATCCATCCGGCCCGGAGCTTCGACGAACTCGTCGACCAGACGGAATTCCTGTATGGCGCCGCGTGGCAGTCGCGTCTGTCGAGCGAGAAGTTCATGGTCGACGGCCGGCACGTCGGCACGGGCGGCGGCAACCACTTCGTGCTCGGCGGCGCGACGCCGGCCGACAGCCCGTTCCTGCGCCGCCCGGACCTGCTCGCGAGCCTGGTCGCTTACTGGCACAACCACCCGTCGCTGTCGTACCTGTTCTCCGGGCTGTTCATCGGGCCGACGAGCCAGGCGCCGCGCGTCGACGAGGCGCGCAACGACCAGCTCTACGAGCTCGACATCGCGTTCGCGGAAATCCAGCGCAACAAGCTGCTGTTCGGGCAGGATATGCCGCCATGGCTCGTCGACCGCGTGCTGCGCAACCTGCTGATCGACGTGACCGGCAACACGCACCGCAGCGAGTTCTGCATCGACAAGCTGTATTCGCCCGACTCGTCGACCGGCCGGCTCGGCCTGCTCGAACTGCGCGCGTTCGAGATGCCGCCGCATGCGCGGATGAGCATCGTGCAGCAACTGCTGCTGCGTGCGCTGGTCGCCCGCTTCTGGGCCGCCCCGTACACGACGCCGCTCACGCGCTGGGGCACCGCGCTGCATGATCGCTTCATGCTGCCCGCGTTCCTGAAGATGGATTTCGACGACGTGCTGGCCGAGCTGCGCGACGCCGGGTTCGGGTTCGATCCGGCTTGGTTCGCGCCGCACTTCGAGTTCCGCTTCCCGCTGTTTGGCCAGATCGCGGTGAACGGGATGCAGCTGTCGCTGCGCGGCGCGCTGGAGCCGTGGCACGTGATGGGCGAGGAGGGCGCGCCCGGCGGCACGGTGCGCTATGTCGATTCGTCGGTCGAACGGCTCGAAGTGCGCGTGACCGGTCTGAACGACAACCGGCACGTCGTGACCGTCAACGGTCGCGCGCTGCCGCTGCAGCCGACCGGCACCGTCGGCGAATACGTCGCGGGCGTGCGCTACAAGGCGTGGGCGCCGCCGTCGGCGCTGCATCCGACCATCGGCGTGCATGCGCCGCTCACGTTCGACATCGTCGATACGTGGCTGCAGCGCTCGCTCGGCGGCTGTCGCTATCACGTCGCGCATCCGGGCGGGCGCAACTATGCGACGTTCCCCGTCAATGCGTACGAGGCCGAGAGCCGCCGGCTCGCGCGCTTCGTCGCGATGGGGCACACGCCGGGGCGGATGACGGTATCGGCCGCCGCACCGAGCCGTGAATTCCCGTTCACGCTCGACCTGCGACGGCCCTGATCGTCGGATGAAAGGACGGACGACGATGTGCGGTTCGCGACCTCCCGGCGCGCCCGCCGGAGTGCTAGGATGCGGGCAGACCGCGGCCGCCCGCCGCGTCTGCCATGCCCGGCCGCCGGTGCGGCGGCGCGCGGGCGTGGCTGCCCTTTGACGACGGAACGATACCGACCGTGCCGCCCATTCACCCCGACGATCTCGCCGACGCCGACGCGATGCCCACGCTCTTCGATACCGGCGCGCAGCCGGACGCCGCGGAACTGGCCGCCGCGCTCGCGGCGCCGTCCGCGGCAGGCCGCTACGACGAACTGCGCGGCAGCGCCGCCGGCCTCACGGCGCCGCTGCTCGCGCCCGCCTGGCGCAGCTTCTTCACGTCGATCGGCAGCGACGGCGTGGCCGACCTCGACCGCCGCGCCGACGCGCTGCAGCGGCGCATGCGCGAGAACGGCCTGTTCTACCAGCTCCACGAGCAACGCGCGGGCGACGGCGCGGCCGGCCCGTGGTCGCTCGACCTGCTGCCGCTGATCGTCACGCCCGAGGACTGGGTCGCGATCGAGCGCGGCGTGCTGCAGCGCGTGCGGCTGCTCAATGCGACGCTGGCCGACCTGTACGGGCCGCAGACGATCCTCGAGCGCGGGCTGCTGCCGCCCGCGCTCGTCACCGGCCACCCGGGCTACCTGCGTGCGATGCGCGGCGCACGCGTGCCGGGCGATACGTGGCTGCACGTCGTCGCGTTCGATCTCGCGCGCGGCCCCGACGGGCAATGGCGGATCGTCGCGCAGCACATGCAGGGCGCAGCCGGCCTCGGCTATCTGCTCGAGAACCGGCTGATCGTGTCGCGGCTCTTTCCGCGCGGCTTCCGCGGGCTGCGCGTGCAGCGGCTCGCGTCCGCGTACCGGTCGCTGCTGGAGAGCATGCAGGCGCTCAGCCCGGCCTCGAAGAATTCGCGGATCGTGCTGCTGACGCCGGGGCCGCACAGCGCGACGTACTTCGAGCATGCGTATCTCGCACGCTACCTCGGCCTCACGCTCGTCGAGGGCGGCGACCTGACCGCGCGCGACAACCGCGTATTCCTGAAGACGCTGAGCGGGCTCGAACCCGTGCACGGGATCCTGCGGCGCGTTGACGACGCGTGGCTCGATCCGCTCGAACTGCGGCCCGATTCGATGCTCGGCGTGCCGGGGTTGCTGCAGGCCGTGCGCGCGGGCAACGTGCTGCTCGCGAACGCGCCGGGTTCGAGCTTCCTCGAATCGCCGGGCGTGCTCGGCTTCATGCCGCGCCTCGCGGAAGCGCTGCTCGGCGAAACGCTGACGCTGCCGGCCGTGCATTCGTGGTGGTGCGGCGAGGCGGCCGCGTGCGCGGATGCGCTGCCGCAACTCGCGCGCGGCATCGTGAAGCCGTCGTATCCGCCCGACGTGCAGGCGGGCGGCGCGTTCGATCCGGTGATCGGCGCGCGCCTCACGCCGGCGCAGCTGGCCGAGTGGCGTGCGCGCATCCTTGCCCGGCCCGAGCATTACACGGTGCAGGCCGACCTGCCGCTGTCGCAGGCGCCGACCTGGCCGGGGCGCGACGCGCCCGATGGCAGCGGCGGCGCGCGCATCGTGCCGAAACCGCTGCTGCTGCGCGTGTTCGCGCTCGCCGACGGCGCGCAGCGCTGGCGGCTCCTGCCGGGCGGACTGTCGCGGGTCGGCACGCGCGATACGCTGTTCAATGCGCCGATGCCGCGTGGCGGCAGCACCGTCGATACGTGGGTGATGACCGAAGGCATCGTCGATTCGACGACGCTGCTGCAAACGCATCTCGGCCCCGACGATCTCGTCGAGCGCCCGCGCGCGATCGCGAGCCGCGCGGCCGAGAACCTGTTCTGGCTCGGCCGCTACACCGAGCGCGCGAACGGCCTGATGCGTCTCGCGCGTGCCGCGCTCGAGCGGCTGCGCGGCGAGGACGACGTCGACAGTCCCGCGCATCTGGAGCTGATCGACACGCTCTGTCGCGATACGGGCCTGATCGCCCCCGACGCGCCGAACGCGGTCGATGCGCCGCGTGCGTTCCAGCACACGCTCGCGACGTCGCTGACGCGCGGCGCGGACCGCACGTCCGGCATCGCCTCCTGCCTGTTCGGGATGCGCGCCGCCGCCGCCGCGATTCGCGAGCGGCTGTCGAGCGAACAATGGCGGCTGATCGACGACGCGACGCAGCTGTTCGCCGATAGCGCGAGCCATCCGGAAGCCGAGGAGCAGATCGGCAACGAGGCGCTGCAGTTGCTGGAGCGGCTGGCGCTGCTGCTCGGCGCGATCACCGGCGCGCAGACCGACAACATGACGCGCGACGACGGCTGGCGGCTGCTGTCGATCGGCAGGCAGATCGACCGGCTGGACTTCCTGTGCAGCGTGCTGAAGTTCGCGTTCGACGAGGGCGCCGTGCACCGGCAGGACGGCTTCGAACTCGTGCTGGAACTGTTCGACAGCACGATCACGTTCCGCTCGCGTTTCCAGCGCGGCTTCGACGTCGCGCCGCTGCTGTCGCTCGTGGTGCTCGACACCGACAACCCGCGCTCGCTCGGCTGGGTCGTGCAGGCGCTGCGCGGCCGGCTGACGAAGGTCGAGCGCAGCGAAGGCTATGCGCTGTCCGAACTGGCCGAGACGATTCCGGACGTGCCCACGTGGTCGCTGCACGAACTGTGCGAAACCGGCGACGACGGCCGCCACGACAAGCTGCTCGATGCGCTCGACACGACCGTGAAAGCGGTATGGGACTTGTCGAACCGGATCGGCGAGCGGTATTTCAGTCACGTACGCGAGGCGGGCAGGACGCTATGGTGACGACGAAACATGCGGCGAAGACGTCGCCCACGCCGGGTTCCGGCAGCGCGAAGGAGGCAGCGGCGGCTACGCCTGCAACCCCTGCAACCCCGACCACGTCGACTGTTGCCGCGCCCGGCCGCCTGCTGCGGGTGACGCACGATACGGAATACCGCTACGCGGCACGCGTCGAATCCGCGCAGCACCAGGCGCGGTTGCAGCCGCTCGCGACGCCGCGCCAGCAGGTGTTGTCGTTCGCACTCGACATCGAGCCTGCACCGGAAGCGGTCGGCACCGAGATCGACGCGTTCGGCAACGCACGCGCATCGTTCGCGCTGAACCAGCCTCACGATGCGCTGCTCGTGCGCAGCCGCAGCACGGTGCGCGTGAGCCCGCCCGTATGGTCGCAGGGCGCGCGCGGTGCGCCGCCGCCCGCGATCGCAAATCCCGACGCCGAACACGCAACGGCGTGGGAAGCCGTACGCGAGCGCTTGCGGTTTCGCGCGGGGCAGCCGTACGACGCGGCGAGCGAGTTCGTGTTCGCATCGCCGCATGTGGCGTGCGATCCCGAACTGGCCGCGTATGCGGCCGCGAGCTTCACGCCGCGGCGGCCGCTCGTGCAGGCCGCGTGGGACTTGATGCGGCGAGTCCACGCCGATTTCGCGTATACGCCGAACAGTACCGACATCACGACGTCCGCGCTCGATGCATTGCGATTGCGCAAGGGCGTCTGCCAGGATTTCGCGCACGTGATGATCGGCGCGCTGCGCTCGCTCGGGCTCGCCGCGCGCTACGTGAGCGGCTATCTGCTGACGCAGCCGCCGCCCGGGCAGCCGCGGCTGATCGGCGCGGATGCGTCGCATGCGTGGGTCGACGTGTACGACCCGGCATGGCCCGAGGACGACGGCTGGCTGCAGCTCGATCCGACCAACGACCGTGCGCCGGGCGACGATTACGTGATGCTGTCGATCGGCCGCGACTATGCGGACGTGACGCCGCTGCGCGGCGTGATTCGCGGCGGCGGCGCGGATCAGGAGCTGAAGGTCGGCGTGACGGTCGAGCCGCTCGACGATGCGTCGTGATACGGCGTGATCGGCCTCAAGCGCCGCATGCCGGCCGTTTAAGTCTTCGTTAATACTGCCCGCCTAGCATGGTGATGCCGGCGAACGGACCGGACCGCGGTCCGGCGCCGGCGGCACGCGCGGGTGCGTCGACGTCATGGCGCCGCGCCGTCGCGCGCAGCCATACCCATGCAACGGCGGCAAACATGATCAAGACCTTCGACTACACGCTCGGCAACGAGACGATCGCGCTTTGCGCGAGCTTCGGCGCAGGCCCGACGTTTCGCCGTGTGCTCGTGAGCCGTGCGGATTCGATGGAGACGCTCGTGGTACTCGACGCGCGCGGCCTGTCGGGCCTGCTGAAGGTCGCGACCGAGGAGCCGGAAGGGTTGCTCGACGATGCGATCCGCAAGGTCGGAGACGAACAGCTCGTCGAGCGGGCGATCAGCGGCCGGACGATCGTCGAAGCCGCGCTTTGAGCTTGCGGCGCGTGCAGGCCGGCATGGCCGGCTGCAGCGCGCCGCGTCATATTGTGCCGCGCGGTGCCGCCTACGCGGCGAACCGGTCCGTCGCCGCAAGCAGCGCCTTCAGGATGCCCGGTTCGTTGTACGCGTGCCCGGCGTCCGGCACGATCTCGAACGTCGCGTCCGGCCAGGCTTTCGCGAGATCCCACGCGGTGCGTGCGGGCGTCGCGACGTCGTAGCGGCCCTGCACGATCACGCCCGGAATGCCGGCGAGGCGATGCGCGTCGCGCAGCAACTGGCCTTCGTCGACGAACCCGCGATTCACGAAGTAGTGGTTTTCGATCCGCGCGAACGCGAGCGCGTAGTGGCCATCCGCGAAGTGCGCGGCCAGCGCCGGATCGGGCAGCAGCGTGATCGTGCGGCCTTCCCAGATGCTCCACGCACGCGCGGCTTCGAGCTTCGCGGCTTCGTCGTCGCCCGTCAGCCGGCGATGGTACGCGGCCATCAGGTCGTCGCGCTCCGCTTCCGGAATCGGTGCGAGAAATGCTTCCCACAGGTCGGGAAACAGCCACGATGCGCCTTCCTGGTAGTACCACAGCAATTCCGCGCGACGCATCGTGAAGATGCCGCGCACGACGAGCGCGCTCACGCGTTGCGGATGCGTTTCCGCGTACGCGAGGGCGAGCGCGCTGCCCCACGAGCCGCCGAACACGAGCCACTGTTCCGCGCCCACCATCTCGCGCAGCCGTTCGATGTCGGCCACCAGGTCCCAGGTCGTGTTGTTGTCGAGGCTTGCATGCGGCGTCGAGCGCCCGCAGCCGCGCTGATCGAACAGCAGGATGTCGTAACGCTCGGGATCGAACAGGCGGCGATGGTCGGGGCTGCAACCCGCGCCCGGACCGCCGTGCAGGAACACCGCGGGCTTGCCGGACGGGTTGCCGCAGCGCTCCCAGTAGATGCGGTGGCCGTCGCCGGCGTCGAGGTGGCCGTGGGCGTAGGGTTCGATCGGTGGGTACACGGGCTGGCTCCGGGTGAGGGTCGACGGGAGGGCGGACGAGGCACGGGCCAGGATGCGGACGGCGGCGCCGGGATCGCGGATAGTGCGGCGCCGCAAGATTCGTTGTGCCTGCATCGGGCCGGCCGCTGCCGGACAAGGCTTGTCATTATGCCTATTCATCCGGGCCGCTGCGCGCCCGGGCGCGCGGCGCGGCGTGCCGGCCGGCATGCGCACCGGATTTTTTAGACAATTTCATTCCGATATTTTTCAGACAAAATCCCGGCGGCAGATCGGCGCTGCGGATGAGGGCGTCGGTCTGCCATCCCTTCACCGTGCCAACGGAAACCAGCCGATGAACCATCGCGTCAAGCAGCTGACCGGGTTGCGCGCCGTCGCGGTCACGATGGTCGTCGTCGGCCATGCGGAGCACGTGCTGCCGGGCGGCTACACCGGCTGGTTCGCGCCGCTGCGGCTGATCGCCGACGGCCGGCTCGGCGTGCTGATCTTCTTCGTCCTCAGCGGGTTCCTGATCACCAACGTGCTGCGCGCGGAGTTCGCACGCACCGGCGGGATCGCGCTGACCTCGTTCTACGTGCGCCGCGCGCTGCGGATCTGGCCGGCCTGCTACGTGTATCTCGCGACCGTCGGTGTCCTTGCCGTCGCCGGCTGGCTCGACGTCGATCGGCGCCAGTGGCTGTATGCGGCGCTGCATCTATGGAATTACTCGGCGTGGTTCGGGTTGGGCGGCGACAACGTGGCGCATCCGGACGGCGCGTGGTATCTCGGCCACTTCTGGTCGCTCGCGCTCGAGGAACAGTTCTACTGGTTCTGGCCGCTGCTGTTCGTGTACGGCATGCGCCGCGCCGGCACGCGCTGGCTGGCCGCGCTGATCCTGATCGTGCCGCTGGTGCGCGCGCTGACGTATTTCGTCGCGCCGGCGCTGCGCGGGCAGCTCGGGATGATGCTGCACACGGGCGTCGATCCGATCCTGATCGGCTGCTACGCGGCGCTCAACCGCGAACGGCTCGAAACGTGGATCGGCTCGTGGCGCGGCGAGACGCGTATCGTGACGGCGCTCGTCTTCATCGTGCTGTTCGGGATGCCGCTCGCCGAACATCGGCTCGGCGGGTTCTGGAATGCCACCTACGGCGTGACGCTCGAGGCCGCGCTGATCGCGATCGTGATCGTCGTGCTGAATTTCCGCAGCGAGTTCTGGTGCGCGCGCTGGCTGCGGGCCGCGCCGGTCGTGTTCGTCGGCACGATTTCGTTCAGCCTGTATTTGTGGCAGCAGCCGTTCGCGAATCCCGATCTGCCGGTCGCGCATGCGTTTCCGCTCGGCATCGTTTGGGCGCTGCTGGCGGCGACGGCGAGCTACTTCCTGATCGAGAAGCCGTTCCTGCGGCTGAAGGATCGGTATACGGCGCGGGAGACGCGGCGTGTGCGCGACGATGGGCTGCGGATGCCGACGTCAGGCGATGCGATTGGGGCGAAGGTGGTGGAGTAGGCGGGTGGGGCGTGATCCGTCCGCCGGCTTCACTTGAGTCGCTTTAGCGCCTAAGGCGAATACCAGAAGGTCCGGAACATATCGATCCCGTACGACTTGCCGTCGTATGTGACGACCGCGCGCGCGATTCGCTGGCCCGTATCCGAGTAGTCGCCGTCCTTGCGTTGCGTCTTCGTGATGTGTGCCGTGATCGACAGGTCGGCGAAGCCGTGGCTCGATGATTTCTCGACCGCGATCGTCATCTTTGCCTCTTCGCTGCGGGCATCGCCGACGCCGGGGCCGCAGGCTTCGCCTTCAACGCTGACCCAGCCGTACAGGTTGGTGCCGAACACCGGGCGGATACGGTTGCCTTCGCGCACCCACAGCGTCAACTCGTCGCTTGCGTTCGCATCAGGGCAGCTCGGCCCACGCGCGCTGCTCGTGAACACGACGCCGAACGCGCGCACGTCGGGCGACAGCCGGTATGGCGCGGTATCGATGCGATAGCTGTCCGGGTCGACTTCCGTGATGGCGTCTTCCTCGACGATCGTCCGCTCGGCCGCCACGACCTTCCCGCCTTCGACAAGTGCTACGACCTGCAGCTTCGTGCTTTCGTCCGGGTTCCTGCTCTTCGGCAGCGAATCGAACGCGACGGCCGCGATCGTCGTTTCCGGCGCGTTCGGCATGGCCTTGCACGCCGATGCGACGACGAGCCGGTCGGCGTCGCGCATGGCGATGCGGGCGCTTGCGATGCCGGCCCAGCGGGCGATGGCCGTGACGGTCGCGTCACCGCAAGGCTGGCTGTCGGCGGCCTGAGCGGCGGAGGCGGTGGCGAGCGCCAGCAGTGGGGCGAAGCGCAGGACTCTCGTCGTCACGTCTTGAAGGATCGCGGTAGCGCCTGTCCGTGCTTCCGGAACAGGCGGGCGAGATAGGACGGTGAATCGAGACCGACCGCTGCCGCCGCCATGACGACCGTCATGCCGGGGGATTGCAACAGCAGCGACGCGTGGCGCACACGTTGCCGCGATTGGTAGTCGACGATGGATTCGCCCGTGACGTCGCGAAACATGCGCGTCAACGTGCGCCGCGACAGGCCGAACTCGTAGGCGATGCGATCGAGTCCGATCGATTGATCGAGTGTCGAGTCGAGAAAGGCCCGAATATCTTTCACGAGTTCATGGCGAGCGTCGGCGGCCGTCAATGGACGATGGCCCGAGATCAACCCAGCCTCGACGCACGTGGCCGCCAACATCTTGTTGGCCAGCTCCCGACGATAGGCCGCGAGTTCGCCGACGTCGCGCTGACCTGTGTCGGTGGCGAGACGCACCGCGTTGAGCAGCGCCAATGGCGCAGACCAGATGGATATCTTCGCGCACGACAGACGCCTTTGCGCCTTGCGCTCGCAGTACGCGACGAAATCGCTCGCCACATAGACGGCGACGTGTTCCTGCTGCGTCAGATAGCCGTGCGTGTCGTGCAGGCGCCGCGGCGGCACCACGACAAACGACATCGGCGCCACGCGCAAAGGCGAGGCGTTCGATTCGACGTTCAGGATCAGTTGGCCCGTGCGCGGCAGCAAAAACATGTACTCGTCATGTTCGTGGGGCTGCGTGCGGTAATCGCCGATCGAAACCTGCCGAACATCGGCAATGCGATCTTCGGACAAGTGGGTACTGGCGGTCGGATAGTGCTTCACGAAATGACCCTTGGGCGCAGCATGCGGTGGGTAGCCGCCGTATGTGACGGGACTTGTGGGCCGCTGTATCAATGGGATGTCCCAGTATAGCGTTTCAAACTTCCGTGCACGTAACCGGGGCACGCACGCCCCAGGCCCAGCCCTGTTCTCAGGGAAAACACGGGTGTGCGCGAACTCCCGCGCGACGGGCCAAACGCGCAATTGGCCTGATTGTGCGCATGTCGTGGCCCGACAGGCGGCGAAACATTGCTTCCCCTTCGGCATGCTGGCGTCACTTACACGCTGGAGCCCGTTCATGTCGGTTGAAAACGCCCCTTCCTTGTTACCTCGCTCACCCAACGCCAAGTTCGAGTCGCGTCCTCACGGGGGCCTCTATTTCGTGCGCGTCTTTCCCGCAGGGCGAGGCGGCGGCAACCCCGCACCCGTCGTGCTGGATGCCGATGCCATGTCTGCGGACGAGATGATGGCGATTGCCGCGAGCTACGGTCACGAAAGTGCATTCGTGTGCGCGCCGCGCAACACGGGCAACACGTATCGCCTGCGCTTCTTCGTCCCCCGGCACGAGATGGAGATGTGCGGTCATGCGACGCTCGGCGCATTGTGGCTTCTGCGGAGGCTTGGCCGCTGGACGTCCCGCGTCGCGACACTCGAAACGTTGAGCGGCATCGTCGACGCACGCTTTGACGAAAGCACGCAATCCATCGAAGCGAGCCAGCCCAAAGGCATCGTGCAACCGATCGAAGACGAGCGGTTGCACGCCGCGATACGCGACGTGCTGCGCGTCGACGCTGGCGATCTGGATTCGCTCGGCATTGTCAACGCCACGACGAGCCGGACCAAGACGCTGATACCGATGCGCTCGGTACAGCGACTTCAGGCGCTCACGCCGTCCTTCGACAAGGTGCAGGCGTTATGTGACGCGCTCGGATCGACCGGCCTCTATCCGTTTGCCGTCGAGCGCACACGGCCTCTCGAGGTGCACGCGCGGCAGTTTCCGCGCTCGTCCGGATATCCCGAAGATGCGGCGACGGGCATCGCCGCGGCAGCGACCCTCTACGGTGCGCTGCACTACGGTCTGCTCGCGCATGGCGCGTCGGGCATGACCGTGCATCAAGGGTACGCGATGGGCAAGCCGTCCAGCATCCGGGTCGAAATGCGAGACCCCGACAACGCCGACGCGGGCTGCTGGATCGGCGGAGCAGTCGAAAGCATGATGCTGGAGCCGCAGCAATGAAGATCTTGACCAACGACCAGATCGCGGCAGTGCTCGACATGCGCTTGGCATCGGACGCCATTCGCGCTGCCTATCTCGACCTGCAAAACGGCGCGGCGGCCGTTCAGCCTCGCGCACGCATCGGCTTGTCCGACGTGAAGTTCAGCGCAATGAGCGCAATGCTGGGCATTGCCAAGGTCGCGGCGATAAAGATGTACACGACGCTCGATGGCCAATTCCGCTTTTACATCGCGTTGTTTTCGCTCGTCGATGGCGCGCTCCTCGCGATGCTCGAAGGCGATGCGATCACGGGCGTGCGCACGGCCGCGACCACCGCGCTTGCAGCCCGACATCTGGCGCGTCCGGCGAGCCGAAGCCTTGGACTGTTCGGCAGCGGAGTGCAGGCGCGGGCTCATGCAGAGGCCTTGGCTGAACGAACCGGATTGCGCGAAGTGCTGATTCACAGCCGCGATGCCGCAACCGCGGAGGCACTTGCCGACAGCCTCGGGCATCGGTTCGGTCTCGACGTATCGGTGGTCGATGCCGAAGCGTGCGCCGCCGCCGACATCGTCGTCGTCGCAACGCGTGCATCCGAAACGGTCATACGCGGCGAATGGCTACGACCGGGCGCATTCGTCGCGAGTATCGGCGCGACGCGTCCCGATCAACGCGAGCTCGACGACGCATCGTTGCTCGCGGCCTCTCGCATCGTCGTGGACTGGACGCAGCAGACGCCATTCGAAACGGGCGATCTGCTGCGTCCGTCGCGTGAACTGATCGAGAGCAGGACGTTGGTGAATCTTTCGTCCGTCATCGGCGCCGATGAGCATCGCGCCCGGGACGCCACCGACATCGTGATCTACAAGGCAGTCGGCATCGCCCTGCAGGACGCGGCCGTTGCGCATATGGCTTACATGCGGCTTGGCGCCTGACCTGCCACCTCACATCAATGTCGTTTGTCAACGACACGCTTGGAGACACTCATGAAATTTCCTCTTGCTGCGCGCATTGTTGTCGGGATGATGCTCGGCATCGCAACCGGCGTTGCCTGTCATGCGATGCTGCCCGACGCGGAAGCGGCCAATCAGGTCGGCGGCTATTTCTCGCTTCTCGCCGACGTGTTTCTACGCCTGGTCAAGATGATCATTGCGCCGCTTGTGTTCTGCTCGCTCGTCATCGGTGTGACGAAGATAGGCGATGTCCGCGCGGTGGGCCGCATCGGGCTCAGGACGCTGGGCTGGTTTCTCTTCGCGTCTTTCATCTCGCTTGCGCTGGGCGCGCTGATCGCCAACTGGCTGAAGCCCGGCAGCGCCCTTAACTTGCCGTTGCCCGCGATAAACGCCTCGACCGGGCTGAGTACGAGTGGGCTGTCGCCCAAGGAATTCGTAGTGCATCTCGTGCCTAGCAGCATTGTGGGGGCGATGGCAAACAACGAAATCCTGCAGATCGTGGTGTTCGCGGCCTTCTTCAGCGTCGGGCTTACGACGCTTGGCGACAAGGCGCAACTCGTCATTCGCATGCTCGAGCAGGTTTCTCACGTCATGCTGAAAGTGACAGGCTATGTGATGGCGCTCGCGCCGTTCGCGGTGTTCGGCGCGATCGCGAACGTCGTGACGACACGCGGTGCGTCGGTGCTCGTCACTTTTGGCCGGTTCATGGGCGAATTCTACGGAAGCCTGATCGTGCTATGGCTTCTGATGGTATTGGCGGGTGCCGTGTTGTTCGGGCGCAGGGTATTTTCGCTGGTGCGTTTCATGCGCGTGCCGATGCTGATCGGCTTCAGTACGGCCAGCAGCGAGTCCGTTTATCCGAAGATGCTGGAACAACTGGTCCGTTTCGGTGTTCCCGAACGTATCGCGAGCTTCGTATTGCCCATCGGCTACTCGTTCAATCTCGATGGCACGATGATGTACTGCACCTTTGCCACGCTGTTCATCGCACAGGCGTATGGCGTTCATCTGTCGTTCGTGCAGCAGTTGTCGATGCTTGCCATCCTGATGCTGACCAGCAAAGGCATGGCCGGAGTGCCGCGTGCATCTCTGGTCGTCATCGCCGCGACGCTGGGCCAGTTCAATATCCCCGAGGCCGGGCTGCTCCTTATCATCGGCGTCGATCATTTTCTGGACATGGGACGTACCGCGACCAATGTGCTTGGGAATGCGGTCGCCTCGGCCGCCGTCGCGAAATGGGAAAACGTACTTGCGCCGTCGTTGCCCGCGGTCGTTTCGGTTGATGATGCCGGTGGACATCGCAAGGACGAGATTCGTTCGGATGACGAAGCGGCCATTGCGGGAGTGTGACGCGAGTTGTCCATGACTGCAGCCCATGCGGTCGAACGTGAATCGGGATTGTCATCCGCGCAAACCGTACCGCCGGTCTTTATCGCCGGCGATGAGGTTTCGGTGCTTGAGCCACTTGGCACAACGGTTGGCACAACGGTCGACGATTCAAGCGCAAAGGCGAGCGGCCGAACATGGCGGCGGGTGCCGACACTGGATTCCGTGTTGCCGAGAAATGTTCGAAGAACAAAAAAAGGCCCTCGCGGGCCTTTCGTCGACGAAGGTGGGGCAGCGCTTACTGCGTCAGCGCCGTAAACCCGTCAAGCAACCGATCGACATCGGCCGCTTGGATTGCGCCCATCGTCGAAATCCGGAACAGTTCCTTCGACAACCCGCCTTGGCCCGCGTAGATTACAAAGCCACGCGCCTTCAGCCCGTCATGCAGCGTCTCATACGTGACACCTTGCGGCAGCCGATACGCGCGCAGCACGACCGACGACGCGCCTTCCGGCAGCACCAGCAGCATTCCACGCGCGGCGAGGCCGGCCTGTGCCTGATCGGCGAGCGCCTTGTAATGCGCATGCCGCGCACGCCAGCCGCCAGCTTCATCAAACTCACGCAGCGCCTCGACGAGCGCATAGTACGCGTGCACGGAAGGCGTAAACGGCGTATTCCGCTGATCCTGCAGCTTTGCGAGACGGCCGAGATCGAGGTAGTAAGTACGGCTCGCGGCCTTCGCGAGCGCGCTGCGGCGCACGATCACGAACGCCGCGCCCGGCACGCCGTGCAGGCACTTGTTCGCGGTCGCGGCGACCGCGTCGATCACGCCACCGGCAAAGTCGATCGCTTCCGCGCCGAAGCTGCTCACACCATCAACGAGCATCTTCACGCCGCGCGCACGGCACACCTCGGCGATCGCACCGAGATCATTCAACCGGCCCGTCGTCGTTTCATGATGAATCACCGCGACGTGCGAGTAGCCGCCCGCGTCGAGGCGCGCGGCGATCTGCGCAAGATCGGGCGCCTGCATCCACTCATGCTTCAGCACGTCGTGCGCGATCCCGTACTGCGTCGCGATCTGCGTGATGCGCTCGCCGTACACGCCGTTCTCGATCACGAGCAGCTTGCCGTCCTGCGGCACGAGGGCCGCGATCATGCTTTCGACGGCGGCGGTGCCCGAGCCCGTCATCAGCACGGCGGCCCATTCAGCCGGATCGAGCGCATACGCGGCGACGAGGCGCGCACGCGCTTCATCCTGCAGATCGAAGAATTCGCTTTCGCGATGGCACAGGTCGGGTTGCAGCAAGCTGCGGCGCACGCGTTCGGTCAGCGTGACGGGGCCGGGGTTCAGCAGCAGCATCAATGGGCTCCTTCAACGTGGGCTTCGGCCTGTGCGGCGCCGATATGGCGCATCAGGCGGGTCTTGACCTCGACCGGCGTCACGGTCGGGCGGGGCAGGCCGTCGGGCACGCCCGTGCGGATCGCAACGCGCACGAACTGCGTACCGGATGGCCGGCCCCCGTCCGCCTGCGCGGCGAGCGTCGCATCGAGCACGTCGAGCGTGTCGCCTTCGACGGCCGACGCATAGCCGCATGCAGCCGCGACGCCCGCGAACGACACATGCTGCGACACGGTCGCCTGGCCGCCCGTCGATTCGTGCGCGCCGTTGTCGAGCAGCACGTGCGTGAGGTTGGACGGACCGTAGGTGCCGAGCGTCGCGAACACGCCCATGCGCATCAGCGCGGCGCCGTCGCCGTCGACGGCCACCACGCGCAGGTCGGGGCGCGCGAGCGCGAGACCCAGCGCGAGCGGCGTCACGCAGCCCATCGAGCCGACCATGTACAGCTGGTTCGGACGATCGTCGATCGCGTAGAGTTCGCGGCCGCAGAAGCCGGTCGACGCGAGCACGACGGTCGAGTCGACCGGCGTGTGCGCGATCACGCGCTGCAGCGCGTCGTGGCGCGTCGGCCACGCGGCGGGCGATTCGGCGCGCGCCGACGACTGCGCGGCGACATGCGCGCGCGGCGTCGCCGCCGGGTTCGCCTTCAGTTCATACGGCGCGACGCTGCCTTTCTGCATCACGAGCGCGTACGGGCGGCCCGTCGCGTCCATGTGCGCGATCGCGCGGTCGAGTGCCGGGCCGACCTGTTCGGGGTCGGTCGGGAACGTCTCCCACGGGATCTCCATCGTGTCGAGCATCGCGGGCGTGATCGGGCCCATCAGCGCGTGCTGCGGCTCGTCGGCGACGCCCGGCTGGCCGCGCCACGTGACGATCAGCAGCTGCGGCAGCCGGAACGTCCAGGTCAGCGACGTGAGCGGGCTCACCGCGTTGCCGAGCCCCGAGTTCTGCATCATCGCAATGCCGCGCTTGCCGCCGAGCGTCGCGCCCGCGATCAGCGCGACTGCGTCGCCTTCGTTCGCGGCCGACACGTAATTCAGTGTTGGGTCCTGCAGCACGTAATTGATGAACGGCGTCAGGTACGAGCAGGGCACGCCCGCGTACCAGTCGAAACCGCGCTCGCGCGCGGCCTCGACGAACTGGGCCGCTTCGATCATTGCGCGCCCCCGTTGCCGGCACCCGGTTCGGACAGCGGCGTCTGGCCGTGCGCGAAGTCGCCCGCGCGGCGGAAGTCTTCGAGATCGTTGACGCCGCGCCAGTGGCCGTGCACGTACTGCACCTCGATCTTCTCGCCGGCGGCGATCAGTTCGTTGAGGAGCGACGGGATGTCGAGCGTGTCGAAGTCGGGACGCGCCTGCAGCGTGGCGAGCATCGCTTTCAGGCGGGCGACGCCTGCGCCGCGCACGTTCAGCAGACCGATCCAGCGGCCGTGCGGCGTGCCCGCGGCGACGTCGCTCGACACGCGTTGCAGATAGGTTTTCTGGCCGAACAGGCCGCGATCGTCGGCGGCCGAGCAGAGCGCGAAATCGCGCACGCTCTGGTTGGTTTCCGTGAGCGACGAATCGACCACCACGCTGAACTCGGCCTCGCTCTCCGCGAGGTCGCGCACGATGTAGCTGCGGAACAGCAGGTCGCCGTACGAGATCACAGTGTCGCCGGTCAGGCGTTCGGCCGCGCACGCGAGCGATGCGAGCTCGCCCGTCTGTGCATGGCGCTCGTTGACGACGAGCTTGATGCCCGACGTGTCGATCGCGTCGGCGCGATAGCCGCCGACCACGGTGATGTCGTTCACGCCGTGCGTCTTGAAGCCGTCGACGAGCCAGCGCAGCAGCGGCTTGCCGGCGACCGGCAGCATGACCTTCGGCTTGTCTTCGGTCACGGCCTCGAGGCCCTTGCCGCGGCTCGCGGCGAGCACGATCGCGGCGTTCGACGCGCGCGACGACGACGACAGGTAGATGCGCTCGGCCGCCGAGTATTCGTCGGCGTCCTGCAGGCGGAAGATCTCGTTGACCGATGCAACGCGGTCCTCGACGTTGATCAGCGTTTCGCTCTCGTAGATCTCGCGCGCGGTCGCCTGCATCGCGGATGCCGATGCGCGGATCAGGTGATTCGCCCAGATCACGGTGCTGATGCCGGCTTGGCGGAACACGTCGGTCGGCGTGCTGTAGTACTTGGTCGGCACGATCACGAGCGGCGCCTTGCCGCTCCATTCACGCGCGAACTGCAGAATCTCGTCCGGGCGCGACAGCTTGCTGTGGATCAGGATCGCGTCGGCGCCGGCTTCCGCATACGCGTTCGCGCGGCGCAGCGCCTCGTCCATCCCCCAGCCCGCGATCAGCGCCTCGACGCGCGCGACGATCGAGAAGTCGGGATCGCTTTGCGAATCCTTGCCGGCCTTGATCTTGCCGCAGAACTCGTCGATCTCGGCGAGCGGCTGACGCTCGCCGCCGATGAAGCTGTTGGTCTTCGGGAACTGCTTGTCCTCGATGCACACGCCGGCGATGCCGCGCTGCTCGAGCTTCTTCACCAGGCGGCGCACGTTGTTGAAGTTGCCGTAGCCGGTATCGCCGTCGAGCAGGATCGGCAGGTCGCTCGCGTCGGCCATGAACTCGAGCACGTCGACGACTTGCGTCCAGCTCGCTTCGTTGTTGTCGCGCACGCCGAATTGCGCGGAAATCGCGAGGCCCGAGGCCCAGATCCCCTTGAAGCCCGCTTCGCGGACGATGCGCGCCGACAGGCCGTTGTGCGCTTCCATCAGGAATTCGAGATCGCTGCTGACGAGCATGCGGCGCAGGCGTGCGCTGCGCGATTCGGAGAAGTTGGGTTCGCGTGCGTTCATCGCGCGGCTCCTGCGGTAGTGCGTTGAATCAGGGGGAGAATGTCTTGCGTGGCGCGTGCGACGTCGTTCGGGAAGTCGATCTCGATCCACGGCGAACCGGTGACGTCGGCGACGTCGAACGAGTGGCCGCCTTCGAGCAGCAGGTCGCGCACGGCTTCCTCGTGCGGCATGTTCGCGCGGCCGCTGTCGACGTAGCCCGCGACGATCGTCGCGAGGCGGCGCGCGGTGCCTTCGGTGAAGCGGAAGAAGCCGACCGATTCGCCGATCGTGTCGTAGTCGAGGTCGACCGCGAGCTGCTTGCGCAGCTCGACCGGCACGCCGTTCTTCAGGCACAGCTTGACGGGCTCGTCGCCGGCCTCGAAGTCGCGGTCGATCAGCAGGCGGTCGACCGCCTTGTCGGAATCGGCCACCAGCGCATGCAGGATGTTCTCGTCGTACAGCACGTCGGCGTCCATCAGCAGCACGTCGCCGCCGCGCGTCATCGCATCGGCGACGGTGTGCACGGTCAGCACGCTGCCGAGGTCGTAGCGCTCGTTCAGCACGATCTCGGCGGTGCGGCCGAGGCGCTTCAATTCCTGTTCGACCTTCTCGGACTGGAAGCCGAGCCCGAGCACGATTTCATCGACGCCTGCGGCGTCGAGCACGCGCAGATGGCGCTCGAGCAGCGACACGTCGTCGAAGCGCAGCAGGCACTTCGGGAATTGCGCCTCGGGCGGTTGTTGCAGGCGCAAGCCGAGGCCTGCCGCAAGAATGATGGCTCGCATGGGTTCTCCAACCAAAAAGCCGGCGGATCTGAACGATCAGTCGGCGAGCGGCTGCGGCGCACGGCGCCGCTGCCAGTTTCTTTCACTGAAATGCAGATAGAGCAGGCCGGGCAGGCCGAGCGCGAGTTCGCGCGCGCGCTTCGCGAGCGACAGCGCGAGCGCCGCGTCGGGCGGCAGGCCGACCAGCGGGGCGAGCAGCAGGTAACCGCCTTCCTGTGCGCCGAGCGAGCCCGGGATCGCGAACGCCGCACCGCGAATCGCCTGGCCGACGCTCTCGAGCAGCAGCGCGTCGAGCCAGCTGACCGGGTGCCCGAGGAAGTGCAGCGCGAGCCACACTTCGGCGGTGCCGACGATCCAGCCGACGAGGCTCAATGCGAAGGTCTTCGCGACCTTCGCGCGATCGCGGTACAGCGCGCCGACCGCGTCGTCGATCGCATCCGCGCGGGTCGCGAGCGACGACCAGTCGCGCGGGCCCAGCAGCTTCGACGCGAGACGCATCCCGCGGCCGAACAGCCCGCGCCGCTGTGCCGCGTAGAACGCGACGGCGAGGGCGCCGAGCACGCCGGTGGCGATCAGCGCCGGTGTGCGCAGGTGAGCGACCGAATCGTGCGTCGCATAGAGGCTGAACGTGGCGATGCCGATCAACGCGAACGCCATCTGCGCGAGCGCCTGCATCGTCGTGCTGACGGTGACCGCGGCGGCCGCATCGGCCATTCGCGTGCCGCGCTGCGCGAGGTGGCGCACCATCAGCACCGGGCCGCCGATCTGCCCGGCGGGCAGCAGGCTGTTCACCGATTCGCCGACCCAGCGCGCACGCAGCGCGTTGCCGAGCTCGGCGCCCGGCTGGCCGCGGCGGAACATCACGGAGATCGCCAGCGCGTCGATGACGAGCGGCACGACGTGGAACGCCGCGACGAGCGCGAGACCCCAGCCGGCCGCGAGGAACGTCGACGCGACCGCGCCGACGCCCTGCCACGCGAGCAGGGCGACGAAGAGTGCCGTTCCGAGGGACAGCAGGATCAGGCCGGCGCGTGTCATGACCCGGTCGACCGTCGCGTGGCCAGCTGCTTGAACACCTGGCGGAAACCGAAATACGCGATCGCGTCCTTCATGTTCGAGATGAAGCGTTTCCACGGCCGCATGCCGGGGTTGGTCACGTATTCGAAAGTCAGCGACACGCGCGTCTCGTTCTGGCCGAGCGGCGTGATCCGATGACGCAGCTTGTCGCCGTCGAACAGCACGATGCCGCCGTCGGCGATCTGCACGGAGCCCGGTTCGTCGGGCACGTCCGGATTGCGCGTATGCAGCTCGTAGTCGAGCCGGCACGACGAATCGTCGATCACGCCGATCAGCAGCGTGTAGCGGCGGCCGTCGTAGTACGACGTGTCGTAGTGCCAGCCGATGTGGTCGCCCGGCTTCGTGTAGTAGTACAGCGCGTACGCATGCGGATCGTTGTCCGGCGACACCATCAGCTTGTCGCCGGTGATCTTCTCGAGGAAGCCGATCAGCGCCTTCGAGCGGTACAGCTCGGCGATGTACGGCGCCTGCTCGTCGATCGTGTGCCGGCTCACGCTGCCGCCCTGCTTGTGGCCGGGCAGGTAGTTGCGGTTCAGGCCGGCCTGCATCGCGCGGGCGGCGGCCGCGAGCTTCGCGTGCGCATCGGCCGGCAGGAATTCGTCGAGGTACAGGAACGACCCCTGGCGCGTGTAGTCGCCGCGCAGGCGGTCGAGGTCGAGACGGCCGACGCGGTCGGCCACGGCGCGATCGGGTTCGGCCGCTGCCGCGCGCGCAGGCGCGGGGCGTGCCGGGCTCAGCACGGAGTCGTCGCGCGTGCTAGGAGTCATTTGGAAGCCTGGATTTCGGTTGAGTTCTGCTGGAGGTTGCCGCGGCGGACGATGCGCCACCAGTCGATCACGACCCATGCGGCGAACAGCGGCGCGCCGATCGACGCCGCGAGCAGGAACGGCTGGACGCCGTCGACGAGCGTCACGATGGGCAGCAGGTAGAGCACGTCTTCCGTCTCGAAGCCGCCGGCGAATGCCTGCTTGGTGCCGGCCTTGCCCGCGATCGACTCGATCCGCATGCGCAGGAAGAAGATCAGCGCGACGGCCGCACCGGCCACCGCGCCGAGCAGCACCGGCGACGCGGCCATCTGGCCGCCTTGGGCGACGATGCCGAGGCCCATGCTGACGAACAGCGCGACCGTCACGAGCGCGTCGGCCGCCAGGTCGTAAAAGTGACCGATCTTGCTCGACTTGCCGCTGATGCGCGCGAGTTCGCCGTCGGTGTGGTCGACGAAGTTCGACAGCACGATCAGGAATGCGCCCGCGTTGCTCCAGCCGAAGCCGCCTTGCGCCAAGCACCAGGCACCGGCGAGGCCGATCAGCAGGCGAAGGGTAGTGAGGTGATTCGGGGTGACCGGCGTGTCGATCAGCGGTCGGACGAGCGCACGCGCCAGCCGCGCATCCCAGGTGCGTGGCAGGGGGGGCTCGGAACGTGTTGCGGTTTTTCTTTGGTCCATCGGCGAAATATATACGGATTTGTAATTTGTTGCTTTTTATTCGACCAATGTCCTGACATGCGGGAGTGTTACCGCGTATTCCGGACCTCGGCCGGTTGCGAACCGGATGCGCGAAGCGGGTGTTCGCGCGCGCGGGCCATACCTGATCCAGTGTGGTTCGCATGGCGCGGCTGTCAAGGGCGAACGGGCCTCGCACGCGGGCCGGCGGCGATTCGCGCGCGCGTTGCCGGGTTGATGTGCATCAGGCACTAAAAGGCGGTGTCGGGCGACAATTGGCCGCGGTGATCGCCGGTCGGCCATTGCATGGGATTCCCTGCGTTCACGCGATGAATCCGGAAGGGTATCGGTCGATTGACGTTAAGCCATTCGTAATCCGCGCGCGGCAAATCGGCCATTTGCTTTCGCATGCCTTTCGCGTGCATTCGGAACGGCTCACGCGTCTGTCATAAGAACGGCCGTTCGATACCCGGCGCATTCAGTAAGTATCTTTTGCATCCGGCGGACATTTCGCGGCGATGGCCTCTGCGATACTCGGGCCGTGCCCGTGGTGCCGGGCCGCCCCTCGCGGCCCCAAGGGCTTTGCGTCGCTCAGGAGACACCCCCCGCGACGTCAACGACAGACCAAAAGCGTCAGATATATAGCCATGTCTTCTTCACGCATCCTCGCTCCCGCCCTGCGTTCGCTCGTCCGCACTGCCGACGAAGCTGCCGCGCTGATCCGTCCCGGCATGACCGTCGCGATGAGCGGCTTCACCGGCTCGGGCTATCCGAAGGCCGTGCCGGCCGCGCTCGCCGCCCACATCGACGCAGCCCACGCGCGCGGCGAGGACTTCCGGGTCAACGTGCTGACGGGCGCGTCGACCGCGCCGGAACTCGACGGCGCGCTCGCCCGCACCAACGGCATCTCGATGCGCCTGCCGTACCAGTCCGACCCGACGCTGCGCGACAAGATCAACAACGGCGAAGTCGACTACCAGGACGTCCACCTGAGCCACGTCGCGCAATATGCATGGTTCGGGCTGTACGGCGACCTCGACGTCGCGATCGTCGAAGTCGCGGGCATCCGCGAGGACGGTCTGCTGATTCCGTCCGCATCGATCGGCAACAACAAGACGTGGCTCGAGCAGGCGAAGCACGTGATCCTCGAAGTCAACTCGCGCCAGCCGCTCGGCCTCGACGGGATGCACGACGTCTACTACGGCACGGCGCTGCCGCCGCACCGCAAGCCGATTCCGCTGACGAAAAGCGACGACCGGATCGGCGAGCCGTACCTGCGCTGCCCGGTCGACAAGATCGTCGCGATCGTCGAGACCGACGCGCCGGACCGCAGCAACGCGTTCTCCGCGCCGGACGCGACGTCGAAGCAGATCGCGCATCAGCTGATCGACTTCCTGCGCCACGAAGTGAAGCGCGGCCGCCTGCCGGAAAACCTGCTGCCGCTGCAGTCGGGCGTCGGCAACATCACGAACGCGGTGCTCGCGGAACTGAGCTCGGCCGGTTTCTCGAACCTGACCGCGTACACCGAAGTGATCCAGGACGGCATGCTCGACCTGCTCGACGACGGTACGCTCAGCTTCGCGTCGGCCACGGCGCTGTCGTTGAGCCCGGCCGCGGTGCAGCGCTTCGCCGACGAGATCGCGACGTTCCGCGAAAAGATCCTGCTGCGCCCGCAGGAGATCAGCAACCATCCGGAACTCGTGCGCCGCCTCGGCTGCATCGCGATGAACGGGATGATCGAGGCCGATATCTACGGCAACGTGAACTCGACGCACGTGATGGGCACGAAGATCCAGAACGGCATCGGCGGCTCGGGCGACTTCGCGCGCAACGGCTACCTGTCGTGCTTCATGTCGGCCAGCACCGCGAAGGGCGGCGCGATCTCGCGGATCGTGCCGATGGCGAGCCACGTCGACCATACCGAGCACGACGTCGCGGTGGTCGTCACCGAGCAGGGGCTCGCCGACCTGCGCGGCCTGTCGCCGAAGCAGCGCGCGCGCAAGATCATCGCGACCTGCGCGCATCCGGACTACCGTCCGATGCTCGAGGACTACTTCGAGCGTGCATCGCGCGAGAGCTTCGGCAAGCACACGCCGCACCTGCTCGCCGAGGCGCTGTCGTGGCACGAGCGCTACGTGCGCACCGGGACGATGAAGGCCTGACGTTGCGGCCCGCGACGCGCGTATGCCCGTCGCATCGTCAATCCATCGCCGCGTGCGCGACGTCGACGCTCGCCGTTTTCTGCGGCGGGCGGATCAGCAGCAACAGCGGGATCATCAGCAGCGTCGCGACGAACATCAGCTTGAAGTCGTTCAGGTACGCGATCATCGCGGCCTGCTGGTTGATCGTGCGGTCGAGCAGCGCGATGTCGAGGTGGCTGCCGGCCAGCGCCTGCACGGCCGGGTCGAACGGCGTGATGTGGGTCGCGAGGTCGGCATGCGCGACCTGCGTGTTGCGGGTCATCAGCGTCTGCACGATCGAGATGCCGATACTGCTGCCGATGTTGCGCATCAGGCTGTAGGTGGCCGTGCCGTCCGCGCGCAGCTCGGGTGCGAGCGTCGAGAACGACAGCGCGCTCAGCGGCACGAACACGAGCCCCAGCCCGAAGCCCTGGATCACCCCGGGCCACACGATGTCCGCCTCGGACAACACGATCGTGTACTGCATCATCTGCCATAGCGCGAGTGCGGAAATCGCCAGTCCGGCGAACAGCAGCGCCCGCGCGTCCACGTATTTCAATAATCGTCCGACGAATAGCATCGCGATCATCGTGCCCGCACCGCTCGGCGCGGTGACGAGGCCCGTCGTCGCGACGGGATAGCCCATCAGGTTCTGCAGCATCGGCGGCAACAGCGCGCGCGTCGCGTACAGCACCGCGCCGACGACGAAGATGAACAGCGTGCCGGTCGCGAAGTTCGGATCGCGCAGCAGCTCCGACTTGAAGAACGACGCCTTGCCGACGGTCGCCGTGTGCACGAGGAAGAATGCGAAGCTGAGGGCCGCGACCAGCGCCTCGATGCGGATTTCGTACGAGCCGAACCAGTCGAGCTGTTCGCCGCGATCGAGCATTGCCTGGAACGCGCCGATCGCGAGCGCGAGCGTCGCGAAGCCGAACGCGTCGAATTTCACGTGCGGGCGCGGCGCGCGCGCGGGCAGGAAGGTCAGCACGCCGGCCAGCGCGAACGCGCCGATCGGCACGTTGATGAAGAACACCCAGCGCCAGTTGTAGCTGTCGGTGAGCCAGCCGCCGAGCGTCGGGCCGAGGATCGGGCCGACCATCACGCCCATCCCCCAGATCGCCATCGCCTGGCCCTGCTTCTCGCGCGGATTGATGTCGAGCAGGATCGATTGCGACAGCGGCACCAGCGCGGCGCCGAACACGCCCTGCAGCAGCCGCGCGCCGACGATCTGCACGAGCGACTCGGACAGCCCGCACAGCGCGGACGCGATCGTGAAGCCCGCGATCGAGATCGTCAGCAGCCGCTTCATGCTCAGGCGGTCGGACAGCCAGCCGGTCAGTGGCGTCGCGATCGCCGCGGCGACGATGTAGGAGGTCAGCACCCAGGTGATCTCGTCCTGCGACGCGGACAGCGTGCCCTGCATGTGCGGCAGCGCGACGTTCGCGATCGTGCTGTCGAGCGTCTGGATCAGCGTCGCGAGCATGATCGACAGGGTCAGCATCGGCCGATTGAGGGTGGGCGGCGAGGCGGGGGTGTCGGCGGCGGGGTTCAAGCGGGCGTCTCCGTGCGGCGGTCGCCGTGGGCGGCGATCCGGTATGGCTCGAATTATAAGCACGCTCATTATATCCGTGCTCATCGCCTGACTCGAGCCGCGGGACATTCGCGGCCTGCCCCTATAATCGCCGCATGGACAAGACTTACGAGAACCGGATCGGCTACCTGATCACCGATGTGGCCCGCCTGCAGGGACGCTTGTTCGACCGGCGCGCGAAGCGCATCGGACTGACGCGCGCGCAAAGCCGCGTGCTCGCGTACCTGACGTGGAAGGGCGAGATGAATCAGGCGCGGCTCGCGGAATGGCTCGAGATCACGCCGATCTCGCTGACGCGGCTGCTCGACCGGATGGAAAGCTGCGGGTGGATCGAACGGGTCGCGAACGACGACGATCGCCGCGCGTTCGTGATCCGGCTGACCGACAAGTCGCGCGACATCTTTCCGCAGATGCTGGAAGTGGGCGACACCGTCACCGACGACGGGCTGCGCGGCTTCACGCGCGACGAGCGCGACACGCTTGTGCGCCTGCTCGGGCGCGTGCGCCACAACCTGATCGACAGCGGCGGCGAATGACCGCGGTGCGCGGCGCTCAATAGCGCAGCGCCGCCAGCCCGAACGCCGCCAGATAGAGCCCCGCCCCGAACACCAGATGAGTGACGATGCTGCGCCGGCGCGCGACGCCCGGCTGCGGCGTGCGCGATGCGGCGACGCCGAACCCGAACGCCGGCTGCATCACGAAGAACGGCGCGGCGACGCTCGCAAAGCCCGCGACGAGCGCGGGCACGAGCGTCGGCGCACCGACCCATTCCGTGCCTGCGATCGCGACGGGCAGCGCCGCGAACGCGATGCCGATCGCGTAATGCGCGATCCAGCCGAACGCTCGTTCGCCCGGCACGGGCGGCGCGGCGACGATCGACGCATGCCGGAACCGGCCGCGCATCATGTGGCCGAGCCAGCGGCCGACCAGCGCGTAGTCGAGCGACGGAATCCCGAATGCCTTGCGCCGCAGCAGCGCCCACAGGTCCATCACGAGCGTCGCACCCGCGCCGATCAGCAGGATGCGCGGCAGGAAGTCGGGTGAGGTCATCGCGCGCCCCCGCGTCGAACGGTTGCGGCGGCGGGGCGTGATGGGAGACGAGTCGGTTGCGGCGGGTTCATGGCGGTCCAGGCTTGTGTCGAAGGAGTCGAGCGGCTATCTTGCAACCTAAAGTTCACTTGAGGTCAAGCATGAGCCGTCTGGACATCGCCGATGTCGCGCGTCGCTCGGGATTGCCCGCGTCGACGCTGCGCTACTACGAGGAAAAGGGATTGATCGTGCCGAACGGCCGTCACGGGCTGCGGCGCCAGTACGACGAGTCGGTGCTGGAGCGCCTTGCGCTGATCGCGCTCGGGCGCGAGGCCGGTTTTTCGCTCGACGATATCCTCGCGATGTTCGGCGCGGACGGCCGGCCGGCGATCGATCGAGCGAAGCTCGACGACAAGGCCGATGAGCTCGACCGTACGATCCGCCGTCTCGGTGCGGTGCGCGATGCGCTGCGGCATGCGGCCGTGTGCCCGGCGCCGAGCCATCTCGAGTGTCCGTCGTTTCGCAAGCTGCTGCGTATCGCGGCGCATCGTCACCCGGCGCGTCGCGGGAAGACGGAAGGCGCATGAGCGGTTCGGCCTGTTGAAAGGTGGCGCCGAGCGTGCCCTGGGACGGGCGGTCGCCGATGCCCCGGGCGCCTCACCCCGCGTAATACACGCGGCACTCCATTTCGCGTCCACGCACGATGCGCTTGCCGACGAGCGAACCGAGCGTTTCGGTGACCACGGTCCGCTGGTGCTCGCATTGCAACGCATCGTAGAAGTAGAGCGCGACCCAGTCCGCGGTGCGGCCGGACTCGTGCGGGCGCGCGGGATACGGGCACAGCGCGGTGAAATGCCAGCCGCCTTTCGTCATGTGCATCACGGGCGGCGACACGCTGACGTCCGCGTTCAGGCGACGTGACACGAGCGTCGGCAGGATGCCGGCGGCGGCCTTGTTGCGGTACAGGCGGTCGATGTAAAGCAGCAGTTCGACAGGCGGTTCGGTGCCGGGGCCGGCATCGCGCGCGTGGCCTTGCCAGCGCCGGCGGCGGCTCAGCACGTCGTCGAGCGCCGCGCGGATGCCGGCTGCGCGACGCGGGCCGACGCCCGCGATCGCTTCGAGCTGGCCGCTGCGGGCCGCGCGTTCGAGATCCTCGAGCGTATCGATGTGCAACTGGTCGTGAATCCGCAGCGCGAGCGCATGACCGATACCCGGCACGGCTTCGAATGCGGACGCGCGTTCCGCGTCGCCGCGCAGCCGATCGAGCAGGCGCCAGCGCCCGGTCACCAGCAGTTCGGCGATTGCCTGCGCGACGCCCGTGCCGACCTCCGGCAGCGCGTCGAGGGCATCGACGCCACCGGCGTCGAACTGCATGCGGATACCGTCGTCGAGCGACTCGATCGTGTCGGCCGACGCGCGGTAGGCGGCAACCCGGTAAGGATTTGCACCCTGGTCGGCAAGCAACTGCGCGGCTTCGCGCAGGCAGGCCGCGATCTGCCGGTTTTCCTCGTGCGTCTGGCTGACGGTCGTCTGCATGGTGCGGGACCCGGGGAAGCGCAAACGGAATGGACAGGGCGCGCAACGCGCCGGTCCACCTTTCATTTCAGCACATTGTTACGGCAAGCGGCGAACAAAACTTGATGTGCGTCAATGGTAAGCGTTGCACATGCGGATCCGGGCCGCGCGGTCGTGCCGGAGCGCGGCACGACCGCGCGACCGGTTACGCGTCGAGGAACGACTGCGCGCCCTCGGCCTCGGCGGCCGTGCGCAGCGTGGCGAGCGCGCGCTTCTCGATCTGCCGTACGCGTTCGCGCGACATCCCCGCGTCCTGCGCGATCGCATCGTAGGTATCGGGTTCGGCACCACCGAGGCCGAACCGCCGGCGCAGCACGTCGGCCTCGGCCGGCGTGACCGACCGCAGCAGCGACGTCACGCATTCGCGCATGCGCGTGTCCGCCAGTCGCTCGAACGGGCTTGCCGATGCCTGGTCCTCGATCAGGTCGACGAGGCCGGCGTCCGCGTCGGGCAGCGGCGTGTCGAGCGACAGTGGCTCGGCCGGCAGCGCCAGCACCGCGCGCAGCTTGTCCTCGGCGAGCCCGGTCTCGGTCGCGAGCTCGGCCGGCGTCGCGCGGCGGCCCGTGCGCTGGCGGAAACGCAGGGCATGCCGCTGCACGCGCTGGTACTGGTCGCCGACGTGCACCGGCACGCGGATCGTGCGCGAGCGGTCGGCTACCGCGCGCGCGACCGCTTGCCGGATCCACCAGGTCGCGTAGGTCGAGAACTTGAAGCCGCGCCGGTATTCGAACTTCTCGATCGCGCGCATCAGGCCGAGGCAGCCGTCCTGCACGAGGTCGGGCAGGTCGACGCCGCGGTTCATGTACTTGCGCGCGATCGACAGCACGAGCCGCAGGTTCGCCTCCAGCATTGCGCGGGTGCCGTCGCGCACCTTCTGCTGGCCGTCGCTCAGTGCGGCGCCGAGCGCACGCCGCGCGACCGTGTCGAAACAGGCGGCATTGGTATCGGCGTCCGGGGTGGCGCCGACCGGCGCGGCGGCGAGTGCGCGCACGACGCGGCTCGCATCGTCGACGGCCGGTGCAACCCACGCGAGCGAACCGAGCAGTGCGGCGAGGCGGTTGCGCGCGTCGCGGTATTCGGACGAGCGGCAGCCATGCGCGCGCAATGCGCCGCGCACGTCCGCGACTGCAGCTTGCAGCGTGTCATAGCGCGCAGGCGCGGGTGTGTCGTCTTCGCGATCGTCGACGTCAGCACCTTCGTCGCCGGCCGTGCCGGTTGCGCCCGTTGCACCATGGCGCGCGAGCAGCGCATCGACCGCTGCCGGACAGCCGGCGAGCGCATGCAGGATCTGATGGCGGCCCGTTTCGATTTCGCTGGCGAGCACGATTTCGTCCTCGCGCTTGAGCAGCGGCACCGCATGGATGCGCCGCATATACAGCGCGAGCGGATCGGTCGAAGCACTCGTGCCGCGGGCGAGATCGCCGAGCAGCGCGCGGCCTTCGTCGAGCGCGTCGCGATCGACGTCGACCGGTGCCGCACCCGCGAACGGCGCCGGCGCGGCCGGCTCGTCGAGCACGGCAATGCCGATGTCCGCAAGCGCGGCGCGCACGACGTCCAGCGCGTCGGGGCTGTCGCTTTCCGGCGGCAGCGCGTCGACGAGGTCGGCGTGCGTCAGATAACCCTGTTCGCTGGCGAGCGCCAGCAGCTGGATGATCGGATCGAGGGGCGTGTCCGCCCGAAGCGTGGGGCGTGGCGTAGTCATGTCGATGGCGGCGTGAGCCGCGTTCCTGTCTGGGCGGGCCGAGGTCCGCGGGTTTCAGGCCGCCGGGGGCCGCGAACACCCGTCCGCGCCGGCCAGCCTGACTCGATATTCAAGTTGAGGGCATTTGCACCAACTTCAACGCCGGCGCGGCAGACGCGGGAGCACGCGGCATGCCCGCGCAGTCCGACCCTTCATTCGCCGCGGGGAAACAAAAAGTAACCGATCAAACCCGCAGAAATATGCAGGGGACGTAAGCTACAGTCAGGCGCGCGCCACGCGGCGACGCGCGGATTCCTGCGGAGCTTCACATGACCCCGATTCCCGCCGCAAGGCCATCCATCGTCGTGCTGGCCATGCTCGCGCTGAGCGGCTGCTATTACACGGGCCCTTACGGCTATGCACCGTATTACGCACCCGTGCCCGCCACGGTGTCGCAGCGCGAGATTCCGGTAGCGCCGGCAAACGCCGGACCGGTCGCGTCGACACCCGCGGCACCGACCGTGCCGCCGCCGGCGGACGACTACGCTTACGCGCCGGCTCCGGTCTATGCCGCGCCGGCCTATGTGCCTTACCCGGCCTACTATCCCGCGTACTACCCGGGCTGGTACGGGCCGCCCGTCACGATCGGCCTCGGCTTCTGGGGGCATTGGGGCGGCGGTTACCGGGGCGGGTACTGGCGCCGTCCGTGGGGCGGCGGCCACTGGGGT
>NZ_LKPJ01000005.1 GCF_001443045.1 Burkholderia ambifaria | reverse complement strand
GGCTGGCGCGACGGCGCTCAAACCGCGGCGGCCGGTTGTGCGAACACCGGGCGTGCCGGCGTGCCTGCCGACACGGTCAGCACCTCGTAGCCCGTCTCGGTGACGAGTACCGTGTGCTCCCATTGCGCGGACAGGCTGCGGTCGCGCGTCTTGACCGTCCACTGGTCGGGCATCGTGCGGATGTCGCGCTTGCCGGCGTTGATCATCGGCTCGATCGTGAAGATCATCCCGGCCTTCAGCTCGATGCCGGTGCCCGGACGGCCGTAGTGGACGACCTGCGGATCTTCATGGAACACCGTGCCGATGCCGTGGCCGCAGTATTCGCGCACGACGCTGTAGCCCTGTGCTTCCGCGTGCTTCTGGATCGCGTAGCCGATGTCGCCGAGGTGTGCACCGGGCTTGACCTGGTCAATGCCGAGCCACATGCACTCGTAGGTGGTCTGCACGAGGCGTTTCGCGAGGATCGAGCCTTCGCCGACGATGAACATCCGGCTGGTGTCGCCGAAGTAGCCGTTCTTGATCACGGTGATGTCGATGTTCAGCGCGTCGCCGTTCTTGATCACCTTCTCGCCCGGGATGCCGTGGCAGATCACGTCGTTGACCGAGATGCAGGTCGCTTTCGGGTACGGCGGATAGCCGGGTGGCTGATAATTCAGCGGCGCGGGGATCGTGCCCTGCTCGTTGAGCATGAATTCGTGACAGAGCCGGTCGAGTTCGGCGGTCGTGACGCCCGCGACGACGTGCGGCGTGATGAAGTCGAGCACTTCGCTCGCGAGACGGCAGGCGACGCGCATCTCGGCGATGTCGTGTTCGTTTTTGAGCGTAATAGCCATCGAGGTATGCCTGGAATGCGGTGAATTGACGGATTATCGCACCTTATGGCGGGCCTCGCAGCCCCTGCCGGCGGTGCCGATGCGGGTTTTCGCGGATTGTCCGGCCGGCTGCCGCGCGGCAAGCGAAAGTGGTGGGCGACTTGAGAGCCGACAAATCGGCATGCTATACTCTTTGGCTAAGTCGACATCCAAATGCCGAACATGCCCCGTTTTGGGGTGGCATGGCGATGAAAGGCTTGCGGCACGGGCATTTCCGCACGTGCCGAATCGCAAGCCGGCGCAACCAGGGTGCCGGCCGCGCGGAACGAGGGCCCTTCGGGCACGTTCGCGCGGCGGTACGGCAGCCGGCTTAAGACCCAACCCTCGTGGAGAATTTACATGGCAGTCACGATGCGCCAAATGCTGGAAGCGGGTGTCCACTTCGGTCACCAGACGCGCTTCTGGAACCCGAAGATGGCTCCGTTCATTTTCGGTCACCGCAACAAGATTCACATCATCAACCTCGAAAAGACGCTGCCGATGTTCACGGACGCACAGAAGTACGTGCGCCAGCTGGCAGCGAACCGCGGCACGATCCTGTTCGTCGGCACGAAGCGCCAGTCGCGTGACACGATCGCCCAGGAAGCGCAGCGCGCGGGCATGCCGTTCGTCAACGCACGCTGGCTCGGCGGCATGATGACCAACTTCAAGACGCTGAAGGTTTCGATCAAGCGCCTGAAGGACATGGAAGCGGCAGTCGAGGCAGGCGAGCTCGAGAAGATGAGCAAGAAGGAAGCGCTGCTGTTCGAACGCGAAATCGCCAAGCTGCAGAAGTCGATCGGCGGCGTGAAGGACATGGGCGGCATTCCGGACGCAATCTTCGTCGTCGACGTCGGCTACCACAAGATCGCCGTCACGGAAGCGAACAAGCTGGGCGTGCCGGTCATCGCCGTGGTCGACACGAACCACTCGCCGGAAGGTGTGGACTACGTGATCCCGGGTAACGACGACTCGAGCAAGGCAGTCGCGCTGTACGCCGAAGGCGTGGCCGATGCGATCTTGGAAGGCCGTGCGAACGCGGTCAACGAAGTGGTCCAGGCAGCGCGTGGCGACGACGAGTACGTCGAGGAAAACGCGTAACTGGCCCCGAGCCGGCGCAAAAAGGGGGCTCTCAACAGGCCCCCTTTTTTTAAGCTTGTGCGCCGGACCTGATCGCGCCGAATCGGTGCGGGTCCGGAAACGATTTTCGGCCGTTCGCGTCCAAGCGGGCGGCGTTGTGAATACAGACTCAAGGAGCGAATGATGGCGGCAATTACCGCAAGCATGGTGGCAGAACTGCGCGCAAAGACCGACGCACCGATGATGGAGTGCAAGAAGGCGCTGACGGAAGCCGACGGCGACCTGGCCAAGGCTGAAGAGCTGCTGCGCGTCAAGCTCGGCAACAAGGCGAGCAAGGCGGCATCGCGCGTGACGGCCGAAGGCGTCGTCGCATCGTTCGTCGGCGGCAACGCGGGCGCGCTGGTCGAGCTGAACTGCGAAACCGACTTCGTCGCGAAGAACGACGACTTCCTCGCGTTCTCGAAGACGGTTGCGGAACTCGTCGCGACGCAAAACCCGGCTGACGTGGCAGCACTGTCGGCACTGCCGCTCGAAGGCTCGACCGTCGACGCAGTCCGTCTGGCTCTGATCGGCAAGATCGGCGAGAACGTGTCGATCCGCCGTTTCGTCCGTTTCGAAACCGCGAACAAGATCGCGACGTACCTGCACGGCGCGCGTATCGGCGTGATCGTCGAGTACACGGGTGCTGAAGAGCAGGTCGGCAAGGACGTCGCGATGCACATCGCCGCGATGAAGCCGGTCGCGCTGTCGTCGGCCGACGTGCCGGCGGAACTGATCGAGACGGAACGCCGCGTGGCCGAGCAGAAGGCTGCCGAATCGGGCAAGCCGGCTGAAATCGTCGCGAAGATGGTCGACGGCAGCGTCCAGAAGTACCTGAAGGAAGTGTCGCTGCTGAACCAGACGTTCGTGAAGAACGACAAGCAGACGATCGAGCAGATGTTGAAGGCGGCGGATTCGGCAGTGCAGAAGTTCGCGCTGTTCGTCGTCGGCGAAGGCATCGAGAAGCGCCAGGACGACTTCGCCGCCGAAGTGGCCGCGCAAGTCGCAGCAGCAAAGCAGCAGTAAGCAGTCAGGCAGTATCCGCGGCGGGCGTCCGCCCCGCTGCGGCCGGCGGCGCCGCCGGCCGGCCGGGAACCCCGGCCCGACCGTCGGCGCTTGCCCGAATCAGTATTTCGCCCCTACAGTTCGTGGTTGTCATCCTCTCGTCGCTCGGAAGCCCCTATGTCCAATGCCTATAAACGCGTCCTCCTCAAACTCTCCGGCGAAGCGCTGATGGGCGACGATGCCTTCGGCATCAATCGCGCGACGATCGAACGGATGGTGGCGGATATCGCCGAAGTCGTGGGTCTCGGTACGCAGCTCGCGGTCGTGATCGGCGGCGGTAACATTTTCCGCGGTGTAGCGGGCGGCGCGGCCGGCATGGACCGCGCGACGGCCGACTACATGGGGATGCTGGCGACGATGATGAACGCGCTGGCGCTGCAGGACGCGATGCGCCACGCCGGCATCGTCGCGCGCGTGCAGTCCGCGCTGCGCATGGACCAGGTCGTCGAGCCGTACATCCGGCCCCGCGCGATCCGCCAGCTCGAGGAAGGCAAGGTCGTGATCTTCGCGGCCGGTACGGGCAACCCGTTCTTCACGACGGACACGGCCGCCGCGCTGCGCGGTTCGGAAGTGGGCGCCGAGGTCGTACTGAAGGCGACCAAGGTCGATGGCGTATATTCTGCCGATCCGAAGAAGGATCCGTCGGCCACGCGCTACACGACGATCAGCTTCGACGAGGCGATCAGCCGCAATCTGCAGGTGATGGACGCGACGGCCTTCGCGCTGTGCCGCGACCAGAAGCTGCCGATTCGCGTGTTTTCGATCAACAAGCCGGGCGCGCTCAAGCGTATCGTGCTGGGCGAGGACGAAGGTACGCTCGTCCACGTGTAAACTCCCGCGGATGCGGGCAAGCGGCGTGGGTCGCCGGCCGCGGCGCGTGGCGCGCCGGGCGGGGCCCGCGTTCTTTGAAGGTTTGAAGGTTCGGAGGTTGAAATGAGTGTCGCTGATGTCAAGAAGGGCGTAGAGCAGAAGATGCAGCGCTCGATCGAAGCGTTCAAGAACGATCTGGCGAAGATCCGCACGGGCCGTGCGCATACCGGTCTGCTCGATCACGTGCAGGTCGACTATTACGGCTCGATGGTGCCGATCTCGCAGGTTGCGAACCTGACGCTCGTCGACGCGCGCACGATCGGCGTGCAGCCGTGGGAAAAGAACATGGTCGCGAAGGTCGAGAAGGCCATCCGCGAAGCCGATCTCGGCCTGAACCCGGCGACGGCCGGCGACCTGATCCGCGTGCCGATGCCGGCGCTGACGGAAGAGCGCCGCCGCGAGCTGACCAAGGTGGTCAAGGGCGAAGGCGAAACGGCCAAGGTCGCGATCCGCAACCTGCGCCGCGACGCGAACGAAGCGCTCAAGAAGCTCGTGAAGGACAAGGAAATCTCGGAAGACGACGAGCGCCGTGCGAGCGACGACGTGCAGAAGCTGACGGACAAGCACGTTGCCGAAGTCGACAAGCTCGTGCAGACCAAGGAAGCCGAGATCATGACGGTCTGACGACCGTCCTCGCGCGCCGCCTTCTTCCCGCATTACTGTCTCAACGGCCATGACCTATACCAGCTCTACCGTTCGCGTGCCTGACGTCGGCGCCGTGCCGCGTCATATCGCGATCATCATGGACGGCAACGGCCGTTGGGCGACCGAACGCCGCTTGCCGCGTGTCGCGGGGCACACCCGCGGCGTGGATGCCGTGCGGGCGGTGGTCGAAGGCTGCGCGCGCGCCGGCGTCGAATACCTGACGCTGTTCGCGTTCAGTTCGGAAAACTGGCGCCGGCCGAACGACGAAGTGTCGTTCCTGATGCGGCTGTTCATCACCGCGCTCGAGCGCGAGATCGGCAAGCTGCATGCGAACGGGATCCGCCTGCGGGTGGTCGGCGATCTCGATCGCTTCGAGCCGCGCATCCGCGAACTGATCCGCCGCGCCGAGACCAAGACGGCGCGCAACACCCGCCTGACCCTGACGATCGCCGCGAACTACGGCGGCCGCTGGGACATCCTGCAGGCGACGAAGAAGCTCGTCGAGCAGGCCGTGCGCGAGGGCCGCGAGGTCGACGTGACCGAAGATGCGTTCGCGCCGCACCTGGCCATGGCCTACGCGCCGGAGCCCGATCTCTTCATCCGCACCGGCGGCGAGCAGCGCGTCAGCAATTTCCTGCTGTGGCAGCTCGCGTACGCGGAATTCTATTTCACCGACAAATACTGGCCGGACTTCGACGGTGCGGCGCTGGCCGACGCGATCGCGTCGTATACCGAGCGCGAGCGCCGTTTCGGGCGCACCAGCGCGCAGCTCGAACCGCAATCGCAGAACGCCGATTCCCTTTCATGCTGAAGACCCGTGTGATCACGGCGGTCGTGATGCTGGCGGTGCTGCTGCCGGTGACGCTGTTCGCGCCGCTCGCAGCGTTCGGTGCACTGATCGGTGTCGTGCTCGTGTTCGCCGCGTGGGAATGGGCGCGCCTGCTGAAGCTCGGCGCGGCCGGTTCCGTCGTCTATGCGATTGTCGCGGCGCTGGCGCTGGCGGCGACCGCGCCGCTCGGCATCGATGCCGCTTCATCCCGTCCCCTTTTCATGGCAGCCGGCGTGTTCTGGCTGCTGGTCGGCCCGTTCTCGCTGCGGCGCAAGCCGGAACTCGCGGGCGGCGTATGGCGGCCGTTCCTGCTCGCGGCCGGGCTCGTCGTGTTCGCGGCCTGCTGGCACGCGCTCGTCGCGGCGCGTGCGTTGGGCGTTCCGTTCGTGCTGTCGCTGCTTCTGGTCGTCTGGCTGGCCGATATCGGTGCATACTTCGCGGGCAAGGCCTTCGGAAGGCGTAAACTCGCCATTACGATTAGTCCCGGGAAGAGCTGGGAAGGCGCGATCGGCGGCTGGCTCGCCGTGATGGTCGTCGCGGGTGTCGCGATGGCCGCGCACTGGTTCGAGCCGACCCTGTTTTCCGCATTCGCGACGCGCTACGGGATGCCCGGCGCGTGGGCTGCGTTGACGCTGCTGGTCGCCTACAGCGTGATCGGCGACCTGTTCGAGTCGCTGCTCAAGCGTCAGGCGGGCGTGAAGGATTCCAGCGGCCTGCTGCCCGGTCACGGCGGCGTGCTCGACCGCGTCGACGCGCTGTTGCCCGTGCTGCCGCTCGCAATGCTGCTGCTTGGTTAAACCACTATTTCTGTTATGCAAAAACGTCTGACACTGCTCGGTTCCACGGGCTCGATCGGAGACAGCACGCTCGACGTGGTTGCCCGCCATCCCGAGCGTTTCTCGATCTACGCGTTGACCGCGCACCGCAACGGCGACAAGCTCGTCGAGCAGTGCCTGCGCTTCGCGCCCGAAGTCGCGGTGGTCGGCGATGCCAACACGGCTGCGCACGTCGAGGCAAAGCTGCGCGCAGCGGGCAGCAAGACCACGGTGCTGTACGGGCCGCAGGCGCTCGTCGATGTGTCGAAGAGCGACGGCTGCGACACGGTCGTCGCTGCGATCGTCGGCGCGGCCGGCCTCGCGCCGAGCCTGGCGGCCGCGCGCGCCGGCAAGCGCATCCTGCTCGCGAACAAGGAATCGCTCGTGATGTCGGGCGCGATCTTCATGGACGCCGTGCGTGACCATGGCGCGATCCTGCTGCCGGTCGACAGCGAACACAACGCGATCTTCCAGTGCATGCCGCGTGACGCGAACGAGCACGGCGGGATCTCGAAGATCATCCTGACCGCATCGGGCGGCCCGTTCCGCACGCGCGAGCCGGCCACGCTCGTCGACGTGACGCCGGACGAGGCCTGCAAGCACCCGAACTGGGTGATGGGCCGCAAGATTTCCGTCGATTCCGCGACGATGATGAACAAGGGCCTCGAGGTGATCGAGGCACACTGGATCTTCGGCTTGGCCGGCGACCGGATCGACGTGCTGATCCACCCGCAGAGCGTGATCCATTCGCTCGTGTCGTATCGCGACGGCTCGGTGCTCGCGCAGCTCGGCAACCCCGACATGCGCACGCCGATCGCGCACGCGCTGGCGTTCCCGGAGCGTGTCGACGCGGGTGTCGACCAGCTCGACCTCGCGCAGATCGCGCAGTTGTCGTTCGAGAAACCCGATTACACGCGCTTCCCGTGCCTCGCGCTCGCGCTGAAGGCGCTTGAAGAGGGCGGCATCGCGAGTGCGGCGTTGAACGCGGCGAACGAAATCGCGGTCGAAGCGTTTCTCGAGCGTCGGATCGGCTTCATGGCGATCGCGGCGACGGTCGATGCGGTGCTCAACGCACTGCCGAACCGCAACCCGAACGGGCTCGACGACGTCCTTGCGGCGGACGCCGAGGCACGCCGCCTCGCCGCCGAGATTATTGCGAAAGCGCCTGCGCCACGCGTGGAGCGCACTGTCTGAATGAGGTGCTCATGAACGTGCTGGTCGAACTGATCGCGTTTGCGGTGGCGATCGGGGTGCTGGTCGTCGTGCATGAGTACGGACACTATCGCGTCGCGCGCTGGTGCGGCGTTAAGGTGTTGCGTTTCTCGATCGGATTCGGCCAACCCGTCGCGCGCTGGGTCAGCCGCAGGACCGGCACCGAGTGGACGCTCTCCGCGCTGCCGCTCGGCGGTTACGTGAAGATGCTCGACGAGCGCGAGCCGGGGCCGGGCGTGAAGCCCGAGGAGCTCGGCCAGGCGTTCAACCGGCAATCGGTGTTCAAGCGCATCGCGATCGTCGCCGCCGGCCCGATCGCGAACTTCCTGTTGGCAATCGTCCTCTTTTCCGCCGTATTCGCAACCGGCGTGACCGAGCTGGCCGCAGTGCTCGCGCCGCCGGCCGCCGGTACGGCGGCGGCGCGCGCGGGCTTCGACGGCAGCGAGACGATCGTATCGATCCGCGACGCCGAGGGCGGCGAGGCCGTGCCGGTGCGCTCGTGGTCGGACCTGCGCTGGAAGCTGCTGGCCGCCGCGTTCGATCATCGCGAGGTCGTGCTCGGCGCGCGCGACGGCGGCGCGTCGACGTTCGACTTCCGCGTCGACCTGCGCAACGTGCCCGAAAGCGAGCTCGACGACGATTTCATGATGCACCTGGGCTTCGAGGCCGGCGGCGGCACGTTGTCGGTGGCGTCGGTACAGCCCGGCAGCGCCGCCGAGCAGGCGGGCCTGAAGGCCGGTGACAAGCTGCTCGCGCTCGACGGCAAGCCGATCGGCGGCGCGTCGCGCTTCATCGACGCGGTGAAGCACCACGCGGGCCAGACGGTCGATCTGCGGGTCGAGCGCGGCGGCGCCATACGGACGGTGTCGATCGTGCCGCAGGCGCAGCGCGACGACGAAACGGGGCAGCAGGTCGGCCGCATCGGCGCGGCGTTGTCGATGCACACGCCGTCGGTCGACGTGCGCTACGGACCGATCGAGAGCCTGCAGCTCGGCGCGCGTCGCACGTGGGACATCTCCGTTTATTCGCTGAAGATGTTCGGGCGGATGATCACGGGCAACGCGTCGCTGAAGAATCTGTCCGGCCCGGTGACGATTGCCGACTACGCGGGCAAGAGCGCGCGGCTCGGTCCGTCGGCCTTCCTGTCGTTCCTCGCCCTTGTCAGCATTAGCCTCGGGGTGCTGAACTTGCTGCCGATTCCCGTTTTGGACGGGGGTCATCTGTTATATTATCTGGTTGAAGCCGCGACCGGGAAAGCCGTTTCGGAGCGCTGGCAGCTGATTCTGCAAAGAGCCGGGCTGATCTGCATCGTCGCGTTGTCGGCGATCGCGCTGTTCAACGACCTGGCTCGGTTAATCCATTTCTGAAGCGTCAGGTGGCGGCCAGTCGGCCGCCGCCTGATTTGATGCAGCTAAATATTGGGGATGCACGTTGTTCAAACCTCATCGCTTTGTACCTAAGACAGTTGCAGCGGCCGCGCTCGCCGCGCACGGCCTCGCGGCGCATGCAGCGGCACCGTTCGTGGTGCAAGACATCAAGATCGAGGGGTTGCAGCGCGTCGAAGCGGGTTCGGTGTTCGCCTACCTGCCGATCAAGCAGGGCGATACCTTCACCGACGACAAGGCATCCGAAGCAATCCGCGCGCTGTACGCGACGGGCTTCTTCAACGACGTGCGCATCGCCACCCAGGGCAACGTCGTGATCGTGCAGGTGCAGGAGCGTCCGGCCATCGCGTCGATCGATTTCACCGGCACGAAGGAATTCGACAAGGACAACCTGACGAAGGCGCTGCGCGCGGTCGGCCTGGCCGACGGCCGCTACTACGACAAGGCACTCGTCGACAAGGCGGAGCAGGAGCTCAAGCGCCAGTACCTCACGCGCGGCTTCTACGCAGCCGAGGTCAAGACGACGGTCACGCCGGTCGACGCGAACCGCGTGTCGATCCTGTTCGCGGTCGCCGAAGGCCCGAGCGCGAAGATCCGCCAGATCAACTTCATCGGCAACAAGGCGTTCAGCACCAGCACGCTGCGCGACGAAATGCAGCTGTCGACGCCGAACTGGTTCTCCTGGTACACGAAGAACGACCTGTACTCGAAGGAAAAGCTGACGGGCGACCTCGAGGCCGTGCGCTCGTACTACCTGAACCGCGGCTACCTCGAGTTCAACATCGAGTCGACCCAGGTGTCGATCTCGCCCGACAAGAAGGACATGTACCTGACGGTCACGCTGCACGAAGGCGAGCCGTACACGGTGTCGGGCATCAAGCTGTCGGGCAACCTGCTCGATCGCCAAGCTGAACTGAACAAGCTGATCAAGATCAAGCCGGGCGATCGCTTCTCGGCCGAAAAGCTGCAGCAAACGACGAAGTCGATCGTCGACAAGCTCGGCGAATACGGCTACGCATTCGCGACCGTCAACGCGCAGCCGGACATCGACCAGGCAAACCACAAGGTGAACCTGAACCTTGTCGTCGATCCGAGCCGCCGCGTGTACGTGCGCCGCATCAACGTGGTCGGCAACACGCGCACGCGCGACGAAGTCGTGCGCCGCGAAATGCGCCAGCTCGAAAGCTCGTGGTTCGATTCGAACCGCCTTGCGCTGTCGAAGGACCGCGTAAACCGTCTCGGCTACTTCACCAACGTCGACGTGACGACGGTGCCGGTCGAGGGCACGAACGACCAGGTCGACGTGAACGTGAAGGTCGATGAAAAGCCGACCGGCGCGATCACGCTGGGCGCGGGCTTCTCGTCGACGGACAAGGTGGTGCTGTCGGCCGGCGTGTCGCAGGACAACGTGTTCGGTTCGGGCACGAGCCTGTCGGTGAACGTCAACACCGCGAAGAGCTACCGCACGCTGACGGTCACGCAGGTCGATCCGTACTTCACGGTCGACGGCATCAAGCGGATCACGGACGTCTACTACCGCACGTACCAGCCGCTCTACTATTCGACGAGCTCGAGCTTTCGGATCATTAGCGCGGGCGGCAACCTCAAGTTCGGCATCCCGTTCTCGGAAGTCGACACCGTGTACTTCGGCGCAGGCTTCGAGCAGAACCGTCTCGACGTCGACTCGAACACGCCACAGAGCTACCAGGATTACGTGAACGAGTTCGGCCGCGTGTCGAACACGGTGCCGCTGACCGTCGCGTGGTCGCGCGATGCGCGTGACAGCGCGCTGATCCCGAGCCGCGGCTACTTCACGCAGGCGAACGTCGAATACGGCGTGCCGGTCGGCAAGATCCAGTACTACAAGGCCGACCTGCAGGCGCAGTACTACTATTCGTTCTCGCGCGGCTTCATCCTGGGCCTGAACCTGCAGGGCGGTTACGGTAACGGCATCGGCAACCCGTACCCGATCTTCAAGAACTACTACGCGGGCGGTATCGGCTCCGTGCGTGGCTACGAGCCGAGCTCGCTGGGCCCGCGCGACACGAAGACGAACGACCCGATCGGCGGCTCGAAGATGGTGGTCGGCAACATCGAGCTGACGTTCCCGCTGCCGGGCACCGGCTACGACCGCACGCTGCGCGTGTTCACGTTCCTCGACGGCGGTAACGTGTGGGGCAACGCGCCGGGTGGCACGAGTACCGGCGCGAACGGCCTGCGTTACGGCTACGGTGTGGGTCTTGCGTGGATCTCGCCGATCGGTCCGCTGAAGCTGAGTCTCGGCTTCCCGCTGCAGAAGCACGAAGGCGACCAGTACCAGAAATTCCAGTTCCAGATCGGGACGGCGTTCTGATCGAACGCATGACAACAGTAACGAGAGGGTAATTTTGCCAACCGGTAAGTTTTCGAAACGAGTGATGTGTGCGCTGACCGTTGCGCTGGCCTTGGGCGCGGCGACGGCACATGCTCAGGACGTCGCCCGCATCGCGGCGGTCAATTCGGATCGGATCCTGCGCGAGTCGGCGCCCGCCAAGGTGGCGCAGACGAAGCTCGAAGCCGAGTTCGCGAAGCGCGACAAGGATCTGCAGGATCTCGCGGCGCGTCTGAAGTCGATGTCCGACTCGCTGGACAAGAACAGCGCGTCAATGTCGGCGGCCGATCGTGCGCAGAAGCAGCGCGATCTCGCGCAGCTCGACACCGACTTCCAGCGCAAGCAGCGCGAGTTTCGCGAAGACCTGAACCAGCGCCGCAACGAGGAGCTCGCGGCGGTGCTGGAGCGCGCGAACAAGGTCATCAAGCAGATCGCCGAGCAGCAGAATTACGACCTGATCGTGCAGGAAGCCGTGTACGTCAGCCCGCGCATCGACATCACCGACAAGGTGCTCAAGGCGCTCGCGTCCGGCTCGACGAACTGAACGGAGCAGACGACGAATGGCATTGACGCTCGAGGAACTCGTAAAGCGGTTCGGCGGCGAGATCGCCGGCGACGCCCAGTGCAAGGTGGGCGGCCTCGCGCCGCTCGACCAGGCAGGCCCTCAGCAACTCGCGTTTCTCGCGAATCCGAAGTATCTGTCGCAGGTCGAGACGACCCGCGCCGGCGCGGTGCTGATCGCGCCGAAGGATTTCGAAAAGCTGGGTGCGGCCGCTGAAGGCCGGCCGGCCGGCCCCCGGGACGCCGGCCCCCGCAATTTCATCGTGACGCCGAATCCGTACGCGTACTTCGCGCGCGTCGCGCAGATGTTCATCGATCTCGCCACGCCGCCGCGCGCGGCCGGCGTGCATCCGAGCGCGACGATCGATCCGGCCGCGCAGGTTGCCGCGAGCGCGGTGATCGGCCCGCACGTGACGGTCGAGGCCGGTGCGGTCATCGAGGACGGCGTGCAGCTCGACGCGAACGTGTTCGTTGGCCGCGGCACGACGATCGGCGCCGGTTCGCATCTCTATCCGAACGCATCGGTGTACCACGGCTGCAAGATCGGCCCGCGCGCGATCATCCATTCGGGTGCCGTGATCGGTTCCGACGGGTTCGGCTTCGCGCCCGATTTCGTCGGTGACGGCGATGCGCGTACCGGCAGCTGGGTCAAGATCCCGCAGGTCGGTGGCGTATCGGTCGGCCCGGACGTCGAGATCGGCGCGAACACGACGATCGATCGCGGCGCGATGGCGGACACCGTCATCGAGGAATGCGTGAAGATCGACAACCAGGTCCAGATCGGCCACAACTGCCGGATCGGCGCCTACACGGTGATCGCCGGCAGCGCGGGCATCGCGGGCAGCACGACGATCGGCCGTCACTGCATGATCGGCGGCGCGGCGGGCATCGCCGGCCACGTGACGCTCGGCGACTATGTCATCATCACCGCGAAGTCGGGCGTGTCGAAGTCGCTGCCGAAGGCCGGCATCTACACGAGCGCATTCCCGGCCGTCGATCACGGCGAATGGAACCGGAGCGCCGCGCTCGTGCGCAACCTCGATAAGCTGCGCGAGCGCATCAAGGCGCTCGAGACCGCGCTGGCCGCCCAGGGCGGCACGGACGCCTGAGCGCATCATGCGAGACCACGAACCGGGCACGGCCAGCGCATCCGGCCCGGTTTGCCAGACTGGGCCGCGCGGCGGCCCGCTTCAGCCTTTGCATCACCACCGCGCAGCCTCTGCGTGAGACGAACCATCATGAGCACTGAAAAAATCAATCTCGACATCCACAAGATCCTCACGCTGCTGCCGCATCGCTACCCGATTCTGCTCGTCGACCGCGTGCTCGAACTCGAGCCGCACAAGGGGATCAAAGCGCTGAAGAACGTGTCGATCAACGAGCCGTTCTTCCAGGGGCACTTCCCGAAGCGGCCGGTGATGCCGGGCGTGCTGATCCTCGAGGCGCTCGCTCAGGCGGCCGCGCTGCTGACGTTCGCGGAAGAGCAGCCGAAGGATCCGGAAAACACGCTGTACTACTTCGTCGGCATCGACGGCGCGCGCTTCAAGCGCGTGGTCGAACCGGGCGATCAACTGATTCTGAACGTGACGTTCGAACGCTACATCCGCGGCATCTGGAAGTTCAAGGCGGTGGCGGAAGTGGACGGCAAGGTGGCGGCGGAAGCCGAACTGATGTGCACGGTCAAGACGGCCGACGCGGCGCCCTGAGCGACGCGGCACGCATGGGCAACGTAACGCGAGCAACGCGACACATCACATCGAGAGGCAACGGCGCATGACCAGGATTCATCCCACCGCGATCGTCGAACCGGGCGCGCAGATCGACGAGTCCGTCGAGATCGGGCCGTATGCGATCGTCGGGCCGCACGTCACGATCGGTGCACGCACGACGGTCGGCTCGCACAGCGTGATCGAAGGTCACACGACGCTCGGCGAGGACAACCGCATCGGCCATTACGCGTCGGTCGGCGGTCGTCCGCAGGACATGAAGTACAAGGACGAGCCGACGAAGCTCGTGATCGGCAATCGCAACACGATCCGCGAATTCACGACGATCCACACGGGTACCGTGCAGGATATCGGCGTGACGACGCTCGGCGACGACAACTGGATCATGGCCTATGTGCATATCGGTCATGACTGCCGCGTCGGCAACAACGTGGTCCTGTCGAGCAACGCGCAGATGGCCGGCCACGTCGAGATCGGCGACTGGGCGATCGTCGGCGGGATGTCGGGTGTGCACCAGTTCGTGCGCATCGGCGCGCACTCGATGCTGGGCGGCGCCTCGGCGCTCGTGCAGGACGTGCCGCCGTTCGTGATCGCGGCCGGCAACAAGGCCGAGCCGCACGGCGTCAACGTCGAAGGCCTGCGCCGGCGCGGTTTCTCGCCCGACGCGATCTCGGCGCTGCGCAGCGCGTACCGCCTGCTGTACAAGAACGGCCTGTCGCTCGAGGAAGCGAAGGTGCAGTTGCGTGAGCTGGCGGCCGCGGGCGGCGAAGGCGATGCAGCGGTCACCGCGCTCGTCGAGTTCATCGACGCGTCCCAACGCGGCATCATCCGCTAAGCGATGTCGCTCCCGACCAATCAGCTCCGGCTCGCGATGGTGGCCGGCGAGCCGTCGGGCGATTTGCTCGCGGCGTCGCTGCTCGGCGGACTTCAAGAGCGGCTGCCCGCGTCGACCCGGTACTACGGGATCGGCGGACAGCGGATGCTCGCGCACGGCTTCGATTCGCACTGGCAGATGGATAAGCTCACGGTGCGCGGCTACGTCGAGGCGCTGGGCCAGATTCCGGAGATCCTGCGGATTCGCGGCGAGCTGAAGCGCCAGCTGCTCGCGGAGCGGCCCGACGCGTTCATCGGCGTCGACGCGCCCGACTTCAATTTCAACGTGGAGCAGGCCGCGCGCGACGCGGGCATCCCGTCGATCCATTTCGTGTGTCCGTCGATCTGGGCGTGGCGCGGCGGGCGGATCAAGAAGATCGCGAAGTCCGTCGACCACATGCTGTGTCTGTTCCCGTTCGAACCGGCGATCCTCGACAAGGCGGGTGTCGCATCGACGTATGTCGGTCATCCGCTGGCCGACGAGATTCCGCTCGAACCCGACACGCACGGCGCGCGCATCGCGCTCGGCTTGGCCGCAGACGGCCCGGTGATCGCGGTGCTGCCGGGCAGCCGCCGCTCGGAGATCGGGCTGATCGGCCCGACGTTCTTCGCGGCGATGGCGCTGATGCAGCAACGCGAGCCCGGCGTGCGGTTCGTGATGCCGGCGGCGACGCCTGCGCTGCGCGAGCTGCTGCAGCCGCTCGTCGACGCGCATCCGCAGCTCGCGCTGACGATCACGGACGGCCGCTCGCAGGTCGCGATGACGGCCGCCGACGCAATCCTCGTGAAGAGCGGCACAGTCACGCTGGAAGCCGCGTTGCTGAAGAAGCCGATGGTGATCTCGTACAAGGTGCCCTGGCTGACCGGGCAGATCATGCGCCGGCAGGGCTATCTGCCGTACGTCGGCTTGCCGAACATCCTGGCGGGGCGCTTCGTCGTGCCCGAGCTGCTGCAGCATTTCGCGACGCCCGAGGCGCTCGCCGATGCGACGCTCACGCAGCTGCGCGACGACGCAAACCGCCGCACGCTGACCGAAGTCTTTACCGAAATGCATCTTTCGCTGCGGCAGAACACGGCCGCGAAGGCCGCCGAGGCGGTCGTGCGCGTACTCGAGCTACGCAAGGGGCGCGCATGACGGCAGCTCGTGCACCACGCCGCCGCGCGTCGATCGACGTGCAGGGCGGGTTCGACTTCAGCCGGCCCGACGAGATCGTCTGCGGCGTCGACGAAGCGGGCCGCGGCCCGCTCGCGGGGCCGGTCGTGGCCGCCGCGGTGATCCTCGACCCCGCGCAGCCGATCGACGGGCTTGACGATTCGAAGGCGCTGTCCGCGAAAAAGCGCGATGCGCTGTACGACTTGATCGTCGCGCGTTCGCGCGCGTATTGCGTCGCGTCGGCGAGCGTCGACGAGATCGACACGCTCAACATCCTGCACGCGACGATGCTCGCGATGAAGCGGGCCGTCGAGGGCTTGTCGGTGCTGCCGACGCTTGCGCAGATCGACGGCAACCGCTGTCCGACGCTGATGGTGCGTGCCGAGGCGATCGTCAGCGGCGATGCGCTCGTGCCGAGCATCTCGGCCGCGTCGATCCTCGCGAAGGTCACGCGCGACCGCATGCTGGTCGACCTGCATGAACGCTTCCCGGTGTACGGCTTCAACGTGCATGCGGGCTACGGCACCGCGAAACATCTTGCCGCGCTGCGCGAACACGGCCCGTGCGAAGCGCATCGGCGCTCGTTCGCGCCGGTGCGCGCGGCACTCGACCTGATTCGATGAAAAGCATTACATCCCGTGACAACCCGCTATACAAACGCCTGAAGGCGCTCGCGGGTTCGACGTCCCAGCAGCGGCGCGGCGGCCAGGCGCTGCTCGAAGGTTTCCATCTCGCCAGCGCGTATCTCGACACGGGCGCGACACCCGAGCTATGTGTCGCGACCGAAGGCGCACTCGCGCACGACGAAGCGCAGGCGATCATCGCGCGCGTCGATGCCCAGCGAGTCGTCACGCTGCCCGACGCGCTGTTCGGCCAACTGTCGAACGTGGTCAGCGGCGTGGGTTTCCTGCTGCTCGTCGATCGGCCGGAGCAGCCGCTGCCGGAGCGTGTCGCGCATACGTCGGTGGTGCTCGACGGTGTGCAGGATGCCGGCAACGTCGGCTCGATCCTGCGCAGCGCGGCGGCGGCCGGCGTGCGGCACGTGTTCTGCGCACCGGGCACGGCCTACGCGTGGTCGTCGAAGGTGCTGCGTTCGGGGATGGGCGCGCACTTCCTGCTGTCGATCCACGAGGATGTCGAGCCGGACGCGCTCGCCGGGCGGCTCGACGTGCCGGTCGCGCTGACCGACTCGCACGGCGCGCAGGCAGTCTACGACTGCGATCTGGCCGGACCCGTCGCATGGGTGTTCGGCAACGAGGGCGCCGGCGTATCGGCGTTCTGGCGCGACGCGGCTACGCATCGCGTGACGATTCCGCAGCCGGGCGGGATGGAGTCGTTGAACGTCGCTGCCGCGGCGGCGGTGTGCCTGTTCGAGCAGGTGCGGCAGCAGCGGAGCGCGTGACATGACAACCTGGCGCACGGCGTCGCCCGCGCAGATCCCGCACCACGAAAAAGGCCGCGTCGAACGCGGCCTTTTTGCTTTTGGCGGCGGCCACGGCCGCCGGCACGCCGGTCGTCAGTATGACTGCCGATCGAGGCGGATTTCCTGCAGGATCGTCGTCGCGATCTCCTCGATCGACTTGTGTGTCGACGACAGCCAGTTGATCCCTTCGCGGCGCATCATTGCCTCGGCCTCGTTGATCTCGTAGCGGCAGTTTTCCGGCGCCGCGTACTTGCTGCCCGGGCGGCGCTCGTTGCGGATCTCCGACAGGCGCTGAGGGTCGATCGACAGCCCGAACAGCTTGTCGCGATGCGGCGACAGTGCCGACGGCAGCTTGCCGCGCTCGAAATCTTCCGGAATCAGCGGATAGTTGGCCGCCTTCACGCCGTACTGCATCGCGAGATACAGGCTCGTCGGCGTCTTGCCGCTGCGCGACACGCCGACCAGGATCACGTCGGCTTCCGACAGGTTGCGGTTCGACTGGCCGTCGTCGTGCGCGAGCGAGAAGTTGATCGCCTCGATCCGCGTCTTGTATTCCTCGGTGTCGGCGTTCTGGTGGCCGCGGCCCATCGCGTGGCTCGACTTCAGCTCCAGTTCCTGCTCGAGCGGCTCGACGAAGCGCTGGAACATGTCCAGCACGAGCGCGTTCGAGCGCTTGACGATGTCGTTCGACTCGCTGTCGACGAGCGTCGTGAACACGATCGCGCGGCGGCCGTCGTGCACGGCGGCATCGTTGATCTTCTCGACGGTCGCATAGGCTTTCTCGAGCGAGTCGACGAACGGCACGCGCACGAGGCGGAATTTCTGGTCGAACTGGGAGAGGATCGAATGCGCGAAGGTTTCGGCAGTGATCCCGGTGCCGTCGGAGACGATGAAAACGGTAGGCAGCATGAATCTGGGCGTCGAGCGTGAAGGGCGGTTGCGCGGGCGCTGGAGGTTCGCCTCCACACGCAGTGACAAGGTCGCGCCACATCCGGCAGCCGGCACGGTAGAATAGCGGCAACCTGTTGGATAAGCAATTGCGGGGGCAGGGTGCGAACAGCGCCCCAGGCTTGGCCGCTCGATTCGAAAATTCCCGGCAAGTTCGGCGATTTGTCTGAATATATCGCCCTTCTGCCGGGATTTTTGCAAATCGGGTCGGAAGGTTTTCCGCCGCTGCGATTGTTTCTCCAACAGGTTGCGCAAGACGCGCCGCGCCTTTTTGCAAGCGCCCGCGTCCGAGCCCACTTGCGCAATCGAGCATTTTTTTCACACTTAGGGGCTTGTATGACTAACGCAGCAAACGTCGCAAAGGACCAGGCGTATGTAATCCCGTTCGAGCAGTTGCGGATGACCGATGTGGAGATCGTGGGCGGCAAGAATGCGTCGCTCGGCGAGATGATCAGCCAGCTTTCCGAAGCAGGCGTTCGCGTACCCACCGGTTTCGCCACGACCGCGCTCGCATTCCGCGATTTCCTCAAGCACAACGATCTGACCGATCGCATCGCCAAGCGTCTCGAGTCGCTCGACATCGACGACGTGAAGGCGCTCGCCGAAGCCGGTGCCGAAATCCGCAAGTGGATCGTCGATGCGCCGATGCAGGCACGTCTCGAGGAGGAAATCCGCGCCCAGTTCGAAATCCTGAAGAGCGGCTCGCCGGGCGAGCTGTCGTTCGCCGTGCGTTCGTCCGCGACCGCGGAAGACCTGCCCGACGCATCGTTCGCCGGTCAGCAGGAGTCGTATCTGAACGTCGTCGGCATCGAAGACGTGCTCGACCGCATGAAGCACGTGTTCGCGTCGCTGTACAACGACCGCGCGATCTCGTATCGCGTGCACAAGGGCTTCACGCACGCCGAAGTCGCACTGTCGGCCGGCGTGCAGCGCATGGTCCGCTCGGACGTCGGCGCGGCCGGCGTGATGTTCACGATCGACACCGAATCGGGCTTCAAGGACGCCGTGTTCATCACGTCGAGCTACGGCCTGGGCGAAACCGTCGTGCAGGGGGCAGTGAACCCGGACGAGTTCTACGTGTTCAAGACGACGCTCGCGCAGGACAAGTACCCGATCATCCGCCGCTCGATCGGCTCGAAGCTGATCAAGATGGAATTCACGCAGCCGGGCGAGCCGGGCCGCGTGAAGACGGTCGACGTGCCGCACGAGCAGCGCAACCGCTACTCGATCACCGACGAAGACGTGATCGAGCTGGCGAAGTACGCGGTCATCATCGAGAAGCACTACGAGCGTCCGATGGACATCGAGTGGGGCAAGGACGGCCGTGACGGCAAGATCTTCATCCTGCAGGCACGTCCGGAAACGGTGAAGAGCCAGGCGAGCGGCAAGGCCGAGCAGCGCTTCAAGCTGAAGGGCCAGTCGCAGGTGCTGGCGACGGGCCGCGCGATCGGCCAGAAGATCGGCGCGGGCCCCGTGCGCGTGATCCAGGATCCGTCGGAAATGGAACGCGTGCAGCCGGGCGACGTGCTGGTGGCCGACATGACCGACCCGAACTGGGAGCCGGTGATGAAGCGTGCGGCGGCGATCGTCACGAACCGTGGCGGCCGGACCTGCCACGCGGCGATCATCGCGCGCGAGCTCGGCGTGCCGGCAGTGGTCGGCTGCGGCGACGCGACCGACGTGCTGAAGGACGGCGCGCTCGTCACCGTGTCGTGCGCGGAAGGCGACGAAGGCAAGATCTACGACGGGCTGCTCGAGACCGAAGTCACGGAAGTGCAGCGCGGCGAGCTGCCGGAAATCCCGGTCAAGATCATGATGAACGTCGGCAACCCGCAGCTCGCGTTCGACTTCTCGCAACTGCCGAACGGCGGTGTCGGCCTCGCGCGTCTCGAGTTCATCATCAACAACAACATCGGCGTGCACCCGAAGGCGATCCTCGAGTACCCGAACATCGACCAGGATCTGAAGAAGGCCGTCGAGAGCGTTGCGCGCGGTCACGCGTCGCCGCGCCAGTTCTACGTCGACAAGCTGACGGAAGGCGTCGCGACGATCGCTGCGGCGTTCTATCCGAAGCCTGTGATCGTGCGTCTGTCCGACTTCAAGTCGAACGAGTACAAGAAGCTGATCGGCGGTTCGCGCTATGAGCCGGACGAGGAAAACCCGATGCTGGGCTTTCGCGGCGCGTCGCGCTACATCGCCGAGGACTTCGCGCAGGCGTTCGAGATGGAATGCCGTGCACTGAAGCGCGTGCGCGATGAAATGGGCCTGACCAACGTCGAGATCATGGTGCCGTTCGTGCGTACCGTGAAGCAGGCGGAGCGTGTCGTCGGCCTGCTCGAGAAGTTCGGCCTGAAGCGCGGCGAGAACGGCCTGCGCCTCGTGATGATGTGTGAAGTCCCGACCAACGCGATCCTCGCCGAAGAGTTCCTCGAGCACTTCGACGGTTTCTCGATCGGCTCGAACGACCTTACGCAGCTCACGCTCGGCCTCGACCGCGACTCGGGTATGGAACTGCTGGCCGTCGACTTCGACGAACGCGATCCGGCGGTCAAGTTCCTGCTCAAGCGTGCGATCGATACCTGCCGCAAGATGGGCAAGTACGTCGGCATCTGCGGCCAGGGCCCGTCGGATCACCCGGACTTCGCGCAATGGTTGACCGACGAAGGCATCGTGTCGATCTCGCTGAACCCGGACACGATCATCGATACGTGGCAGGCGCTCGCCAACCGGAAGTAACGGTCGGTAATGCATCTTCGGCGAAGGAGCGGCGCCGTCGCTCCTTCAATGAAGGCAAAATGCAAGGTCCATGCTATAAACACCCCGGTAAGCACCGGGGTGTTTTTGTTTGTCGGTACTCGCCGGGCCGCCCCAAGAGTGCCGACCGCCCCCTTGGGGGGCAGCGAACGTAGTGAGCGTGGGGGTCATTCCCGTCGGTACTCGCCGGGCCGCCCCAAGAGTGCCGACCGCCCCCTTGGGGGCGGCGAACATAGTGAGCGTGGGGGCCGTTTTTCGGGAGACCACAATGATGTCGGGGCATCTGTTCTGGTGGGTTGCGGTGGGCGTGCTGGTCGTGGCCGAGTTGCTGACGGGCACGTTCTACCTGCTGATGATCGCGCTCGGCTTTCTCGCGGGCGCGCTGCTGCAACTCGCCGGTTTCGCGCCGCACGTGCAGTTCGGCGCGGCGGCGGTGGTTGCGATCGTCGCGATGATCGTGCTGCGTCGCTCGGGGCTCGGCCGTAAGCAGAAGCGCGACACGTCGATGAATCCGGACGTCAATCTCGATATCGGCTCGACCGTCACCGTCGACGCGTGGCATGACGGCCGCGCGCGCGTGCAGTATCGTGGCGCCGACTGGGACGTCGAGCTTGCGGCCGGCGAGCGCGACGATGCGCGCGTGTATCAGGTGAGCGCCGTGCGCGGCAACAGTCTCGTCGTCAAAGCGAAACCGGCGGGTTGATCGTCCACTGATAAAACAAGGAGGGAACACTTCATGGATTCGCTGATCATCTGGGTTGTCCTGCTCGTCATCGCGATCGTGATCGTGTCGAAGACGGTGAAGATCGTGCCGCAGCAGCATGCATGGGTGCTCGAACGCTTCGGGCGCTATCACGCGACGCTGTCGCCTGGTCTCAATATCGTGCTGCCGTTCGTCGACCGGATCGCCTATCGGCACGTGCTGAAGGAGATTCCGCTCGACGTGCCGAGCCAGGTCTGCATCACGCGCGACAATACGCAGCTGCAGGTCGACGGCGTGCTGTACTTCCAGGTGACCGATCCGATGAAGGCGTCGTACGGGTCGAGCAACTTCGTGCTCGCGATCACGCAGCTCGCGCAGACGACGCTGCGCTCGGTGGTCGGCAAGCTCGAACTCGACAAGACGTTCGAGGAACGCGACTTCATCAACCACAACATCGTGTCGGCGCTCGACCAGGCCGCCGCGAACTGGGGCGTGAAAGTGCTGCGCTACGAGATCAAGGACCTGACGCCGCCGAAGGAGATCCTGCACGCGATGCAGGCGCAGATCACCGCCGAGCGGGAAAAGCGTGCGCTGATCGCCGCATCCGAAGGCCGCAAGCAGGAGCAGATCAACCTCGCGTCGGGTGCGCGCGAGGCGGCGATCCAGAAGTCCGAGGGCGAGCGGCAGGCCGCGATCAACCAGGCACAGGGCGAGGCGGCCGCGATTCTCGCGGTGGCCGAGGCGAACGCGCAGGCGATCCAGAAGATCGCGAACGCGATCCAGTCGCAGGGCGGGATGGATGCCGTGAACCTGAAGGTCGCCGAACAGTATGTCGGCGCGTTCTCGAATCTCGCCAAACAGGGCAATACGTTGATCGTGCCGGCGAACCTGTCGGATCTCGGCACCGCGATCGCGTCGGCGCTGACGATCGTCAAAAGCGCCGGAGCGGCCTCGGCCGGGAAGGCCTGAGCTGGACTACGCGGTCTGCGGGCCGCCGTCGCGTGTGATCGGCGTGCGGCGAATCGTCGCGCAGTCGGGGCGGGAATGATGCATGTGCGGCGCCGTCGGCACCTTTTCTGCAGCCGAAGCGGGCGCCGTGGCGTGCCGAATGGCGCCTCGGCCACCGCCGGGCACCCGGCATGCGCGAGTCACATGTCCCAAAGCAACACGGCCCGCTGCGAGCGGGCCGTGTCGTTTGCGATGCGGGGCGTGTGTTTCAGGTACCGTTGCGCATGATGCGGGCCTTTTCGCGTTCCCAGTCGCGTTTCTTCTCGGTTTCTCGCTTGTCGTGCAGCTTCTTGCCCTTCGCGAGCGCGATGTCGCATTTCACGCGACCGCCCTTGTAGTGGAAGTTCAGCGGCACGAGCGTGTAGCCGCGCTGCTCGACCTTGCCGATCAGTTTCTTGATTTCCTCGCGGTGCAGCAGCAGCTTGCGCGTGCGGACCGGGTCGGGCTTGATGTGCGTCGAGGCTTCGGGCAGCGGGCTGATGTGGGTGCCGATCAGGAAGATCTCGGCGTTCTTGACCACGACATAGCCTTCCTTGATCTGGCCGCGCCCGGCGCGCAGCGCCTTGACTTCCCAGCCCTCGAGCACGAGCCCCGCCTCGTAGCGTTCCTCGATGTGATAATCGAAGTGCGCTTTCCTGTTGTCGATGATGCTCATGAAAGGATCGGGCCAACTCGTTTAAAATCACGATTTTAGCAAAGCGGGGCGGGAATCGCCCGGCTTGCGTTCTCACCTCAAGCGATGCCGCGCGATTTATGGCAGATGTCCAGAAAACAGTATTGATCCGTCATTCGGCGGAACAGATGTTCGACCTCGTCACCGACGTGGCCGACTACCCCAATTTCCTGCCCTGGTGCGGCGGCGTCGAGATTCGCCGTCAGGATGACAGCGGGATGGAAGCGCGCATCGACATCAACTTCAAGGGCATCAAGCAGCATTTCGCGACGCGCAACTCGCAGCAGCGCCCGACGCGGATCGACATGGAGTTCGCGGACGGCCCGTTCAAGAAGTTCACCGGCTCGTGGCGCTTCATTGCGCTGCGTGCCGATGCGTGCAAGATCGAATTCGCGCTGCACTACGAGTTCTCGAGCATCCTGCTCGAGAAGATCATCGGGCCCGTGTTCAGCCACATCGCGAACACGTTCGTCGATTCGTTCGTGAAGCGCGCCGACCAGCGCTACGGGAAAGGGTGACGCGATGCTGTCGATCGAAGTCTGCTACGCGCTACCGGATCGCCAGACGCTGATTCCGGTGTCACTGCCCGAAGGCGCGACCGTGCGCTCGGCCATCGATGCGAGCGGCGTGCTTGCACTGCACCCGGAGATCGATCTCGCGCATGCGAAAACCGGCGTGTTCGGCAAGCTCGCGCCGCTCGACGCGCCGCTCGCCGATCACGACCGCGTCGAGATCTACCGCCCGTTGATTGTCGATCCGAAGCTCGCGCGCCAGCGGCGCGTCGACAAGACGCGTCGCGAAGGCTCCATCGAGGGCCGCAAGTGGATGCACAAGGACGCGCGCTGACGCGTCGCTCCAGCGCCGTTTCATTTCCACAGTTCTCGACCGTTCCGATTCGTCAGACCACGCACGGCCGCGCTCAGTGGGCCGTGATGTTTGCGCTCACGGCCGCGCTGCCGGGCGTATCGCCGCCCGCGTGCGTGTCGCTGTGGCGACGCACCGACCCGTAGACGCCCGCCAGCAGCAGCGCGAGCGCCGCGATCTCGAGCCCGCGCGGCATCCGGTGGTCGTAGACGAACGCGTAGAGCATCGCGAACACCGTTTCGAACACGATCAACTGGCCCGACAGCGTGAGCGGCAGCCGCTTCGACGCCGCGTTCCACAGCCCGTTGCCGAGCCATGACGCGCCGATCGCGAGCGCGAGGTTCAGCAGCCAGAACAGCTGCCAGCGCGATGCCGGGACCGCCGCCTGCACCGTGCCGGCCGGCAGCGCGAGGATCGCGAGCCAGCAGAGACCGCCGATCAGGCCCGTCACGACGCCCCACAGCACCGACCACTCGATGCCGCCGAAATGATGGTGGCGCTGCAGGTAGCGTGCGTTCGCGACCGCGTACCAGGTCCAGCTCGCGAGCGCGCCGCTTGCGCAGGCGATGCCGGCGAGCTTCTGGCCGAGCGTCGTCGCCTGCGCGGCTTCCGGTGTGAAGAGGTCGATGTTGATGCAGACGATGCCGGCGATGACCAGCGCGAGCGGGGCGGCGAGACGCCGCAGCGACACCGCGCCGCGATCGCCGAGACCCTCGAGCGTGACGGTCACGGGCAGCACGCCGACGATCAGCGAGCTGGGCGCGATGCCGATCAGGTGCACGGCGCCGGACAGCAGCATGTAGTACGCGACGTTGCCGATCAGCGCGAGCTTCGCGAGCGCGACGAGATCCTCGCGGGTCAGCCGCGCGAGCAGCGAGCGGGCGGCCGGCAGGGCCGCCGCCAGCGACACGAGGCCGTACATCGCATAGCGGCCCGCGCTCAGCAGCAGCGGCGAGAAGTCGGTCATCAGCCGTGGCACGAGAAACACCATGCCCCACAACGCGCCCGCGAGGACGCCATACACCACACCGCGCTGCATCGACTGCTCCGAACAAAAGACTGACGAGCGCGCATGTTAGCGACGGCGGCGCGACCGCGTCTTGTTCATTCCTGCACTCGGAAGCGGGTGGGCTTCGGCATCGGCCGCGAGCGCCGCCGCGATCCGGTCCTGTTTGCCGGGGATCGCGGCGGGCCGGGCTGCCCTTCGACGATCAGCGGATCAGTCCTCTGCCGGTTCGGCCGCCGCCGCACCGCCGCCCGCGGCGGATGAGCGCGCGGGACGGCGCACGGCGCGCAGCTTGCCGCTGTTGCCGCCGCCGCAGTAGAACGTGTCGCGACCGTCGGACTCCAGCCCCGACACGCCGACGCCGGGCGGCATGTCGACCTGCTCGAGCACCTGCCCGGTGCGCGGGTCGATCCGCCGCAGCTCGCTCTCGTCCGCTTCCCAGGTGCCGTGCCACAGCTCGCCGTCTACCCACGTCACGCCGGTGACGAAGCGGTTCGATTCGAGCGTGCGCAGCACGGCGCCCGACTGCGGATCCACCTGATGAATCTTGCGCTCGCGGTACTGGCCGACCCACAGCGTGCCTTCGGCCCAGGCGAGCCCGGAATCGGCGCCGCCGCCGGGCGCGGGGATCGTCGCGAGCACGCGGCCCGAGCCGGGATCGATCTTCTCGATGCGGTCCTCGACGATCTGGAACAGGTGGCGCCCGTCGAACGCGGTGCCCGCGTGCGCGGCGACGTCGAGTGCGCGCACGGTCGTGCCGCGTTCGGGGTCGAGCGCGTTCAGCTTGTCGCCGGACGCAAACCACACGTGCTGCCCGTCGAACGTGACGCCGTGCACGCCGTCGCCGCCCGGAAACGGGCCGTATTCGCGGAGGATGTCTGCGGTGGAGCGTTTCATGTCCGTCACCTCGTCGTTGGTGTACCCATCCTAGTCGCCCGGCAATGGCGCGGGGAGTAACAAGGTCGTCGCGAATCCGGGCAGCGGCGGCGTCATCCAGCGGCGCGCGCGACCGCGGCCGAGCGCCTGCACCTTGTCCGCTTCCGCGAGCGCGTCGAGCGCACGCTGCACGGTGCGCTGGTTCGCGCCGAGCGCGAGGGCCAGCGCGGAGCTCGACCACGCCTCGCCGTCCGCGAGCAGCGCGAGCACGGCCGCGTGGCGGTCGTCGACGGGCCGCGCGAGCACGACGGTCTCGCGCAGGCCGAGCGGTTCGAGCGCGAAGCCGTGCGGTGTCGCGGTGATGTTCGCGAGCGGTCGCAGCATCGCGCGCAGGCGGCCGATCTCGACGCGCAGGCGGGCGCGATGCGATTCGTCCGCGTGTTTCGCGCGAAACGCCGCGGCGACGAGCGCGTTTCTCGACACGTCGCCGGGCCACGCCTCGCCGAGCAGGCGGGCGAGCACGAACAGCACCGGGCGGCGCGCGAGCGTCACGGTCGTGCGCGCGTCGCGCACCGCGTGGCGGCATGCATCGACGACGAGTGCGTTCGATTCCAGCAGCGCTTCCACCTCGTCGAGCAGCACGAGCCGCGACGCGCCGCGCGCGATCAGTCGTGCGGCCGGCGTATCGAGCACGCGCGCGGCCGTGTCGACTTCGGCAGTCAGCGCGGCGATGCCGGCGTCGCGCGCGGCCGCGCGCGCACGGGCGAGGGCCATGCGCGCCGCGTGCGGGCGGATGCGGCGCATCGCGATGCCGGCCGCGATCAGTTCGTGCGCCGCGCGCGATGCGGCCGGCAGCGGCGCGGGATCGAGGCTCGCGAGCCGGCGTTCGGCGTCGTCGACGCGCCCGATCAGCAGCAGCCGGCGCACGCCGAGATAGCGCGCATGCGCGGCGTTCGCGCGGTCGCCGTGGGCGTCGAGCGTCGCGCAGGCGGCGTCGAGCGCGCGCGACGGCCAGCCGAGATCGCGTGACGCCAGCGCGATCTCGGCTTCCGCGACAACGCAGCGCGCCCGCGCGACGGCTTCCTTCGCGCCGAACGCGCGGGCCGCGCCGCGCACGAGCGCCCGGGCGCGCTCGAAATCACCGAGCTGGGCCATCGCGATGCCGCGCAATGCGAGCGCCGGTGCGTCGTCGCGCAGCGCGACGCGGTTCAGCGCGCCGAGCGGGTCGCCCGCCGCGAGCGCGCGCGCGGCGGCCGTGATCAGCGAATCCATCCGAATCCCGACACAGTTGTCACTCCCTGCGGTCCGATGCCCGGCCCTAATCTAGCACCACGCACACGGCAGATGCGCCGTGCCCGGATCCCTGTCGAAAGGAGGAACCCGCAATGACGAACCATCTCACCGGAACGCGCGCCGAATGGCTGGCTGCGCGCCGCGCGCTGCTCGACGCAGAAAAGTCGCTGACGCGGCAGAGCGACGAACTCGCGCGGCGGCGGCAGGCGCTGCCGTGGGTGCGCGTCGACAAGACCTACCGGTTCGATACCGAGGACGGCCCTGCGACGCTCGGCGATCTGTTCGGCGGCCGCTCGCAACTGCTCGTCTATCATTTCATGTTCGGTCCCGACTACAAGGCCGGCTGCCCGTCGTGCTCGGCGCTCGCCGACGGCTTCGACGGTTTTGCGGTCCACCTCGCGAACCACGACGTGACGCTCGCGGCGGTGTCGCGCGCGCCGCTCGCGAAGCTGCTCGCGTACCGGCAGCGGATGGGCTGGCACTTTCCGTGGGCGTCGTCGGACGGCGGCGAGTTCAACTTCGACTTCAACGTATCGTTCACCGAAGCGCAGCAGCGCACCGGCGACGTCGAATACAACTATGCGCGGGCCGGCCACGCGATGGACATGGACCCGCCGCCGGCCGCCGTCGCGCAGTTCGCGGCGACGTGCGGCACCGACGCCGCCACGTACGCGCGCGACCGGCCCGGAATGAGCGCGTTCGTGCGCGAGGACGACGTCGTTTATCACACGTATTCGACGTATGCGCGCGGGCTCGACGGGCTGTGGGGGATGTACCAGTGGCTCGATCGCGCGCCGCTCGGGCGCAACGAGACGGGCGTGTGGTGGCGTCGTCATGACGAATACGCGCGCGGTTGAGCGCAGGTCGGCGCGCAGCGGGAACCGGCGATGAATTCTGCGACGAAACCCGCTGCGCCCGGCGCCTCGGGCGGCGGCCGGCTGGCGTTCGGCGCCGCGTTCGCCGCGGTGTTTGCCGCCGCCGTGTGGGCGACGCTCGTGCAGCACGCATCGATGAACGCGATGGGCGGCATGCCGATGGCGGGCGGCTGGACGCTGTCGGCCGGATGGCTCAGGCCGTGCGGATGGCGGGCAGGGCGCGCGTTCGCTGCGTTCGCCGGCATGTGGGGCGCGATGACTGTGACGATGATGCTGCCGGTAGCGGCGCCGGTGCTCTGGCGATATCGGCAGGGCTTCGGCCCGGCGGGCGACGCGCGCGCGGCGTGGCGCGTCGCGATTGCGGGCGCCGGGTATTTCTCGGTGTGGATGGCGGTCGGTGCGGCGGTGTTTCCCGCGGGCGCAGCGTTCGCGGCGGCCGCGACACGGCTGCCCGCACTCGCTGTCGCGATGCCGGTTGCTGCCGGCGCGGTCGTGCTCGGAGCAGGCATGCTGCAGCTTTCCGGCTGGAAGGTGCGCCGGCTCGCGTGCTGCCGGCACGCGCCGGGCGGCGGGGACATGCGGTGGGCGCAGGCCGGGGCCGGAGTTGCGTGGCGGTACGGCGCGCGTGCCGCGCTACGGTGCGGTGCCTGCTGCGGGAACCTGATGGCCGTCGCGCTGGCGGCCGGCATGATGGACCTGCGCGTCATGGCGGTCGTGACGGTGGCGATCGCCGCCGAGCGGCTGGCGCCGGCTGGCGAATGCGTCGCGCGGGTCGTCGGTGGCGTCGCGATCGGGGCCGGTGCAGCGATGATCGCGTGCGCCGCGGGCGGGCTGGTTTAGCGGTGTTAGGGGCTGCCAGCGCCCATGGAACGAGGCCGGCGGATGCGCCGCCGCCAGGTGCCGCATCGTACGGCAACGACGTGCGATCGGCCCGATTCCGGCCGGCTGCGCGAATGGGGCGATGCCGGGATGAAACGAAAGGCGATCGAAAACGAACCGAACCGCGAACCGAACGATTCGGTCCCCGAACGCTTGGAAACGGCTAACCCGTTGTTCGTGTTGTGAAAATTCGCAGCGCTTCGCGTATAATTCGCTTTTGCGCCCATAGGATTTGCCATGCGTCTGATCCAAAAAGCACTCACTTTCGATGACGTGCTCCTCGTTCCCGCCTTCTCCGACGTTCTCCCGCGCGACACCAGCCTGAAGACCAAGCTGACCCGCAACATCTCCCTGAACATGCCGCTCGTGTCCGCCGCGATGGACACGGTTACCGAAGGTCGCCTCGCGATCGCGATGGCGCAGCAGGGTGGTGTGGGTATCGTCCACAAGAACCTCACGCCGGCCGAGCAGGCCCGCGAGGTCGCGAAGGTCAAGCGTTTCGAATCGGGTGTCGTGCGCGATCCGATCACGGTTCCGCCGCAGATGAAGGTGCGCGACGTGATCGCGCTGTCGCGTCAGCATGGCATCTCGGGCTTCCCGGTCGTCGAAGGCCCGCAGCTCGTCGGTATCGTCACGAACCGTGACCTGCGTTTCGAATCGCGCCTCGACGAACCGGTCAAGTCGATCATGACGCCGCGCGAGCGTCTCGTCACGGTCAAGGAGGGCACGCCGCTCGCCGAAGCGAAGGCGCTGATGCACAGCCACCGCCTCGAGCGCGTGCTGGTCGTCAACGACGCGTTCGAACTGCGCGGCCTGATGACCGTCAAGGACATCACGAAGCAGACCGAACACCCGGATGCGTGCAAGGACGAGCACGGCAAGCTGCGCGCAGGCGCGGCAGTCGGCGTCGGCCCCGACAACGAAGAGCGCGTCGAGCTGCTGGTGCAGGCCGGCGTCGACGTGATCGTCGTCGATACCGCGCACGGTCACAGCAAGGGCGTGCTCGAGCGCGTGCGCTGGGTCAAGCAGAACTTCCCGCACGTCGAGGTGATCGGCGGCAACATCGCGACGGCCGCCGCCGCGAAGGCACTGGTCGAATACGGCGCGGACGCGGTCAAGGTCGGTATCGGCCCGGGCTCGATCTGCACGACGCGGATCGTCGCGGGCGTCGGCGTGCCGCAGATCAGCGCGATCGCGAACGTCGCGGAAGCACTGAAGGGCACCGGTGTGCCGTGCATCGCCGACGGCGGCGTGCGTTTCTCGGGCGACGTGTCGAAGGCTCTCGCAGCCGGCGCGAACGCGGTGATGATGGGCAGCATGTTCGCGGGCACCGAAGAGGCGCCGGGCGACGTGTTCCTGTACCAGGGCCGCCAGTACAAGTCGTATCGCGGCATGGGTTCGGTCGGTGCGATGAAGGATGGCGCGGCAGACCGCTACTTCCAGGACAACTCCGCGAACATCGACAAGCTCGTGCCGGAAGGCATCGAAGGCCGCGTCGCGTACAAGGGTTCGGTCAACGCGATCCTGTTCCAGCTGGTCGGCGGCGTGCGCGCGAGCATGGGCTACTGCGGCTGCAAGACGATCGACGAGCTGCACGACAAGGCCGAATTCGTCCAGATCACCGCGGCGGGCATGCGCGAGTCGCACGTGCACGACGTGCAGATCACGAAGGAAGCGCCGAACTACCACGTGGACTGATTGCCGATGAAACCGCTGCTGCGAGCCGTGCTGATCGTCGACGCCGTGCTGCTTCTGGCGTTCGGCGTGCTGTTCGTGCTGACGCCCTGGCAGGCGCTGTTCAATGCGCTCCAATTGGCGAACATCCAGCCGGCGATGCTCGGCCAGGCGTTCGGCATTGCGTTGCTCGGGCTCGCGTGGCTCGCGTTCCATGCGGCGGTCAACGGCGTTCTCACGGCGCCCGTCGCGCGTGCGGTCGGCCATGTGAACTGGCTGACCGGCGTGCTGGCGGTCGTGTGGTCGTTCGGCACCGGCAACGGTCCCGCGCTCGCGGCCGCCGGTCGGGTGCTGTCGGCGATGGCCGGCGTCGCGCTGATCGTGCTGGGCCTCGGCGGCGTGCGGCTCGCATCGGCCGTGCGGCGGCGCGAAAGGGCGGACAGGGCGCAGGCGCTCGAGGCTCGGGATGCGAAGCGTCCGGCCGAACCGGCGCCGGCCTCCGCACCGCAGCAGCGGGTCGAGCCGGTCGTCAGCCGTCCGGTGGCGCCCACGGCGCCGGCCGCGGCAGCCACGCCGGCCGCATCCGATCGATTGTCCGGCAGCGTCGCATTCGACGCCCGCCCGCCGTCGCAGGATTGACCGGCGATGCGTCGCGCGAGCCGCGTGCCGCACGACGCCGTTGTCCATGCTATTGATGCAGCGCTTCATGCGCTGCTTTTCTTATTCTCTTCATCCCGTCCGCAGCCATGCACGACAAAATCCTGATTCTCGACTTCGGTTCGCAAGTCACTCAACTGATCGCGCGCCGCGTGCGCGAAGCGCACGTCTACTGCGAAATTCATCCGAACGACGTGTCCGACGACTTCGTCCGCGAGTTCGCGCCGAAGGCGGTGATCCTGTCGGGCAGCCACGCGAGCACGTACGAAGACCACCAGCTGCGCGCGCCGCAGGCCGTGTGGGATCTCGGCGTGCCGGTGCTCGGCATCTGCTACGGCATGCAGACGATGGCCGTGCAGCTCGGCGGCAAGGTCGAGTGGAGCGACCATCGCGAATTCGGCTACGCGGAAATGCGTGCGCACGGTCATACGCGCCTGTTCGACGGCATCGAGGATTTCAAGACGGCCGAAGGCCACGGCATGCTGAAGGTCTGGATGAGCCACGGCGACAAGGTTGCCGAGCTGCCGCCGGGCTTTGCGCTGATGGCGTCGACGCCGAGCTGCCCGATCGCCGGCATGGCCGACGAGGCGCGCGGCTACTACGCGGTGCAGTTCCACCCGGAAGTCACGCACACGGTGAAGGGCCGCCAGATCATCGAACGCTTCGTGCTGCAGATCGCCGGCGCGAAGCCCGACTGGATCATGAAGAACCACATCGAGGAAGCTGTCGCGAAGATCCGCGAGCAGGTCGGTGACGAGGAAGTGATTCTCGGCCTGTCGGGCGGCGTCGATTCGAGCGTCGCGGCTGCGCTGATCCATCGCGCGATCGGCGACCAGCTCACCTGCGTGTTCGTCGACCACGGCCTGCTGCGCCTGAACGAAGGCAAGATGGTGCTCGACATGTTCGAGGGCCGCCTGCATGCGAAGGTCGTGCACGTCGATGCGTCCGAGCAGTTCCTCGGCTACCTGGCTGGCGTGACCGATCCGGAAGCGAAGCGCAAGATCATCGGCCGCGAATTCGTCGAGGTGTTCCAGGCCGAAGCGAAGAAGCTGTCGAAGGCGAAGTGGCTCGCACAGGGCACGATCTATCCGGACGTGGTCGAGTCGGGCGGCACGAAGACGAAGAAGGCGACGACGATCAAGAGCCACCACAACGTCGGCGGCCTGCCGGAAACGCTCGGCCTGAAGCTGCTCGAGCCGCTGCGCGACCTGTTCAAGGACGAAGTGCGCGAGCTGGGCGTCGCGCTCGGCCTGCCGCCGGAGATGGTGTACCGCCATCCGTTCCCGGGCCCGGGCCTCGGCGTGCGGATTCTCGGCGAAGTGAAGCGCGAGTACGCGGACCTGCTGCGCCGCGCGGACGCGATCTTCATCGAGGAACTGCGCAACACGACCGCGACCGCGCACGATGCGGCTGCCGGCCTGTGCGGCGAAGCCGATGTCGGCAAGAGCTGGTACGACCTGACGAGCCAGGCGTTCGCCGTGTTCCTGCCGGTGAAGTCGGTCGGCGTGATGGGCGATGGCCGCACGTACGACTACGTGACGTCGCTGCGCGCGGTGCAGACCACCGACTTCATGACCGCGCACTGGGCGCACCTGCCGTACGCGCTGCTCGGCCGCGCGTCGAACCGGATCATCAACGAGGTGCGCGGGATCAACCGTGTGGTGTACGACATCTCGGGCAAGCCGCCGGCGACGATCGAGTGGGAATAAGTGGTTTGTAAATTCCCTTTAAAATCAAAACGTTGCGGTGCGTCGTAAATGGCGTGGGCCCAATTCTAAATTGGCCAGTGCAGGTTCGTAAGCCCTTGAGAAATATGAGAATTCTAAAAGTGCATCCGAACCTGCTGCGAGCCCGAGCAACCACAATTTGACGGTATTTCTGACGTATACGCGAGCAGCATGCGTAGGGGCTCGCTTGATACCAGCGGCGTGGACGGTATCAGTGACGGTATCTGCATGCCGTCAGCTAGACGCTTGGTGTCTTCCTGATGACCGCGGTACCCGCAACTTCCTAAGGGCGGGAGGTCAACTATGGTTCTGATGCCGGAGGCCTGCCTGTGTCGCTTGTACGCGGTTCGTCATGGCTACTTAGAACTCACTCAGGGTGACCAATTTTTATATTTTTTAAACCAATAGAGGTTGGCTAGAGTTTGCCAAAGGTGTATTTTGAGCACTATGAGTGATCAAAATCATCGAAAGCTAAACCATCTGCTGACACAACTCGGCGATGCCGCCCTGATTTCCAGTCGGTGGCTGCGAGCACATGGCTACTCCAGCAGCCTCGTCGCACGCTACGTGGCCAGCGGCTGGCTGGTCTCGCCGGCGCGCGGCGTCTACATGAGGAAGGGCGGGCACCTGCAATGGGACGGTGTGGTCCGTAGCCTTCAATTCGATGAGAGACTGTCGCTGCATGTTGGCGGGCGCTTTGCGCTGGCCATGCAGGGGCATGAGCATTACCTGCGTCTCGGCGAAGCCGGTACGATCACGCTCTATGGACCAAACCGGCTGCCGGGATGGGTGTGCAAGCTGCCGTTGAAGGAGCGCTTCGAGTTTCATGGCAAGGGGCCATTCGATTGGCCAGTGCTGCAGTTCACGCACGACGTGTCCGAGAAGGTACTGCTCGACCGAGGGCTGGTATGGCATGAGACCAGTCCGAGCACGGGTGCCTTGGCTTGCTCAACGCCCGAGCGGGCCATGCTGGAGTTGTGCGACGAAGTGTCGGATACGGCCTTGGTTTACGAGGCGGATGCCTTGATGCAGGCAATGACCACGCTGCGGCCGCAGCGGGTCGCTATGCTGTTGCGCCATTGCCGCAGTATCAAAGCGAAACGGCTATTCCTGGCACTGTCCGAACGCCATCGGCATGCGTGGCTGTTGCATGTACCCCTTGATGGTGTTGATCTGGGCCGGGGCAAGCGTGCGCTGGTCCCCGGCGGGCGCTTGCATCCGACCTACCAGATCACATTGCCTGGAGACTTGGATGAGCACCTGGGATAAGCGCTACACCGACCGGGTGCAATTGCTGGTCGAGATACTGCCAGTGCTTGCGCGGGAGCCGCGCTTCGCGCTTAAAGGCGGTACGGCGATCAACCTGTTCGAGCACGAACTTCCACGGCTGTCGGTGGACATTTATCTGGCCTGGCTGCCGGGACACGATTTTGCCGAGGACGCAACTCTGATCGCGGCGGCACTGGAGCAACTGGCCGTTACGCTACGCGCCCGTCCGCTGCAACTTCAAGTGCAGTCGTCGGCGGGAGAGGGCACGGGATCGGTCACGCGGCTGGTGGTCAGTCGCGGCCGCGCGCGCGTGCAGATCGAGACGACGCCGGTCATGCGTGGCACGGTGCATCCAGTACGCACCATGGTGGTCAGGCCGAAGGTGGAGGAGGCCTTCGGCTTTGCCTCTGTCCAGGTGCTGGATTTCGCTGATCTCTATGCCGGTAAGCTCGCCGCCGCCTTGTTGCGGCAGCATCCGCGCGACCTGTTCGATGTCGGTCTGCTGTTGGAGGACGAGCGAACGATGTGCTCTGGCGGACTTTTCTCGTGTATCTGACCTGCAGCCCTAAGCCCGCTTGGGAGATGCTGGCGCCTCGAGTACCGGCGGATTTCGCTGCAACGTTCGATGCGCACTTCAGGGGAATGACGGCCGAGCCGGTCAGCGCCGAAGCGTTGCTGGAAAGCCGCGAGCGTTTGCTGGCACGAGTGGCGAACTGGTTGGACGAACCTTCGCGGGCGTTTCTTCGATCAGTGGAGGACGAGAAGCCGGACTTCGGCTCTATCGGGCTTGCGCACGCGAATGAGCTACCGGGTGTGCGGCGCAAGTTGCATAACCTGGCGCAGCGGACTGCGGCCAAGCGCGAGGCCGATCGCCGGGAGCTCGAGCAAACTCTGGAACGGATCGCAACGCGAACCGCATGAACCGCGCATGCAGAACTTGTCGACGCTTTTTTCCAAACACAGCGGATGATATGTCCTGCCTTCCCGCCATGCCGCGGATCGATGTCTGTTTAAGGCCACGTTGAATCGGGTCACGCAGCTCGTTGCCGAACGGGCGAAAACAGCCGGCGGCCGGGATCAGGTCGCTGGTTCGATATAATTCGCCGTGGTTGACGTTGGTGTCGCCAAAGTCGTCACTCCCGCAAATCGCCCGCCTCCCGCATCGGCAAAAGGTGCGAGAGGTCGTGAGCATGACCCGCCGATGCCCCCGACCTGATGAAGAACAAGCGCGACGCTGCAACGCAGCACAAACCCCCGAGGCTGTCCAGAACCCACGCACCGGATGACATGGCCCCTGCCGATTGGCAGCGCGCGCTGCGCCGGCAGTTCGGGCGCGAGCAGCCGTTCAGCCTGGAGAATCTTGGGACGGACGCGTTTTTCTCCGAATTCCGCATCGGTAATCCGGAGTCGAAATCCCACTATCGTGTCGCAATCCGCGGTACGCGGCCGGGCGACAACTTCTGCGCCTGTCCCGACTACGCGACCAACGAGTTGGGCACGTGCAAGCACATTGAATTCACGCTGTCGAAACTGATGAGCAAGCGCGGCGCCAAGGCGGCATTCGCACGCGGCTATCAGCCGGCTTTCTCGGAGCTGTATTTGCGCAACGACGGTGGGCGAACGATCCATTTTCGAGCGGGTACCGATTGCCCGGCGAAAGTGGCGGACGCTGCCGCGGCGTTGTTCGACGTGTCTGACGGATGGCGATTGCCGGAGGCTTGCTTCGACGAACTGCGGCGCTTTCTTACGCACGTGGCGAAGGCCGGACACGAACTGCGCGCCTATGACGACGCGCTGGATTTCATCGCGGGGCGCAGCGATGCATTGCGCCGCGCCGCGATGCTCAATGGCCTGTTTCCAGGTGGCGCCGCCGATCCGCAACTCAGGAAGCTGCTCAAGGTGCCGCTTTATGCGTATCAGGCCGAAGGCGCGTTGTTTGCCGTACGGGCCGGGCGCGCGTTGATCGGCGACGAGATGGGATTGGGCAAGACCGTTCAGGCGATCGCGGCCGCGGAGATTCTGGCGCGGCATGCCGGCGTGTCGAAAGTGCTCGTGGTCTGCCCGACTTCGCTCAAGTATCAGTGGCAGAGCGAGATCGCGCGCTTTTCCGGCCGGGCGTCGCGCGTGATCGCGGGAAACCTCGCACAGCGGCGAAGCGAATATGCGGAGGAAGATTTCTGCAAGATCACCAACTACGAGAAGCTGAAATACGACCTCGACACGATTGCCGCGTGGGCGCCGGAACTCGTGATCGTCGACGAAGCGCAACGCATCAAGAACTGGAACACCGTCGCGTCGAAAGCGCTGAAGCGCATCGACAGTCCGTATTGCGTGGTGCTGACGGGCACGCCGCTGGAAAACAAGATGGAGGAACTCATTTCCATCGTCCAGTTCGTCGACCAGCATCGCCTCGGTCCGACGTGGAAACTGCTGCATGAGCATCAGGTCAAGGACGAGGCCGGACGCGTGACGGGGTACACGGGGCTCGACATGATCAATCAGACCCTGGCGCCGATCATGATTCGCCGGCGCAAGTCCGAGGTGCTGCGTCAGTTGCCGAAGCGTACCGACCAGAATCTGCTGGTGCCGATGACCGAGCAGCAGATGGCTCATCATGCGGAGAACGCGGAGACCGCGGCCAGGATCGTCCATCGCTGGCGCAAACTGAAATTTTTGTCGGATCGCGACCAGCGAAGACTCACGTGCGCGCTGCAGAACATGCGGATGTCGTGCAACAGTACCTATTTGCTGGACCAGGAGACCGATCACGGCGTCAAGGCCGACGAACTGGCGGTGCTGTTCGAAACCCTGCTGGCCGAGCCCGGCGCGAAAGCTGTGGTGTTCAGTCAATGGACGCGCACGCACGAGATCGTCATTCGCCGCCTCGAGCGGCTCGGCGTCGGCTATGTCAGCTTTCACGGCGGCGTGCCGTCGGAACGCCGCCCGGCACTGGTGGAGCGATTCCGGGACGATCCGGACTGCCGTGTTTTTCTGTCGACGGACACAGGCAGCACGGGGCTCAATCTGCAGCACGCATCGACGCTCGTGAACATGGATCTGCCGTGGAACCCTGCCGTGCTCGAGCAGCGTATCGCGCGCATCTATCGCATGGGGCAGCGAAAGCCCGTGCAGATCGTCAATTACGTGGCCAAGGGCACGATCGAGGAGGGCATGCTGTCGGTGCTGGCCTTCAAGCGCTCGCTGATGGCAGGCATCCTAGACGGCGGCGCGGGCGACATCTCGCTCGGAGGCTCGCGCCTCGCGCGCTTCATGAAAGACGTGGAGACTGTCACGGGCCGGATGGGCGAGGGTGACGCGCTGGCGGATCCGGAGGAGAGTGCTGTTGCCGGCGTCGAGGCTGATATCGATGCCGATGCCGAACCCGCTGCTGCCGATGCCGATGCTGCTGCCGCGGCCGCCGATGTGGACGCCTCCGCCGATGCTGCGCCAGGCGGACGGTCCGAAGAAGCCCGGGACGCGCAGCATCTTGCTGATGACCACACGCATTCCGGCGTCGCCGCCGCCGAACCTGTGTGGCGCGATGTGCGCGCCGATCCCTGGTCCGGACTGCGGCGGCGTGACGGCGGAAGCCGTCGATACCGCGAAATGAGTGGCAATCGATGACACTCGACCATGCGACGCTGGAAGCACTCCGCATGCAGCATCCGGCGTGGCGGCTGCTGCGGTCCGACCATGCGCCGCTAGTCGCGAGCTTTCTGCATCGCGTCTTCATCGCGCCGAACGTACGGGTGATACCCGCAGCCGATCTGTCGGAAGCGCTGGAAGACGAGCTTTTCGTCCTGCGTGACCGTCTGGGCGCGGACGCTTACCCGAAACGCGCGCTCGACTACCTCAACGACTGGGCGAGCCCTGAGAAGGGCTGGCTGCGCAAGTTCTACCGGCAAGGCTCGGACGAGCCGCTCTTCGACCTGACGCCCGCGATGGAAAAGGCGATCGCCTGGCTGGATGCGTTGACGGTGCGCAGCTTCGTCGGCACAGAGTCGCGCCTGCTGACGCTGTTCGAACTGCTCCGGCAGATGTGCGAAGGGAGTGAAGCCGATCCGGAAAAACGCATTGCCGAATTGCGCAAGCGTCGCGACGAGATCGATGCGGAAATCTCGAGGGCGTTGTCCGGGGATCTCGTCGTGCTGGATGACACCGCCGTCAGAGACCGCTTTCAGCAATTCGTGCAGTTGGCGCGCGAGTTGCTGACCGACTTTCGCGAGGTCGAGCAGAATTTCCGGATGCTCGACCGCCGCGTGCGCGAGCGCATTGCATTGTGGGAGGGCTCGAAGGGCGCGTTGCTCGAGGAGATCATGGGCGAGCGCGACGCGATCGGCGATTCGGATCAGGGTAAAAGCTTTCGTGCATTCTGGGATTTCCTGATGTCCGGCACGCGTCAGGACGAGTTCACGAAGGGGCTCGCGCACGTGCTCGCGCTGCCGGCCGTGGCCGACATGAAGCCCGACGGCCGCACCGCGCGCGTGCACTATGATTGGCTGGAGGCGGGTGAGCACACCCAGCGCACGGTCGCCCAGCTTTCGCAGCAGCTGCGCCGGTTCCTCGACGATCAGGCGTGGCTCGAGAATCGCCGCATTATGGACATTCTGCGAGGTATCGAAGCCAAGGCGGTGGCCGTGCGAGATGCGCCGCCGGCCGGCGCGTTCATGAGTCTCCCCGATGCGTCGTCGGACGTCGAGTTGCCGATGGAGCGGCCGTTGCACGTGCCGACGCGCAAGCCGGTGATCGACGATGTCGAACTGGAAGCCGGGGACGTCGAACTGGATGCTTCGGCGCTGTACGCGCAAGTGGTGATCGACCGCGCGCGGCTCGCAGGACGCATCCGGCATGCGTTGCAGGATCGCTCGCAGGTGACGCTGCGTGAACTGATCGAGTCTTACCCGCTGCAACAGGGGCTGGCCGAGCTGGTCGCGTACCTGCAACTGGGCAGTGACGCGTTCAGGACGGTCGTCGACGAAGAAACCATCGAACTGATCGCATGGCAATCGACTCGTGCCGACGAAGCCCCGACGACGAGACGTGCCCGGATGCCGCGGGTGATCTTTGTGAGATGAACATGGAAGAGAACCGGCAAGAGACGGCCGCGAATGCTGATCTGTCGACATTGGCGGTCACGCTGCTCAAAGGCGTGATCTATCGCGAGGACGACGACCGCTTGTGGAGCGCGCTGCTCGATCTGCAGGTGCACGTGCGGGATTACGTCCGGGTGTTGGACCTGGAACTGGTGCTGGACGACGCGGAAGGCTACGCATTCCTGCGCAGCCGTCCGGAAGAGGTCGAGTCAGATGCGGCACGGAAGGTGCCGCGTCTGATCGCGCGGCGGCCGATTTCCTTTCCGGTGAGCCTGCTGCTCGCGTTGCTGCGCAAGAAACTTGCCGAATTCGATGCCGGCGGGGGCGATACACGATTGATTCTGTCGCGCGATGCCATCGTCGAGCTCGTGAGGGTTTTTCTTCCGGACAGCAGCAACGAAGCGAAACTGATCGATCAGATCGATACGCACGTCAACAAGGTCGTCGAGCTCGGCTTCCTGCGGAGGCTGAAGGCCGCGAGCGGGCCGTCGAGTTTCGAAGTGCGGCGCATTCTCAAGGCGTTCGTCGACGCGCAATGGCTGTCGGATTTCGACTCGCGTCTCGCCGCATATCGCGCGCAGTTGGCGGGCGCGGAGATGGAGCACGGAGGCGATGTCGATGAATAAGCCGGACGACGCGATTCCGCAGCCGCTCGAGCTGGATTTTCTCGCCGACGATGCCCTCACCGGCTTTCGTCTTATGCGTCTCGAGGTTTTCAATTGGGGCACCTTCGACGCTCGTGTCTGGACGCTTCATCTGGATGGCAGGAATGGCCTGCTCACGGGTGACATCGGGTCGGGCAAGTCGACGCTCGTCGACGCGGTCACGACGCTGCTGGTGCCCGCCCAGCGTATCGCGTACAACAAGGCGGCGGGTGCGGACAGCAAGGAACGGACGCTGCGCTCCTACGTGCTCGGGCATTTCAAGTCGGAGCGCAATGAAGTGACCGGCACGGCCCGGCCTGTCTCATTGCGGGATCACAATGGCTACTCGGTGATCCTCGGTGTTTTTCACAACGCGGGGTATGACCAGACGGTCTCGCTCGCGCAGGTCTTCTGGATGAAGGAGGCGCAGAGCCAGCCAGCGCGCTTTTACGTGGGCGCCGAACGAGACCTGTCGATTGCGACCGATTTCACGCGCTTCGGCTCGGACGTCGCTCAACTGCGCAAGAAATTGCGCGCGCTGGGTGCGGAAATCGAGGATACCTTTCCGAAATACGGCGCGTGGTTCCGCCGACGCTTCGGTATCGAGAGCGAGCAGGCGCTCGAGCTGTTTCATCAGACGGTGTCGATGAAGTCGGTCGGCAATCTGACCGACTTCGTGCGCACTCATATGCTCGAACCGTTCGACGTCGCGCCGCGCATCGACGCACTGATCTCGCATTTCGACGATTTGAATCGCGCGCACGAAGCGGTGCTCAAGGCTAAGCGCCAGGTGGAATTGCTGAAACCGCTGGTGTCGGACTGCGATCAGCATGCCGAACTGTCGGCGGAGCAGGCGCGTTCACGCGTGTGCCGCGATGCGCTGAAGCCGTACTTCGCCGGGTTGAAGCTGGGTCTGCTGGACAGGCGGCTGCAGTTGCTCGCCGAAGACCACGTCCGCGTGTCGGCGCAGCGGGAGCGGCGCATCGAGCAGCACGATCAGGAGCGCACGCAAGCCGATCGCCTCAAGCGTGCGATTGCCGAGCAAGGCGGCGATCGGCTCGAGCAGCTTGCCGCGCAGATTCGGGACGAGGAGCGCGAGCGCGATCGGCGGCAGCGGCGAGCCGAGCGGCATGCCGAGTTGCTGAACGCCATCGGCGAATCGAACGCGGTCGACGAACCCGCTTTCATCGCGCTGCGGCAGCAGGTGGCCGCTCTCCGCGAAGTCGCGGGGCAGCAGGAAGCCGATCTGCAGAACCGGATCACCGAGTGGGGTGTGGCGCTGCGCGACGGAAAGCGCGAGCATCAGACGCTGAGCGACGAAATCGCGAGCCTGAAGGCGCGTCGCAGCAATATTCCGAAGGAGTCGATTGCCATGCGCGCGGCGATGTGCGCCGCACTCGGTCTCGACGAGGACGGCATGCCGTTTACCGGCGAGCTGATCCAGGTACGTGACGATGCGCATCAGTGGGAAGGGGCGATCGAGCGCGTGTTGCATAACTTCGGTCTGTCGTTGCTCGTGCCGGATGCGGACTATCCGGATGTCGCGGCCTGGGTGGACCGCACCCATCTGGCCGGGCGGCTCGTCTACTTTCGCGTGCGGCCGGCGCGCGAGCAGAGCGCCGTCGAGTTGCATCGCGACTCGCTGGTGCGCCGCGTCGCGATCAAGCCGGATTCGCCGTTCTACGATTGGCTGGAGCGTTCGCTCGCGCAGCGCTTCGATTACGCGTGCTGTGCGACGCAGGAGCAGTTTCGCCGCGAGTCTCGCGCGCTGACCCGCACTGGGCAGGTCAAGGCGCCCGGCGAACGACACGAGAAAGACGACCGGCATCGCCTGGACGATCGAAGCCGCTATGTCCTCGGCTGGAGCAACGCGGCCAAGATTGCAACGCTTGAGGGGCAATTGCGCACACTCGAGACGCGTCTCGGCGGCATCGGCGCCCAAATCGCCGGCGCACAGAGGGAGCAGGCGAAACTGCGGCATCGGCTGGAGGCGTTGGCGGCGCTCAATGAATTCAACGATTTTCGCGAGATCGATTGGCGAAGCTGCGCGGCGGCGATCGCCCGTCTGCAGGACGAGAAGGCGCGTCTGGAAGCGGCCAGCAACGCATTGCTGGCGTTGGCCGCGCAACTGGAATCGGTACAGGCTGCGTTGAAGGACAGCGAAAAAGCATTGTCGGATCTCAACATGGATCTGGGCGGCATCAAGGCGAAGCGCGATGCCGCGGATGCACTGCGGGAGCAAACGTCCGCCTCGCTGGCCGATGTGGCGGACGACATCCGCGAGCGGCTGGAGGGGCTGCGCACGGAGGTTCTCGGTGAGCATCAGTTGTCGGTCGAGTCGTGCGATCACCGCGAACGGGAATTGCGCGACGCGTTGCAGGCGCGCATGGATGCGGAGGCCAAGCGTCTGGATCGGCTGACCGAACGCATCATTAAGAGCATGTCGACGTTCAAGGACGCGTACAAGCTCGATACCGCCGATTTCGACGCCAGCGTCGACGCTGCATTCGAGTATCGTGAACTGCTGGCTCGATTGAATGCCGACGATCTGCCACGCTTCGAGGCGCGCTTCAAGGAACTGTTGAATACCAACACGATCAACGAGATCGCCAATTTCAACGCGCAGCTGGCACGCGAACGCGAAACAATCAGGGATCGCATTTCCCGCATCAATGAATCGCTCGCGCAGATCGACTACAACCCGGGGCGGTATATCGTGCTGGAAGCGCAGGCGAGCCCTGACGCGGATATCCGCGATTTCCAGGGCGAGTTGCGGACCTGTACCGAAGGTGCGCTGACCGGATCGGACGATGCGCAGTATTCGGAGGCGAAGTTCTTGCAGGTCAAGGCGATTGTCGACCGGTTTCGTGGCCGTGAAGGGCTGTCGGATGCCGACCGCCGGTGGACGACGAAGGTCACCGATGTGCGGAACTGGTTCCTGTTTGCCGCAAGCGAACGCTGGCGCGAAGACGACACGGAGTACGAACATTATTCGGATTCGGGCGGTAAATCCGGTGGGCAGAAGGAGAAGCTGGCCTACACGATTCTCGCGGCGAGCCTCGCATATCAGTTCGGCCTCGAATGGGGCGCGGTGCGGTCGCGCTCGTTCCGGTTCGTGGTCATCGACGAGGCGTTCGGGCGCGGCTCGGACGAGTCCGCGCAATACGGGCTCAGGTTGTTCCAGCAACTCAACCTGCAACTGCTGATCGTGACGCCGCTTCAGAAGATCCACGTGATCGAGCCGTTCGTGTCCAGCGTCGGCTTCGTGCATAACGACGAGGGGCGTGCGTCGAAGCTGCGTAATCTGTCGATCGAGGAGCATCTCGCCCGCAAGGCGGAGGGTATCGCGTGAGCTGGACCTCGGCTGCGGATTTGAAGGCGCAAGTGCGACGTCTGTGGGATCGCGGCGAGTTGTTGCGCAGCGTGGCGGCCGGCGAGTGTACCGACGCAGTGCGCGTCGATGGCGAAGAGGCGCATGCCGTCGCGCAGTCCGGTTGTTCGTTTCCGCTGCGGCTGGCGATGAAGGGGCCGACTTCGACGGAGTTGATGGACCATTTCCAGGCCGTTCGGGAGTGGATTGCCGAGCTCGTGTCCGTCCAGGAGACGAGGATCGAGTGGCGTGAACTCAACCATCGCGTTCTGGGCGTTCAACGCGTGCCGCAGGCCATCTGGCTCGATGGGCTGGACCATGCGCTGGCAATGATCGGCAGGCGCGGCGATGCGGCACGTTTTACCCGATTGCTACGGCTCGTGCGTGCACGGCAGCCCGAGTTGCTGGCATGGTTTCGCCGGCGCCCGCTGCAAGCACTCGAGTTGGCAGACGAATGCGAGCGCCTGCTCGCAGTGGTCGACTGGATCGTACGGCATCCGCGTTCCGGCGTTTATCTGAGGCAGGTCGATATTGCCGGCGTGCCGAGCAAATTCATCGAAAGCCGGCGAGGCGTGCTGACGGATTGGCTCGATCTCGTGCTGCCGGCGGAGGCCATCGCAGCGGAGAAAACCGGGAGCGGGCAATTTGCGGCCCGCTACGGCTTTCGCGAGAAGCCGGTTCGCATCCGGTTTCGGTTGCTCGACGCGCGACTGCCGGTGCTTCCCGGCCCTGTTCTGCCGGATATTGCCCTCGATGCGGATAGCTTTGCCGCGCTGGCGGTGCCGATTCGCCGGGTGTTCATCACCGAGAACGAGACGAATTTTCTTGCATTCCCGGCCATGGCAGATGCAATCGTCGTTTTCGGCGCGGGATATGGGTGGGACGCGCTGTCGAAAGCAGAATGGCTATCCCGCTGCGACATCCATTACTGGGGGGATATCGATACGCACGGCTTTGCCATCCTCGACCAGTTGCGCGGCCACTTCGGCCACGTCAAATCTTTGCTGATGGACCGGGCGACGTTGATGGCGCATGCCGCGTTCTGGCGCGACGAGCAGGAACCGGTGCGTCGCGACTTGCCGCGACTCGACGCCGCCGAGCAAGCGCTGTTCGACGATTTGCGCGACAACCGGCTGCGCAGGAACGTGCGGCTCGAGCAAGAGCATATCGGTTTCCGGTGGGTCGAAGCGGCGCTTGCGGTTTTGGCGTGATTACTCCGAGTTGCCGGCCGGAGTTCACTGCCCCGATGACCGTTTCGTCGCATCTCCGTGCCGAACAGGCCGCTGCGTTTCGCCTACTGTGGTTGTCGCACACGTTTCATGCTTTTTTGCCGAAGGAGTGGCCGGCGTTAAGGTCGCGGCTTCTGTCAGCTCTTCGAGGATTTCGCTGGAAAGTGCCTGACGGTATCGATGACGGTATCCCGCAGAAGGCGTCTCCAGAAGGTTGGCATACGTGATCTTTGACCGAAAGCGCAGGTTGATTCTCCGATGCAGTCTGTCCAAAGCCGATAGGTGCCGACTTTTTTCGGTATCGGTGACGGTATCTCCGATACACGAACAGGCGGCAACCCCGTCCCCGCAAGGGTGTAGCGAGCGGATTGACGATCGAATGGGAATGATCCGGCACCGAGCCGCGCACCGGTAGCCGATCACGGCATCGGATGATGCGAACGCCCGGCAGGGGAAACCCGTCGGGCGTTTTTTTGCGCCGTGCGCGAATTCGTCGGATTAATCATAATGGACGTTCGTCCATCGGCGTATCGACCATGCTGCCGTGATCCAGCTGACCCTCCCCGGATTCGACGTGCGTCCCCCGGTAGCCGAGCATCGCTTTTTCTTCGCGGCGATGCCGGACCCGGATACGGCCGCGCACCTTGCCGGCATCGCGCGGCGGCTGCATGGCGGGAACCGCGGCGGGAGCGGGCTGCTGGACGCCGAGCGGCTGCACGTCACGCTGTATCCGCTCGGTGATTTTGCCTGCGTGCCGGGCGCCACGCTCACACGCGCGTGTGCCGCGGCCCGCCGCATCGATGTGCGGTCGTTTCGCGTCACCTTCGACCAGTTTGTCAGTTTTAACGGACGTCCCGGGCATTGCCCGCTGGTGCTGACGGGCGGCGCGGGGCTCGACGCATTGGTTGCGTTTCGGCAACGGCTGCGCGGTGCGCTCGGCGAAGCGGGGCTGCGCGTGTCGAGTGCGCGTTTCACGCCCCACGTGACGTTGCTGTACGGAGAACGAAGGCTCGGTCAGTACCGGATCGAGCCGATTTCCTGGACGGTGTCCGAGTTCGTGCTGATCCACAGCTGGCTCGGCAGGACGCATTACGATGTCATCGGACGGTGGCCGCTGACGGTTGCGGACTCATCGCGCCGATCCTCGGACTGATATCTCGCTTCCGTCCCCGTTGCGGGGAGCGCTGCGACGCGCGCGGCGTGCCCCACGTCGTGGCGCGGTGCGACGCCATAACGCGCGACGCAATACGGATCGATTTGTCGCCGGCCTGCTTCAGCTCGCAGAATGGACGGGGGTAAGTGGATCGCGCGACCCGATCCCCGCCGCATCCGAGTCGTTCCCACCGAGTCCGGCCAGGTACGGCCACGGATAAATCCCGCGCGCATGTTCATCGCCGAACAGCAAACGAATGCCGTAACCGGCCGCTTCGACGCCATCCAGCGTCAGGTCCGCCTGCGCATTGATCCGGCCGCCATCGAGCCGGATTTTCCGGCACGCCGCGCACGGGCAATCGCTGCGCAAACGTGCATAGCCGATGCGCTGTATGTCGCCGTCCGGCCAGCGCAGCATCAACGCATGCGCCGCATGGTCGAGCAGGATCTCGGTCGGCGCCATCATCGCGCGTCTCCCTCGATCTGCGTGATCGCGATCCGCACGGCCTTGCGCACCTCGGGATCGCGATCGTCCAGCGCGTCATGCAGTGCGGATAGCGTCGCAGGGTCGCGCAGTTCGCCGAGCGAAAGCGCGGCCTCCTTGCGCAGGTTGCTGATCGTATGCGCGAGCAACGGGACGACGGCCGGTGCCGCCGCGGCATCGCGCAACTGGCCGAGTGCGCGCACCGCGCGCAAGCGCACCTGCCAGTAGTTGTCGCCGAGCGCAGCGACGAGCGGATCGCGTGCGATCGCGACGCGCAGTTTGCCGAGCGTCGCGGCCGCTTCCTCGCGGACCTGCCATTCGGCGTCGCGCAGTGCCGCAAGCAATGCGGTCGCGACAGCCGGGTCGCTCGATGTGGCAAAGCCGACCGCACCGACCGCGATGCGCCGCACGTCCGCATGCGCGTCGGCCGTGGCGGCGCGAGCGAGCGGCGCCAGCGCGCGAGGGTCCTTGAGCCAGCCGAGCACGGCGACGGCCTCGGCGCGCACGGCCGGCGCCGGCGCGTCGAGCGCGCGCAGCGCCGGTACAAACGCGTCGGGGTCGCGCAGTTCGCGCAAGCCGCGCAGTACGGCACCGAGCACGAACGGCTCGGCGCGTTCGGCCCAGCGGCACAGCACGGCGCCGGACGCGACATCCTTCAGCTCGGACAGGCTTTGCGCGGCGGTCGCACGCACGTCGTCGTCGGCATCGAGCAGCGCATGGCACAGCGCGTCGACGACGTCGTGCTGTTCCCACGCGGCCAGCACGCGCGCGGCTTCGCCGCGGACGTCGGCGGACGGATCGTCGCGCAGTGCGGCAACGAAGGTCGGCACGAGGTCGGGATCCTCGAGATCGGCGAGTTCTAGCAGTGCGATGCGCCGCACCGATGCGTCGGGTGCGGCAACGCGTGCGACGAGCGTGGCGAGATCGGGATCGTGCGCGCCGGGCAGCGGAAAAGCAGTAGAGGAAGCGGTCATGGGCGAAAAGTCGGGGCAGTAGAAGGGCACGTCGTCACGCGGCATCACGCAACAGCGCAAGGCAGCGCCGCTTGATGTCGACGAATGCGGACTCGGTGGTGCTGTCGTCGGTGCGCGGCCGCGCGAGCGGCACGCGAATGTCGGCGACGATGCGCGCCGGCCGCGGCGACAGCATCAGGATGCGGTCGCCGAGAAACAGCGCTTCCTCGATGTCGTGCGTGACGAACAGGACGGTGGTGCCGATGCGCGACCAGATGTCGAGCAGCAGCGTCTGCATCATGCGGCGCGTTTGCGCGTCCAGCGCACCGAACGGTTCGTCCATCAGCAGGATGCGCGGCCGGTTGATCAGCACGCGCGCGATCTCGACGCGCTGCTGCATGCCGCCGGAAAGCTGCGCGGGGTAGTGCGCGCCGTATCCGCCGAGCCCGACGAGTTCGAGCAGCGCGGCTGCCTCGCGACGGCGTTCGTGCGCCGGCACGCCCTTCATCTTGAGGCCGAACGCGACGTTGTCGATCACGCGTTTCCACGGAAACAGCGTGTGCTGCTGGAACACGAGCCCTCGATCGGGATGCGGGCGGTCGACCGGTTCGCCGTCGACGACGATCTGGCCGTGCGTCGCGGCGACGTGGCCGGCCAGCGCGCCGAGCAGCGTCGATTTTCCGCATCCGGACGGCCCGAGCACGCAGACGAATTCGCCGGGCGCGATGTCGACGTCGAGTGCATCGAGCGCCGCGAAACGCGCATGCGGCGGCCCGAGCTCGATCGTCAGCGCGCGGACGCCGACACGGCCCGGCGCGGCCGGCGTGGCGATACCGGCCGCGCTCATTGCTGGCCTCCTCGCGGTGCATACCACGGCGTGAAGGCCGTGCCGATCCGCTTGACGAGCAGGCTGCTGCCCATGCCGAGGAGGCCGATCACAGCCATCCCGACGACGATGTCCGGGTAGTTCTGCAACGTGTAGGACTCCCACGTGAAATAGCCGATGCCGTACTGGCCCGCGATCATCTCGGCGGTGACGAGGCAGAACCATGCGGTGCCCATCCCGATCGACAGGCCGGTGAAGATCGCGGGCGCCGCGCCCGGCAGGATCACTTCCACGTAGAGCGCGACACCGCGCGTACCGAGGCTGCGCGCAGTCGCGACGAGCCGCGGATCGACGGCCTCCGTACCGTGCACGGTGTTCAGCAGGATCGGGAACAGCGCGCCGATGAACGTGATGAACATCATGCTGAGTTCGGACGACGGAAACATCAGGATGGCAAGCGGAATCCACGCGACGGCCGGAATCGGCCGCAACACTTCGAGCGGTGGTAGCAGCGTGTCCTCGAGCGTGCGATAGCGGCCGATTGCGAGCCCGAGGCCGACGCCGGCGAATGCCGCGGCAACGAACCCGGCGAGCACGCGCGTGATGCTCGCGAACAGGTGCATCGGCAATTTCGGCGAATGCAGCAGCGACCACAACGCGGGGCCGACGTCGGCAGGCGCCGGCACGTTCGCGAACGTGACGATGCCGAGCGACAGCCGCCACTGGACGGCCGCCTGCCACAGCGCGATGCAGGCGGCGAGCGATGCGATCCGCCATGCGCGGCGGCGCAGCGACGCCGGCCGGCCGCGCGCGGCGGCGTGTGCGGTGCGGGTGTCGCCGGCGCGCGGCGACGCGCAGAGACGGCGTTTGGCAAGTTCGAAGGTGGCGGCCATGCGAGTATCCGGTAGCTGTGAAGGGAAAAGGGGGACGTTCAGCGTGACGCGAGTGCCTGCGTGGCCCCGGTCTTCGCGGCCGCGTAATCGACCACTGAACCCGATACCTGCTTCGCGTACGCATCGGCGCCCGTCTTCAGCAGGAACGCGCTCAGCACGCCGTGCGCGTCCTTCACGTACCAGGCCTGATCCGCGAACAGCTTCAGTCCGCTCGTGTGATCGTGCACGAACACGGCGCGTACTTTCGCATCCGCGCCGAGCTTGCCGAGCGCAGCGAATGCGGCGGCGGGGCTCGCATAGTGGCGCACGGGGTGGTCACCGACGAGCCAGACCTGCGCGACGTCGTTGAAGTCGCGGATCGGCTTGCCCGTCGTCGCGTCGTTCGCGACGAGCGGCTGCTTATCGTAATGCTTCAGCGCGGCGTCGTAGTCGAGCCCCGACGCCTTGAAGGCGGCGCGGATATAGCGGTCGTCGATGAAGGTCGCCGGATCGGGCGCGGTGTCGGTCTTCTTCAGCAGCTTGAGCGTGTCGATGGCGGTCGCGACGGCCTGACGGTATTCGGGCTTCCACGTGAGGTCGCGGGTCTGGATGCCGAGCGGCCCGTGATACAGGTAGTCGACCGGCGCCTCGATGCCGGTGACCTTTTCGATCAGCAGGCTGTATTTCTCGGGATTCTGCGCAAGCAGGCGGTTCGCTTCGATCGCGGCGCGCAGGTACGCGACGACCACCTCAGGATAGCGCTGCGCGTAGTCCGCGTCGACGAGCGCGCCGTGGAAAGTCGGCGCATGGGTTTGCGCACCGTCGTAGATCTTGCGCGCGATGCCGCGATACGGGAACAGATCGGCAAACGGCACGAAGTCCGCATGCGCGTCGATCTTGCCGGCCTTCAATGCGCTGCCGGCCACTTCGGGCGCCTGCGTGACGATGTTCACGTCGGTATCGGGGTTCCAGCCCTGCGCCTTGATCGCGCGCAGCAGCATCCCGTGCGAGGTCGACGCGAACGGCACCGAGATCGTCTTGCCCTTGAGGTCCGCGAGCGAGCGCACCGGCGAATCCGTCGGCACGACGATCCCGTTGCCGCTGCCTTCGATGCTGCCGTCGAGCACGGTGATGAACACGCTCTTGCGGCCGGCCTTGCGGAACGCCGCACCGTTTAGTGCACCGGGGAAATCGGCCATCGCGCCGAAGTCGAGCTTGCCGGCAACCATCTCGTTGGTCAGCGGCGCGCCGGACGTGAAGTCCTTCCACTGCACGTCGTACTTCACGTCCTGGTACTTGCCGGTGTGCGGCAGATATTTGTCGAGCAGATGCAGCTCGCGAATCAGCAGGCCGCCGGTCGCGCAGTTGATCGTCGTGTCCTGCGTGCCGATCGCGACGCGGATCGTGTCGGCGTGCGCGAGGCCGGCGGCCGACAGCGCGAGCGATGCGGCGAGCAGGCGGAACATCCGTAGCGTAGGGTTCATGTGTCTTAGGTCCGATGGTGGGGAAGCGGCGCGCCAGGTCAGCGCAGCAGGTACGGGATGTCGACCTTGACCGCGCCGGTCGGGCAGTCGCGTTCGCACGGCATGCAGTACCAGCATTCGTCGAACTGCATGTAGGCCTTGCCCTTGGTCACGTCGATCGCGAGCAGGTCGAGCGGGCAGACGTCGACGCAGACGGTGCAGCCCTTGTCGGCGATGCAGCGGTCCTCGTCGATCGTCACGGGTGCGCTGCTGCGCAGGAAGATGTCGTGCGGGGTATGGGGCACGGTAAGGCTCCTCGGAGTCACAGGGCGGCTGCGAGTGCGGCCGGTTCGCGGATGCGCAGGTGCGCGTAGGCGCTGCGTTCGTCGTCGGCGAGCGGTACGATGTATGGTTCGACCGGACGCTTCTCGCTGCGCATCGCGCCGTCGGCGTCTTTGCGTAGCCACGTATGGCAGAACCATTCCGCGTCGTTGCGATGCGGGAAATCGACGCGATGGTGGTACAGTCCCCAGCGGCTCTCGGTACGGAACAGCGACGCACGCGCAGCCATTTCGGCGCAGTCTCGGATCGCCCGCACTTCGGCAGCACGCATCAGTTCGTGCGGATGGTTCGCCTTTATTTCTTCGATATCCTCAATAATTCCGTCAAAACGTTGCAGGCCGATTTCCATCTTGCGGGTCACCTTCGGCGGTTGCAGGTAATCGTTCACCATGCGCCGCAGCTTGTATTCGACCTGCGCGGGCGCGAGACCGCGTGCGCGCGCAAGCGGCGCGAGCACGCGGGTGCGCTCGGCCGCGACCTGCGCGTCGTCCACCGGCGCGTGATCGCGGCCGGCCACGTAGTCGGCCGCGTTCTGCCCGGCGAACCAGCCGTACGTGAACGCGCCGAGCATGTAGTTGTGCGGCACGGCCGCCATGTCGCCGGCTGCGTAGAGCCCCGGCACGGTCGTTTCCGCGCGGGCGTTCACGTACACGCCGGACGCGCTGTGCCCGCTGCAGAAGCCGATCTCGGAGATGTGCATCTCGACCATCTGCTGCCGGTAGTCGGTGCCGCGCCCCGCATGGAAGCGGCCGCGGCTCGGCCGCTCGTTCGTGTGCAGGATCTGCTCGATGGTCTGAATCGTTTCTTCCGCGAGGTGGTCGAGCTTCAGGAACACCGGGCCGTTGCCGCTTTGCAGTTCCTGGTAGAACTCCCACATCATCTGACCGCTCCAGTAATCGCACTCGATGAAGCGTTCGCCCTTGCCGTTCGCGGTGAAGCCGCCGAGCGGACCCGTCACGTAAGCGCAGGCGGGGCCGTTGTAGTCCTTGATCAGCGGATTGATCTGGAAGCACTCGAGGTTCGCGAGTGCGGCGCCCGCGTGGTAGGCCATCGCGTAGCCGTCGCCCGCATTGGTCGGGTTCTCGTACGTGCCCATCAGGTAGCCGGACGCCGGCAGCCCGAGGCGGCCGGCCGCGCCGCAGCACAGAATCACGGCCTTCGCGCGGATCACGTGAAAATCCGCCGTGCGGCAGTCGAAGCCGAGCACGCCGCTCGCGCGGCCTTGCACGTCGGTCAGCACGCGCGTCGCGACGATCCGGTTCGTGATCGCGATGCGTGCGCGCTTCAACTGCCGGTACAGCACCTTCTTGATATCGTGTCCTTCCGGCATCGGCAGCACGTACGAGCCCATGTGATGGACCTTTTTCACCGCGTAGTCGCCGGTGCCGTCCTTCTCGAACTTCACGCCCCAGCGGTCGAGCTGTTCGATCGTCGCGAAGCTGTGCGTCGCGTATGCATGCACGGCCTCCTGGTCGACGATCCCGTCGTTGGCGATCGTGATCTCGCGTGTGTACTGTTCGGGCGTCGCATGGCCGGGGATCACCGCGTTGTTCAGGCCGTCCATCCCCATCGAGATCGCGCCGCTGCGCTTCACGTTCGCCTTCTCCAGCAACAGCACGCGCAGCGACGGGTCGCGCTCCTTCGCCTTGATCGCCGCCATCGGGCCGGCCGTGCCGCCGCCGACCACGACGATGTCGTATTCGAGTACATGGGTATTCATCACGGGTTCCTTGCAGGTTGGCGAGTCTTCTGCCGGTCGATGCGCAACCGGTACTGAAAGGCGTCGCCGCGGAAGTAGAGGTATTCGTAGTCGATCGGCGTACCCGACGCGTCGTGCGTGAGCCGCTCGATGCGCAGCACCGGGCTGCTTTCCTCGACGCGCAGCGCATCGACGATTTCGTCGTCGGCGAGGATCGCGTCGATCGACACGTCGGCGTGACCGAGCGGCACGCCGCAGTCGTTCTCGAGGATCAGGAAGATGTCGCGGGTCGCGAGATCGGCGCCGGCGAGCCGCTTGCCGAGCGCTTCGGGCACCCACGTCTGTTCGAGCGACACGGGCTCGCGGTTCAAGAGCCGCACGCGGCGGATCTCGACGAGTGGCGCACCTTCCGGCACGTTCAGTTTCGTCGCGAGATGGCGATCGGCCTTGACGGTGCGAAAGCTGCGCAGCTGGTTGACGATCTCGTAGCCCATCGACGACATCGCTTCGGCAAAGCCCTGCAGCGACGTCACGTTCTGGAAAGCCTTCGGCTTCGACACGAACGTGCCCTTGCCGTGCAGCTTGAACAGCAGGCCTTCCTTCTGCAGGTCGCCGAGCGCCTGGCGCACCGTGATACGGCTCACGTCAAACATCGCGCAGAGTTCGTGCTCGGACGGCATCCGGCTGTGCGGGGCATAGGTGCCATCGAGGATGCGCGCGCGCAGCGTGTCCTTGATCTGCACGTAGAGCGGGGCCATCGACAGCGGCACGACGTTGGGTGAGGTCATCGGTCAACTTGTTATGACAAGAAGGCTCGAGTGTAGTGAGCGGGCCCGCGCGTCCAAACCAACTATTTCTGATTTCGACTTTCCGATTCCGGAAAAGCGGGGTGGGGCTCCGTGGACCGAATGAGGGAGCCGGCGCCCCGGCGGCACTTCGATCGGTCCCCCTGGCTCCTTGTCACCCGCGCAAATCGGCCGACAATCGGAAATTTGCACCTGGCGTGCCGCGCTTGTCGATTTCCCGATGTGCCGTTCGTCGTATCGATGTCGACCGGGTTGTGTCACCGCGCCCATGCGCGAGCGCTGCCCGATTCCCGTCGATGCCTGCAAGACAGAGAAAGGAGCTGCCAGATGCCGGATTCCCGATACCGCTGGACGATCGTTGCCGTGGGCGGCCTGCTGAGCTGCATCGCGATCGGCGCGATGTTTTCGCTGCCGGTGTTCCTGCGGGCCGTCGCGCGCGACACGGGGTGGTCGATGACCGGCATTTCCGCCGCGATGACGCTCGGCTTCATCGCGATGGCGTTCGCGAGCATCGCGTGGGGCAGCCTGTCGGACCGGATCGGCGCGCGCGCGGTGGTCGCGACGGGCGCGGTGCTGCTGGCGGCCAGTCTCGCGCTCGCGAGCCGCGCGCCGTCGCTGCTCGCGTTCCAGCTGATTTTCGGGCTGGGTGTCGGCAGCGCCGCCGCCGCGGTGTTCGCGCCGATGATGGCATGCGTGACGGGCTGGTTCGACACGCATCGCAGCCTCGCGGTGTCGCTCGTATCGGCCGGGATGGGGATGGCGCCGATGTCGCCGCTCGCCGCGTGGCTCGTGTCACGCCACGACTGGCGCGCGTCGATGCTGACGATCGCCGCGCTGGCGGGCGCCGTGATGATCCCGGCGTCGCTGCTCGTCCGGCGTCCGCCGGCACTCGACCACCCGCCGGCCGAACCGGCGGCGGCCGGCGCGCCTGCGCCGCTGTGGGTCGGCGACGCGCTGCGCTCGCCGCAGTTCATCGTGCTGCTGCTGACCAATTTCTTCTGCTGCGCGACGCACTCCGGCCCGATCTTCCATACGGTCAGCTACGCGGTGACCTGCGGGGTCCCGCTGATCGCCGCGGTATCGATCTACAGCGTCGAGGGGCTCGCCGGTATGGGCGGGCGCATCGCGTTCGGGCTGCTGGGCGACCGCCTCGGTGCGAAACGCATGCTGGCGGCGGGGTTGCTCGCGCAGGCGCTGGGCGCGCTCGGCTACTACTTCGTGCGCACGCTGGACGGGTTCTACGCGGTCGCGATGCTGTTCGGCTTCATCTATGCGGGCGTGATGCCGCTCTATGCGGTGCTCGCGCGCGAGAACTTCCCGCTGCGGATGATGGGCACCGTGATCGGCGGCTGCGCGATGGCCGGCAGCGTCGGGATGGCGGCGGGGCCGGTTGCAGGCGGCCTGATCGTCGATGCGCTGGGCAGCTACGGCTGGCTGTACCTCGGATCGTTCGCGATCGGCATCGGCGCGTTCCTCGTCGCGATGATGTTCCGGCCGTTTCCCAAGGCGCGGTCGCAGACGCTCGCCGCATGACCCGGCGGCCACGAAGCGGCGATTTTCGGCGGGACGAGGAATGCCGGGCTGCCCGGGCGAAAACAAAAAACGGGGCCGGACATCGCCGGTACAAACCGTGCCAAACCCGCGCGGAGCCTGCTGCGGCGCAGCAGAGCGGTAAATCGTGGCGATCGGCGCGCATGCGCGTCGATTCGGCCCCTAAAAACACAATATCGAGCATACCTTCGAAGAGCCTGTCATACGGGCGTCACCCTGCTAGAATTCGGCTGCCGCATTGTTCCGATTGACTGATGAGATTGCTTGACGCACTGGTCGAACAACGAATTGCCGCCGCCGCCGCGCGGGGTGAGTTCGACGATTTGCCGGGTACCGGCGCGCCGCAGGCGCTGGATGACGACCTGCTCGTACCCGAGGAGGTGCGGGTGGCCAACCGTATCCTGAAGAATGCGGGCTTCGTGCCGCCGGCCGTCGAGCAACTGCGCGCGCTGCGCAACCTGCAGGACGAACTGCAGGCAGTCAGCGACCGTGCCGCGCGCTGCCGGCTGCAGGCGAAGATCCTCGCCCTCGACATGGCGCTCGAATCACTGCGCGGCGGCCCGATGGTGATGCCGCGCGACTATTGCCGGCGCATCGCGGAGCGTCTGTGCGAGCGTGGGCTCGACGACGTGCCCGCCGAAGCGGGGCCGATGTGAGCGCCGACGCACTGCACGACGCGGCAGCCGGATCCGCTGCCGCTTCCGATTCACCCGTTCCCGAAACCACGCCCGTATCGGCGCGCGACCTGCATTTCATGCGTCTCGCGCAAGCCGCCGCCGAAGAGGCGCGTGCGGCCGGTGAAGTGCCGGTGGGTGCCGTGCTCGTACGCGGCGACGAAGTGATCGCACGCGGCTTCAATCATCCGATCGGCGGGCACGACCCGTCGGCCCATGCGGAAATGGCCGCGCTGCGCATGGCCGCGCAGCATCTGCAGAATTACCGGATGCCGGGCTGTGAGCTGTACGTGACGCTCGAGCCGTGCCTGATGTGCGCGGGCGCGATCATGCACGCACGCATCGCACGGGTCGTCTACGGCGCCGCCGATCCGAAGACGGGCGCATGCGGCAGCGTGATCGACGCGTTCGCGAATCCGCAGCTCAACCACCATACCGCAGTGACCGGCGGCGTGCTTGCCGACGAGTGCGGCGCCGCGCTGAAGTCGTTCTTCGCGGAGCGCCGCCGCGCGCTGCGCGAGGCACGGCTTGCCCGCGACGCCGAATCCGACGCGTCGTGACCCCTCCGCCGCGCGCCCATCGCCCGGAGCGGGGCGGGTGCACGCCTCGTGAACCGGAGACGGTTCGGACCCTCTAAGCAGGTTTGACGACCTCGACACCCTTCGCCATGTCCTTCCAGCCCGCCGCGTCCTACACCATCCGCCTGCTGGCGCCGTCCGGTTATCCGCATGATCCCGATGCGATCAATCGTGCGCTCGAACGCCTGAGCGGCGCGCAGCATCGCATCGAGAACATCGAGGCGACGCAGCGCCGCTTTCAGCGTTTCGGCGGCACCGACGGCGAGCGGGCCGGCGACCTGAATCGCCTCGCGGATCCGGAGCGCGCGCTGCCGGACATCGCGCTCGCGGTGCGCGGCGGCTATGGCGCCGCGCGCATCCTGCACGGGCTCGACTATCGCGGGCTCGAGCGCCGCCTGCGCGACCAGCCGATCGCGCTGGTCGGTCACAGCGACTTCACCGCGGTCCAGCTCGCGCTGTACGCGAAGGCGCGCATCAAGACCTTCGGTGGCCCGATGCTGTCGGCCGACTTCGGCGCGGAAACGCCGAGCGACTTCACGATGCGGCACTTCTGGCAGACGCTGTCGCAGCCGACCACGACGATCATCGCCGAAGCGCCGCAGGTGCAGGCCGTGAACGTGACGGGCACGCTGTGGGGCGGCAACCTCGCAATCCTCACATCGCTCGTCGGCACGCCGTACATGCCCGATATCGAAGGCGGCATCCTGTTCATCGAGGACGTCAACGAGCAGCCGTTCCGGATCGAGCGGATGATCTACCAGCTGCATCTGTCGGGGCTGCTCGCGCGCCAGCAGGCGCTCGTGCTCGGACAGTTCACCGGTGCGCGGCCGTTCGAGTACGACAACGGCTACGACATGCAGGCGATGATCGACCAGGTGCGCTCGGTGGTCGGCATCCCGGTCGTCACGGGGCTGCAGTTCGGTCACGTGCCGGATCTGCTGACGCTGCCGTTCGGCGCGCAGGCGCAGCTCGTCGCGAATGCGCACGGCTTCCGGCTTACGCTGTCGGACTACCCGCATCTCGGCTGAGCCGGGCAGGTACCTTCGAAAGGCGGGGTTTCCCGCCTTTTTCTTTAAGTAAGTGTGCAACTAACGGTCGAAAATTTTCGTCGACATCAATCGGGATGAAGTTGTGACATGCACCATTTTTGTCAACAAAATGACCGAGAGGGTATACACCGTGAGCCGCCTTGGATAAGCCATAGAGCCTTGATGTGCCTGGATTCCGTGCGCCGCGCACGAATCTGGCACGATGAAATGCACACGGATTGTGCGCATTTAAGGAAAAGAATTGTTGACAATCTTTATGTCCGTTCTAGGATAAGGACCATCACACGATGCAGATCATGAACGAGCCTGATTCCCATCCGTCCGGCACCGCCGGTCCTGAAGCGATCGCCGAGCGGATTCGCACCGCGATCCTCGAGCATCGGCTCGCGCCCGGCGCGAAGCTGACGGAGGCGCAGCTCTGCGACGTGTTCGGCGTGAAGCGCGGGACGATCCGGCAGGCGCTCGCGCAGCTCGCGGCCGACAAGCTGGTCGATCTCGAGCCGAACCGCGGCGCGTTCGTCGCGAGTCCGACGCTGCAGGACGTGCACGAGGTGTTCGAGATGCGCCGGATCATCGAGCTGGCCGTCGTCGAGCGGCTCGCGACGGGGCCGGGCGCGAAGCGGCTGAAAGGCGTCGCCGCGCTGATCGACAAGGAGCGCAAGGCGTTCGAGCGGCACGACTTCGCAGCGTGGATCCGCCTGTCGGGAGAATTCCATACGGCGCTTGCCGCGCTGATGGGCAATGCGACGCTCTGCGAATGCCTCGACGGGCTCGTCGCACGCTCGACGCTGATGTCGGCACTGTACGAATCGCACGGGCGCAGCCCGTGCTCGTTCGACGACCACGACGAGATCCTGGCCGCGCTGGAGGCGGGGGATCCGAAGCGGGCGGCGGCGCTGATGGCGCACCACCTGCAGCATGTTGAACTGAAGATGCTGGACCGGCCCGCGCAAGGGCAGGTCGATTTGCGCGAAGTGTTCGGCGGCGCCTGAGCGGCGACGCGAACCGGCCCGCGCGCCACACGACGAGAGCAATGCAGGCCGGCGGTTCACGCCGCCGGCCGCCAGTCCGACTCCGGGCAACGATCCGGAGCGATATCGATGGCGGTGGAGCGGCCGTTCGGCCGCGTCAAGGAGAAGTCATGGCTCAGTTCAGTGTGGCGCACGACAGCGCCTATCCGGCGGAAGAAGGCGGCGCGGGCGGCGGTTCCGCATTGCCGGATGGCTACAGTCCACGTTTGTACAACGAAGATTTGGCACCCCTTAAGAATCAGACATGGGGGTCGTACAACATCTTCGCGTTCTGGATGTCGGACGTGCACAGCGTCGGCGGCTACGTGTTCGCGGGCAGCCTGTTCGCGCTCGGGCTGACGAGCTGGCAGGTGCTGATCGCGCTGATCGTCGGCATCACGCTCGTGAACCGGTTGTGCAACCTGATCGCGCGGCCGAGCCAGCAGGTCGGCGTGCCGTATCCGGTCGCGTGCCGCGCGACATTCGGCGTGCTGGGTGCGAACGTGCCGGCCGTGATCCGCGGGTTGATCGCGATCGCGTGGTACGGCATCCAGACCTATCTCGCGTCCAGCGCGCTCGTGATCGTCGTGCTGAAGTTTTTCCCGCAATGGATGCCGTACGCGGACGTCCATCGCTACGGCTTCCTCGGGCTGTCGGCGATCGGCTGGGCCGGCTTCATGCTCCTGTGGGTGCTGCAGGCGTTCGTATTCTGGAACGGGATGGAGACGATCAAGAAGTTCATCGACTTCGCGGGCCCGGCCGTCTACGTCGTGATGTTCATCCTGGCCGGCTACATGGTGTGGCGCGCGGGCTGGCGCAACATCGGCCTCAACCTCGGCGGCGTCAAGTATCACGGCGCGGAAGTGATTCCGGTGATGATCACGGCGGTGTCGCTCGTCGTGTCGTACTTCTCCGGGCCGATGCTGAATTTCGGCGACTTCTCGCGCTATTGCCGCTCGTTCGGCGAAGTGAAGCGCGGCAACTTCTGGGGGCTGCCGGTCAACTTCCTCGCGTTCTCGCTCGTCACGGTGATCACCACGGCCGCGACGCTGCCGGTGTTCGGCGAACTCATCACCGACCCCGTCGAGACGGTCGGCCGCATCGACCATCCGACCGCCGTGATCCTCGGCGCGCTGACGTTCACGATCGCGACGATCGGCATCAACATCGTCGCGAACTTCGTGTCGCCCGCGTTCGACTTCTCGAACGTCGCGCCGCGGCTGATCAGCTGGCGCGCGGGCGGGATGCTCGCGGCCGTCGCGTCGATCTTCATCACGCCGTGGAACCTGTTCAACAACCCGGCCGTGATCCACTACACGCTCGACGTGCTCGGCGCGTTCATCGGCCCGCTGTACGGCGTGCTGATCGCCGACTTCTATCTCGTCAAGCGCGGCCGGCTCGTACGCGACGACCTGTACACGATGTCGGAGAGCGGCACCTACTGGTACACGGGCGGCGTGAACCGCCGCGCGCTCGCCGCGCTGCTGCCGGCCGCGGTGATCGCCGTCATCTGCGTGATGGTGCCGGGCTGGCAGGCCGCCGCGAACTTCTCGTGGTTCATCGGCGCGGGGCTCGGCTTCGTGTTCTACCGGCTGCTCGTGAGCACGAAGACCTGAGGAGCGCGCGATGAAGATCAAGCTGATCAATCCGAATACGACGCAGCGGATGACCGATGCGATGGGGCGCTGCGCGCGCGAAGTCGCGGCAGCGGGCACCGAGGTCATCGCGGTGAGCCCGCCGATGGGGCCGCCGTCGATCGAAGGCTATTACGACGAGGCACTCGCGACGCCCGGTTTACTGGCCGAGATCGCGCAGGGCGAGCGCGACGGCTGCGATGCGTACGTGATCGCGTGTTTCGGCGACCCGGGCCTGTATGCGGCGCGCGAGATCGCGCGCGGGCCGGTAATCGGGATCGCCGAGGCGGCGATGCACGCGGCGAGCGTGCTCGCGCCGGGCTTTTCGGTCGTCACGACGCTCGCGCGCACCTGCGGGATGGCGTGGCATCTCGCCGAGCGCTACGGGATGAAGCGGTTCTGCCGCAACGTGCGCGCAACCGACGTCGCGGTGCTCGAGCTCGACCGGCCCGGCTCGGCCGCGCGGCGGATCATCGTCGACGAATGCCGGCGCGCACTCGACGAGGACGGGGCCGACGCGATCGTGCTCGGCTGCGCGGGGATGGCCGAATTCGCGCACGAGATCGAGCAGCAGATCGGCGCTCCGGTGGTCGAGGGCGTGACGGCGGCCGTCAAGTGGGCCGAGGCGCTCGTCGCGCTGCGTCTCGCGACCGCGAAGCGCGGCGACTATGCGCGGCCGCTGCCGAAGCGCTACGACGGCGAATTCGCGCGTTTCAGCCCGTCGGAGGATGCGTCGGCGGCCGTGTTGCCCGCCGCCACCGCGCGCAGCGGGGTCGCCGCATCGGAACCGGTCCCGAATTTGCCGCAACCGCACATACACTCCGTCTGACATGCACTATCTGCGCGGCTGTATGGGCGCGTATGAACCTTTTCGCTACACTGGGCCGTCATCGCGTCGGCTCGTGCGGCCGGCCTCCGGCACCCGCGCGAGTCGATGCGAACCCATTATTTCAGCGAACTTTCGCCGCACTTCGAACCCATGTCACTCGATCCCAACTATCCTCGCGACCTGATCGGCTACGGCCGCCATCCCGTGCAGGCGAACTGGCCCGGGCGCGCCCGCGTCGCCGTGCAATTCGTCCTGAACTACGAGGAGGGCGGCGAGAACTGTGTGCTGCACGGCGATCCGGGCTCCGAGCAGTTCCTGTCCGAAATCGTCGGCGCGGCCGCGTATCCGGACCGCCACATGAGCATGGAGTCGATCTACGAATACGGTTCGCGTGCCGGCGTGTGGCGCATCCTGCGCGAATTCGAGAAGCGCGGGCTGCCGTTGACCGTCTTCGGCGTCGGCATGGCGGTCGAGCGCCATCCGGAACTCGCGCGCGCCTTCGTCGAGCTCGGCCATGAGATCGCATGCCATGGCTGGCGCTGGATCCACTACCAGAGCATGACGCCCGAGCTCGAGGCCGAGCACATGCGCCTCGGGATGGAAGCGATCGAGCGCGTGACGGGCGAGCGTCCGCTCGGCTGGTACACCGGCCGCGACAGCCCGAACACGCACCGTCTCGTCGCGGAATACGGCGGTTTCCTGTACGACTCGGACAACTATGGCGACGACCTGCCGTTCTGGATGGACGTCGAGGTGTCGGGCGGCAGCACGTCGCCGCAACTGATCGTGCCGTATACGCTCGATACGAACGACATGCGCTTCGCGACGCCGCAGGGCTTCAACACCGGCGATCACTTCTTCGACTACCTGCGCGACGCGTTCGACGTGCTGTACGCAGAGGGCGACGAGGCGCCGAAGATGCTGTCGATCGGCATGCACTGCCGCCTGCTCGGCCGTCCGGGACGTTTCCGCGGGCTGCAGCGTTTTCTCGATCACATCGAGAAGCACGATCGCGTATGGGTGACGCGCCGTGTCGATATCGCGCGTCATTGGCGTGAACATCATCCGTATCAGCCCAATCATCGAAACGAAGGGAAAGCATGAAGGCGATGCGTTACACGTTGAATCAACTGAACACGATGGCGCCGAGCGCATTCGTCGCGGCGCTGTCGGGGATCTTCGAACATTCGCCGTGGGTGGCCGAGGTTGCCGCGGGCGAGCGGCCGTTCGCGAGCATCGACGCGCTGCACGAGACGATGTCGAATGCGGTGGAGACGGGCGGCGAAGCGCGCCAGCTCGCATTGATCAACGCTCACCCGGAGCTGGCCGGCAAGGCCGCCGTGCGCGGCGAGCTGACGGCCGAGTCGACGCGCGAGCAGAGCGGCGCGGGTCTCGACCAGTGCACGCAGGAAGAGTTCGACAAGCTGCTGACGCTGAACCGCACGTATCGCGAGAAGTTCGGCTTCCCGTTCATCCTCGCGGTGCGCGGCTATGACCGGCACGGCATCATCGCGAACTTCGAGTCGCGCGTGAATCATTCGTGCACCGAGGAACTGCGCACGAGCCTCGACCAGATCTACCGGATCGCGCGCTTCCGGCTCGACGACCTGATCGACGCCTGACACCGCAACACGGCCTGCTGCGTCGCAGCGGCCTGATCGCCTCACTGAAACAAGGAAACATCATGGCTGTTCCGCTTCTCGATCCGAACGCACCCGATTTCACGCGGCGTTACGTGAATCTCGCCGACCCGCGTCTCGGTGCGCAGGCGCTCGAGGCCAGCGACGACTTCTTCGCGCCGAAGGACCGGATGCTGAACCCCGAGCCGGCGGTATTCATCCCCGGCAAGTACGACGACCACGGCAAGTGGATGGACGGCTGGGAGACGCGCCGCAAGCGCACGACGGGCTATGACTGGTGCATCGTCAAGCTGGCGCGCCCGGGCGTGATCAAGGGGTTCGACATCGACACGAGCCACTTCACCGGCAACTTCCCGCCGGCCGCGTCGATCGAGGCCGCGTTCGTGGCCGACGGCGCGCCGACGCAGGCGACCGAGTGGGTCGAGATCGTGCCGTCGACGACGCTGCAGGGCAACAGCCATCACTACGTCGAAGCGAGCGACGCCCGTGCGTTCACGCATCTGCGCGTGAACATCTATCCGGACGGCGGCATCGCGCGCCTGCGCGTGTACGGTCAGCCGCAGCTCGACTGGGCCGGCGCGAGCGCGACCGAGCAGTTCGATCTCGCGGCGATGGAAAACGGCGGCTACGTGGTGGCCGCGAACAACCAGCACTTCGGCGTCGCGTCGAACCTGCTGCTGCCGGGCCGCGGCGTGAACATGGGCGACGGCTGGGAAACCCGTCGCCGCCGCGAACCAGGCAACGACTGGGCGATCATCGCGCTCGCGCAGCCGGGCGTGATCCGCAAGATCGAAGTCGACACCGCGTTCTTCAAGGGCAACTACCCGGACCGCTGCTCGATCCAGGCCGCGTACGTGTCGGGCGGCACCGACAGTTCGCTGATCACGCAGTCGATGTTCTGGCCGGTGCTGCTCGGCGAACAGAAGCTGCAGATGGACAAGCAGCATTACTTCGAACACGAAATCGCCTCGCTGGGCCCGGTGACCCACGTGCGCCTGAACATCATTCCGGACGGCGGCGTATCGCGCCTGCGTCTGTGGGGGACGCTCGACAAATGAAGACGCTTGCAATCGAACCGCTGACCAAGGAAGCGTTCGCGCCGTTCGGCGACGTGATCGAGACGGAAGGCGCGAAGCAGATTCCGATCAACCTCGGCACGACGATCCGCTTTCACGATCTCGCGAAAGTCGACGTGACCGACGAAGACGGCCGTACGCTCGTCAATTTGTTCCGCGGCCAGCCGCGTACGCTGCCGTTCGAGGTGAAGATGCTCGAGCGTCATCCGCTCGGCAGCCAGGCATTCGTACCGCTGAACGACCAGCCGTATCTCGTCGTCGTGGCGCCCGCGGGCGATCTCGATCCGGCGAAGATCCGCGCGTTCGTGACGAGCGGGTGGCAGGGCGTCAACTATGCGAAGGGCGTGTGGCATCACCCGCTGATCGCGCTGGGCGGCGTCAGCGACTTCATCGTCGTCGATCGCGGCGGTGACGGGCTGAACCTGAACGAGCAGGACTTGCAGGAATCGCTGTGGCTCACCGAGGACGCGCTGGATGCAGTGACGGCCTGAGCCGGATCGCAGCCGTTGCCGTTCGAAGAAACCCGTGCAGTTTGCGCGGGTTTTTTTATGCTCGCCGCGCGCGCATCACGGCGCGGCCGGCGGTTGCTGTTCATGCGCACGCTGCAGCAGCGCGACGAACGACGACGCATCGGGCAGCGTCGCCGCAACGAACCGGCGCATGGCGATGTCGGGCATCCATGATGCTCATCACGACGGCGCCTGTCGGCGAAGGCAGGTCGGCCGGCAGCAGGCTGCGATTGCGTTGAGGCGCGCCGAGGCACACCAGGTGCGGCCGCATGCTATCGTGGCCGCAACTCAACCGCCTGACGTCCGGTTCCGGACGTGTTCCTCAGATGAGCCAACCTGAAAACGACCTCGCGGTCCTGCTGCGCACGATGCAGCCCGAACTGCATCCGGGTGCGTTCGCCTTCGTGTCTTTGCCGGCCGATGCAGACGTGTCGTTATCCGAAGTGATTGCGACGTTCCGCGAAGCGGAAGGACTGACGGTCGTAGCCAGCGAGGAAACGGTCGCACGCCGCGGCTGGCCCGTGCTGTTCCGCGCCGCGTGGATCACGCTGACCGTGCATTCGGATCTCGCGGCGGTCGGCCTGACGGCCGCGTTCGCGCGGGCGTTGGGCGCAGCCGGCATCAGCTGCAACGTGATGGCCGCCGCATATCACGATCACATCTTCGTGCCGTTCGACGACGGCCCGCGCGCGCTCGATGCGCTCGTCGCGCTGCAGCGCGACGCCATGCGCGGCTAGCGGGCAACGCGTTCCATACGCGCAAAAAAAACGGGCCCGTTTCCGGGCCCGCGAACGGAGAGGATTGCGCCGGCGATCGAGAGTCGGCGCAGGGCGGCTTACTTGGCCGCGCCACCCTCGAACCAGGCGGCGAGCTTCACGCGCTCGTCGTCGGTCATGTGCGTGACGTTGCCGATCGGCATCGCCTTCAGGCGCACGGCCTGTTCGTAGATACGCTGCGCATTCTTCGACACTTCGTCCGGCGTGTCGAACATCACGCCGGCCGGCGCGCTGCCCATCAGCGTCGGCTTGGCCGAGTGGCACTCGATGCAGCGCTGCTGCAGGATCGGCATGATGTCGTTGATCACGACCTTCGGTGCGTTGGCAGCCTGTGCTTCCGGTGCGACCGGCTTGGGCATCGTCCACACCAGTGCGCCCGACAGCAGTGCGACGCCGCCGATCGGCAGGTACCACAGCTGCTTGCCGCGGTGGCGCATCACGAAGAACTGACGGATCAGCGCGCCGGCCAGCATGATCAGCACGAGCACGACCCAGTTGAACTTGTTCGTGTACGTCATCGCATAGTGGTTCGACAGCATCGCGAACACGACCGGCAGCGTGAAATACGTGTTGTGCACCGAGCGCTGCTTGCCGCGCTTGCCGTAGATCGGGTTCGGCTCTTCGCCCTTAAGCATCTTGTCGACCATCTTGCGCTGGCCGGGGATGATCACGAAGAACACGTTCGCCGACATGATCGTCGCGAGCATCGCGCCGACGATCAGGTATGCCGCACGGCCCGAGAAGATGTGGCATGCGAGGTACGCGGCGACGACGACATAGATGCCGACGCAGATGCCGAGCACGCGATCGTTGGTGCCGAGGATGCGGCACAGCGAGTCGTAGACGATCCAGCCGGCCGCGAGGAAGCCGAGCGCGGATGCGACGGCGACCACCGGGCCCATGTCGAGCACGCTCTTGTCGATCAGGTACGTGTTCGGTGCGAGCAGGTACAGCACGAAGAACAGCGAGAAGCCCGACAGCCAGGTCGTGTACGACGGCCATTTCGACCAGTGCAGGTCATCCGGCATTTCCGGCGGGGCGACCGTGTACTTCTGCATGTTGTAGAAACCGCCGCCGTGGACGTGCCACAGTTCGCCGAACACGCCGCGCTTGCGCTGGTTCGCGTCGGTAGGCGGTTTCAGGCTGTTGTCGAGTGCGACGAAATAGAAGGACTCGCCGATCCACGCAATGGCGACGATGACGTGCAGCCATCGCAGCGCGAGGTTCAGCCAGTCGGTGATGAAGCCTTCCATGAAACTCCTCCAGACTCAGATCGTTGTCTTTGATGCGGGCGCCGATACGTGTGTCAGCTGCCGCGATAGGTGCTGTACGACCACGGCGACACGAGCAGCGGCACGTGGTAGTGCGATGCGGTGTCGGCGATGCCGAAGCGCAGTACGACGCGGTCGACGAAGCGGGGTTCGGGCACCTTCACGCCGAGCGACGCGAAGTAGTCGCCGGCATGGAATACGAGTTCGTATTCGCCGGCGGCGAGCGCCGCGCCTTCGAGCAGCGGTTCGTCGCAGCGGCCGTCGCTATTGGTCAGCACGGTCTTGATCGCGCGGCGCGATTCGCCGTCCAGCGCGTAGAGGTCCACCTTGATGGAAGCGCCGGGACGACCGTGCGCCGTATCGAGTACGTGGGTAGTGAGCTTTCCCATTCGCAATTGTCCTTGTGTGAATGCGAGGTTCGGCGGCGACTCGATCCATTGACTGTGCGGCGGATCGAGGCTCCACGTCACGTGGCTACATACCCGTCGGCGAGATTGAAGCGAGCGCCGTGCAGGCATTGTAAAAAGGTTCCCCGCGCAAATACGGGCGCGATATCAAAGATAATGCGCCGCGCATGAACCGCTGTCGACGGCACGCCGGCACCGGCGCGCAGCCCGGGATTCCGGCGCCCGGCGGCCTCCCGTGCGGCGTACCATATCGAAACCGTGAAGCGCGGTATTGCAGATCGCGCATTGTGCGCCGCGCGCGCTTGGGCGATGCTGCCGCCGTGCGCGTCGGGCTTCCAGCCCGCGCGTACCCCGAAGACGGCATTCACGCCGGGTAACCGGGCCAGCGCGTTCGAACGGACGCAGGCACCGGGGCGTGCCGCGAATCAGCGTTCGAACGGCTTTGTGAGCGTCTCCGGGAGCGGCTCCCGGGGGCAGAACGACGCGGAGAGCGAATGAACCTCGAGCAGCACGCCGGCGCACGCGCGCCGCACCCTTCCTCATCCCGCCCGAAAACCCTGCTGGTCAAGCACGCCGACGTGCTCGTGACCATGGACGACACGCGCCGCGAACTGCGCGACGCGGGGCTTTATATCGAAGACAACCGGATCGTCGCGGTCGGCCCGAGCGCCGAGCTGCCCGACACCGCCGACGAAGTGCTCGACCTGCGCGGCCACCTGGTGATCCCGGGGCTCGTGAACACGCACCATCACATGTACCAGAGCCTCACGCGCGCGGTGCCGGCCGCGCAGAACGCCGAGCTGTTCGGCTGGCTCACGAACCTGTACCGGATCTGGGCGCATCTGACGCCCGAGATGATCGAGGTGTCGACGCTCACCGCGATGGCCGAGCTGCTGCAGTCGGGTTGCACGACGTCGAGCGACCACCTGTACATCTACCCGAACGGCAGCCGGCTCGACGACAGCATCGGCGCCGCGCAGCGCATCGGCATGCGCTTTCACGCGAGCCGTGGCGCGATGAGCGTCGGCCAGCGCGACGGCGGGCTGCCGCCCGATTCGGTCGTCGAGCGCGAGCCCGACATCCTGCGCGACGCGCAGCGCTTGATCGAGACCTATCACGACGAAGGCCGCTACGCGATGCTGCGCGTGGTCGTCGCACCGTGTTCGCCGTTCTCGGTGAGCCGCGGCCTGATGCGTGACGCAGCCGTGCTGGCGCGCGACTACGGCGTGTCGCTGCACACGCACCTGGCCGAGAACGTCAACGACATCGCATACAGCCGCGAGAAGTTCGGGATGACGCCCGCCGAATACGCGGAAGATCTCGGCTGGGTCGGCCACGACGTGTGGCATGCGCACTGCGTGCAGCTCGACGATGCAGGCATCGGCCTGTTCGCACGCACCGGCACCGGCGTCGCGCACTGTCCGTGCTCGAACATGCGGCTCGCGTCGGGCATCGCGCCGGTGAAGAAGATGCGTCTCGCCGGCGTGCCGGTGGGCCTCGGCGTCGACGGCTCCGCGTCGAACGACGGCGCGCAGATGGTCGCGGAAGTGCGGCAGGCGTTGCTGCTGCAGCGGGTCGGATTCGGGCCCGATGCAATGACCGCGCGCGAGGCGCTCGAGATCGCGACGCTCGGCGGCGCGAAGGTGCTGAACCGCGACGACATCGGTGCGCTGAAGCCCGGCATGGCCGCCGACTTCGCCGCGTTCGACCTGCGCCAGCCGCTGTTCGCGGGCGCGCTGCACGATCCGGTCGCGGCGCTCGTGTTCTGTGCGCCGTCGCAGACGGCATACACGGTGGTGAACGGGAAGGTGGTGGTGCGGGAAGGGCGGCTCGCGACGCTCGACCTGCCGCCGGTCATCGAGCGCCACAACGCGCTGGCGCAGGCACTCGTGGAGGCGTCGCGCTGACGCGCGGGCGTGGTGGTCGCGCCGCGCGTTGCGGATCGGCGCGCGGCGGTTGTAGCCGCCGCCGCACGCGGCACATCATACCGGGTCACGCCGTCACGGCATGGCCGACGCGCGCATCGTGCGCGATTACGGCTCGATCAGCGTGCGGGTCGCTTCGGCGACGAGGCCGCGCAGCCAGCGCACTTCGTCGGAGTAGTGGCAGCGTTCGTGCCACAGCTGGTAGTACTGCATCGGCGGGAAGTCGAGCGGCGCCGGCACGACCGACAGCGGCAGGAACTTCGCGTAATGATCGGCGAACAGGCGCGTCGTCGTGAAGATCAGGTCGGACTTCACCAGCACGTACGGTGCGAGGTTGAAGTACGGCAGCGTGACGACCACGTGGCGCTTGAGCCGCTCGCGCGCGAGGTGCACGTCGATCGCGCCGCGCTGGCCGACCGAGTACGGCGTCGGTGCGAGATGCGGCGCATTCAGGTACTGGTCGAGCGTGAGCCCGCCGCGCTTCGCGAACGGGTGCGTGTTGCTCATCAGGCAGACGATCTGGTCGACGAACAGGTTCGACAGGTGCAGTTGTTCGGGCGGCTCGGGCCAGTTGCCGACGACGATGTCGAGCTTGCCGTCTTCGAGCGCGAGCTCGTAGTCGAACGCGGGGCCGAGCGAGTGAAACTCGAGCGTCGCATTCGGCGCGGCCTGGCGGAAGCGTTCGACCACGGTCGGCACGAACAGCACGTTCAGGTAGTCGGGGCAGCCGATCCGGTAGCAGCGGATCGACGTGGCCGGGTCGAAGTTGTGCTGCTGGAACTTGATGCGCTCGATTTCGCGCAGTGCGTTCTGCACCGGCTCGAGCAGGCGCAGCCCGTATTCGGTCGGGACCATGCCGGACTTGCCGCGCACGAGCAGCGGGTCGCCGGTGATGTCGCGCAGGCGCCGCAGCGCGGCGCTGATCGCCGGTTGCGACTGGTTCAGTTTGACGGCCGCGCGCGTAACGCTGCGCTCCATCAACAAGGTGTGCAAGACGCGCAAGAGGTACGTGTCGATCGCCTCGCGTTGCTGACTCATGATATCTCCGTTTTATATGTCCGGGCTGATCGAGGGGGCGGGGGAATATATGGTTTTTAATATGAACCACGGGCAGCGTCAAGAGATGGATACCCGCAGACGCCCGCCGGCCGGGCCCCGGCAAGGGGTCCGAACGGGGCGGAATACGGGCGAGCACGGCGCCGCGCGGATGCGCATTGCACGCATCCGGTGGTCAGGGCGCCGCGCGTGACGAGCGCGGTGCGTCAGTCGTCGATGCGCATGCCGACTTTCAGCGTGACCTGCCAGTGGATGACCTGGTCGCCTTCGATGTGGCCGCGTGTTTCGGTCACCTGGAACCAGTGCAGGTTGTGCAGCGTCTTGCCGGCTTTCGAGATCGCGTTGCGGATGGCGTCGTCGCAAGATTGCCGCGACGAGCCGGTCAGTTCGATCAGCTTGTAGACGTGGTCGCTCATGATGCGCTCCCTGGGAGGTTGGTATGGGCGGCCGGCGCAAGCGGCGGGCCCGAAGCGGCGCCGCGCGTGTCCGGCTTCTTGAGTGATAGGTATGATGGGCGGCAAGTGCAACCCCAATTGGAGACGAGGAACATCGTGGAAGTCGGATTTTGCGGACCGGGATTGATGGGCGCGCCGATGATTCGGCATTTGCTGGCGGCGGGGCACCGGGTCAGCGTATGGAACCGGACGCGCGGCAAGGCCGAGGCGCTTGAAAAAGACGGCGCGCAAGTGGTCGACACGCCGCGCGAACTGGCCGAGCGCGTCGACACGGTGTTCGTGTGCGTGCTCGACGGCCGCGCGGTCGGCGACGTCGTGTTCGGCGAGCACGGGCTCCTTGCGGGCGAAGCGAAGGCGCGCCGTTTGAAGCGCATCGTCGATCATTCGAGCATTCCGCCTGCGGCGACGCGCGACTACGCGGCGCGCGCGGCCGCGCTCGGCGTCGGCTGGATCGACGCGCCGGTGTCGGGTGGCGTGCCCGGCGCGCAGGCCGGCACGCTCGCGGTGATGGCGGGCGGCGGCGCGGCGGATCTCGATGCGGTGCGGCCGCTGATCGACACCTACGCATCGCGCATCACGCACATGGGCGACGCGGGTGCGGGCCAGACCGCGAAGCTGTGCAACCAGGCGATCGTCACCGCGACGGTGACCGCGATCGCGGAAGCCGTCGGCCTGGCGCAGGCGAGCGGCATCGACGCCGCGCGTCTGGCCGACGCGCTGGCGGGCGGGTGGGCCGATTCGGTGCTGCTGCAGACCTTCGTGCCGCGCATGACGTCGGGCGGCCATCCGTCGATCGGCGCGCTCGCCACGTTCCAGAAGGACGTCGACGCAATTGCCGATGCCGCGCGCGATACGGGCGCGGTGATGCCCGTTTCGGCCACGGTGCAGCAGGTGCTGCGGCTGGGCGCCGCGCAGGGGCTCGCCGGTGCCGATTTCGCCGCGTTCATCGACATCGTCCGGCCCGGCAACGGGCGCCGGACGGCACGGTGATCGCGCGGCGGCGGTAAAGCGGGAAACCTGAATGGCCGATGGGCCGCCCGGAGGCGGCCCATCGTGTCGGTGTCGGTTCAGCCGAGGGAGCGCGGTGTCGTGTCGCCGGCGTTCTGGCGCCCGAGCCCGCCGCGCAGGCTCGCCTTCGTGCCTGCACCAAATTCGGGCAGGATGCGCGCGCGCGCGCGGCTCGCGAACACGAGGAAGCCAAAGCCGTTCGCCTCGTACCAGTACCCGCCGTTCTCGAGACCGTCGAGTGGCTGTTCGAGTGCGTTGGCGATCGATTCGATGCAGCGCTTGCGCAGTTCGGCAATGGCCGGATAGGGCGGCTGTGCGCCGCGCACGCTGCATAGAAGCACATCGAGGCCGGGCAGCACATGCGCATAGAGGACGGGTTCGTCCTGCGCACGGGCGCGGGCAATCTTGGTGTCGAGCTGCGCGAAAGGTTTCGAATGGCGCAATACCGCGAGGAACGACTCCTGGCCATCCTGTTGCGCGCGTCGACGTTTTTTCGGGAAGGACATAAACACTCGCCTCAAAAACAATTGCAAGAAATGCGGCATTTTCATGCGACCCACTCCCGGCTATGTACGCCGCATGCCGATCCTTTATAGCACACGAAAATGCTGCACTCGTGCGGTACGACGATCAATGTCTCCCGTCGACCCGCTTGCCACGATGATCGACACAGCCAGCGTCTTGGCGCCCGTACTGTCGTTTAGTCTCCATCATAGACCTGCTTTTCCCGCGCGTGCATTCGCCCGTCACAAAAAAATGAGATAAGCCTCGCGCGGCCGTGCGCGGCGCGCGCCCAACAAAAAGGCCCGCACATGGCGGGCCCGATAGTTGCGGCGTGGCGCGGTGCTCAGCGTTGCTTGAGCGAATCGCGGATCTCGCGCAGCAGCACGATGTCTTCCGGCGTTGCGGCCGGCGCGGCTTCTTCCGGCTTGCGCAGCTTGTTGATGAATTTCACCATCATGAAAATGATGAACGCGAGGATCACGAAGTTGATCGCCACGGTGATGAACGAGCCGTAGCCGAACGCGGCAACGCCCGCGGCCTGCAGGTCCTTGAACGAATCGGGATTACCCTTGAACGACGGGGGGATGGTGCCGAGCAGAACGAACTTGTTCGAGAAATCCAGACCGCCGGTTACCACGCCGATGACCGGCATGATGAGGTCTTTCACGACCGAGTCGACGATCTTCGAGAATGCGCCACCGATGATCACGCCGACGGCGAGATCCATCACGTTGCCCTTGACGGCGAATTCCTTGAATTCCTTGATTATGCTCATGAGCGGCTTTCTCCTGGTTGGGGCGAGGGGAGGCGTGCCGCGACGCGCAGGGCTGCGAAGCGTCTGATGGGATCGGAGGCACGCCGATGGCCGCATGATAGCGAACGTGCCCCATTGCCGGTAGCCCATCTTGAAATGATTAACAAATCAGGGGACCGGCGCGAGTGGAAATGAAAGGAAGCGCGGCGTGAGGGGCGGGCGTCGCGCGATGCGTCGGCGCCCGCGTGCGAATGCTCAGGTATTGTCGTCGGTCCAGCCGTCGTCGTTGCTGCCGAGATCGACACTGCCGCCGCCGTTGCCGTCGCTCCAGTTCGAATTGTCGCCGCGACCCAGGTCGAAGCCCGGATCGTTGTTCTCCTGGCGTCGGCGCTGGTCGTCGACGATCACGTCGCGCTCGACCACGCGCTCGCGGCCGCCCGACATCGCTTCGCCGAGCAGCACGCCGGTCAGCAGCCCGCCCATCCCGCCGCCGAAACCGCCGCCTTGCTGGACCACGACGGGTGGCTGCTGTTGCGGATACGGTTGCGGTGGATACGGCTGCTGCGGGTACGGTTGCTGCTGATACGGCTGGCCTTGCATGCCGGTCATGCGATCGGCTTCCTGCGCATACACGGAGCCGCTGCCGTTCGCCGGCGCGGCGGGGTGCGCGCCCGGATCGGGGCGGCCTTCGACGCGCGCCTTCACGCTCGCATGCCGCTGCTCGAGTTCGTCGATGCGATACGGCGGCACCGGGTTCTTGCCGTTCGACAGCGTTTCGACGAGCGTGCGCGCATCGGTCTCGATGCCTTCGAGCTCGCCGGTGAGCGCGGCCGCGCCGGGCGCGGTCGAGAGCTTCGCGTCGAGTTTCAGCGGACGAATGTCGTTCAGCACGTCGGTCGCGCGCTTCAACTGCGTGCGGCGTTCGTCGTCGGCGCGGCTGTCGTCGGCCGAGCGTGCACGTCGCAACGTCCAGCGCAGTACCAGCGCGATGATCGCGACGATCAGCCCGAGGCCGATCCACATGCCGGTCGACGGACCATGTTTCGCGACCGGCACGGCCGGTGCGAGCGACGACTGCAACGAACCGCTCTGCGTGGCCGACGGTGCGTTGCCACTGATGCGCGCGGCGTCTGCGCGAATGCGCGATTCCGTCTGCGCGAAGTGCGACGCGTCGGTGAAGCGCAGTTGCGGATCGAGCGACTTTGCCTTCTGCAGCTGCGTGAGCGCATCGGACGCGCGACCTTCGCGGTCAAGCACCTGCGCGTACAGGTAGCGCGCATGCGCGTTGTTCGGATGGGCATCGATGACTTGCGACAGCTGCGTGTCGGCACGCTGCCAGTCACGTTGTGCGATCGACTGCTCGACTTGCTGCAGCGACGGGACCGCAAATGCGGCGGACGACAGCAGCATCAGCGAGAGGCCGAGCGCGGCGAGAGATTTCTTCATGGTCGAACCGGGCGCGAGCGCCCGTCTCCTGACGATCGGTGCGCGCCGCGGGCCCGGCGGGCCGCGGCGCGGTTGCCGTTACTGCGCGGGCGTGTCGAGCTGCTTCTTCAGCGCGGCGAGGCGATCCTCGACCGACGGGCCCTTGTTCAGCGCGGCGAGCTTGTCGTCGAGCGCCTTGCCGCTCGACGTGTCGGCCGAATTCAGGCGTGCGTCCGAGCGCGCGTTCTGCAGCGCGACCTTGTCCTCGAGCTTCTGGAAGTCCTCGGACAGGTTCTTGCCGCCGATGCCGCCCAGCGCGCTGGCCGCGACGTCCTTCGCCTGCGCGATTTCCTGTTTCGCCTGCAGGATGTTCGAGCGTGCATTCAGGTCGTTGCGGCGCTGGCGCATGTCGGCGATCTGCCCCTTCAGCTTGTCGACCGACGGTTCGAGCGTCGTCAGCTCGGCCGCAAGCGCATCGCGCTCGGCTTCCGCGTTCGACTGCGCGGCAAGCGCCTCGCGTGCGAGCGCTTCGTCGCCGGCCTGCAGCGCGCGCTTCGCGCCGTCCTCGTACTTCTTCACCTTGTCGTCGGCCGCATCGCGCTTGCTGCGCTGGGTCGCGACCTGTGCCTCGATCTCGATCAGCGAATTCTCGGCACGGCCGATGCTGTCGTCGAGCTCCCGCACGATCTGCCGTGCGTCGCGCGACGGATCCTGTACCGAGTCGGCCGCATCGTTCAGCAGGCCTTTGATCGTGCGCGAAACAGAGTCGAAAAGCGACATGAAATCCTCCGTGGTTGAAAGGTGCCGCGTGAGCGCGGCAGTGCCCGTCGCGAATCGGATCCGACCCGCGTGAGCCGGCGGATATTACACCGCCGGCCCCTTAAATACGGCTTAAGCGCCGGAGTTCAAGCGGCATGCACGTGCAGAACTCGAACCTTTCGCGTTTGAAAGAAACGCTGCGGCGCGCGCCGGGCCGCGAGTCCATGATAGGCGGAGCATGCCGCCAATACGTTTCGCAATTCACGGTTATGCGGGAATTTTTACAAAAAATCGCGAAGCCGATCGGTCGATTTCATTAAAATGCGCTGTCACGTCGCGGGAACGGATCGCCGCGCGGCGGGGTCTGTCGACGTGACAGTTGCCGCGATGCACCCACTCTGATTCATCCGCTTGCATTTCCGCATGCGTCCGAGGGCGCCACGCCGCCCGCCATTCCGACATGCCAATTATCAAACGACCGTCTTCTCCTTCCGACCGGAACGAACCTCACTACACGTTACGCCGTTCGCCATCGGGAGCCTATTACCCCGACGACGACCGCGACGACGACCGTCGCGCGCAGCGCAGCGGAGGCGGGGGCGGCCGCCGCTCGTTCGGCTCGCGCGTCGCACTGTGGTTCGTCGGGCTGTTCGCGACGCTCGCGATTGTCGGCGCGCTGATCGTCGGCTACGCACTCGTCGTGATGGCCCCGCAACTGCCGTCGCTCGATGCGCTGACCAACTACCAGCCGAAGGTGCCGCTGCGCGTGTTCACCGCCGATCACGTGCTGATCGGCGAGTTCGGCGAGGAGCGCCGCAGCCTCGTGCGCTTCCAGGACATTCCCGACGTGATGAAGAAGGCGGTGCTCGCGATCGAGGACTACCGCTTCTACGAACACGGCGGCGTCGACTTCGTCGGCATCCTGCGCGCGGGCGTGGCCGACCTGCTGCACGGTGGCGCGCGCCAGGGCGCGAGCACGATCACGATGCAGGTCGCACGCAACTTCTTCCTGTCGAGCGAGAAGACCTACACGCGCAAGATCTACGAGATGCTGCTCGCATACAAGATCGAGAAGGCGCTGACGAAGGACCAGATCCTCGAGCTGTACATGAACCAGATCTATCTGGGTCAGCGCTCGTACGGCTTCGCGGCCGCCGCGCGCGTGTATTTCGGCAAGGACCTGAAGGACATCACGCTCGCGGAAGCGGCGATGCTCGCGGGGCTGCCGAAGGCGCCGTCCGCGTATAACCCGGTCGTCAACCCGAAGCGCGCGAAGGTTCGCCAGGAATACATCCTGAAGCGCATGCTCGAGATCGGCTACATCACGCAGCCGCAGTACGACCAGGCGGTGAAGGAAGAGATCCACGTGCGCACGCCGGGCAACCAGTACGCGGTGCACGGTGAATACGTCTCCGAAATGGTGCGGCAGATGATGTACCAGCAGTACAAGGACGAAACCTATACGCGCGGGCTGACCGTCACGACGACGATCAACTCGGCCGACCAGGAAGCCGCGTACCAGGCCGTGCGCCGCGGCATTCTCGATTACGAGCGCCGCCACGGCTATCGCGGGCCGGAAGGCTCGATCAACCTGCCGGCCGCTGGCGACGACCGCGACGAGGCGATCGACGACGCGCTCGCCGATCATCCGGACAACGGCGACCTGCAGTCGGCGGTGGTGCTGACGGCGTCGCCGAACGCGGTCGAGGTGCAGTTCGTCGGCGGCGCGACGACGACGATCGGCTCGGTCGGGCTGCGCTTCGTGTCGGCCGCGCTGAATCCGCGTGCGAATGCCACGCTGCGGATCAAGCCGGGCTCGATCGTGCGCGTGCTGAAGGACGGCAAGACGGGCTGGCAGGTCGTGCAGCTGCCGCAGGTCGAAGGCGCGCTCGTCGCGATCGCGCCGCAGGACGGTGCGATCCGCTCGCTCGTCGGCGGCTTCGACTTCAACAAGAGCAAGTTCAACCACGTGACGCAAGCGTGGCGCCAGCCGGGTTCGTCGTTCAAGCCGTTCATCTATTCGGCGTCGCTCGACAAGGGGCTCGGGCCGGCGACGATCATCAACGATGCGCCGCTGTACTTCCCGCCGAGCGTGCCGGGCGGCACCGCGTGGGAGCCGAAGGACGACGACCAGCCGGATGGCCCGATGACGATGCGTACCGGCCTGCAGCGTTCGAAGAACCTCGTGTCGATCCGGATCCTCGCGTCGATCGGCACGCAGTATGCGCAGCAGTACGTGACGCAGCGCTTCGGCTTCGATCCGGCGAAGACGCCGCCGTACCTGCCGATGGCGCTCGGTGCGGGCCTCGTGACGCCGCTGCAGCTCGCGACCGGTTATGCGGTATTCGCGAACGGCGGCTACAAGGTCGATCCGTACCTGATCGCCGAAGTCGACGACGCGCGCGGCCAGCCGCTGCAGAAGTCGCAGCCGGTGGTCGCGGGCGGCACGGCGCCGCGCACGATCGAAGGCCGCAACGCGTACGTGATGAACAGCCTGCTGCACACGGTCGCGACGGCCGGCACGGGTGCCGGCACCAACGCGCTCGGCCGTAGCGACCTGCAGGGCAAGACGGGTACGACGAACGATGCGAAGGACGGCTGGTTCGCCGGCTACCAGCAGTCGCTCGTCGCGGTCGCGTGGATGGGCTTCGACCAGCCGAAGAGCCTCGGCAGCCGCGAATTCGGCGCGCAGCTCGCGCTGCCGATCTGGGTGAACTACATGCGCACTGCGCTGAACGGCGTGCCCGAGCAGCAGATGCCGATGCCGGACGGCCTGACGACGGTCGACGGCGAGCTGTACTACGCCGATCGCACGCCGGGCAACGGCTTCGTCGCGAGCGTGGACATCAACCCGGCCGCGAACGCGATCAGCGCGAACGATGCGCTCGGCTCGGCCGGCTCGGAGGGGCTCGCACCGCCGCCCGTCACGCAGCAGGAGAAGCAGCAGATCATGGACATGTTCGAGAACAAGTAAGCGGTACGCGGATGTTTCGCATGCGACGGGCGCCTTCGGGCGCCCGTTTTTTTGCGTGTCGCGGCCTCGGCCCGGTAGGGCGAATCAGAACGACGCGCAGGCCGGCACGAGCGTGATGCCGACCGATTCCTGCCGGAAGCGCTCGCGGTACGCATGCCGGATCGCGGCGAGCCGCGCGTGCGTGTCGGCGGTATCGTCGGCGACGATACGGACCACGAAGCTCGCTTCGCGGATGATCCGGCCGGTGGCGCGGTCGCGCCATTGGCCGCGGTTGTCCCAGTATGTGAAGCCGTCCGGAAAGCGCGGCGTGACGACGTCGGCGAGGAAGGCCGCGCGCTCCGCATCGGTGACGGGGCCGCGTCCCGCGATATCGCGCCCGAACAGCAGGTCGGCTTGCAGCATCCGGTGCGCGTCCGGCTGCATGCAGGCGGCAGACGCGTCGATGACGGGCGAGGGCGGTGCCGCACAACCGGCGAACAGTGCAAGGGCGGCGGCGCCGATCATGGAGCGCATGCGACGCCGCCACGTCGCGGGACGCGCGCTCGGCGGCGGCATCTGCCTATTTCGCGTCCGACGCCCTTCGCGCGCATAAAACGCTGCCCGCTCAATGACTTGCGTGTTTGTCCGGCGGGTTATCAACAGGGCTGTCAACATAAACTGGGGATAACCCTGAGTAGCCTGCGTGGATTCAGTGATGCAGTTTCGCGTGCGCGAGATGCATGCCGAGCGTCGCGGGGTCGGTGTTCGTGCCCGACAGCAGCACGCCGACCCGCTTGCCCTGCAGCGTTTCGCGCAGCGGGCCGAGCAGCGCCGCGAGCGCTGCCGCGCACGCCGGTTCGACCGACAGCTTCAGGTGCGAGAACAGGAACAGCATCGCCGCGCGCAGTGCGTCGTCGGACACCGTGACGATGCGGTCGATGTGGCGCCGGCACAGCTGGTAGCTGTATTCCTCGGTGTGCGGCGCCATCAGCGAATCGGCGATGGTCTGCATCGCGCTCATCTTGATCGTGTGATTGGCGGCGAAGCTGCGGCTCATCGCGTCGGCGCCTTCCGGCTCGACGCCGTACACGTGCACGCGCGGATTCGCGAGCCGCAGCGCGGTCGACATGCCGGCCGCGAGCCCGCCGCCGCCGATCGGCACGATCACCGCGTCGAGATCGGGCGTCTGCGTCGCCCATTCGTAGCCCAGCGTCGCGGTGCCGAGAATCGTGTGATAGCCGTTGAACGGATGGATGAAGAAGCGGCCTTCCTCGGCCTCGATCCGCCGCACGAGGTCGAATGCCTGCGACGCGCTGCCGGCGAGCACGACTTCCGCGCGGTACTGCTTGCACTGCGCGATGCGCATCGGGCTCGCGGTATGGAACATCACGACCTTCGCGCTGCTGCCGAGCCGCATCGCCGCATAGGCGACGGCCGCCGCATGATTGCCGGCCGAGACGCACGTGACGCCGGCGTTCTTGCGCGCTTCGTCGAGTGCCAGCAGGTGCGTGAACGCGCCGCGCGCCTTGAAGCTGCCGCTTGCCTGCAGCAGCTCGAACTTGAAGTTGACGTGCGTGCCCTCGAGGGACGGGAGATCGGCGCGCTCGAACACCGGGGTGCGTGCGACCCACGGTGACAACGCGAAATGCTGCGCGGCGATTTCGTCGAGCGTCGGAATCGGCTCGCCGTCGATCGTCGTATGGGCAGTGCCCTGTTGTTCAGTCGACATGACGTGGCGGGTGGCGGGGGTAGGGGCCGGCCCGCACACGCAGGCCGGCGTGGCGGGCGGTCAGTGTGCGTCGACCGACATGCTGCGGATGAACTTGCGCAGGAACTGCTCGCAGCCGGCGAGCTGCGCGAGCTCGACATACTCGTTCGGCTTGTGTGCCTGCTCGATGTTGCCGGGCCCGCAGACGATGCTCGGGATACCCGCGCGCTCGAACAGGCCGGCCTCGGTGCCGTAGGCGACCTTGCGCTTGTCCTGGTCGGCCGTCAGCGCGCGCACGAGCTGCGTGATCGCGGCCTGTTCGGTCGCGTCGAGCCCCGGCGCCGCGGCGATCTTCGAGAACTCGATCGCCGCGTTCGGATGCTCGCGACGCATCTGCGGCAGCAGCGTTTCCTGCGCATACGCTTCGATGCGCGTGAAGATCTGCTCGGGATCGAGCGTCGGCAGGTTGCGGAACTCGAAGTCGAACCGGCATTCGGCCGGCACCGTATTGATCGCGTTGCCGCCCTGGATCGTGCTCGTCTGCGCGGTCGTGAACGGCACGTCGTACAGCTCGTCGAACGGGCCTTCGGCACGGAAGCGGTCGGCGACGTCGCGGATGTGGCAGATGAGGCGCGCCGCGTACTCGATCGCGTTCAGGCCCTTCGGCGTCAGCGACGAGTGCGCCGCATGGCCGCGCACGCAGCAGCGGTACGCGTTGATGCCCTTGTGCGCGATGATCGGCCGCATGCTGGTGGGCTCGCCGACGATGCAGCCGGACGGCTTCACGCCGCGCTTGACGAGATCGGCGATCAGGAGCGGTGCGCCCGCGCAGCCGATTTCCTCGTCATAGGACAGCGCGAAATGGATCGGCTTCCCGAGCCGGGTCGCTTGCATCTCGGGCAACAGCGCGAGCGCCGTGCCGATGAAGCCCTTCATGTCGCACGTGCCGCGGCCGTACAGGCGGCCGTCGCGCAGCTCGGGCGCGAACGGGTCGCTGTCCCACTGCTGGCCGTCGACCGGCACGACGTCGGTGTGCCCCGACAGCACGATGCCGCCGTCGGTCGAGCCGTCGTATGCGGGCACGGTCGCGAACAGGTTGGCCCAGCCTTCGCGCGGATCGTGCGTGAGCGTCGACGCGATGCCCTTCGCGGCAAGCGCGTCGCGCACCGTTTCGATCAGGCCGAGGTTCGGCACGCGGCTCGTCGTGTCCATCGACACCAACTGCTTGATCCAGGGCAGGCTGACGAGCGAGGCGTCGCCTTGGTCGGCGGCGGACGGCGCCGTCGCGTCGAGAGTGGACATGGCAAAACTCCGTCTGATGAATGGGAAAATCATACTCAAAAACGCGTCCGCCCGCCTTCGCCGGCCGCGATGCGGTGCAGCATCGCGGCCGTGCCGTCAGCGTGCCGCGCTCGCCGCCGCGTCGGCGCGCGGCGCGAGCGCGCGCAGCGTTTCCTTGATCGTCGACACGCGGATCGCGAGATCGGGCGAGCGCGTCTCGATGCGCAGCTTGTCCTGGCCCGCGAGCTTGATGTGCCGATGCTTCTGCACCATCTCGATGATGCGCATCGGATCGATCGGCGGATTCGGCTCGAACTGCAGCCCGATCGCGGCCTCGCTCGCGTCGATCTTGACGATGCCGAGCGGCTTCGCGGCCAGCCGCAGCCGGTGCGTCTCGACGAGCGCGTGCGCCTGCGGCGGCAGCTTGCCGAAGCGGTCGATCAGCTCTTCCTGGATGCCGTCGATCGCGTCGCCGTGCTCGCAGTTCGCGAGACGCTTGTACAGCGACAGCCGCTCCTGCACGTCCACGCAGTAGTCGGCCGGCAGGATCGCGGGCGCATGCAGGTTGATTTCCGTCGTCGCGGCGAGCGGGGCGGTGAGGTCGGGCTCCTTGCCGTTCTTCAGCGCCTTCACCGCGTCGTTCAGCATGTCGGTGTACAGCTGGAAGCCGATCTCGTGGATCTCGCCCGACTGCTTGTCGCCGAGCACCTCGCCGGTGCCGCGGATCTCGAGGTCGTGCATCGCGAGATAGAAGCCCGAACCGAGTTCCTCCATCTGCTGGATCGCCTCGAGCCGGCGCTGCGCCTGCTTGGTCAGCGACTGCGGATCGTGGACCAGCAGGTACGCATACGCCTGGTGGTGCGAACGGCCGACGCGGCCGCGCAACTGGTGAAGCTGCGCGAGGCCGAACTTGTCCGCGCGGTGCATGATAATCGTGTTCGCGCTCGGCACGTCGATGCCGGTCTCGATGATGGTCGTGCACAGCAGCACGTTCGCGCGCTGCGCGACGAAATCGCGCATCACGCGTTCAAGCTCGCGCTCGTGCATCTGGCCGTGCGCGATCACGATGCGCGCTTCGGGCACGAGCGTCTCGAGCATCGCCTTGCGGTTCTCGATCGTCTCGACCTCGTTGTGCAGGAAGTACACCTGGCCGCCGCGCTTCAGCTCGCGCAGCATCGCCTCGCGGATCACGCTTTCTTCCTCGCGGCGCACGAAGGTCTTGATCGCGAGCCGTTTCTGCGGCGCGGTCGCGATCACCGAGAAGTCGCGCAGCCCCTCGAGCGCCATCCCGAGCGTACGCGGGATCGGCGTCGCGGTCAGCGTCAGCACGTCGACTTCCGCGCGCAGCGCCTTCAGCGCTTCCTTCTGCCGCACGCCGAAGCGGTGTTCCTCGTCGATGATCACGAGGCCGAGGCGTTTGAACTGCACGTCCGACGACAGCAGCTTGTGCGTGCCGATCACGATGTCGACGCTGCCTTCGTTGATCTGCGCGATCGCCGCGTTGACTTCCTTCGCGGTCTTGAAGCGCGACAGCTCGACGATCCGCACCGGCCAATCGGCGAAGCGGTCGGCGAAGGTCTGCGTGTGCTGCTCGGCGAGCAGCGTGGTCGGCGACAGCAGCGCGACCTGCTTGCCGCCCAGCACCGCGATGAACGCGGCGCGCAGCGCGACCTCGGTCTTGCCGAAGCCGACGTCGCCGCACACGAGGCGGTCCATCGGCTTGCCGCTCGTCATGTCGCCGATCACGGCCGCGATGGCGGCCGCCTGGTCGGGCGTTTCCTCGAAGCCGAAGCTTTCGGCGAACTTCACGTAGTCGCGCGGATCGAGCGAGAACGCGTGGCCTTCGCGGGCCGCGCGGCGCGCGTACAGGTTCAGCAGCTCGGCGGCCGTGTCGCGGATCTGCTGCGCGGCCTTGCGCTTCGCGCGCTCCCACTGGCCCGAGCCGAGCGCGTGCAGCGGCGCGCTGTCCGGATCGGCGCCGCTGTAGCGCGAGATCACGTGCAACTGCGCGACCGGCACGTAGAGCTTGCTGTCGCCCGCGTATTCGAGGTGCAGGAATTCGGTCTCGCCTTCGCCGAGATCCATCGACACGAGACCCATGTAGCGGCCGATGCCGTGCTGCGCATGGACGACTGGGTCGCCGACCTTCAGCTCCGACAGGTCGCGCACCATCGCGTCGACGTTGCTCGCCTGTTCCTGCCGGCGGCGCCCCGCGCGCCGGCCGAGCGCGCCGTACAGCTCGGTTTCGGTGACGATCGCGTAGCCTTCGCCCGGCACCGCGAAGCCGCTCGCGAGCGGTGCGACGCCGAGCGCGAACGGTGCATCGCTTTCGAGCCAGCCCGCGAAGTGGTCGTTCGACGCGGGGCGCAGGTGATGCTCCGCGAGCAGTTGCAGGATCGTTTCGCGGCGGCCGGCCGATTCGACCGTCAGCAGCACGCGCTTGCCCGACGATTCGACGAACGTGCGCAGCGCGGCGAGCGGATCGTCCGCATGGCGATCGACCGTGAGTTCGGGCAGGCCCGTCGCCCAGCCGCCGGCCGGCTGCGCGGGCAGCACGACGCGCGCGAACGGTTTCGCGAACGCGAAGAAATCCTCGTCGGAGAGGAATAGCCGCTGCGGCTCGAGGATCGGCCGCTCGCGGTCGTGCGCGAGGAACGCGTGGCGCTGCTTCGTATCGGCCGTGAAGCGGCGGATCGACGCCTCCAGATCGCCGGCGAACACGAGATGCGCGTCCTGCGGCAGGTAGTGGAACAGCGTGGCCGTCTCGTCGAAGAACAGCGGCAGGTAATACTCGATGCCGGCCGACGGCACGCCGTTGCCGATGTCCTTGTAGATCGGCGCGCGGCTCGGGTCGCCTTCGAAGGTCTCGCGCCAGCGGCTGCGGAACGCCGTGCGCGCGGCTTCGTCGAACGGAAACTCGCGGCCGGGCAGGAGGCGCACGTCGCGCACCGGGTAGAGGCTGCGCTGCGTATCGGGATCGAACGCGCGGATCGAGTCGACCTGGTCGTCGAACAGGTCGATTCGGTACGGCAGCGGCGAGCCCATCGGGTACAGGTCGATCAGCGAGCCGCGCACGCAGTATTCGCCGGGCCGCACGACCTGGCTCACGTGCTCGTAGCCGGCCAGCGTGAGCTGTGCCTTCAGCTTCGCCTCGTCGAGCCGCTCGCCTTGCGCGAACGCGAAGGTGTACGCGGCCATGAACGACGCGGGCGGCATTCGATACAGCGCGGTGGTCGCGGGCACCAGCAGGATGTCGCAGCGGCCCTCGCCGAGGTCGTGCAGCGTCGCGAGGCGCTCGGATACCAGATCCTGGTGCGGCGAGAACGTGTCGTACGGCAGCGTTTCCCAGTCCGGCAGCAGGCGCACGCGTGCATTGGGCGAGAAGTAGCGGAGTTCCTGCGACAGCCGCTGCGCGTCGACCGCATTTGCGCAGATCACCGCAAGGAGCGGGACCGCGTCGCGGTTGTCGGCGAGATAGCGGGCGATGGCGAGTGCGTCGGCGGAGCCGTGCGCGCCGTCGAAGGCGAACCGCTGGCCCGGTTTGACGCGGGCGACGGGCGAGGCGAACGGGGTGGAAGCGTTGTCTGGCATAGGGACGGCAGGGGTGGCGGGCACGGGCGCGGCGCGGTGCGCCGGTCGAGACGAAAGACCTATTATAAAATCCGCTTCTCGATTTCATCTTTCCGGCGTTTCCCTTTCGTGACTCCCCGACTTTTCGCCCTGATTCCTTGCGCCGGCACGGGCAGCCGCTCCGGTTCGGCCGTGCCGAAGCAATACCGCACGCTGGCCGGCCGCGCGCTCCTGCATTACACGCTCGCCGCGTTCGATGCGTGCAGCGAATTCGCGCAGACGCTCGTCGTCCTCGCACCCGACGACACGCACTTCGACGCGCGCCGCTTCGCGGGCCTGCGCTTCGCGGTGCGCCGCTGCGGCGGCGGCTCGCGGCAGGCTTCAGTGCTGAACGGGCTGCTGGAGCTGGCCGAATTCGGCGCGACCGACCAGGACTGGGTGCTCGTGCACGACGCCGCACGCCCCGGCATCACGCCGGCGCTGATCCGCACGCTGGTCGCGACGCTGAAGGACGATCCGGTCGGCGGCATCGTCGCGCTGCCGGTGGCCGATACGCTCAAGCGCGTGCCGGCTGGCGGCGACGCGATCGCGCGCACCGAGTCGCGCGACGCGCTGTGGCAGGCGCAGACGCCGCAGATGTTCCGCATCGGCATGCTGCGCGACGCGATCCTGCGCGCGCAGCGCGAAGGGCACGACCTGACCGACGAGGCCAGCGCGATCGAATGGGCCGGCCATACGCCACGCGTCGTGCAGGGCAGCCTGCGCAACTTCAAGGTCACATACCCGGAAGATTTCGCGCTCGCGGAAGCGATCCTCGCGCGCCCCGCGAACGCTTCCTGACTTTCACCTCACATCTCAACCGGAATACGCATGGATTTCAGAATCGGACAAGGCTACGACGTGCACCAGCTCGTCCCGGGGCGCCCCCTCATCATCGGCGGCGTGACGATTCCATACGAGCGCGGCCTGCTCGGCCATTCGGACGCGGACGTGCTGCTGCACGCGATCACCGACGCGCTGTTCGGCGCGGCGGCGCTCGGCGACATCGGCCGCCATTTCTCCGACACCGACGCGGCGTTCAAGGGCGCGGACAGCCGCGTGCTGCTGCGCGAGTGCGTCGCTCGCGTGAAGGCGGCCGGCTTCACGATCCAGAACGTCGACAGCACCGTGATCGCGCAGGCGCCGAAGCTCGCGCCGCATATCGACGGGATGCGCGCGAACATCGCGGCCGATCTCGGGCTGCCGCTCGAGCGCGTGAACGTGAAGGCGAAGACCAACGAGAAGCTCGGCTACCTCGGCCGCGGCGAGGGCATCGAGGCGCAGGCTGCCGCGCTGCTGGTGAAGCAGGGCGCGTGAGCGCCTGATGCCGCCGATGCCGGTTTGATGCCGGTTTGACGCCGGTGTCGGACGCGGTGCGCAGGTCGTGCCGCCGGAATGAAAAAAATGCCACGCGTTTGCGTGGCATTTTTGTTTGGCGGCCCGGGGGCGGCCCGGCCGCTTACTCGCCTTCGGCGGCGATGACCTGCGCGGCGGCGTTGATCACCGACGCGATGCGGCCGACGTCGCGCAGTTGCGTCGTTGTCATCCCTTGCTCGTTCTTCAGCAGCGCGTAGTGCGACTTCACACAGAAGTGGCACTTGCCGACGATCGACGCGGCGAGCGCGTACATCTCGAACCGGCGCTTGTCGACGCCGCCGTGCGACGCATACGCGCCCATCCGCAGCTCGGCACGCTGCGTCTTCAGGTCGGCGTCGTCGGCCATCTCGACATACGGATACCAGGTGTTGTTCATCCCCATCAGCGCGGCCGCCGTCAGCACGGCGTTCGTCTCTTCGGGCGACAGCACGCCGGCTTCGCGGATCGTCTTCACGAGGATCGTGCTCTTCGCCGCAACAGCCGCCGCCAGCGCGACGCCGACCGCATCGTTGCCTTCGAGCGACGAGCGCGAGATCGTGCCGTCGAGGTTCAAGCGAATATCCTTCGCGTAGTCGGGGATGCGCGCCTTAATCGAGTCGATGAATTCCATTGATATCTCCTATGGGTTGGCCGTTAAAAAAGCCCGCAGGCAGGACGTGCGCCGCGGGCTTCGTGCATCGATGCGCTTACAGCGTTGCGCCGCCGACTGCGCGGTTGCACGGGCACAGTTCGTCCGTTTGCAGGCCGTCCAGAATGCGCAGGACTTCTTCCGGGCTACGGCCGACGTTCAGGTTGTTCACCGAAACGTGCTGGATCGTGTTGTCCGGGTCGACGATGAACGTCGCGCGCAGGGCCACGCCGGCTTCCTTGTCGCGCACGCCGAGCTGGTCGATCAGCTCGCCCTTGACGTCGCCGAACGAGTAGTGGTTCAGCTTGTTCAGGTCCTTGTGCTCACGGCGCCATGCGAGCTTGACGAATTCGTTGTCCGAGCTGCCGCCGAGCAGGACGGCGTCGCGCTCTTCGAACTGCTTCGTGAGCTTCGCGAACTCGACGATTTCCGTCGGGCACACGAACGTGAAATCCTTCGGATAGAAGTAGATGATCTTCCACTTGCCCGGGAACGACGCTTCGGTGACGGTCTCGAACGCCGACTGGCCGTTTTCCTCGTGGTTGTTGAAGCCCGGCTTCGCGGCTACGACGGTGAATGCTTCGAGTTTATCGCCCACGGTTTTCATGCGGATACTCCTGTATGAGTTGGGAAGAAGACTGAGTCAAGCTACCTCGGTGCTGCAACGTTGATGTGACAGCATGGGGCAGACTTTAACACTATTAGCAAGACGCTTCAATAGATTTTGGCTAACAAGCCTCATAGTTTTTTTCAACCGCGGCGATAGTGTGACCCGCAAGAAGCGTGCGCGAACGCGTCACGCCGTCGCACGCGCCTTGCCGGCGCCGGGGAATTCGAGGGTGACTTCAAGGCCCGCTTCGGGGTTGCGGTTGCGCAGGCGCAGCGCGCCGCGATAGCGGCCGACGAGGCGCAGCACGATCGCCATGCCGAGCCCCGTGCCGTCCGCCTTGGTGCGCGCCGTGTCGACGCGGTAGAACGGCCGCATCACGAGCGGCAACTGATCCTCGGGAATGCCGGGACCTTCGTCACTCACCGACAGCTCGACGCGCGCGTGCGTCACGCGCGTCTCGAGCGTGATGCGCGACACGCCGTCCTGCCGGCTCTGGCCGTATTTGCGCGCGTTCTCGACGAGGTTGCCGATCACGCGGCGCATGTCGGTTTCGTCGGCTTCGATCACCGCGCTCGGCGCGAGCCGCGTGCGGATCTCGACGCCGTCCTCGCCCGATACGCGCGCGGCGACTTCCTGCGCGATCGACGACAGGTCGACCGGCTCCGGCTTGCGCTGGGTCGGCCGCGCGTAATCGATGAAGGCCGCGATGATGCGGTCCATCTGTTCGATGTCGTCGACCATCGCGTCCTTGGTCGCCTGGTCGGATGGACTCATCTCGGTCTCGAGCCGCAGCCGCGCGAGCGGCGTGCGCAGGTCGTGCGAGATGCCCGCGAGCATCAGCGCGCGATCGGCCTCGAGCTGTTCGAGGTCGCGCACCATCTGGTTGAAGCTGCGGTTGGTGTCGGCCGCGACGCCCATCCCGCGCTCGGGCAGCGGCTCCGGCGCCTGGCCGGAACCGACCTGGCGGGCGGCGAGCGCGAGCCGCGAGAACGGCCGGTTCACGAGGCTCGTGATGAACGCGGAGCCGAACAGCGACAGTGCGAGCGCGAACAGGCCCCAGCCGGCCCACTGCAGGCCCGTGACGTTGTCGAGCTGGTCGCGATCGAGCGCGACCCAGTAATCGTCGTCGTCGATCTTGAAGCTGATCCACACGCCGGGGATGTCGTTGACCGACTGCGCGATCACGGTATCGTCGCCGAGGCGGCTGCGGATGTCGTGTTCGATCAGGCGGTTCAGCGATTCGTCGGGCTGCAGCTTGAACTTGTCGGTTTTCTCGCGCGGGTAAACGCGCACGCCCTCGTTGCTCTCGAGATCCTGCAGCAGCGCGCGCCGCAAATCGGGATCGGAATAGAGCAGGGCGGTGCGCGTGAGCTTCACGATCGCGACGAGCTGCAGCGCGACGCGCTGCGCGCGCGGCTCGCGCTCGATCACGCGAAAGCTCTGGAACCACGCGGCGAGACTGACCGAGATCAGCAGCGCGATCAGCAGGAATGTGCGCCAGAACAGCCCGCCGAACGCGAGCTGCAGGAGGCGCCGGTCGATACGCATGGGACGGGCCGTGGACGGGCGAAACCGGAAAGGAAAAAGATCAGGCGGCGCCGTCCGGGATGAACACGTAGCCGAGGCCCCAGACGGTCTGGATGAAGCGCGGGCTGCCCGGATCCGGTTCGATCAGCTTGCGCAGGCGCGAGATTTGCACGTCGAGGCTGCGGTCGAACACTTCGTATTCACGGCCGCGCGCGAGTTCCATCAGCTTCTCGCGCGACAGCGGCTGGCGCGGATGGCGCGCGAACACCTTCAGCACCGAGAATTCGCCGGTCGTCAGAGGAATTTCCTGGCCCGACTTCGTCAGCGTGCGCGTGGCGAGGTTCAGCGAGAACTCGCCGAACTCGAACACCTCGGTCGTTTCCGACGGCGCGCCCGGCAGTTCGGCCGGCGCCTGGCGGCGCAGCACCGCGTGAATCCGCGCGACGAGTTCGCGCGGGTTGAACGGCTTCGGCAGGTAGTCGTCGGCGCCCATCTCGAGGCCGACGATGCGATCGACATCCTCGCCCTTCGCGGTGAGCATGATGATCGGCGTGCGGTCGTTGCTGCCGCGCAGGCGGCGGCAGATCGACAGGCCGTCTTCGCCCGGCAGCATCAGGTCGAGCACGAGCAGGTCGAAACGCTCGCGCACCCAGAGCTTGTTCATCGCGGTCGCGTTCTCCGCGACGTATACGTTGAAACCCTGCTCGCCGAGATAGCGGCGCAGCAGATCGCGCAGGCGCGGGTCGTCGTCGACGACGAGAATCTTGGAGGGGTTTTTCGTTTCCATGAGCGGCATCTTATCGCGAATGGGAAATCACGCACGGTTGCGTATTTTCGTGCGTAACAGTCCGTTACAAAATTTACCCGTAGTGCCGTGCGGAGTAAAGGCAGGCTATAGAGATTCCTTTACTCGAAGCCGAAATTCGGTAGATACTCCCCTGCACTCCATCTTTCATCTTTGTACACCCGAATTCCGCAGGGTTTTTCAAGTACCAGAGGTAACCGGTTGCCGCGTGACGAAGGGAACAAATCGACCAAAGAAGCGAGGACGGTCATGCGATCTGCCCGGATTGCACTGATGCTGACGATCGCACTTGCCGGTCCATATGCGTCGAACTTCGCGTATGCGCAGCGCCCCGAGCAGGGCGCATCGTCGCGCAAGCTGCTGCGCGGCAAAGTGCCGCAGTCCGACCGCGCCGCCGACATGGCGGTCCGTTCCGCCGTGCCTCCCGATCTCGAACAGCACCGCCGCGACGGGCACATGACGCCCGAGGAGCGCCACCTGCTGCGCCAGCACATCGAGGACGCCGTCCGCGAGCTGTACAAGCGCTGACACGCACGCGCCTTCGCACGGCGCGGGAAGATTCCGTAGCAATTTTTCCGTCAACTTTCGCATGCGTGCTGCCGTTGAACCGGCATCCGCACCGCCGGTGCGTTCCGGGAGTCCACGACGATGAAAGCGAACGCTGCCGCCCCGGCACCGCCCGCGATGCAGGCGCCGCTCGACGCCGACGATGCGCTGTTCTTCCTGAGCCGTACCGGCTTTTCTCCCGCTCCGGCCGAGGTCGTCCGCATCGTCGGCATGACACGTGTGCAAGCCGTGGCCGATGCGCTCGGCAACGTGCGCCGCGACCCCGTGACGACCTGGCCCGACTGGCTCGCCGAGCTGCCGCCGACCCGCGCGCAGCGTCAGGCGCTCACACCCGACATGCGGCGCGACGAGCAGCGCGAGCGCAATCGCCGCTACGACGCGTTGCGCGCGGCATGGATCAACGAGATGGTCGCGACGTCGTCGCCGCTCACCGAGCGCATGACGCTGTTCTGGCACGGGCACTTCACGTCCGGGCAGGACAAGGTTCCGTACCCGCAGACGATGGCCGTGCAGAACGCGCTGTTTCGCCGCGAGGCGCTCGGCAACTTCGGCACGCTGCTGCATGCGGTCGCGAAGGATCCGGCGATGCTTCAGTATCTCGACGGCGCGAGCAACCGCAAGGGACGCCCGAACGAGAATTTCGCGCGCGAGGTGATGGAGCTGTTCACGCTCGGCGAAGGGCAATACACCCAGCACGACGTGACGGAAGCCGCGCGCGCGATGACCGGCTGGAGCGTCGATCCCGATACTCTGAGCTTCGTGGTGCGGCCCGAATGGCACGACGCGGGCGACAAGACGATTCTCGGCGAGACCGGCACGTTCGACGGCGACGGGTTTCTCGACATCCTGCTGAAGCGGCCCGACACCGCGCGCTTCATCGCGGGCAAGCTGTGGCGCGAGTTCGTGTCCGATACGCCCGACACCGGGGCGCTCGATGTCGTGGCCGAACGGTTTCGCGCGAGCGGTTACGACATACGCGCAGCGCTTGCCGCGCTATGGTCGACCGACGAATTCTGGGATCCGCGCAATCGCGGCGTGCTCGTCAAGTCGCCAGCCGAGTTCGTCGTCGGGTCGGTGCGGCTGTTCGACATCGCTTACGGTGATCCGCAGATGCTCGCGAACACCGTGCGCACGCTCGGGCAGAACCTGTTCTATCCGCCGAACGTGAAGGGCTGGCCGGGAGGCGCGATGTGGATCAACAGCACGACGCTGCTCGCGCGCAAGCAGTTCGTCGAGCAGGTGTTCCGCGCGACCGAGACGGCCGGCATGCGGGCACCCGCGCGCGCGATGGCGGCGCCGTTGCCGAATGCGCGTGCGCATGCGATGCGGGTTGCGGACGCCGCGTCCGGTGCCGGCATGCCCGGTGCCGGCATGCGCCGCGCGCCGGCCAGGCCCGCGCGCGGCGGCCTGCGATTCGACCTCGAACGCTGGCTCGCGCAGTATCATGCGCGCCCGCAGGCGATTGCCGGATTGTCCACCGAGCTTCAACTGCAGCACGCGGTGCTGCCGGTGTCGCCGGTCGCGGCGATCGATACGGACTCGACCGGCAGCGCGTATCTCGAGGCGTTGCTGATGGATCCGGCCTATCAACTGAAATGACTGAAACGACGACGAGCAGGCACGCTGCAGCGGTGGCCATACCGCACGGCGAACCGAAGGATGCGCGATGAACCGACGTGATTTTCTGACGCTGACGGGCGCCGCGGCCGCGGCGGGCGTGTCGTTGTGGCAGCCGCCCGCGCGGGCCGCATCGACGGCCGCGGCGGGGCGGCAGCCCGCGGCTGGCTATGCGAACGTGCTGATCCTCGTCGAACTGAAGGGCGGTAACGACGGCCTCAACACGGTGGTGCCGTATGCGGATCCGCTCTACTACCAGTTCCGCCGCAGCATCGGCATCAAGCGCGACCAGGTGCTGCAGCTCGACGCGCATGCGGGGCTGCATCCGTCGCTCGCGCCGCTGATGCCGCTGTGGCGCGACGGGCAGGTCGCGATCGTGCAGGGTGTCGGCTATCCGCAGCCGAATCTGTCGCATTTCCGTTCGATCGAGATCTGGGATACCGCGTCGCGCTCGGATCAGTACCTGCACGAAGGCTGGCTCACGCGCACGTTCGTGCAGGCGCCGGTGCCGCCGGGCTTTGCGGCGGACGGCGTCGTGCTCGGCAGCGCCGAGATGGGGCCCCTCGCGAACGGCGCGCGCGCGATTGCGCTTGTCAATCCCGCACAGTTCATCCGCGCGGCGCGGCTGGCCGAGCCGTCGTCGCTGCGCGAGCGGAACCCTGCGCTCGCGCACATCATCGACGTCGAGAACGACATCGTGAAGGCGGCAGACCGGCTGCGCCCGCGTGGCGGGATGCGCGAGTTCCGGACGGCCTTTCCGGCCGGTACGTTCGGGACGTCGGTGAAGACCGCGATGCAGGTGCTCGCGGCATGCGAAGCGTCGGGGCCCGGCGCGCAGGACGGCGTCGCGGTGCTGCGGCTCACGCTCAACGGATTCGACACGCACCAGAACCAGCCGGGACAGCAGGCTGCGCTGCTCAAGCAGTTCGCGGAAGGGATGAGCGCGATGCGCGGCGCGCTGATCGAACTCGGGCGCTGGAACCAGACGCTCGTGATGACGTATGCGGAATTCGGGCGGCGCGTGCGCGAAAACCAGAGCAACGGCACCGATCACGGGACCGCCGCGCCGCACTTCGTGATGGGCGGCCGCGTGGCTGGCGGGCTGTACGGTGCGGTGCCCGCGCTCGGGCGGCTCGACGGCAACGGCAACCTGCCGGTCGCGGTCGATTTTCGCCAGCTTTATGCGACCGTGCTCGGGCCATGGTGGGGGCTCGATGCGACGCGCGTGCTGCAGCAGCGCTTCGACACGCTGCCGCTGCTGAAGGCGTGATGTCGTACGCGCGGTACGGTGCGGGTCAGTGGCGGCGAGCGGCGCGCCACGCGATCCACAGCTTGCGGATCGGCGTCAGCGCGATGCGCTGGTGCAGCACTTGGTAACCGTCGCGCTCGATTTCGTCGAGCAGCGCGCCGGCCAGTGCGATCTGCGCGCGCAGCGTGCGTTGCGCGCGGCGTTCGGAAGCGGGGATCGCTGCTTCGGCGGCGGCGAGCGCTTCGCGCGCGCGGGCCGTCTGAAACTGCAACAGCTCCGTGAAGGCCGGGCTGTAGCGGCGGTTCAGCAGATCGGCCGCGGTCACGTTGTAGCGTTGCAGTTCGTCGATCGGCAGATAGATGCGGCCATGGCGCGCATCGTTGCCGAGTTCCTGCACGAATTGCGCGAGCATCAGCGCGTGGCCGGCATCCGCCGCCCACGGCTGCGGATCGGTCGGGTTGGTGGCGCTCGCGCGTGCGACCAGCGACGCGAAGGTGCCGCCGACCTGTGCGATGTAGCGCTGCAGGTTCGCGAAATCCAGGTAGCGCGCCTGTTCGAGATCCATCCCGTAACCATTGACGAGCGTGCGCAGCGCGTCGGCTTCGGCGGCGATCGCCGGGTGGTGCTGCGCGAGCGCCTTCGTGACCGGGTGCGACGGTTCGCCGGCAGCGAGCGCCGCGAGTTCCTTGTGCCACCACGCGAGCTTCGTGTGTCCGACGGTCGGGTCGCTGGTTTCCTTGACGGTTTCCTCGAGTTCACGGCGCAGCGCGAACAGGGCGGTCAGGCGCGGTTCGGCGGCGAGCGGCGCCTGGCGCAGCGCGTAGTAGACGCTGGAGCCCGCGGGGGCGGCCTTTTGCTGACAGTAGTCGTCGAAGTTCACGGGTGGGATCGTGGCGGAGGCGGGTTCGGGGCGCGCGCCGGCGCGTGGCCGGCACGTCGAGCGCGGCATTCTAGCACCGCTGTCCGGCAGGTGCCGGGCGGGGCGAGACAATGTTGTACAGATCAGGTAGAATCTCGCGCTCGCCTGATCGGGCGTGCCGGTTTTCGGGTCGGCATGAAGTCCCGGGAAGTCCCGGGCGCGTGGAGAACGCATCTTGCGTGCCGCGCGGTCAGGCGACAGAAATGCGCGTGAGTGGCGAAATTGGTAGACGCACCAGGTTTAGGTCCTGACGCCCGCAAGGGTGTGCCGGTTCGAGTCCGGCCTCACGCACCAACTCAAGTTCCGGTTTGTTCCCGAGAACTCTTGAAACCCGCGATAGCTAAAGGCTTCGCGGGTTTTTTCATTCAGCGATGTTCCGGTCATTACCGGTTGAAGCTGGGGGCAAGTTGGGGCAACATTGGGGATAACATAGAAGTGCGTCCCGTCCCAGTCATGGAGTTGCCCCCATGCCGCTGACCGATACCGCTATCAAGAATGCCAAGCCTGCCGCGAAGCCTACGCGCTTGTTCGACGGTGGCGGCTTGTACCTGGAAATTTCTCCTGCTGGCGGGAAGTGGTGGCGATTGAAGTACCGCTTCGGCGGCAAGGAAAAGCGGATTTCTCTTGGGGTCTATCCCGATGTCTCGCTACAAACGGCGCGCAAGCGACGCGCCGAGGCCCGCGAGCGTCTCGCGGCAGGGACTGATCCGGGAGAGGTGAAGAAGGCGGACAAGCGCGCCGCCAAGCTGGCAGCGTCAAATTCATTCGAGGCTGTCGCGCTCGCTTGGATGGAGGAGCGCCGCGTTTCGATCGAGCCCGCGCAGTACGAAAAGACGCTGGCGCGGTTCAGGAATGATGTGTTCCCGTGGATCGGCAAGCGGCCAATCGCCGAGATCGACGCACCGGAGGTGCTTACGCTGCTCAAGCGTATTGATTCGCGAGGCGCGCGCTATACGGCTCATCGAGTACGTGCGGAACTCAGTCAGGCGTTCCGATATGGCATCGAGGAAGGTTACTGTAAGGCCGATCCGGCACGTGACCTGCTCGGAGCAATTCCATCGACACGCACGATTCACTTCGCCTCTATCACCGAGCCGATCAAGGTGGGCGAAATGCTACGCGCGTTCGATGGCTTCACCGGTACTTTTCCCGTTCTCTGCGCGCTCAAACTGGCCCCTCTGCTGTTCGTACGCCCCGGTGAGCTGCGGAAGGCTGAATGGTCGCAACTCGATCTTGACAAGGCCGAGTGGCGTTATCTCGTCACGAAGACGAAGACCGATCATCTCGTACCGCTTGCGACTCAGGCGGTCGCGATTCTCCGCGAGTTGCACTCGCTGACCGGAGGCGGTCGCTACTTGTTTCCTGGCGCGCGCGATCGGAATCGCCCGATGAGCGATGCCGCTATCAATGCCGCGCTGCGTCGACTCGGCTACGACACACGTACAGAAATAACGGGACACGGATTTCGCGCGATGGCCAGAACGATCCTCCATGAGGAACTTGAGCAGAAGCCGGAAGTGATCGAGCATCAACTCGCGCACGCGGTTCCTGATGTGCTCGGCGGCGCATATAACCGGACGCGGTTCATCAAAGAACGCCGGGCGATGATGCAGAAGTGGGCCGACTACCTCGACCGGCTCAAGCAAGGCCCGGTGGCCGCCGTTTCTTAGGGATGCGCACTCGCCCAATTCGCGGCTGCCTCGATAGCCGATAGCCGTGGCGCCGAATGTTGACGTTGGCGTCCAGGGACCAACTTCCATTGTCGACCGAGGCTGTGTGAAAGCGCGAAACTGCTCGTTTGTCCGGCCTCGCTTCACCCTTCCCAAGCTGCCGCCAAGCCAATACAGGGCGATCTGATGCGTCAAGTTTTTCGAGCGCAGCGTTTGGTGTTCGTTTTGACACGGGCGAGACGGTCGTGCCGGTATCGGAGCTGGCGGCAGTCATCAAGGAAATCAAGGGCTGAAACGGCTCGGAAAGAAGACCCCGGATGGGCTGCTGTGGGACGTGTTCATCGTGATGAGCGGTCTGGCGAAGGGTAGGTTGACTACGCATTGCCGGTAGGGTTTCCGTGGTGGAAGATGCGCATGGCCTCCTCACTAGAGCCGGCCATCTTCTGGCTGTGGACTCGGGATGGACATCAAGCACCTACAATTGTTTTTCGACATTGTCGAGGCGGGTAGTCTCAGCAAGGTTTGTGCATCGCGGGGGATCGCCCAGTCTGCACTCAGCAAGCACATTGCCGCCTTGGAAAACGAGATTGGGGCGAAGCTGTTCTATCGCACCGGTCGAGGCGTCGTTTTGACCGAGTTCGGGCAGTCCATGATGCCGCGTGTGAGGTCGCTGCTAGGTGAGTTCGAACTGCTGGCAAGCGAGGTGAGGGACCAATCGAACGTGCCGAGCGGTCCGGTGCGGCTCGCGCTGCAGTCATCCATCACCCAGCAGATCGTTGGTCCGCTATTTCAACACGTGCGCGCAGACTTTCCGAAGATCGACCTGCGCTTGATGGAAGGGTTCGCAGGCAACATTGAAGAGGCGCTGGCCAACGGGCGCGCAGACGTCGGTGTCTTTTCTCGATACGGAGATCGCATCCACAAGATCGATGAAGCGCTCGTGACGGATGAACTCTATTTGATTGCCCGCGCCGGGGATCCCGTTGTGGGTAAGCCCAACTGCAGGTTCGCCGACGTGGCCGGTTTGCCGCTAGTGCTGCCGGGCGCGCCGGACGGATTTCACATGATGCTGCTGGACGAGGCGAAGAAAGCCGGCGTGCATCTGAATACCCAGATAGAAGTCGATTCGCTCACGGCCATGCGCGAGATCGTGGCGAACGGTGCCGCCTACACTATCCTCACCCGTCAGGCAGTGAGCGTCGAGATGCAGCTGGGGAGGATTCAAGTCAGCCGCATCACCGATCCGGTTTTAACGCGCACGCTGGTGCTTGCGGTCAGCACGCAGCGCCCGCTGACGCACGCCAGTCGAACCGTCATAGGCCTTATCCGGAAGCTGACGCAGCGCGAGACCTGAGCCGCGCCAGCGAGCGTGATGGCGGCCGGCCCTTCGGGAGTGGCCGCCGTCGCAACCCATGAGTCAGGGGACAGCGACTGAGGGTTCGGCGGTCTTTCGCTTCTGCAACAGATCGAGCGCCACGTCGACGATCATGTCTTCCTGGCCGCCCACCATGCGTCGCTTGCCAAGTTCGACCAAGATGTCTACTGCCTTGATGCCGTACTTGGCGGCCGCTGCTTCGGAATGCCGGAGAAAACTGGAGTAAACACCGGCGTAGCCTAGCGCGAGCGTTTCGCGATCCACGCGCACGGGCCGATCCTGCAGCGGTCGCACCAGGTCTTCCGCCGCGTCCATCAGACGGAACAGGTCGCAGCCATGGTTCCAGCCGAGCCGGTCGGCGGCGGCGATGAACACTTCGAGCGGCGCGTTGCCCGCACCGGCACCCATGCCGGCCAGGCTGGCGTCGACACGGTCGCAACCTTCTTCGACGGCCACGATGGAGTTCGCCACGCCCAGCGACAGATTGTGGTGCGCGTGGATGCCCACCTGCGTTTCAGTGTCGAGTGTGTCCTTGAACGCGCGTATGCGATGTCGGACATCTTCCATGCCGAGCGCGCCACCGGAGTCGACCACGTAGCAGCAGGTCGCTCCATAGCTCTCCATGAGCTTGGCCTGGGCGGCCAGCTTGGCCGGGGTCGTCATATGGCTCATCATCAGGAAGCCGATCGCCTCCATGCCCAGCGCGCGCGCCGTCTCGATGTGCTGCTTGGCGACATCGGCCTCGGTGCAGTGCGTAGCGATTCGCACGATTCTGGCACCTGCGCGATATGCGGCTTTGAGATCATGCACGGTGCCGATGCCCGGCAGCAGCAGGGTCGTGATCTTGGCTTGCCGCACGACATCGGCCACGGCCTCAATCCATTCCAGATCGGTGTGCGCACCGAAACCGTAGTTGAAGCTCGACCCCTGGAGCCCATCCCCGTGGGCGACCTCGATCGAATCGACGCCGGCGGCATCGAGCGCCTCGGCAATCGCCTTGACCTGCTCGATACTATATTGGTGACGAATCGCATGGCTGCCGTCGCGCAATGTGACGTCGGAAACGTAGATTTTCTTGCTCACGTTCAACTCCTTCAAATAGCGGCGACGTCGCTGTCGACCATGCGCTGGGCAATGCGTTCGGCGGTCGACAGGGCGGCGCTAGTCATGATGTCCAGATTGCCGGCGTAGGCCGGCAGATAGTGGGCTGCGCCCTCGACTTCCAGCAGCACGGTGGTCTTCAAGCCGCTAATGCGCCCCAGGCCCGGGACATTCAGATCGTGCACGTGGTCGAACTGCACGTCCTGCTTGAGCCGATACCCAGGGACGTAGCGTTGCACAGCGGTCACCATGTCTTGCACGGACTGGGCAACGCGTGCCTCGTCGACCTGCTCGCTCAGGGTGTAGACGGTATCGCGCATCATCAGCGGCGGTTCGGCGGGGTTGAGCACGATGATGGCTTTGCCGCGCTCGGCGCCGCCTACGGTCTGGATGGCTCTGGTGGTGGTCTCGGTAAATTCGTCAATGTTGGCGCGAGTGCCGGGGCCGGCAGATCGGCTGGCGATACTCGCCACGATCTCCGCATAGCGCACCTTGGCCACGCGCGACACGGCCGCGACGATGGGAATGGTCGCCTGACCACCGCACGTGACCATATTGACGTTGGGCGCGTCCAGGCAGTACTCGCCGTTGACTACCGGCACGCAATAGGGGCCGATGGCCGCCGGGGTCAGGTCCACCATGCGTATGGTCGGCTTTCGCTCGCGCAGGAAGCGATCATTGACGATGTGGGCGGCGGCGCTGGTGGCGTCGAACACGAGATCGACGGCTTCGAAGGCAGGCAGGCGTGTCAGCCCTTCGACGCCCTCATGCGTGACCGCTATGCCGAGGCGTGCAGCACGCGCCAATCCTTCCGAGCACGGGTCGATGCCGACCATGGCGGCGAGTTCCACATGTTTCGCATGCCGCATGATCTTGATCATGAGGTCGGTGCCGATATTGCCGCTGCCAATGATGGCGGCCTTGATCTTGTTGCTTGACATGACGTGCTCCCGTTCAAGTCGCCGCAAACGCCGTTGTGACGACGCCCAGACCGGCGATGGTGGTTTCGATGATGTCGCCCGGCGAGATAGTGACCATGGGCCCGAGTGCGCCGGTCATGATGACGTCGCCCGCGACGAGGGGACGCTCCACTTCGATCATCTTGCGAGCGAGCCACAGCGCGGCATTTAATGGATGTCCAAGGCATGCCGCACCCACGCCGAGGGACACGACCTGCCCCTTGCGCTCCATGAGCATTCCGCACGTGCGCAGATCGACTTCCGACAGCTTCCTGGGCCGCGTTCCCAACGCGTACAGGCCGGAAGAGGCGTTGTCCGCAACGGTGTCCAGGAGCTTGATGTCCCAGTGCTTGATGCGGCTGCCGACAATTTCGACGGCCGGGACGACGTACGCAATGGCGGACATCAACTCGGACAGCGTCACATGTTCCTGGCAAAGATCTCGCTCGAGTACCACGGCCACTTCCGCTTCCACCTTCGGCTGGAGCACGCGCCCCAAGGCGACCACCTCATCCGGCGCGAGCTCCATGTCGGCGAACAGCATGCCGAAATCCGGCGAATCCACGCCCAGCTGTTGCTGAACGGATTGCGACGTGAGGCCGATCTTGCGGCCCGTCAGACGCCGCCCGATTTCGAGGCCGTGACGCGTGTTGATTTCCTGTACCGCATAGGCGCCGGCCACGCCGAGCGCGGCCAGTTCGTCTCGCACAGGAGGAATGGGAAGACCCTCCCGGGCCGCCTCGCGAAGGGACGTGGCCAGCCTTTCAAGTACTACGGTGTCCATGTTCATAGGCGCCTTAGAGTGAGGGATTCAGGTTGTCAGGGCACGAAAAGACGAGTTTCCAGGGCTTCATGACGACGCTCGTGAACAGCGACGCCTTCGCAAACGGATCGTTGGCGGCGAGTTCCGAGGCGTCATGCTCATTGGGGACTTCATAGACGAACAGGGCACCGCTGCCGTCTGCAAAGGGGCCGGCGACCACCAGCCGCCCCTGTTGCAACAGGTCCTGCAGATAGGCGCGATGGGCGGGCCGAAGCTGTGCAATACGTTCGGGCTCGTTGGCGTACTCGACGATGGCTGCGAATTTCATGATGAGATCAATGGTTGAGAAAGCCGATGGAGATCCAGGGCACGGCTGCCACGAGGGCGGTGCCGATGAAGAGCGAGATCATGTAGCGCCAGATGTGGCGTACGCCCTCGCTCGGTTGGGTGCGACTGATCGCACAGGCCGCGTAGTAGCCGACGCCGAACGGAGGCGCGAAGAGGCCGATGCCCATGGCCAGTACGACTACCATCGAGTAGTGCACGTCGTGAATGCCGAGCTGGCGGGCGATCGGAAACAGCAGGGGGCCGAACAGCACGATGGCGGGAATCCCTTCCAGCACGCTGCCGAGCAGCATGAAGGCGATGATGGAGACTGCGAGGAACGCGGCAGCGCCGCCCGGCAGCCTCGCCATGGCATCCGCCAGATCGCCGGAGAATCCGGATTGCGTGAGCGACCATGCCATGCCGGTTGCAGTGCCGATGATGAGCAGGATCGCGCCGGACAGCGCGGCCGTGTCCACGAGCGCAGGCCACAGTTTCCGGACGTCGAGCTTGCGGTACACCAGCAGCCCCACCACGATCGCGTAGACGATGCCGATGGTGGACACCTCGGTGGCGGTGGCGACGCCTTCCACGACGGCAGCGCGAATGACGAACGGCAGCGCGAGCGCGGGGAGGGCGACGACGAAGCTTTTGCCCACCGCAGTCCAACTTGCCTTGGCCGTGGTCGCGCAATTCGATTTGCGCGAGCGCCACCACACCGCTGCGCCGAGCATCGCGGCCAGCACGATGCCGGGCAACAGGCCACCCGTGAAGAGATCGGAGATCGAGATGCCGGTGACGGATCCGATGGTGATGAGCACCAGGCTGGGCGGAACCGTTTCGGTCTGCGCGCCGGTGGCGGCGAGTAGTGCGACCATGTTGCCGTCCTCGGCGCCACGTTTCTTCATTTCCGGGAACAGGGCCGGTGCGATTGCTGCCATATCCGCCGCCTTCGAGCCCGAGATGCCCGACACCAGGTACATCGAGCCGATGAGCACGTATGACAGGCCGCCGCGCACGTGACCGAGCAGATTGGCCAGGAACTGCACCATCGCCTTGGCCATCGACGTCATCTCGATCAGCACCCCCAGAAAGACGAACAGGGGCACCGCCAGCAGGATCAGGTGCGACATCCCTTCGTCCATCCGCCCGACGATCACCGTAGTGGGTGTCGAGGTGGTGAGAGACAGATAGCCGAATGTCGCTAGTCCGAACGCGAAGGCGATCGGCACGCCAGCGAAAACCAGCAGCCCGACGATGGCGACGAAGAACACCAGCAGGTTGGCGTTGCCGAGCGCTTGCAGCAGCGGTTGCAGTGCAACCAGGGCTCCCACGACGCAAACGCACGCAACCATCGCCACCAGTGCCGTGCGCAGACTCGACGTCATCAGGACGCGCACAACGCTCATCAGCAGGATGATCCCGATGCCGACGGGTAGCGCGGCTGCGCGCCAGGCGTTGGAGATATCCAGCGCGGGCAAGGTGACCAGCGCCTCTTCGCTGGCGAATTCGTATGCCGGGTGGGCGACCAACGCTAACCACGTCAAGGCGGCCACCGTGGCGACCAGCTCGAACACGCCGCGCCAGTGGGGCGCGGCGCGATCGACCAGCGCCGTCATACGCATGTGGCCGCCGCGCCGGAAGGCGACCGCGGAGCCCAGCATGATGAGCCAGATGAAAAGCAGTGAGGCGAGCTCGTCCACCCAGATCAACGGAGTGTGCAGGGCATAGCGGCTCAAGACTCCGCTGAACAGCACACCGATTTCCGCCACCACCAGCAGCGCGGCCGGGATCTCGGTTGCCGCGCCCAACACCTTGTCTGTCAGATACAGCACGCGAGCGAGCGTTCCCGGTTCAGGGGTGCCAGCAGGGCGATCCATGGCCTGCGAGTCGACTTCGACCGTATGGATGGACATGACTTGCCTCCATTACCGTTGCGGCAACCCGAGCACGTTGGCCTGGATTTCCGGATCGACGAAGCGTTCCAGACGCTCGGGATGGACGATGATCGTGATCTCGCACGAACCCGTGCCAACCGTCAGGCCCAGAAGATGGCCGCCGACACTGTTGAACGTGCCATCCGTGACCGTGCCGTGCGCGTGGATGGATGGCTTGCCCTCCTTCCATGCAATCGATCCCGTCATGTTGGCCATCTCGACATTGCGAAACGTCTTGGGGTCGAACTGCTTGCGGTCGAAGTCATAGAAGCCGAACGTGGCTTCGGACATAAACCCGATGCCGGTGAAGCTGGCGCTCGGAATCTTCTCCGCCTGGGCGAGTTGGGCCAGACTTTCCAGCACGTTGTCCCCATGGCGAAGCACCATCAGATAGCCGGTGGGGGTCTTCATGTACTTGCCTTTGAGGTCTGCTGCGACCGCGCTGTGCATCATCGGGGCAGAGAGCGTGATGCCGAGTACGAACAGCGAGGCCAGGCGCTTGATGTAGTTCATGACGTTTCCTGTATTTGCGGGCGAGTGCCACCCTGGCGGTGGCTCAATGCCACCGGCCATGGTCGGTTGTAGAGAGAACGTGACTTGGCTAAGCGAGCTGGCCCGAATACTTCTCGAGCAGCGACCACGTGTCGGCCGGAAACTTCTTCTTCCAGTCCTTGTAGAAGCCCGCCTTGCTCAGGTAGTCGCGGAAGGCCTTCACGTCAGGCTGGTTGAAGATCATGCCGCGGTCCTTGAGTTGTTCGCGCAGGCGTGCGTTCAAAGCATCGACGGCCTGGCGCTGTTTGACGGCATAGGCGTCGAACGTCGTGGACGCAATCTGCCGCAAATCTTCGGGCAGGGCGTTCCATGTGCGCATGTTACCGACCAGCCAGAAACCGTCCCACACGTGAGAGGTGAGCGAGCAGTACTTTTGGACTTCGTACAGCTTCTGCGTCTCCAGGATGGTCAGCGGGTTTTCCTGTCCGTCCACGATTTTGGTCTGCAGCGCGGTATAGGTCTCCGCCATATTGATGCCGGCGGGGGCGGCACCAAACGCCTTGAACAACGAGGTGAGGGCGGGGCTCAGCGGTACGCGGATCTTGAATCCATTGAAGTCCTGCGGCATGGCAATCTGCCGGTTGCTGCTGGTGACCTGGCGGAACCCGTGGTCCCAGATTCGAGCTTGAGGTACCAGGTTGATCCTGGCGAATGCCGCGCGGATATGCGCCCCTAGCTCGCCATCCATGGCTCGCCACACATGGTCGTAGCTAGGAAACGCAAAGCCGATCCCGCTGATGGATGCCGTCGGCACCAGCGTGCCCCAGATGAGCCCCGCGGTGCTGACAAAGTCGATGGCCCCGGAGCGCACTTGTGAAATCATGTCAGTGTCGCTGCCGAGCTGGCTGTTGGGAAATACCTGGATGTTCAGCCGACCATTCGAGACACGGGCAATCTCGGCGGCTGCTGCGATCAAGTTGGCCGTGGTCGGGTGGCCGGGTGCCAGTGCGATGCCGAGCTTGTAATGATAGGTTTGCCCGGCCGCACGTGCCCGTGGGCTGAACATCACGCCCGAGGCGGCCGAAGCCGCTGCAATGGCTAACCCCTGTTTGAGCGCCAGGCGACGCCCGCTATTGATGCTGCTCATGACTTGTCTCCTGTGGGTTCCCGCCTTTTTATTGTGTTCAGCGGGATGACGCGGGCGGTATCAGGTCGTCAGTGGCTGTCGATTGCTCAGGTACGTGGCGAAGCTCCGGGCGCCATCCCAATCCTGGATCAGTGTCAGCCGGCGCTTGAGGAACAGCCCGTCGGCCACACGTTCCGCAAATGCCTCGAACGTTTCGGTCGGGTCGTTGATCTCGAATACGAAGTAGACCTTTGCTTCTTCGTTGGACAACCACGGGCCGGCCAGCAGCTTGAGGTCCGCGGGAAGGTTGTGCGGTCGCACACCTTCGCGCAGCTTCCCCAGGAAATCCACTACGCCTTGCATCGTCTTGGGCGACATGTCGCGCAGCCACACTTCATTGAAAAACTTGGGCATCTTCTTTTCTCCTTCGGCGTTTACGTGCACTGATCAGGCGTTCGCCACGCGATCCGTATGGGCTTTCAACTGGTCCCAACCGGACAACAGAGTCAGCTTGCGGTGAGCAAACAGGCCACTCATGACGCGCTCGGCATAGGCATCGAACATGGTCGACGGGTCGTCGATCTCGAAAACGAACATCACCTTCGCCTCCTCGGCCGAGAGCCAGGGGCCCGCGACCATGCGCAGATCGGGCGGAAGGTTGTCGGGTTTGGTACCCACGCTCAGGTTGCCGAAAAAGGTCACGGCCTCTTCCATGACTTGTGGCTTGATGTCGCCAAGCCATACTTCGTTCAGAAACAAAGGCATTGATGTCTCCAGGTCAATGTTCTGTCGCAGGTGTTGCGACTCGACGCCTGAAGCGTACGAAATTGCGCTACGTCGTCATATGCACAAATCGAGATATCAGATTTTCCCGGGTGGCGTGCGCGAACGACACGTGAGCGCAAGTTGCCGGCACGATCGCTGTGATTCGTTAGAGGAATGCACGCTTGCCGAGCGCATGCGGCAGCGAATACGTGGCACGAATGGACCGTCGAGGAAGTGCGCTGTCTCGTTCTCTGCGAGACTATGTGGACCGTTTGGATTGCTTGGGTAGGGCCGATCGGCATGCCCTGGGGCGATCTCTGCCGTTCAAATGCCAAAGAAGATGTCGCTTCCGGGAGGACCCCGGAGCAGGGAGCGGGCATGATTGTCGCGCGGCCTCGGTCATTGGCCGAGGCGCGATACATGACACGTCATCCCCGGTCGATGAAAAATGGCGGACGGACCATTTGATTGCTGTTCCTCCTTCATGAATCGGACGACAGCGACGGCATGGACGGTGAGGTGCGCACCACCGGTTTGCATTGCATGAGCGTACCTGTCGGTGATGCGTAGATTCACTCCGAGCCAAGCGTATCGGAGTGAATCGGTCGCAGGAATTTTCCCGATTTTTTCAAAAGAGTTTTCGCACGATGCGCATTTTTATTCAACGCAGAAACGAGTACTACTATGTTTCCGCGGCGGGCTAGCGGCGATCGATGGAAAGTGATCGTCACGACGGCTGCTTCGCGGCGTGCGTTGCGCTTTGACAAGCGATGCTGTCGGAGCCTGTCGATCGCGCGCTTGACCTTCGTGACCGTCACAATCCACCGGAATAGAGATAAATGAGGCGATGCAAGATTGGTTACATTCTGGTGATGTCGATGCTGATCGGCCTGATACCTGACGCTGTACGGGCAAGTGAAGCGCAACAATCTCGACGCCCGCTGGTCGTGGGCGAAATCAATTTGACGTTCTATCAAGTAGCGGCAGCGGTTGTTGTCGAGGTACTGGAGAGACTGGGTCACCCCGTAACCATCGTTGGCGGAAATCATCCACAGATTTACGACGCGCTGGGCAAGAGCAAGGTTGACGTGCTTGTCGCATCGTGGCTTCCACACGCCCATGGCCCGCTGCAGCAGCCATTGGCCGACAAGCTCGTTGAGGCGACGACGCTGTACACCGACGCACGCCTTTTCTGGGCTGTGCCTTCCTATGTGCCGGAGAGCGATGTTTCCAGTATCGACGATCTTCGCAAACCGGACGTCGCCTCGAAAATGGACAAAGATATTGCCGGCGTCGGTCCGGGGTCGGGGCTGATGGTCGGATCCGAAAAATTGATGTCGTCGTACGGACTGACGGCGGTCGGTTATTCGTTGCGTGTCGCGCCGGTGAGCGAATGGGCCGCCCATCTGGGATCCGCCTATGCCGCGAGGAGATGGATGGTCATGCCGCTTTGGCAACCGCAATATCTCAATGCGATGTATTCGATGCGGGTGTTGAGGGATCCGAAAGGCATCTTCGGCGATGACAGGGCCGTCGTCGTGGTTCGGAAGGACGTCTGGGAGTCGCTGCCCGCGCATAGCCGCGACGTGTTGGGCCGAGTGCGATTGAGCGTACCGGTCGTGACCGAGCTGGAGCGCCAACTGGTCGTCGAACACCTGCCGGCGAGGACAGTCGCTCAGAACTGGATGCGACGCAATCGAACGGAAACCGATGCCTGGTTCGCGGAGTGAGCCGCGATTGATCGGGATTGGCGATGAACGGCCGACCGATGCTGAACAGGTCGGCGTGGCCTGCCGCCAGCGTTTGCTCAGCGAGGCTTAGCGTGTATTGGTTGTTTGCGATGTACATACCGTTAAACTGTTTGCGAAGCGCTGCAAAGCTGATATCGCTGTCCGTCTCGCGACTCACCTGAGTCACGCCTTCAATGTCATGGATATAGAGCAGTCCGATTTTCGACAATGCGGCGAGATAGGCGGTAAATGTCGTCATTGTTTTGCTATCGACGGGCGTATTGCCGGGCGTCGTGGTCACTGGCGAGATGCGAATGCCGACGCGATCGCGGCCCCATACATCGACAACTGCCTTGACTACCGCGAGTGGGAAGCGCAGTCGATTCTCGATCGAGCCGCCGTATTCGTCGGTACGACGATTCGTACTATCGCGAACAAACTGTTCGAGCAGATAGTTGTTGGCTGAATGGATCTCGACGCCGTCGAAGCCTGCGCGCTTCGCATTATCCGTCGCACGGCGGAAGTCCTCGACGATGAGCGGAATCTCTTCGGTCTCGAGGGCGCGAGGCGTAACGAAGTCCTTCAGGCCGTAGTGAACCCGTATCTGGTCTTATGGTTTGATGGCGGAGGGTGCCACGGGCAGCGCACCATCGTGCATGTCAGGATGGGACATCCGGCCGGTGTGCCAAAGCTGTAGAAAGATCTTGCCGTGACGCCGATGGACGGCATCGGTGATCAGCCTTCAGGCAGCGACCTGAGCTTCGGTCCAGATTCCCGGGGTGCGGGGGTAGCCGCGAGCCTGGGCAGAAATATTGATCGCTTCGGTAATGATGAGGCCAGCATCGGCACGTTGCGCGTAGTAGTCTGCCGCGTATTCCGGCGGCACGCCCACGTCGTCGGAGCGGCACCGGGTCATTGGTGCCATAACGATTCGATTCTTCAATCGCAAGCTGCCGAAAGCGACAGGCTGCAATACAGGGCTTTGGGTATGAGTGTATATGTTTAAGATCCCTTAGTGATTGGAAAGACGGGGAACTGACGAGTGTGGAATGGATCAATCGACCATCTTGGCCCGGACCACCTGCGCATTGGTGAACGCGCACGATATTGCGTGTTCAGAGGCTGCCGCCGATAAATCGTTTCGCTGCGATTAGAGGTTCGCGTGGGCGGAGACGACGAAGGCATCCGCGTCTCCAAGCTCCCGCGCCTGGAACGGATACTCGGTGACGATCTCGCCGGTTGCCGGATCACGCGAAGTTGCGTCGATGGCCAAAGAAGGGCACTGTCGACTTGGCTGACTTCGTCGACGACGATCCATAACGCACTGCGGCTCAGAAGCCAGTCGACGGAGTTTGGGTGACGTTGGTAAATTCGCGCCACGCGGCAAACCGGGGCGCGAGGTGTTTGCGATAGAGAGAAGCGCGCAGCAAATGTCGTTTCAGTGCGAAGTGCTGCCGGATCGGACCGAAGCTCGACAGGAGGGCCTGCGTACGCTTCGGGTCGCGAAAGCCTCGCATGCGCCGCTCGCGCTCCCGTGTGGGCTGATGGCTATTCTCCGCTCGGTTGTGCACGGGCCGCAGCTTTGACGAACACATGCTTCACGTTGAGCAGCTCCGGAATGTCGGCTTTCGCCGCCGGATAGCTGCGCAATTGATCGGTGACGATCTTGCGGGGCACCGGGTTCGAACGCAGCACACGCTTGAAGAAACGCTTGGCTGCGGTTTTGTCGCGCCGCTTTTGCAGCAAGATGTCGAGTTCGGCGCCGCGCTCGGCTTGCGGCGCGCCGCTTTCACCCGCTGGGCAAAGCCCGCGCCGAACTTCTCGCACCAGCGGCGAATCGTCTCGTAGCTGACCGTCACTCCGCGCTCGAACATCAACTCCTCGATATCGCGCAGGCTGAGCTGGAACCGAAAGTACCAGCGCACCGCGTGGCTGATGACCGTCGCCGGGAACCGGTGGCCGTGATAAAGCGATTTCCTTTTCGTCGTCATCGCATCATGTTAGGCGAACACCCCGCCAACGTGACAACGCCGTCGACCAACATTGTGGAAAGACCAGGTCTCACAAAGCGCTTCACTATCTGATGACCGACTGCGGCTTCGAAGAGGCCCGCGCGGTGGCGCAAGAGTCGGAGATCGGTCTTCATTGCGCCGATCGGCGCGTCGTCAATGCGGTTGGACTAATGTATCCGAAGCTGCTGGAACCCGGCCATATCAGCGATGTGGCAGAGGCAGTGGGCTACGACAGAGCGCGAGCTGACGCGGCTGTTCAGGAAGCACCTGCGTACCTCTCCTGGCGGCTATTGGCGCAAGATCCGACTGAAATCTGCCCGCTGGATGATGCTGAACAGTAACCGGTTCGTCAGCCAGATCGCCTATGAGTGCGGCTTTACCGACAGATCACACCTCATTCAACGGTTCAAGCGGGTCTACGGTGCGACGCCGACAAAACTGAGACAACTGCGAAATGACCTGGGGGTTCATTGAGGCAGTCCTTGGTCGCGTGTCAGAAAAACCCGCCACGACAGGCGAAGCTGCGTGCTGCGACGACTGATTCAGGCCTACGCGTCGAGACATTTCCGGATCGGTTACGCGCTTCATCGCCAGTTCAACGCAGGCGAAAATCCGTCGATGCCGATCACGTCCGAGTAGCGTAGTCGTATCGCCCTCGAACGACTCGGTGTAACGTTGTCCCGACACCAATGGGGCTCAAACGGTGGCAGCATGCTCGTTGGCATAGGTCCAGGGATAGTCTGACGGCCGAATATTGAGCGTTACCAAGGACACGAACAGAGCTTCAAGCGCCGCAGCATCGAGTATTGGGGGCAACGATGGGGGCCACTATTCGGCGAGAAGAACACAATTGATTGATGGCAAGGGATCCGGCCGGTCGATTCGGGTCGGCCTCAGACCAGGAAGTTGAACGTGCCTCCCCCGGGGCCGTTCTGGAAGAAGCGCTGTCGGTCGGTTGACCGGCAGCGCTTTTTTGTTGATGCCGGGCTGTATCTGCGCGATACGCGGGATCTCTCGGGCGCACGGAAATTCGGGGCGCGAATCGCGTAATATCGTGATCACTGTTCATGCACGACACGCGCTTTTTGCCGAGGACGGTATAGATGAAGAACATCGTACACACGTCGATTTCCGTTCTGACGCTGATGCTGGCTGGACCGGCATTTGCCGCCACGCCCGCCGACAATGTCGCATGGAGCGCCAAACCCGTGCAGACCGACGCATCGTCGCCGGAGTGCTCGGCCTACTCGGGCCGACTGATCTCGAGCGGCGTGTCGCTGTCGGGCGAAACCGTCCTGAAATCGGTCGGCACGGCGCTGCTCGGCTCCGCATTGGGTTTCGCCGGCGGGTATCAGGGTGCAGTTCCCAACCCGTGCCGGCACGCCGGCCTGTGAGTTGCCCGAGGCAAACCGCGCATATCGTTACCGCATTTGATGAAAAGCGCCGCACGTCGACCGACCGCGGCGCTTTGTCGTTTTGAGCGTGCCTAATCCCAGAAACTTCGCACCGCGACCGCGACGATCACCGGCACCGAGAACACCAGCGGAATCGCGAAATACTGCGCTTCGCGATCGACGATCCAGCTATAGATCAACCACGCCACGCCGATCGCGAATGTGACGAGGCCGACCAGTACGGCGGCGATATTCAGAACCAGCTTCGACGGCTGGCGGCGCGCTTTGTCGTTGGTGTCGGGTTCGCGCGGAGATGATTTCATCTGAAGAAGGGCCTGGCAGGTGTAAAAGCACAGGAGACCCCATCCGCACCGATCGCGCAAGGGCCGGCGCATGCCGGCCCCGTAGCGTGGGCACGCGCGTTACAACCCGAACGACACGGCCAGTTCGTCGAGCAGCTCGCGCTGGAACGCGACGAACCGTTCGCCCGGCTGCTGAGCGATCGCGAGGTCGAGCATCGGATCCGCGACAGCGGTGCGCATGCCGGCCAGCTCCTCGACGATCGCGAGGCCGCAGAACGGCACGTACGCCTCCGAATAGCCGCCTTCATGGACGATCACGAGCCGCCCGCCGCAGTGGCGCTGTGCGGCCTCCTTCACCGCGCGCGTCATGAACCGGTAGCTGTCGGTATGCAGTTGCATGCGCGCGAGCGGATCGACCGCGCTCGCATCGAGGCCGCTCGCGACGACGATCAGTTCCGGCCGGAACCGCTCCAACGCTGGCAGCACGATCCGCTCGAAGGCATAGCGATACGCATCGTCGCCGCTGCCCGCGAGCAACGGCACGTTCAGGTTCGCACCGACGCCCGCGCCTTCGCCGCGATCGCCGCCGCCGCTGTAGCCGGGCGGAAAGCAGCGGTCCTGATGCAGCGAGATCGTCAGCGTGTCAGGATCGTCGTAGTAGATCGACTGCGTGCCGTTGCCGTGATGCACGTCCCAGTCGATCACCGCGACGCGGCCGATGCCGTGCTTCGCGCGCGCGGCCTCGATCGCGATCGGGATGTTCGCGAGCAGGCAGAAGCCCATCGGGCGATCGCGCAGGCAGTGATGGCCGGGCGGCCGCGACAGCGAGAACGCGTTGGCCGCATGCTTGGCGACGACGGCGTCGACCGCCGCGATCGCGAGCCCCGCGGATAGCGCCGCGATCTCGTAGCTGCCCTTGCCGAAGGGCGCGAGGTCGCCGAGGTCGCCGCCGTGCGCATCGCTGAGCGCACGAAACGCGTCGAGGTAGCTTGCCGGATGGATGCGCAGCAGGTCGCCGGTGGTGGCCGGTGCGGCGTAGCGCATGTCGAGGTGGGCGGCAAGGCCCGACGCCTGCACGAGCGACAGGAAGCGGCGCTTCGAGTCGGGCGATTCCGCATAGCCGGCGCTCGACGGCGGCTGGACCCAGCCACCGACCGGGAAGAACAGCGCGTGCGTGCCGCCGGTGTGCCAGAAAGTGCGTTCGTCGGTGAAGAAGGCAGTGCGATTCATGGATGAGCTTGACCTGTCACGGTTGGGAGGAAACGGAAGTCGTCGCAGTGCGTGCGCGGCGATCGATATGGCGCAGCGCGGCGAACGACGCGATCGCGACGGCGGTTGCGGCCGCGAACAGCGCGCGCATCGTGCCGCCGGCATCGAGCAGCAGCCCGGCGAGCAGCGGGCCGGCCGCGAGGCCCGCCCCGATCACGAAATTGAGCGTCGCGACGAGGCGCCCGGATGTGTCGATCTGCGCGACGGTCGCGAGAATGAACGGCAGCACGAAGGTCCACGCGAACTTGAACGCGAAGATCGCGGCGCTGTAGCCGCTCGCATGCGGCAGCGCGGCGAGTGCGACGAGCGACGCCGCGAGCAGCGCGTAACCGGCAGCCAGCATCGCGCGCCGCGCAAGCCGGCCGCCCGCGCACGATGCGAGCGCCGCGCCGGCTATCCCCATCACGCTCGCGATCGCGAGCACGTTGCCGGTCGACTGCGGATCGAGTCCGGCTTGCGCCGCCGCGCGGCTCGCGAACGTCCATACGCTGCCGATCGCGAGATAGAACGTCAGCACCGCGCCGATCGCGAGCGCGACGAAGCGTCGCGATGCATCTGTCGCGGTGCCGCGTACTGCTTGTGCCGACGCGGTGCGCACCCCGAGCATCGATGGAAAGCCGCGTGATAGCGGTGCCGCGAGCAGCGCGAGCACGGCCAGCGCGGCGTACAGCGCGCGCAGCCCGAACGCGGCGAACATGTGAGGCAGCACGAACAGGCCGATCGCGCCCGCGATCAATTGGCCGACCACCCACAGCCCGTACACGCGGTCGCTGTTCTCGCTCGTGGCGGCGCTGGTCATGCAGAGCACCATCAGCGAGCCGCCGCCGAGCGCGGTGACGGCGCGCAGCGCGAGCAGCGTGACGAAGCCGGGCATCCACAGCGCGGTCAGCAGGTTGCCCGCACCGAATAGCGCGATCGCGCAGGCGGCGACGCGGCGCGCATCGACGCGGCCGAGCCACAGGTACGACGGCACGGTCGCGAGGCTGAACGCGCCGAGCTCGACGAAGAAGTAGGTGCCGATCTGCGACGCGGACAGCCCGAGCTGCGTCGCCAGCTGTCCGGCGACGGCCGGCGCGACGAGCAGCAGCGGCGTGATGGCCGCGAACACGACGAGCGCGACGAGCGTCGAGCGCGCGAAAGTCGACGCGCGGCCGTCGGACGGCAGCGCGGCATCGGAGCAAAGGGTTTTCATGAAGGGATCTCGCTGGACGGAATCAGAACAGGTGGTACATGCCGACCATCGCGCCGAACTGCGATGCACCGGCGAGCGGCGTCGGGTCGTATTCGTAGACGGTCTGCGCGCTCTGGCCGCTGTTGCGCGCATAACCGAGGTTCACGTAGGCGACGGTGCGTTTCGACAGCGCGTAGGTGGTGCTCGCGATGAACAGCGTCGGGTGGCCGATCGCCGGCGTGCGTGAATCGGTGTGGTAGACGCCCGCGTTCAGCCCGATTCCGCCGGGCGTCAGGTAACGCGCGCCGCCCCAGACGATCGTGCGTGCCGCATCGAGGTCGCCGGTCAGGCGTTCGACGCCCGCGTAGACGGTGAGCGGCAGCGTCGCGAATGCATAACGTGCGGCGAGCGTGCCGAGTTCGCGGCGGCGCGCGGACGCGTCGTCCGCTGCGGATGCGTCGCCGTGCGCCTGATGCAGTACCGCGCTGACCGACAATCCGTTGCTCGTGTACTGGCCGCCGAGTTCGAGCACGCGCCCGGCGCGTGTATTGCCCGCGACGCCGGCTGTCGCCGCGAGCGCCTCGACATCGAAGCCGGCGAACGTCGGCGACTGGTACTTGATCGAGTGGCCGATGAAGTTCGCCGTCATTGGCACGATCACGCCCTGGCCGCTGTATGACGCGTACCACAGCGGGTCGTAGAACAGCGTCTTGTCGAACAGCACGCTGAATTGCCGCCCGAGCGTGACGGTGCCGATCGGGCCCGCGACACCCACGTACGCGCCGCGGAAGAATGCATAGCCGGGGACGGTCGCGGTGCCGTCGTTGAGGTTGAGGCCCTGTTCGAGCTTGAACAGCGCGCGCCAGCCGCCGCCGAGATCCTCGTTGCCCTTCAGTCCGACCTGCGACGGCAGGATCCCGTAGTTCTGCAACTGCACGGCCGCGTGCCGTCCGTCGGCATGCGCGAGGTACTGCACGCCGGCGTCGAGCGCGCCGTACAGCGTGAGGGTCGATTGCGCGTGCGCGGCGAGGCTGCAAGCGGCGAGCGCCGCGGCGGCCGTGGCCGTGCGGATGAAGCGAGGTGTCATCACGTGGGGTTCTCCATACCGTCCTGCATCGTGTGTCGTTGGTGTTGTCGCGACGCAGTGTCCGCAGCAGGAAAGCCGGCGAACAGTCGTGCAGATGAACGGTATGGAAAACCCGCGGTGCACGGCATGGACATGGTGCGACGCCGCCGCACGGCGTGCTGCGCAGCAGCAACGCGGGGCGTACCGTCCAAATGGATGGGGTTGTCGCGCGTTCCCGCGGCGGGGCCCGCCAAAAATGCCGGTCGCTATAATCGGCCGGTCTGCGTTGCGCGCATCAGCAGCCCGATCGGGCAGGGGAGCGGAAGGTGAGGATCACGACGGATATCGGGCCGGATCTCGACGCGCTGCGCGACGTACCAGCCGCGATCGTGCTCGACGAATCCGCATGGCCGCCGCTGCCGTCCCGACGCGCCGATTTCGACGGTGTGACGCGCGGCGACGCGGCGCAGCGAGAACTCGGCCTGATGCTGCTCGACCTGTACGCGGTCGCCGCGCAGTCGGGCATCGGCGAATTCGAGTGCCGCTTCTTTTCGCTGCTGCAGGCGCTGATCCCGTTCGATGCCGCATGGACCGGCGTCGCGACGCACGTGCCGACCGGCCCCGTGATGCACAACAGTTTCCTGTACCGTCTTCCGCATGCGTTCTTCAGCGACTGGAAACGCGTGCGCGATTGCGATCCGTTCGCGCAGCGCACGCTGCCCGGCGCATATGGTCGCGCGGTGCGTCTGTCGATCGTCGAGCCGGGGGGCGACGTGCGGTTTCGCGACTGGTGCGTGAAGTACGGGCTGGCGCAACTGATGTGCGTGTGTACGCTCGATCGCCGCTTCGGGCTGACGACCTTCATGTCGATCTACCGCCAGGGCCTGAACCGTCCGTTCAACGATGACGACGCGAGCCGCTTCGAGGAAGTGATCCCGCATCTGGCGGCCGCGCTGACGATCAATCGCGCGGCCCAGCTCACGCGCGAGCGCGGCGATGCGGTTGCGCCGGCGGCACGCGCGCTGTGCGACAACTTCGGCGTGCTGCATCACGCCGATCATGGTTTCGACGACGTGCTGCGGACCGAATGGCCGGCGTGGACGGGCTCGCGCGTACCGGAGCCGCTGGTCGCGCATGTGCGGCGCCAGTCGGGCCAGCCCTTCGTCGGCGATGCGTTGCGCATCCAGTGCGTGCCCGTCGCGGGGCTGTTCCAGATCGAGGCGCGGCCGCGTTCGCTGCTTGACCGGCTCAGCCCGCGCGAACTGGCTGCGATCCGCTATTACGGTGCGGGGCGCTCGCACAAGGAGGTCGCGCAGCAGATGGCGATTTCACCGACGACCGTGCGTCACTACCTGCGCTGCGCGTACCGTAAGCTCGGCATGCACGACAAGAGCCAGATCGCCGGCGTGCTCGGCGCGACGGGCGGTCCGGTTGGCGACGAGCCCGTGGAGGCGGGCGCCGTGCCGCGCTGAATCGCTCAGGCGAACACCTGCCGCGGGCACACGCGAGAATGGTTGTATCCGCAACCATTGAGCGTTATGCTCGTCAGCTCCCAGCAGACGGATTTCCATCATGAACGACACGAATTCAGGGTCGGTGCGCGCGGCGGTGGTCGGTGTCGGCGCGATCGGCGGATTGCTCGCGGCAGCGCTGTCGCGGGCCGGCATGACGGTGAGCGCATACGCGCGCGGTGCGACGCTCGATGCGCTGAACGCGCACGGCGTGCGCGTGGTCGACGAGGCGGGCGCCGTGTCGTCGGTCCCGGTGCGCGCGAGTGATGACGCGGCCGCGCTCGGCGTGCAGGACTACGTGGTGATCGCGCTGAAGGCGCAGGCGCTGCCGGCGCTGGCCGCGCGCATCGCGCCGCTGGTCGGGCCTGGCACGGTGATCGTCGCCGCGATGAACGGGCTGCCGTGGTGGTTCACGCACGGGCTCGCAGGCCCGATCGACGGCGTGCCGCTCGATGCGGTCGATCCGGCCGGTGCCGTCTCGGCGGCGCTGCCGCCCGCGCAGGCGATCGGTTGCGTCGTGCATCTGTCGTCGAGCACCGATGCGCCGGGTATCGTGCGCCGCGGCCGCGGCAATCGCCTGATCATCGGCTCGACCGATCCGCGGCTCGACGCGCCTGCCGCGCGGTTCGCGGCGGCGCTCGCCTCGGGCGGCTTCGATGTCGAATCGACGCCGGTGATCCGCACCGAGATCTGGGCGAAGCTGTGGGGCAACATGAACATGAATCCGTTGAGTGCGCTCACGGGTTCGACCGCCGAGCAACTGCTCGACGATCCGTTCACGCAGGATCTCGCGTTGCGAATGATGGAGGAGGCGGCCGCGATCGGTGCGAAGCTTGGTCTCGATACGGGGATGAGCGGGCCGGAACGGATTGCCGTGACGCGCAAGCTCGGCGCGTTCAAGACGTCGATGCTGCAGGATTTCGAGGCTGGGCGACCGCTCGAAATCGGGCCGATCCTCGGCGTGTTTCCGGAGCTGGGTCGCAAGCTCGACGTGCCGACGCCGTATTGCGACGCGGTGCTTGGGCTGCTGCGTCAGCGCGCGGTGAACAGCGGGCTATAGCGAAAAGGGATCGCTGCGGGGATGGCCTGGCGTGATGAAGAACGACGAGCAGTCGTTCGGTACGTGGCCGGCAGGGGAGGCCGGGCCGACGCCCATGCGCTTGCGCGACTCGGGCGACCTGCAGAATTCGTCTGGATAAACGGACGGGCGCCGGATCGCTCGTGACGCGTCTGCGCGGCCCGCGCGGCAATTCCGGTGCGTGTACCGCGCATGTGCAACGCGCGTGCGGCACGGATTGCGCCCGCTGCGCGATTCACTCGTCGCGTTCGACCGCGTGCGCGACCACCTTGTCGAGCAGCCGCTCGAACGCCTGGCGCTCGCTGTCGGACAGGCATGCGAGCAAGCCTTCGTTCCACTTGCGCACGATCGGCATGATCTTGCGATGCAGCGCGCGGCCGTCGGTGGTCAGCGCGATCAGCACGATCCGGCCGTCCTCCTCGCTCGCGCTGCGCTCGAGCAGCCCCTGGCGCAGCAGCGCTTCCGCCGCGCGGCTCGCCTGGCTTTTGTCGAGATTGGTGTGGCGCGCGAGATCCATGATCGAAAACGGACCGAACGCGCCGACGGCGGCGATCACGCGCGCCTCGGGCAGCGAGATGTCCAGCTTGTACCGGTACACCTCGGCGATCCCGCGGTCGGATCGCTTCGTGAGCGCATGGAGGCGATAGGTCAGAAACTGATCGAGCCCGGCTTGACGGCCTTTCATGTCGAATCCTGAAGAAAAAGGGCGGGCCCGATTGTTCCTGTATCGCGCGCTCGGGTCAACGGTCAGTGTGCGCCGTACTTCAGCCGTGTCAACTGTTCCGCTTCGTTCGCGAGCAGATTCGCCGCGTCGCGGATCGCGACGTCGAGCGTGATCGGCCCCGGCGCCGGCGAGAAGCAGCCAGAGAAGTGTTCGGACAGGCGCGGCAGCGCGGCCGGGTCGACCGCACCCGACAGCAGCGACGCGGGCACGCCCGCGGCCCGCGCGTGACGGCAGGCGATGAACGGCGCCTTGCCGTGCAGCGTCTGCACGTCGGAGCGGCCTTCGCCGGTGATCAGCCAGTCGGCGCCGGCGAGCGCCGCATCGAGCCCGACCTGCCGTGCGACGACTTCCGCACCGGCTTCGAACTGCGCGCCCAGCATGTGCAGCGCAAAACCGAGGCCGCCCGCGGCGCCGGCGCCCGGCAAGTCGCGGGCACGACCAGCGGAAGTCCCCGTGGGACGCCGGTCGAGCGCGGCCTCGAGCAGGTCGGCGAAGCGGCCGAGCGCAGCGTCGAGGGTCTCGACCTGCTCGGGCGTCACGCCCTTTTGCGGGCCGAACACCGCGGTCGCGCCGTGCGCGCCGGTCAGCGGGTTGTCGACGTCGGACATGCCGACGAATTCCGCTTCCTTCAGGCGCGGATCGAGCCCCGATGCGTCGATCCGCGCGATGTCGGCGAGCCGGGACGGGACGGGTTCGACTGCCTGGCCGGCCGCGTCGAAGCACTGCAGGCCGAGGCCCGCGAGCAGCCCTGCACCCGCGTCGTTCGTGCTGCTGCCGCCGAGTGCGACGAAGAAGCGGCGCACGCCTTCGTCGAGCAGCGTGCGGATCGCTTCGCCCATCCCGCGCGTGCTGCGCGCGTCGACCGGTACGCTCATGCCGACCGCATCGGTGATCCCGACGATCTCGGCCGTCTCGACGATCGCCGTGCGCGCGTCGATCACGCCGACTGCCGCATCGCGTGCCGCGAGCGACGCGCCGGCCACCCGCAACGCACGCCGCGTGCCGCCGCCTGCCAGCATCGCGTCGAGCGTGCCTTCGCCGCCGTCGGCCATCGGGCAGCAGCGCACGACCGCGTCGGGCCGGGCGCGGCGGATGCCGGTGGCGATCGCGTCCGCGACCTGCTCGGCGGAAAGCGAGCCTTTGAACGAATCGGGCGCGATGACGACGACAGGCGCGGACGGGTGTTGCGGCATGGTGTCTCCGGAAGGTGTAATTGATCTGAGGAATGGGGGCGTGACGGCGACGCACCCTCAATCGGAGCTTACAGGATGGTGGGCCGGCGGTGGATACGGCGTTCGGCATAGCGGCGATCCGCGAACATCGCCGTGCACGGACAGCGGGTATGCACGTACGTCGTGCCGATCTGGCGGTGCGAGGAAAATTGTTTGCTAGAATAGTCGATTCTTCCGGCCAAAGCCGTGCTCCGAGCCGCTTGCGCTAGCCATCCGGCGCGTGCAGGGATGGCGTGGCGCTCCGGCGCGGCGTGTGTGTGACGCACCTCACGCTGCAGGCAGGCACGGCAAGGAAAACCCGATTCGCTCGAATAATTTTAGGACGATTGAAGCCATGGCTAACGTTGTTGAGAACCTCGGCAAGCTTGAACGCCGCGTGACGATTTCCCTGCCGAAGGACACCGTGCAGAAGGAAATCGACGCCCGTATCCAGAAACTCGCGAAGAACGTTCGCATGCCGGGTTTCCGCCCGGGCAAGGTGCCGCTGAAGATGGTTGCCCAGCAGTACTCGGGTCAGGTCGAAGCGGAAGTGCTGAGCGACAAGATCGGCCAGGAATTCTTCACGATCAGCCGCGCGGAAAACCTGCGCGTCGCCGGCCAGCCGAGCTTCGAGCCGAAGCAGGAACAGGCTGAAGATGCGTACGCGTTCGACGCGACGTTCGAGGTCTACCCGGAAGTGAAGATCGGCGATCTGGCGACGGCTGAAGTCGAGCGCTCGACGACGTCGATCGGCGACGCCGAAATCGACCGTACGCTGGACATCCTGCGCAAGCAGCGCGTGCACTTCCACGCTCGCGGCGAAGCCGGCGAGCACGGCGACGGCGGCGCGGACACCGCAGCGAAGAACGGCGACCGCGTGACGGTCGACTTCGTCGGCAAGATCGACGACGTCGCGTTCCAGGGCGGCACGGCCGAAGACTTCCCGTTCGTGCTCGGCGAAGGCCGCATGCTGCCGGAATTCGAAACGGCGGCGCTCGGCCTGAAGGCTGGCGAACAGCGCACGTTCGACCTGAAGTTCCCGGACGACTACCACGGCAAGGACGTGGCGGGCAAGACGGCGCAATTCACGGTCACGATGAAGAAGATCGAATGGCCGCACCTGCCGGAAATCGACGGCGAATTCGCGAAGTCGCTCGGCATCGAAGACGGCGACCTGACGAAGATGCGCGGCGAGATCAAGGAAAACCTCGAGCGTGAAGCGAAGCGCCGCACGCAGTCGATCGTCAAGAACCAGGTGATGGACGCGCTGCTGAAGATTTCCGAACTCGACGTGCCGAAGGCGCTGATCGAGCAGGACCAGCAACGCCTCGTCGAAATGGCTCGCCAGGATCTGGCGCAGCGCGGCGTGCCGAACGCGAAGGACGCACCGATCCCGGCCGAGATGTTCGCCGAGCAGGCAGAGCGTCGCGTGAAGCTGGGCCTCGTGCTGGCCGAGCTCGTGAAGTCGAACAGCCTGGAAGCGAAGCCGGAACAGATCCGCGCGGAAGTCGACGAGTTCGCGAAGAGCTACGAAGACCCGAAGGAAGTGGTCCGCTGGTATTATTCGAACCAGCAGCGCCTCGCCGAGATGGAAGCGTTCGTCGTTGAAAGCAACGTCGTCGACTTCGTGCTGGGCAAGGCAAAGGTGACGGACAAGGAAGTGAGCTTCGAAGCACTCGCGAGCGCATCGGCGCAAGCGTAAGCGTCGCTCTAGCGGCGTGCCGGCTGTCGGAGCGACGGCCTGCACGCCGTTTTTACGTCAAGCGCACGGTTGCCATTAATATGGCGATTGAGCGGGCGGCTTCCTTCCGTTCAATTTTCCATTCGAACAAGGTTCATTGAATGATCACTCGCGCTGAATTGCTGGACATGCTTGCTTCGAACGCGCCGCAAGGTTTCGAGGCGCAAGCGCTGGGGCTGGTGCCGATCGTCGTCGAAACGAGCGGCCGCGGCGAGCGTTCGTACGATATTTATTCGCGTCTCCTGAAGGAGCGCCTGGTGTTCATGGTCGGCGAAGTGAACGACCAGACCGCCAACCTCGTGGTCGCGCAGTTGCTGTTCCTCGAGAGCGAGAATCCCGACAAGGACATCAGCCTCTACATCAACAGCCCGGGCGGTTCGGTGTCGGCCGGCATGGCGATCTACGACACGATGCAGTTCATCAAGCCGGACGTATCGACCCTCTGCATGGGCCTCGCGGCCAGCATGGGCGCGTTCCTGCTCGCATCGGGCGCGAAGGGCAAGCGTTTCGCGCTGCCGAACTCGCGCGTGATGATTCACCAGCCGCTCGGCGGCGCACGCGGCCAGGCATCCGACATCGAGATCCAGGCGCGCGAAATCCTCTACCTGAAGGAACGGCTGAACAACCTGCTCGCGCAGCACACGGGCCAGGACGTCGAGCGCATCGCGCGCGACACCGACCGTGATAACTTCATGTCGAGCGAGGACGCGAAGGCGTACGGGCTGATCGACCAGGTGCTGCTGAAGCGCCCGTGAGCTTAAGTGGGGTGCCGCCCCGATTCGCGCGGCGCCCCTGCTACGTCCCGAGTGCCTTGAGCATCTGCGGCAAGCGCATCCAGCCGACTCCGGTCGCGCCCTAGGCGCGGCGTTCGGAGCATTCGGCGTATCATGTCATCTACCTGTCCGGAGGCTCTACATTCATGGCGGACAAAAAAGGTTCGAACAGCGAGAAGCTGTTGTATTGCTCGTTCTGCGGGAAGAGCCAGCATGAGGTCAAGAAACTCATCGCGGGCCCGTCGGTATTCATCTGCGATGAGTGCATCGACCTCTGCAACGAGATCATTCGCGACGAGGCGGCTGCCGCCGGCGTCGAGGCCAGCCTGTCCCGGTCGGATCTGCCGAGCCCGCAGGAAATTCGCGACATCCTCGATCAGTACGTGATCGGCCAGGAGCGTGCGAAGAAGATCCTCGCGGTGGCCGTGTACAACCACTACAAGCGCCTGAAGCATCTCGACAAGAAGGACGACGTCGAGCTGTCGAAGAGCAACATCCTGCTGATCGGCCCGACGGGCTCCGGCAAGACGCTGCTCGCGCAGACGCTTGCGCGGTTGCTGAACGTGCCGTTCGTGATCGCCGATGCGACGACGCTGACCGAAGCCGGCTACGTCGGCGAGGACGTCGAGAACATCATCCAGAAGCTGTTGCAGAACTGCAACTACGAGGTCGACAAGGCCCAGCGCGGGATCGTCTATATCGATGAAATCGACAAGATCAGCCGCAAGTCGGACAACCCGTCAATCACGCGCGACGTGTCGGGCGAGGGTGTCCAGCAAGCGCTGCTGAAGCTCGTCGAAGGCACGATGGCGTCGGTGCCGCCGCAGGGCGGCCGCAAGCACCCGAACCAGGATTTCATCCAGGTCGACACGACCAACATCCTGTTCATCTGCGGCGGCGCGTTCGACGGTCTCGAGAAGGTGATCACCGATCGCACCGAAAAGACGGGTATCGGCTTCGGCGCGACGGTCAAGAGCAAGCAGGAGCGCGACGCGGGCGAAGTGCTGCGCGAGACGGAACCGGAAGACCTGATCAAATTCGGACTGATCCCCGAATTGATCGGTCGCCTGCCGGTGGTCGCGACGCTCGGCAAGCTCGATGAAGCCGCGCTGATGAAGATCCTCGTCGAGCCGAAGAACGCGCTCGTCAAGCAATATCACAAGCTGTTCGCGATGGAGCGCGTCGAGCTGGAAATCCGGCCGGGCGCGTTGCAGGCAGTCGCCCGCAAGGCGATCCGCCGCAAGACCGGCGCGCGCGGTTTGCGTTCGATCATCGAACAGGCATTGCTCGACGTAATGTACGAACTGCCGGCGATGAAAGGGGTCAGCAAGGTCATCATCGACGAGAACGTCATCGATGGCGACGGCAAGCCCCTGCTGATCTATGAGGACACGCCGAAGGTGGCGGGTTCGAACTGACCGGCTTGCCGACGATGTTCTGCGAAAAAGGCCGTTCATGAGACCGTGGGCGGCTTTTTTTCGTTTATCTTGTGGGTAACTCTGACTCGACACGCGGTGGTTACTTTCTTACCGAATATTTCCCGCACTTGAAGGCTTGCAATTCGTTGTGGCGGCCTCAATTACCGAACAATTGATTCCACTCATGGGGAAATGAAATGTCAGGCACCCAACTTCTCCCGCCGGAACGCATCACGCTCCCGCTGCTGCCGCTGCGGGATGTCGTCGTTTTCCCGCACATGGTGATTCCGCTCTTCGTGGGCCGGCCGAAATCGATCAAGGCCCTCGAAGCAGCGATGGAAGGCGGCAAGCACATCATGCTCGTCGCCCAGAAAACCGCGGCCAAGGACGAACCGACCGAAAAGGATATGTACGAGGTCGGTTGTATCGCCAACATCCTGCAGATGCTGAAGCTGCCGGACGGCACCGTGAAGGTGCTCGTCGAGGGCCTGCAGCGTGCGAAGGCGTTGTCGATCGAAGAACAGGAGACGCAGTTCTCCTGCGAAGTGATGCCGCTCGAGCCCGATCACGCCGACAGCGCGGAAACGGAAGCGCTGCGCCGCGCGATCGTGTCGCAGTTCGACCAGTACGTGAAGCTGAACAAGAAGATCCCGCCGGAGATTCTCACGTCGCTGTCGGGCATCGATGAAGCCGGTCGTCTCGCCGACATGATCGCCGAGCGTCTGCCGCTGAAGCTCGACCAGAAGCAGCACATCCTCGAGATGTTCCCGGTCATCGAGCGCCTCGAGCACCTGCTCGCGCAGCTCGAAGCCGAGATCGACATCCTGCAGGTCGAAAAGCGCATCCGCGGGCGCGTGAAGCGCCAGATGGAAAAGAGCCAGCGCGAGTACTACCTGAACGAACAGGTCAAGGCGATCCAGAAGGAACTGGGCGAAGGCGAAGAGGGTGCGGATCTCGAGGAACTCGAGAAGCGCATCAACGCCGCGCGCATGCCGAAGGAAGCGAAGAAGAAGGCTGATGCCGAGCTGAAGAAGCTGAAGCTGATGTCGCCGATGTCGGCCGAAGCGACCGTCGTGCGCAACTACATCGACACGCTGATCGGCCTGCCGTGGCGCAAGAAGAGCAAGGTCAACAACGATCTGTCGAACGCCGAGCAGGTGCTCGACGAGGATCATTTCGGCCTCGAGAAGGTGAAGGAACGCATCCTCGAGTACCTCGCGGTGCAACAGCGCGTGGACAAGGTCAAGGCCCCGATCCTGTGCCTCGTCGGGCCTCCGGGCGTCGGCAAGACCTCGCTCGGCCAGTCGATCGCGCGTGCGACGAACCGCAAGTTCGTCCGGATGGCCCTCGGCGGCGTGCGTGACGAAGCCGAGATCCGCGGTCACCGCCGGACGTACATCGGCTCGATGCCGGGCAAGATCCTGCAAAGCCTCGCGAAGGTTGGCGTGCGCAATCCGCTCTTCCTGCTCGACGAAGTCGACAAGATGGGCATGGATTTCCGCGGCGATCCGTCGTCGGCGCTGCTCGAGGTGCTCGATCCGGAACAGAACCACACGTTCGCCGACCACTACATCGAAGTAGACTTCGACCTGTCGGACGTGATGTTCGTCGCGACGTCGAACTCGCTGAACATCCCGCCGCCGTTGCTCGACCGGATGGAAGTGATTCGTCTGTCGGGCTACACGGAAGACGAGAAGGTCAGCATCGCGCAGCGTTACCTGCTGCCGAAGCAGAAGAAGAACAACGGGCTGAAGGACGGCGAGGTCGACGTCACCGAGCAGGCGATCCGCGACATCATCCGCTACTACACGCGCGAAGCCGGTGTGCGTTCGCTCGAGCGGGAAGTGTCGAAGATCTGCCGCAAGGTCGTGAAGATGCTGCTGCTGAAGAAGGCATCGGGCGCGATCAAGGTCGATGGCGAGAACCTCGATACGTTCCTCGGCGTGCGCAAGTACGACTTCGGCCTCGCGGCGAAGGAAAACCAGGTCGGTCAGGTGACGGGCCTCGCGTGGACGGAAGTCGGCGGCGACCTGCTGACGATCGAAGCCGCAGTGATGCCGGGCAAGGGCAACGTGATTCGCACGGGTTCGCTCGGTGACGTGATGAAGGAGTCGGTCGAGGCTGCGCGTTCGGTTGTGCGCTCGCGTTCGCGGCGTCTGGGCATCAAGGACGAAGCGTTCGAGAAGCAGGACATCCACATCCACGTGCCGGAAGGCGCGACGCCGAAGGACGGCCCGTCCGCCGGCGGTGCGATGACGACCGCGCTGGTGTCGGTGCTGACGGGGATTCCCGTGCGTGCCGATGTCGCGATGACGGGCGAGATCACGCTGCGTGGCGAAGTGCTGCCGATCGGCGGGTTGAAGGAAAAGCTGCTGGCGGCGCATCGCGGCGGCATCAAGCTCGTGCTGATCCCGGAAGAGAACGTGAAGGATCTCGCGGACATTCCGGACAACGTGAAGAACGCGATCGAGATCGTGCCGGTCCGCTGGATCGACAAGGTGCTCGAACTCGCGCTCGAACGTACGCCGACCCCGCTGCCGCCGGAAGAAGAGGCGAAGGCTGCGGCGCCCGTCGGCGAGGCGGCGAAGGATGCCGGCTCGACGGAAGTCGTCAAGCACTGAGAACCTGAACGCCGTCGCTGACGGTTGTTCGCGAAACCCGCGGCGTGGCCGCGGGTTTTTTTATGCGCATTGGAATCGTGCGCGTGAGCGTTGAAAAAAAGTTCGCACGCGGGCTTGGCAAAATGATCGGGATTGAATTAAACTTGCGGGCTCGCTGGTTGTTGATGCCGAAACGCAGATCTCAGCCAGAACGAATCGGAAACGGGTGCTTAGCTCAGCTGGTAGAGCGGCGCCCTTACAAGGCGTAGGTCGGGGGTTCGAACCCCTCAGCACCCACCAGTTTCACGATTCAGCCAGACCAAGGAGCGGTAGTTCAGTCGGTTAGAATACCGGCCTGTCACGCCGGGGGTCGCGGGTTCGAGTCCCGTCCGCTCCGCCAGAAAATGAAGAAGCCCGCCTCGTGCGGGCTTTTTCATTTGCATCGTCGGTCGCGCTCGTTCGTTGCGCACCTGCTTTTCTCCCGTGCTACCCCGTATGTTGTAATATCGGACGTTTTGTCCAATTTTCCCGTCACGCATGCTCGATTTCTTCCGTAATCACCAGCGCCTGATGATGGCGCTCCTGCTCCTGATCGTGTTGCCGGGGCTGGGTTTCGTCGGGATCCAAGGCTTCCGCGGCTTCTTCGACGACAGTGCGAACGTCGCGGCGGTCAACGGGCACAAGATCACGCGGGTCGAATTCGACGGCGCATTCCGCCAGCAGATCGACCAGGCGCGCCAGGCGCTCGGCGGCCAGTTCGACGTCAAGATGTTCGACACACCCGAACATCGCAAGCAGGTGCTCGACGGCCTGATCCAGCAACGCGTGCTGGCCGACGAGACGCAGCGCCTGCACCTGACGGCATCCGACAACGCCGTGCGCGACGCGCTGATGAGCGACCCGATGATCGCGTCGCTGAAGAAGCCCGACGGTTCGATCGATGTCCAGCGCTATGCGCAGCTGCTGTCGTTCCAGGGGATGACGCCCGAGCAGTATCAGGAGCGCGTGCGTTACAGCCTCGCGCTGCAGCAGATTCCCGCAAGCATCGTGGCGAGCGCATTCACGCCGAAGGGCCCGGCGCAACGCCTGTCGGAGCTGGCCGCGCAGCAGCGTGAAGTGCAGGCGCTCGTGCTGAAGACGAGCGACTACGCGGCGAAGGTGCAGCCGACCGACGCACAGCTCACCGCGTATTACGACGCGCACAAGCAGAGCTTCGCGACGCCGGAAACCGCGACGATCCAGTATCTCGTCTATTCGCCGGCCGCTGCCGCCGCAAGCGCGCAACCGACCGATGCGGACGTCAAGAAGTTCTACGACGACAACCCGACGCACTTCCGCTCGGAAGCGCAGGTGCGCGTGAGCCACATCTTCATCGCCGCGGCGAGCGATGCAAGCGCTGCCGACAAGGCGGCCGCGAAGGCGAAGGTCGAGCAACTGCTGGCCGACGTGAAGGCGCATCCGGACCAGTTCGCGCAGATCGCGCAGAAGAGCTCGCAAGATGCGCCGTCGGCAGCGAAGGGCGGCGACCTCGGCTTCATTACGCGCGGCTCGACGGCGGGCGGCAAGGCATTCGACGATGCCGCGTTCGCGCTGAAGCAGGGCGACGTGAGCGGTGTCGTGCAGTCGGATCTCGGCTTCCACATCCTGAAGGCCACGGAAGTGAAGCCATCGGTGGTCAAGCCGTTCGCGGACGTGAAGGACCAGATCGCGGTGGACCTGAAGCAGCAGTACGCAGCGAAGGCGTTCTCTGATAACGCAGAAGGCTTCACGTCGACCGTGTATGAAAAGGCGAAAACGCTGCAGCCGGCAGCCGACAAGTACAAGCTGACGATCCAGACGGCCACCGTCACGCCGACGCAGAATCCGCAACTGCCGCCGACGAGCCCGCTGAACAATCCGAAGTTCCTCGCCGCCGTGTTCGCGAACGACTCGGTGAAGAACCAGAACAACACGCAGGCGATCGACGTGGGCAACAACACGCTGATCTCGGCGCGCGTGACCGACTACAAGCCGGCTGCCGTGCCGGCGCTGGACGCGATCAAGGGCGCGGTGCGTCAGAAGGTCGTCGTCGAGCAGGCTGCGGAACTTGCGAAGAAGGACGGTGCGGCGAAGCTGGCCGAGCTGCAGAAGTCGAAATCGGCCGATGGTTTCGCTGCCGCGCAGAAGGTGTCGCGCACGCAGTCGCAAGGGCTCACGCCGGCGGCGCTGAGCGCCGTCTACAAGATCGATGCGAAGACGCTGCCGGCGTACGTCGGTGTCGATCTCGGTGCGGACGGCTACGCGATCTATCGCGTGAACGCGGTGATCCCGGGCACGGCCGTCGATCCGCAGCAGCTCGCGGCCGCGCAGCAGCAGATGGCGCAGGTCGAGGCGCAAAGCGAGGGCGAAGCGTATCTCGCCGCGCTGCGCGACCGCTCGAAGGTGAAGCTGTACGGCACCACGCAGAGCCAGTCGCAGGACAGCGGCAACTGAACGGCAACTAGGCGGTAACCAAGCGGCAACCAAGCGGCAACCAAGCGAAGCGTCGTTCACGGTTTCGCACGCAACGACAAAAAGCCCCGCGCGAAGCGGGGCTTTTTGCTTTCCGGCGGCGAGTCGTCAGGTCAGCCGCGCGGCTTGCCGAGCAGCGGCTTCAGCGCCGGCCAGACGTTGTCGAGCAGGATGCCCTGCGCCTGCTGCGCGGGATGCATCTGGTCCGACTGGAACATCTCCGGCTTGTTCTCGATGCCGGCCAGCAGGAACGGCACGAGCGGGACGCCGAACTCCTTCGACAGTCGCGTATAGACCGCGTGGAATTTCTGCGTGTAGTCGGGCCCGTAGTTGGGCGGTACGTACATGCCGACCAGCACGACCTTCGCGCGTGCCTGCCGCGCATCGGCGATGATGCCGCGCAGGTTCTGCTCGGTCGTCGCGAGCGGCACGCCGCGCAGCGCGTCGTTCGAACCGAGCTCGACGACGATGATCGACGGCTTGAGCCGTTGCAGCACCGCGGGCAGCCGTGCACGCCCGCCGCTCGTGGTGTCGCCGCTGACGCTTGCGTTCGCGACGCTATAATCGATTCGCTCGGTCGCGAGCCGTTGCCGCAGCAGCGCCACCCAGCCGGTGTCGCGCGGCAGCCCGTATTCGGCCGACAGGCTGTCGCCGAGCACGACGAGCGCGGGCCGGCCCTGGCCCGATGCCGAGGCCGCCGCCGTCGCGGCGCGCGCGGGCACGGTTACTGCGAGCAGCGTACCCAGCAGCACGGCGAGTGCCGTGCGTCTTTTCCAGCGGAATGTCGTGTCCATGTTCAAGATTACCGATCCGATCATCGAAGTCCATGACGTGTGCAAGCGGGTCGCCGACGCTACGGGCGAGCTGACGATCCTCGACGGCATCACGCTCGCCGTGCGGCCCGGCAGCAGCCTCGCGATCGTCGGTGCATCGGGGTCGGGTAAATCGACGCTGCTCGGCCTGCTTGCGGGGTTGGACAGTGCGACAAGCGGCACGGTTCGCCTGCTCGGCCGCGCGCTCGACCAGCTCGACGAGGACGAGCGCGCCGCGCTGCGCAACGGCGCAGTCGGGTTCGTGTTCCAGTCGTTCCAGTTGATGCCGCACCTGACGGCGCTCGAGAACGTGATGCTGCCGCTCGAACTGCAGGGCGGCATCAGTGCGCGCGACGCGGCCGAGCGTGCCCGCGCGCTGCTCGTACAGGTCGGTCTCGGCGAGCGCACCGCACATTATCCGAAGCTGCTGTCGGGCGGCGAGCAGCAGCGCGTCGCGCTCGCGCGCGCGTTCGTCACGCATCCGTCGATCCTGTTCGCCGACGAACCGACCGGCAGCCTCGACGCGGCCACGGGCCACGCGGTCATCGACCTGATGTTCGAACTGAATCGCACGCACGGCGCGACGCTCGTGCTGGTCACGCACGATGCCGAACTCGCGCGGCGCTGCGCGACGATGGTCACCCTCGACACAGGACGGATCGTCGCCCCGCACGCGGCGTAGCGCGACACTGAATTCTTGCGCCGTTCGCGCGGCACATCGCCCCGCGCGAACGGCATGCGCATGACGTCGTCGCGTCAGCGCTTGAGCGCCGCACGCGCGCGCTCGATCAGTGCGGTCGTCGACGAATCGTGCTTCGCGGGATCGACCGACTCGGCCGACAGGTCGGCTTCGACGACCTTGCCGAGAATCTTGCCGAGCTCGACACCCCACTGGTCGAACGGATTGATGTCCCACACCGTCGCCTGCACCAGCACCTTGTGCTCGTAGAGCGCGATCAGCGCGCCGAGCGTGCGCGGTGTCAGCGCATCCACCAGCAGCGTCGTCGTCGGACGGTTGCCGGGGAACGTCAGGTGCGGCGCGAGCGCTTCCTTGGCCGGCCCGGCGACCTTGCGCGCTTCGTCGAGCGTGCGGCCGAGCATCAGCGCTTCACTTTGCGCGAAGCAGTTCGCGAGCAGCTTCGGATGATGGCTCGCGAGCGGATGCTCGGGCGTGAGCACTGCGATGAAGTCGATCGGCACGATCGTCGGGCCCTGGTGCAGCATCTGGAAAAACGCGTGCTGGCCGTTGGTGCCCGGCTCGCCCCACGTGACGGCCGACGTCGGGTAGTCGACGAACGTGCCGTCCAGGCGCGCGGACTTGCCGTTGCTTTCCATCTCGAGCTGCTGCAGGTACGACGGCAGGTAGTGCAGCGCTTCCGAATACGGCGCGACGAGATAGCTCTGCGAGCCGAAGAAGTTGCGATACCAGATGCCGATCAGGCCGAGCAGCACCGGCAGGTTGCGCTCGAGCGGCGCTTCGCGGAAATGGCGGTCCATGTCGTTCGCGCCCGCGAGCAGTTCGTCGAACTGCTCGGGCCCGATCGCGATCATGATCGACAGGCCGACCGCCGACCACAGCGAGTAGCGGCCGCCGACCCAGTCCCACATTTCGAACACGTTGTCCGCGGCGATCCCGAACTTCACGACTTCGGCCGGGTTTGCCGACACGCCGACGAAGTGCTTCGCGAGCGCGTCCTCGGGGCAGCCGCGCGCGACGAACCAGTCGCGCAGCGAGCGTGCGTTCGTCATCGTCTCGAGCGTCGTGAACGTTTTCGACACGATGATCGCGAGCGTTTCTTCCGGATCGACCTGTTCGAGCACGCGCGCGAGATCGGCGCCGTCGACGTTCGACACGAAGTGCGTCGAGAGCTCCGGCGTCGCGACATGGTGCAGCGCGTGCGTGACCATCTTCGGCCCGAGATCCGAGCCGCCGATACCGATGTTGATCACGTGGCGGATGCGCTTGCCGGTGTAGCCGGTCCACGCGCCGCTGCGCACGGCGCGTGCGAAGGTCGCCATCTTCGCGCGCTCGGCGCTGACCTGCGCATGGAACGGCGCGTGCGGGTCGGTCGCGCGCAATGCCGTGTGCAGCGCGGCGCGGCCTTCGGTCGGGTTGACGATCTCGCCGGCGAACATCGCGTCGCGGCGCGCTTCGACGCCCGCTTCGCGGGCCAGCTGCACGAGCAGGCGCAGCGTGTCGTCGTTGATGCGGTTTTTCGAGAAATCGGCCGCAAGGCCGCCGCCGGGGATCGTGAAGCGTTCGGCACGGGTCGGCGCGCGGTCGTTTTCCGGTGCGAACCAGTCGCGCAGCCGCGCATGGCGGATCTGTTCGAAGTGGGATTGAAGGGCAGTCCAGGCGGGGAGCGAATTCAGCGTCATGGCGGTTCGAGTGAAGCGTGAATCGGGAGGAATGCCGCGCCGGCGCATCGGGATCGGATGGCCGGCGGACGAGAGGACCCGCCGTGCGGCGGGGGCACCCAGTATAGCGGCGTTATATGGCGGCGCGCGGCGACGGGTAAAAAAGGCGATTGATCAGCGCGCGCACCATTGGCGCGAGTTCGCCCGCGGTGAGGCCGGCCGGGCCCGTGCCGTTCGCGGTCAGCGTGTCGGCCGCGAGGCCGTGCAGGTACACGCCTGCGAGCGCCGCCTCGTACGGGGCGACGCGCTGCGCGAGCAACGCGCCGATCAGGCCGCCGAGCACGTCGCCGGTGCCGCCGGTCGCGAGCGCGGCGTTGCCGGTCGGGTTGATCGTGAGGCGGCCGTCGGGCGCCGCAATCACCGTGCCCGAACCCTTCAGCACGACGATGCTCGCGTAGCGCGCGGCGAGCGCCTGGGCCGCAGCGAGCCGGTCGTGCTGCACCGTCGCGGTGTCGCTGCCGAGCAGCCGCGCTGCCTCGAGCGGATGCGGCGTCAGCACGCACGCGATGCCGCGCGCGCCGCGAGCGGCAACGGCGGCGGCGAGATCGGCGTGGGTCGCGACGAGGTTCAGCGCGTCGGCGTCGAGCAGCGTCACGGCGTCGTGCGCGAGCACGTCGTGCACGAGGGTTGCCGCGGCCTCGCGCGTGCCGAGGCCGCAGCCTGCCGCGATCGCGGACATCGCATCGAGGTCGAGGCCGTCGGCCGGGTGCAGCATCAGTTCGGGAAACGGCGGATCGTACGGCGGCGCGCCGGCGCCGAGAAAGCCGACATGCACCTTGCCGGCGCCCACGAACAGCGCGGCACGCGCGGCGAGGATCGGCGCGCCGCACATGCCGGTGTCGCCGCCGAGCACCGCGAGGCTGCCGAACGTGCCCTTGTGCGACGCGAACGCGCGAGCGGGCAGCGCGGCGGCGAACCGTGCCGGCGCATTCAGCAGGACGGCGGGTGCGGCAGGCGGTGCGACGTCGAGCGACGCGACGTCGATCTCGCCGGCGAGATCGCGGCCGTCGCCGGTGTAAAGGCCCGGCTTTGCGCCGATGAAGGTGAGCGTATGCGTTGCGGCGACGGCGACGCCCGCGCCGACGATCCGGCCCGTGTCGCTGTCCAGTCCGCTCGGCACGTCGAGCGCGAGCACGCGGCCGCCGTTTCGTGTGTGTGCGGCGATGCGCGCGGCCTGTGCGGCGAACGGGCCGTCGAGTGCGCGGCCGAGGCCGATGCCGAACAGACCGTCGACGACCCACGCGTAATCGTCGAGCGAGGCGGGCGGTTCGGTCGACAGCGGCACGCCGGCCGCGCGCGCGAGGCCGAGCGCCCATTGCGCATCGTCCGGCTTGACCGGCACCGGCATCCACGCCTGCGTCGCGACGCCGAGCTGCTGCAGTTGCGCGGCGGCGACCAGTGCGTCGCCGCCGTTGTTGCCGGGGCCGACCGCGAACCAGACCGGACGTTCGTCGCCGGCGACCCATTCGGACAGCCAGCGCGCGGCGGCGGCGCCCGCGCGGCCCATCAGCGTGTGCGGCGGCAGTTCGGCGGTTGCGGCCGTCTCGGCCGCGCGCAGGTCGGCGACGCGCAGCAGCGCGAGCGGGGCTGGATCGGGACGCGGGCGGGCATTCGTCATCGGGGTCATGGCGGCGGGCAGGGAGCCGCCCGGGACGGGCCCGCGGCGGTCAGGTCGTGAAGCGCGCGGCGCTCAGCGCGGCGAGGGTGTCGGCGGGCCACTGCTGCGTGTCGCCGCCCAGACAGTCGGTCACCACTTTAGCAGACCCGCACGCGAGGCCCCAACCGGCCGGGCCGTGGCCGAAATTGACGAACACGCGCGAATGCGGGGTCGGACCGACGACCGGCAGGCCGTCCGGTGACAGCAGCTGCGTGCCTTGCCACGAGAGGGCCGCGGAAATCTTCGCGGCGCCCGGCACCCAGTCGTGGACGGCCTGGCCGAGCAGCGCGAGCGCGGCCTCGGACAGCGGCTCGGGGAGCGGCTTCGCGGTGTCGGCGAGGCTCTGCAGCACGGCACCGCCACCGACGCGCAGCCGCTGATGGGTGCGCGTGATCGAGATCCGCTTGATCGAATCGACGACGCTCAGGTGCGGCGCATGTTCTTCGTACGCGACCGGCGCGGTCAGCGTATGGGCGCGGACCGGATGCAGCGGCAGCCGCCAGCCGAGCCGCTCGAGCAGCGGCAGGCTGCCGGCGCCGGCGGCGATCACGATCGCGTCGGCCGAAATCACGTCGACCTCGCGCGCCTTCGTCGCATGCCGGCCCCCGGCCGGCGCTGCGAGCTCGACCGCGGCGCGGCCGGTGTCGACGCGGATCGCGGCGACGTCCGCGCCGAAGCGGAACTGCACGCCATGCTCGTCGAGCGTTTGCTTGACCAGCTTCGCGAACAACGGGCAGTTTCCGGTGCGCTCGCTCTCGAGCAGTACGCCGCCGGCGAAGCCGGGCTCGGCCGGCACCGACGGCTCGAGTGCCGCGCATTCGTCGGCGGTGAGCACGCGGTACGGCTGGTCGAGCGTGCGCAGCAGGTCGAGTGCCGGCTGCAGCGCTTCCCAGTCGCGCGGGTCGCGCACGACGTGCAGGATCCCCGGTTTCTGCTCGAATTCGAGCTGGAAGCGCGCCTCGATGTCGGCGAGCGACTCGCGCGACGCGTCGATCAGCGGGCGCAGCCGCGCGTACTGCGCGGCGAATGCGTCGGGCTCGCGCAGCGCGGCGAGCTGCTTGACGAAGCGGCGCACGCCGCCGTTGAAGCCCGGCTTGTAGACGATGCCGGTGTCGCGCGGCTGGCGCTGGCGCATGAAGGTCGGGCCGAACCAGACGTCGAGCGGGCTCGGCAGCAGCGTGCCGCCGTCGCCGTAGGTCGAGCCCTGCGCGACGGTCGCGTGGCGTTCGACCACGCACACGCGATGGCCGGCCGCGCGCAGCTGGTAGGCGGTGGCGACGCCGCTGATTCCGCCGCCGATGACGATGACATCCATGGATTGCTTCGATGACGGGCGGCGCACAAGCCGCCCGGTGAGAATTCGCTGACGGGCCCGCGGCCCGGTGAACCAAGAATGATAGCGCCAAAATCGCGCGAACCGGCGCCACGCGAGCCTATCCTGTTCCGCCGTCGTGCCGCCGTCGTGCCGCCGTCGTGCCGCCGTCGTGCCGCCGCCGGTTGCCGCCGGTTGCCGCGGCCGCGCACGCAGGCCCGGCGGGGCGGTTGGGCGCGCGGGTGCCGGTGCACCGTCGCGGTGCGCGACCCGTGCCGATCAGCCGGTCTGGGGCGACCGACTTCCGGGTATAATTACGGCCTTCGTGCGACACGCACGCTCGTGTCCGGGTCGTCCCAACGTAAGGGACATCGACTAGCAGTGTCTGGAAGGTGCGGTATGACCTTGACCGGCTGCGAAAAGTACAACGCGGTGCATCATGAAGGAGCGCGAGTTCCCAAGTGCAACTGCCCACAAGCGCTGTACTTTCTTGTATCGAAGCGAACCCGGTGGGGGTATGCCGGGTATCGCCATTGGCGATGACCGGCATGCTGCATTCCGCCGGACGTCGCATTGCATTGACCTGATTACCGTCAGGTTCCGCCCAGTCAGCGGCTTCATCTCCGCCGACAGGGTGGGATGTCGTTTGCAATCCCCTGAGCCGCTCGCGGCTTGGGGTTTCGAAGCTTGAGACGAGCGTAAAGCTCGGTGTGTCATTGTTCCATCTCTCTTGCGGTTGGAGAGGTAGGGAACCTGTTGTACGACCAGCAGTAGCCTAGGGAGACATGCGTCACTGGTAACGGTGGGGTGTGAAGCTCTCCCGACAACGAAGCCTCCGGATGTTTCGGGCAGGTAGTGATCGTGAGACCACTACTTGGAGATCCCTAGCAGCAAGGGATCGAGGAGCTAGGCTGACTGGCAGGGTCAACGTATGTGAACTGCTGATAAACCTCGTAATAATTGTGGTGCCAAAAGCTGATGATAGGCACTGACCAAAATGGTACGCGGTCGGATAACCCGTTGAAGGTTCGGGTTACGTCGTCATCGGACCGCCGGGGGAGAGGCAGGACCTAAACCAGTCGTGTGACACGCCGGGAACGTGGTAAGCCCGTATGGTTGCCGAGGCAGTACGCTCGGCAGGCGAACCGCAAGGAACGCTGTAGACCGTGCGGGTATGGGAGGACGGAAAAAGCGAATGCCGCGCTGTAATGGCGCGGATAGAGGTTGGGACATTACCTCACGCGAAAGCGGGCAGACTTCCGTCTGGTCTACCGTCGCAAGATGGCTGACTAACCCTCAAGCTGAAATGGTGATCGCTGGTGGCTTCTTAGCCATCAGTGTTGTTCTTATCCCTTGTGGGAGCAAAACGCTCCCGCAAGGGGCGTGTTGCTCTCCGCGCAGGGATTCACTTCTTTGAGCAGGAGAGCAGCATGAGAGTATCTGCCCGTAAGGGTGGGTCTGCGCTTTCCCATGCGCCGGACCGCTGGCAAGCCGTTGATTGGCGCCGCGTGGAACGGAACGTGAGAGGGATGCAGATTCGAATTGCGAAGGCGACGCGGGAAGGTGACTGGCGCAGGGTGAAAGCCCTTCAACGGCTGCTGACCCGCACGTTGTCCGCGAAGTTGTATGCGGTACGACGTGTTACGCAAAACCAGGGTGCGCGAACGGCTGGAGTCGATCGCGAACTATGGAAGTCGCCTGAGAGCCGATGGGAAGCCATCGGTACGTTGAAGCGGCGCGGATATAAGCCTCTGCCCTTACGGAGAGTCTTTATCCCCAAGGCCAATGGGAAGTTACGCCCTCTGGGCATACCGACCATGCGGGACAGGGCGATGCAAGCCCTGTATTTGCTGGCTTTGGAGCCGGTGTCGGAATCGACGAGCGACCCGAACTCATATGGGTTCAGGAAAAATCGCTCGACGGCCGATGCCATGGCCCAGTTGTTCGTCTCGCTTTCCCAGAAGGCTTCGGTCCAATGGGTCCTAGAGGCGGACATCAAGGGCTGCTTCGACCACATCAACCACGACTGGTTGGTCGACCATGTCCCGATGGACAAGGAGATCCTCCGGAAGTGGTTGAAGGCTGGCCTGATTCACGAAGGTCAGTTTCAGGTGACTGAGGCCGGTACGCCACAGGGAGGCATCATTTCCCCGACGTTGGCCAATGTGACGCTGAATGGGCTGGAACGGCAACTTGCTGCGCATCTTGATGCGAAGTTTGGGATCGTGAAAGCCAAGAAGCTGAAGGTGAGGGTGGTGCGGTACGCGGATGACTTCGTAGTAACCGGCATCTCAGTCGAGGTGTTGGAGAGCGAGGTCCGACCTTGGATGGAGGCATTTCTCGCAAAACGAGGGCTGCAACTGTCGGAGGAGAAAACGCGGATCGTTCACATCAACGATGGCTTCGATTTCCTTGGGTGGAATTTCCGGAAGTACTCGGGAAAGCTACTCATCAAGCCAAGCAAAAAGAACTTTCAAGCGTTCTATCGCAAGGTGGCGGAAACGATCAGCGGCAATAAGGCGGTGACGCAGGAGCGTTTGATCGTTCTGTTGAACCCGATGCTACGGGGATGGGCTCAGTATCACAGACCCGTAGTTGCCAAGCAGGCGTACACCCGCATGGAGCATCTGGTAGTTGCGAGGCTCCGGCGGTGGTCGAAACGGCGGCATCCGAACAAGGGCAAGGACTGGGTGAAGAAGAAATATTTTCACACGGTCGGAAACCGAAATTGGGTGTTTGCCGCGCCCGTAGTGCGGGACGATGGCAGTAAGGGTCTTCTGACCTTGTACCAACTCAGCGGTACGGAAATCAGAAGGCACAAGAAGGTGAAAGGGGACTTCAATCCCTTTGACCCTGCGATGGAGCAGTACGGCGAAGAACTGCGGCAGGAACGCATGTTGTATTCGATGCGTTACCGCAAGCAATTGGCCTCGCTGTATCTGTCACAAGGCGGCTGTTGTGCGCATTGTGGCTGCGCCCTGACTGAAGAATCAGGCTGGCACGACCACCATCTGGAGTACCAGAGGTATGGCGGGTCGGACTCACTCTCCAACCGGGTTCTGCTGCATCCGGACTGTCACAGCCAAGTGCACGCCGGTAAAATTGCAGTAACTAAGCCGGTCTGGCCGTAGGCCAGACTTTGCTCTTGTAGGCTTGAGCCGTATGCGGGGAAACTCGCACGTACGGTTCTTAGGGGGCCCCCTCTCCGTAAGGAGGGTGGGGCTACCCTACCTTTCGCCCCACGTCGCCACCTCGCGCGACTCATCGACGTCAGTCCAGCCCATGGCTCACTTCTCGTGTTTTCCCGGCGCTTCGGCCCTCTCCGATTTCCGTCAAACCCGTCTGCTCGACACGCTCAGGCAAATCGACGCCAACATCGTCGCGGTGCGCGGCCAGTTCCTGCACTTCGTCAATGCGGTCGAGCCGTTGTCGGCCGACGACAGCGCCCGCATCGACGCGCTGATGCACTACGGCGCGCCGTTCGAGCCGGCGGCCGAAAAGGGGACGGCCGAGACCTTCGTCGTGCTGCCGCGCTTCGGCACGGTTTCGCCGTGGGCGAGCAAGGCGACCGATATCGCGCAGCACTGCGGCCTCACGCAGGTACGCCGCATCGAGCGCGGCGTCGAGTTCACGGTCACGCTGAAGTCGGGCCTGCTCGGCGGCAAGAAGGCGCTGTCCGACGATGCGCGCGCAGCGGTCGCGGCCGCGCTGCATGACCGGATGACCGAAAGCGTGGTCGCCGCGCGCGACGACGCGAAGCACCTGTTCGACGAACTGCCGGCCAAGCCGCTCGCAACCGTCGACGTGCTGGGCATCGGCCGCGGCGCGCTCGAGCGCGCGAACGTCGAGCTGGGTCTCGCGCTTGCCGACGACGAGATCGACTATCTGGTCGACGCGTTCCGCAAGCTCGAACGCAACCCGACCGACGTCGAGCTGATGATGTTCGCGCAGGCGAACAGCGAGCACTGCCGCCACAAGATCTTCAACGCGCAGTGGACGATCGACGGGCAGGAGCAGGACATGTCGCTGTTCGCGATGATCCGCAACACCGAAAAGCTGAGCCCGCAGGGGACGATCGTCGCGTATTCGGACAACTCGTCGATCATGGTCGGCGCCGAAGCCGAACGCTGGTTCCCGCGCAACGCGGGTGCGGCCGGCGAGCCTGGTGAACGCTATGGCCGCCACACCGAGCTCACGCACACGCTGATGAAGGTCGAGACGCACAACCACCCGACGGCGATCTCGCCGTTCCCGGGCGCGGCGACCGGCGCGGGCGGCGAGATCCGCGACGAAGGCGCGACGGGCCGCGGCGCGCGTCCGAAGGCCGGCCTCACCGGCTTCACCGTGTCGAACCTCGATCTGCCCGACGCACGCCAGTCGTGGGAAAACGCACGCGACGCGGCTCAGCCGGTCGGCGAGCGCAACCCGAACGACGCGCATGGCCCGTACGGCCGTCCGGATCGCATCGCATCGCCGCTGCAGATCATGATCGACGGCCCGCTCGGCGGCGCCGCGTTCAACAACGAATTCGGCCGCCCGAACCTTGGCGGCTACTTCCGCGTGTACGAGCAGAACGTCGGCGGGAAGGTGCATGGCTATCACAAGCCGATCATGATCGCGGGCGGCCTCGGTAACATCGCCGATCAACATACGCACAAGCATGACGTGCCGGCAGGCTCGCTCCTGATCCAGATCGGCGGCCCCGGCATGCGGATCGGGATGGGCGGCGGCGCCGCGAGCTCGATGGCGACCGGCGCGAACACGGCCGAACTCGACTTCGATTCGGTGCAGCGCGGCAACCCGGAAATCGAGCGTCGCGCACAGGAAGTGATCAACGGCTGCTGGCAGCTCGGCGCGGAAAACCCGATCCTGAGCATCCATGACGTCGGCGCGGGCGGCCTGTCGAACGCGTTCCCCGAAATCGTCGACGGCGCGGGCAAGGGTGCGCGCTTCGAACTGCGCAAGGTCGCACTCGAGGAATCGGGCCTGTCGCCGCGCGAAATCTGGTCGAACGAAGCGCAGGAGCGCTACGTGCTGGCGATTGCGCCGGCCGACCTGCCGCGCTTCGAGGCAATCTGCGCGCGTGAGCGCTGCCCGTTCGCGGTGGTCGGCGTCGCGACCGACGAACGCGAGCTGAAGCTCGTCGACGACGAAGCGACGGGCGTCGAGGAGTACCCGGTCGATATGCCGATGGAAGTGCTGCTCGGCAAGCCGCCGCGCATGCACCGCGACGTCACGCGTGTCGCCACCGAGCGTGCGCCGGTCGACGTGACGGGCGTCGCGCTGTCGGCAGTCGCGGTCGACGTGCTGAAGCACCCGACGGTCGGCAGCAAGTCGTTCCTGATCACGATCGGCGACCGTTCGGTCGGCGGCACGTCGGTGCGCGATCAGATGGTCGGCCCGTGGCAGGTGCCGGTGGCCGACTGCGCGGTGACCGCGCTCGACTACGCGGGCTTCAAGGGCGAGGCGATGACGATGGCCGAGCGCACGCCGCTCGCGGTGATCGACGCGCCGGCATCGGGCCGCATGGCCGTTGGCGAGGCGATCACGAACATCGCGAGCGCGCCGATCGCGTCGCTCGACAAGCTGAAGCTGTCGGCGAACTGGATGGCCGCATGCGGCACGGCCGGCGAGGACGCCGCGCTGTTCGACACGGTCAAGGCGATTGGCATGGAACTGTGCCCGGCGCTCGGGATCGGCATTCCGGTCGGCAAGGATTCGCTGTCGATGAAGACCAAGTGGGACGAGCAGGGCATCGCGAAGGAAGTGGTGTCGCCGGTGTCGCTGATCATCTCGGCGTTCGCGCCGGTCGAGGACGTGCGCCGTCACCTGACGCCGCAACTGCGCCGCATCGCCGACGCAGGCGACAGCGTGCTGATCGCGATCGATCTCGGTCGCGGCAAGAACCGGATGGGCGGCAGCATCTTCGCACAGGTCACGCAGCAGGTCGGTGATGCGACGCCGGACGTCGACGATCCGGAAGACCTGAAGCGCTTCTTCAACGCGATCCAGTCGCTCAACGCGCAAGACAAGCTGCTCGCGTACCACGACCGCTCGGACGGCGGCCTGTGGGCGACAGTGTGCGAAATGGCGTTCGCGGGTCACGCGGGCGTGTCGCTGAACGTCGACATGCTGACGCTCGACCCGAATCACGAGTCCGACTACGGCGACGCGAAGGACTGGGCGAAGCAGACGAGCGGCCGTCGCGAGGATCGCACGCTGCGCGCGTTGTTCTCGGAAGAGCTCGGCGCCGTCGTGCAGGTGCGCGCGGCCGATCGCGACGCGGTGCTGGGCGCGCTGCGCGAGTTCGGCCTGTCGGCGTGCTCGCACGTGATCGGAACGGTCAACGATCGCGACGTGATCGAGGTGTACCGCGACGCGAAGAAGGTCTTCGACGCGCCGCGCGCCGAACTTCATCGTGCATGGGGTGAAGTGAGTTGGCGCATCGCGCGCCTGCGCGATAACCCCGCGTGTGCGGATGCCGAATACGACGCGCTGCTCGATGCGGCCGACCCGGGCATCTCGCCGGTGCTGACGTTCGATCCGGCCGACGACATCGCCGCGCCGTTCATTGCGACGGGCGCTCGCCCGCGCGTCGCGATCCTGCGCGAGCAGGGCGTGAATTCGCACCTTGAAACGGCGTACGCGTTCGACCGCGCGGGCTTCGATGCGCACGACGTGCACATGAGCGACCTGCTGGCCGGTCGTGCGACGCTCGCCGATTTCGCGGGCGCGGTGGCGTGCGGCGGCTTCTCGTACGGCGACGTGCTGGGTGCCGGCGAAGGCTGGGCGAAGACGATCCGCTTCAACGCGAACCTTGCCGACATGTTCTCGGCCTTCTTCGCGCGCCCCGACACGTTCGCACTCGGCATCTGCAACGGTTGCCAGATGCTGTCGAGCCTCGCGTCGATGATTCCGGGTGCCGAAGCGTGGCCGAAGTTCACGCGCAACAAGTCCGAGCAGTTCGAGGCGCGCTTCTCGTTCGTCGAGGTCGAGAAGTCGCCGTCGATCTTCTTCGCAGGGATGGAAGGCTCGCGGATTCCGGTGGCGGTCGCGCACGGCGAAGGCTATGCGGACTTCTCGCAGCAGGGCGACATCGATCGCGTCGCGGTCGCGATGCGCTACGTCGACCACCGCGGCGAAGCGACCGAGCGCTATCCGTTCAACCCGAACGGGTCGCCGGCCGGCATCACGTCGGTCACGACGGCCGACGGCCGCTTCTCGGTGCTGATGCCGCACATGGAGCGCGTGCACCGCACGGTCACGATGAGCTGGCATCCGGAAGGGTGGGACGAAGCGAGCCCGTGGATGCGCGTGTTCCGTAACGCACGCCGCTGGATCGGCTGATGTTCGATCCGCACGCACCGGTCGAGATCGTCACGCTGCGCGACGAACGCGCGAGCGACGTCGAGGCGATCGGTCGCGTGATCGTGGCCGCGTTCGAGGGCGAACCGCAGCACGGGCAGTTCGAGCGGCAGATCGTCGACGCGCTGCGCGCGGACGGCGCGCTCGGCGTGTCGCTCGTTGCGGAGCGTGATGACCGCGTGATCGGCCATGTCGCGTTCTCGCCGGTGTCGATCGGCGGCGAGCCGGCCGGCAGCCACGCGTGGTATGGGCTTGTGCCGCTCGCGGTGCGGCCCGAGTGCCAGCGCCAGAGCATCGGTGCGGGACTCGTGCGCACGGGGCTCGACGCGTTGCGCCGGCTCGGTGCGCGCGGCTGCGTCGTGCTCGGCGATCCCGCGTACTACGCGCGTTTCGGCTTCGCGCCGTCCGGCGATCTCGTGTTCCCGGGGGCGCCACCCGAGTATTTCCTCGCGCTGGCGTTCGACGACGCCGCGCCGCGGCCGTCGGGGGAGGTCCGTTATCACGCTGCGTTCTATCCGGCATAGCGGTTCGCTGCGCTGCCCGTACGTGATCCTGCCGTTCTGAAAAGCCGCCTTGAAGCGGCTTTTTCTTGTGCGCGGCCGCGGTGTGGATCGGTTGACCGCAAGCAAGCGCACCTGAAAAAGAAAAAGGCCGCTCCACAGAGAGCGGCCTTTGCGTGAGCGAGCGTCGCCGACGTTACTGGATCTTCGCCTGCTGGCGCAGACCTTCCTCGAACGCCTGCAGCTTCTGCTGCACGAGTTGCTGCGCGATCTGCGCCTTCACCTGGTCGAACGGCGGCGGGGCGATGTCGCGGATGTCGTCGACACGGATGATGTGCCAGCCGAACTGCGTCTTCACCGGCGTGTCGGTCATCTGGCCTTTCTGCAGCTTCTGCGCTGCCGCCGCGAATTCCGGTACGTACGCCTTCGGGTCGGACCAGTCGAGATCGCCGCCGTTCTTGCCCGAACCCGGATCCTTCGAGTACTGCTTCGCGAGATCCTCGAACTTCGCGCCGGCCTTGATCTTCGCGATCAGGTCCTTCGCCTGCTGCTCGCTGTCGACGAGGATGTGGTGCAGGTGGTACTCGCGGTTGCCGCCGGCACCCTTCACGAGATCGTCATAGCGCGCCTTCACTTCCGCGTCGGTCGGCTGGTTCTTCTTCAGGAAGCTCTCGATCATCGAGCGCAGCACGACCGTCTGCTGCGCGACGGCGACCTGCGCCTTCACGTCCGGACGGTTCGGGATGCCTTCGCGGATCGCTTCCTGCATCAGGATTTCGCGGTTCACGAGTTCCTGGCGCACGGCCTGCTGCAGTTGCGGGCTGTCGGTCTGTCCTTGCTGGACGAGCTGCGCGACCATCGCATCGGCGCGCGACTTCGGAATCGGCGTGCCGTTGACGACGGCGATGTTCTGGGCGAATGCCGGTGCCGCTGCAAAAGCAGCCGCCGCGACCCACAGGCGGGGGGATTTCAGGATCATCGGGAATTCCTGTTGAGACTAGATTGAAGATTCGTTGAATTCTTCGGGCGTGTAAGCCACGATCGCAAGCGCGTGAATGCCGCGCTGCATCGCATCAGCGAGCGCATCATACACCAGCCGATGCCGCGCGACGCGAGGCTTGCCCGCGAAGGCGGCCGACACGATCGTGACCGTGAAGTGGCCGCCCGCAGCCGCGCCGGCGTGACCCGCGTGCTGCGCGCTGTCGTCGCGCACGGTGAGCGACAGCGGTGCGAGCGATGCGGTGAGGCGCGCTTCGATCAGCGCGATGCGTTCGTCGGGCGAGGCGTTCAGAAAGGCGTCGGTCATGTCATTCGTCCTTCAGGTACTTCGTGAGCCACAGGCTCTGCAGGATGATGAATACGACCATCGCGCCCGTCGTGCCGAACAGCTTGAAGTTCACCCATTGCGATTCGGTGAAGTTGTGTACCACGTACAGGTTCGCGACGCCGAGCACCGCGAAGAACAACGCCCACGCGACATTCAGCTTGTCCCACACGGGGTGTGGCAGCGTGAGCTGCTTGCCCATCATCTTCTCGATCAGGTTGTTGCCGAACGCATAGCGCGCGGCGAACAGCCCGATCGCAAACAGCCAGTACAGCACAGTCGGTTTCCATTGAATGAATTTTTCGTCATGCAGGACGAGGGTGGCGCCGCCGAAGACGACGATCACGCCGAGGCTGACCCACAGCATCGTGTCGACCTTCCGGTGCCGGAAGGCGACCCACGCGACCTGGGCCAGCGTCGCGACGATCGCGACGGCGGTGGCGGTGAAGATGCCCCAGACCTTGAAGGCGGCGAAAAACAGGATGATCGGAAACAGATCGAACAGGAATTTCATGGCGCTCGCAGCTGCGTGAAAGGCCGCATTGCGCGGCCTTTCACCGTTGTGGGGACCCGCCAGGCGCCACCGTCCGGGATCGGAGCAGCCGGCAAGGCTGCCCGATCGATCCGTCCGGCACCGCTCATTCGTTTTCGGGTCGGGACTCGAAGTTTAACGCAGCCGAATTGATGCAGTACCGCAAACCGGTCTGGTCGCGCGGGCCGTCCTCGAACACGTGGCCGAGATGCGCGCCGCAATGGTTGCAGCGGACTTCGACACGCACCATCCCGTGCGAGCGGTCGATCTTCTCGTCGATCACCTCGCCGTTGAGCGGCTTGAAGTAGCTGGGCCAGCCGCAGCCCGAATGGAATTTCGCGCCGGATTCGAACAGCGGCGTGCTGCAGACGACGCATTTATAGATGCCGGCGTCCTCGGTGTCGGTGTATTCGCCGGTGAACGCGCGCTCGGTCGCCGCATGCTGCGTGACCTCGTACTGCATCGGCGTGAGCCGGCGGCGCAGTTCGGCATCGTCCTTCCGGTACGGGTAGGTTTTATCGTCGGAATCGTGTGACATGTGAGAGTTCTCCTGATCGGTCGGCCGGGTCGTGCGGGTCACGACGAGCAGCTCACTTCGAGCGACCCGGCCCAGTCGGGCGGCAATGCCGCATACGCTTCATGTTCCGGTTGTTCGTCGAACGGCCGGCGCAGCACCTGCGCGAGCCGTTCGACTTCGGAAAAGTCCTTTTCCTTCGCGCGCCGGATCGCGACTTCGGCCAGATGGTTGCGCAGCACGTATTTCGGGTTCACGCGATTCATCGCGGCCGCGCGGGCCGCGTCGTCGCGCGGCTCCTCGGACAGCCGCGCGCGGTAGAGGTTCGCCCACGCGTCGAACGCGTCGCGGTCGATGAACAGGTCGCGCACCGGCGCGTCGCGGCTCGCGTCGTGCTTCGACAACTGCGCGAGGTGACGGAACGTCAGCGTGAAGTCCGCATGGCTCGCATGCATCGTCTCGAGCAGCTTGTTCGCGAGTTCGGCGTCGTTCTCGCGTTCGAGCTCGAGGCCGAGCTTCGCACGCATCGCGCGTTCGAGCGCGGGGCCGAAGCGTTCCGGAAACTTCGCGAGCACGGCCTGCGCATCGTCGACCGCGCGCTCGGCGCGTGCATCGTCATCGGCGATCCCGTGCTGCAGCCCGATCAGCGGCAGCAGCGCCTGCGCGAGGCAGTAGCAGTTCCAGTGCGCGATGCGCGGCTGCATGCGGTACGCGTAGCGGCCGCTCGTGTCGGAGTGGTTGCAGATGTGGTTCGCGTCGAACGCGTCGACGAAGCCGAACGGACCGTAATCGATCGTCACGCCGAGGATCGACATGTTGTCGGTGTTCATTACGCCGTGGCAGAAGCCGACCGCCTGCCATTGCGCGACGAGGTCGGCCGTGCGCAGCATCGCGGCTTCGAGCAGCGCGAGGTACGGATCGTCGGCATCGCGGCATGCCGGGTAGAAGCGGTCGATCACGTGATCGGCGAGCTGGCGCAGCAGGTCCGGGCGATCGTTCGAGAAGAAGTGCTCGAAGTGGCCGAAGCGCACGAAGCTCGCCGACACGCGCGTGACGACGGCCGACGTCTCGATCTCCTCGCGCACGACCGGCTGGTCGGAGCCGATTACCGTGAGCGCGCGCGTGGTCGGAATGCCGAGATGATGCATCGCTTCCGAACACAGGAATTCGCGGATCGACGAACGCAGCACCGCGCGGCCGTCGCCCATCCGCGAATACGGCGTGCGGCCGCCGCCCTTGAGCTGCAGTTCGTAGCGCTGGCCGTCGGCGCCGGGGAGTTCACCGACCGTCAGCGCGCGGCCGTCGCCGAGCTGGCCGGCCCATACGCCGAACTGGTGACCGGAATACACCGATGCGTACGGCATCGCGTTCGCGGGCCAGTCGCGCGTCGGGTTGCCGGCGAACAGCTCGGCGAATCCGGGACGTGCCGCGAGCGAGGCCGGCAGGCCGAGCAACTGCGCGACTTCGTCGGAAAAGCCGACGACGTACGGCGCGGGCAACGGCGCGGCCGGCAGCCGCGTATGAAACGCGTCGCCGAGCGTGACGAACGCGTCATCGGCCGGCGTGCCGAGCGTGGCGGCGAGGTCGGGGAGAGTGTCAGCCGTATCGGCTGCGCTTCGGGAAAACGACATGTTGAGCGCCTCTGGGTAAGCCGATATTGTAAGGCGGCGCCGCGCCGCCCGCATGGTAGCCCGCGCGCCCGGCGTCTGGCCTGTCCGGTCCGTGGACGGGCAGCAGGCAGGCGCACCGCTTCGAGGCTGGTCACCGATTCGCGTCCTTCAGGGAGAACAAGACGATGGGTAAGCCGTTGCTGGGTCAGATGATGGACATGCCGTTGCTGGTGTCGTCGCTGATCGCGCATGCCGCGCGTTATGCGGGCGACACGGAGATCGTGTCGAAGCGAGTGGAAGGCGACCTGCATCGCTACACGTACCGCGACTGCGAGCAACGCGCGAAGCGCCTCGCGCAGGCGCTCGCACGGCTCGGCGTCGAATCGGGCGAGCGCGTCGGCACGCTGGCCTGGAACGGCTACCGGCATCTGGAGGCGTATTACGGGATCGGCGGGATGGGCGCCGTGTGCCATACGATCAACCCGCGCCTCTTTCCCGAGCAGATCGCCTACATCGTCAATCACGCGGAAGACAGCTACGTCTTCTTCGACATCAATTTCGCGCCGCTCGTCGATGCGATCGCGCCGCAATGCCCGCACGTGAAGGGCTGGGTCGCGATGACGGACGCAGCGCACCTGCCGTCCGGTGCGACGCCGTACCTGTGCTATGAAACGCTCGTCGACGCCGAGGACGGCCGCTACGACTGGCCACGCCTCGACGAACTGCAGGCGTCGGGCCTCTGCTACACGTCGGGCACGACCGGCAACCCGAAGGGCGTGCTGTATTCGCATCGCTCGACGGTGCTGCACGCGTACGGTGCGGCGCTGCCCGACGCGATGAACCTGTCGGCGCTGGATGCGGTGCTGCCGGTCGTGCCGATGTTCCATGTGAACGCATGGGGGTTGCCGTACGCGGTGCCGCTCACGGGCGGCAAGCTCGTGCTGCCCGGCAAGGACCTCGACGGCAAGTCGTTGTACGAACTGATGGAGGCCGAGCGCGTGACGTTCTCCGCGGGCGTGCCGACCGTGTGGCTCGGACTGCTGAACTACATGCGCGAGGCCGGCGTGCGCTTCTCGACGCTGAACCGCACGGTGATCGGCGGCTCCGCATGCCCGCCCGCGATGCTGCGCACGTTCGAGGACGAATACGGCGTGCGCGTGATCCACGCGTGGGGGATGACCGAGCTGTCGCCGCTCGGCACGCTCGCGAAGCTGAACTGGGCGCAGTCGCAGCGGCCGCTCGACGCGCAGCGCCGGCTGCTCGAGAAGCAGGGGCGCGTGATCTGCGGCGTCGACATGCGGATCGTCGGCGACGACGGCCGCGAACTGCCGTGGGATGGCATAGCGTTCGGCGAACTGCAGGTGCGCGGGCCATGGGTGATCGATCACTACTTCAAGAGCGATACGTCGCCACTGTCGGACGGCTGGTTCCCGACCGGCGACGTCGCGACGATCGACCCCGATGGCTTCCTGCAGATCACCGACCGCAGCAAGGACGTGATCAAGTCGGGCGGCGAGTGGATCAGCTCGATCGACATCGAGAACGTCGCGATCGCGCACCCGGGCGTCGCCGAAGCCGCGTGCATCGCGTGTGCGCACCCGAAATGGACCGAGCGTCCGCTGCTCGTCGTGGTGCCGCGCGAGGGGGCGAACCTGACCCGCGACGCGCTGCTCGCGTTCTACGAGGGCAAGGTCGCGAAGTGGTGGGTGCCCGACGACGTCGTGTTCGTCGAATCGCTGCCGCACACCGCGACCGGCAAGCTGCAGAAGTTGAAGCTGCGCGAGACGTTCCGCGACTACGTGCTGCCGACAGCGGTCTGCGAGCCGTAAGCCGGGACCGGCGACGGTCCACCGAGCGGTCGCCCGATCCGGCCCCCGGGTCGGGAAAAAATTCAAATTGAACGACCGTGCTTTTTTGTTGTATGCTGCCTCCGTTCGATCCGGACATGCGGCTGTTCGACCGCGCACAATGAAGCGCAGCCACCCCGGCGCGCGATGCATGGAGGCAGGCAGATGGCAGTGGATTACTCGATTCGCGACGGCGTGGCCGTCATCACGCTCAACAATCCGCCCGTCAACGGGCTCGGCCTGTCGACGCGCCAGGGCGTCTTGGAGGCGCTCGATCGCGCCGTGCAGGATCCGTCGGTCACGGCGATCGTCCTGACCGGCGCGGGCCGCGCGTTCTCGGGCGGCGCCGACATCACCGAATTCAATACCCCGAAGGCACTGCAGGAGCCGACGCTGCACACCGTGATCCGCGCGGTGGAGGCGAGCGCGAAGCCGGTCGTCGCGGCGCTGCACAGCGTCGTGATGGGCGGCGGCCTGGAGCTCGCGCTCGGCGCGCACTATCGTGTCGCGGCGCCCGGTGCGCAGGTCGCGCTGCCTGAAGTGAAGCTCGGCCTGCTGCCGGGCGCCGGCGGCACGCAGCGGCTGCCGCGTGCGGTGGGGCTCGAAACCGCGCTGAACATGATCGTGTCGGGCGCGCCGGTGCCGTCGGAGCAGCTCGCGACGAGCGGGCTGTTCGACGAAATGGCCGACGGCGACCTGCTCGACGCGGCCGTCGTATTCGCGCGCAAGGTCGGCGCGCAGAAGGGGCCGCATCCGCGCGTGCGCGATCGCAAGATCGTCCACGAGAACGCCGCGGGCTTCATCCAGTTCGCGCGCAATTCGGCGCGCGCCGCCGCGCCGAATTTCCCCGCGCCGCACAAGTGCATCGACGCGATCGAGGCCGGCGTGCTGAACGGCTTCGACAAGGGCAGCGTCGCCGAGCGCGACGGCTTCGTCGCGCTGATGATGACGCCGGAAAGCCGCGCGCTGCGCCATGCGTTCTTCGGCGAGCGCGCGGCGAGCAAGATTCCCGACGTGCCGGCCGATACGCCGGTGCGCGAGATTCGCCGCGTCGGCGTGATCGGCGCGGGCACGATGGGCGGCGGGATCGCGATGAACTTCATCAACGCGGGGCTGCCCGTCACGCTCCTCGAGACGAAGCAGGACGCACTCGACCGCGGGCTGGCCACGATTCGCAAGAACTACGACGCGCAGGTAAAGAAGGGCAAGCTCACGCAGCAGAAGCTCGACGCGCGCATGGCGCTGATCACGCCGACGCTGTCCTACGACGACCTGAAGGATGCCGACCTGATCGTCGAGGCCGTATTCGAGGAACTCGGCGTGAAGGAGCAGGTGTTCGGCCAGCTCGACGCGGTGGCGAAGCCGGGTGCGATTCTCGCGTCGAACACGTCGACGCTCGACGTCGACAAGATCGCCGCGTTCACGAAGCGTCCGCAGGACGTGGTCGGCATGCACTTCTTCAGTCCCGCGAACGTGATGAAGCTGCTCGAGGTCGTGCGCGGCGCGCAGACCGCGAAGGACGTGCTCGCCACCGTGATGGCGGTCGCCAAGAAGATTCGCAAGACGGCGGTGGTGTCGGGCGTGTGCGACGGTTTCATCGGCAACCGGATGATCGAGCAGTACATCCGCCAGGCGCTCTTCATGCTCGAGGAAGGCGCGCTGCCCGCGCAGGTCGATCGTGCGATCGAGAAGTTCGGTTTCGCGATGGGCCCGTTCCGGATGAGCGACCTCGCCGGCAACGACATCGGCTGGGCGATCCGCAAGCGCCGCTATGTCGAGCAGCCCGATCTGCAGTACTCGAAGATCGCCGACCGCCTGTGCGAGCAGGGCCGCTTCGGCCAGAAGACGGGTGGCGGCTGGTACGACTACGTGCCGGGCGAGCGCAAGGCGAAGCCGTCGGCGCTCGTCGACGAGATGGTCGTCGCGTATTCGAAGGAGCGGGGCGTCGAGCGGCGCAAGATCGGCGACGACGAGATCGTCGAGCGGCTCGTGTTCGCGCTCGTCAATGAGGGTGCGAAGATTCTCGAGGAGAAGATCGCGTCGAAGGCGTCCGACATCGACATGGTCTATCTGACCGGGTATGGCTTCCCGCTGTGGCGTGGCGGCCCGATGCTGTACGCGGACATGGTCGGCCTCTACAACGTCGAACGGGCGATCCGCCGCTACGCGGCCGCACCGAACGGCGATGCGTGGCAGCTCGCGCCGTCGATCGTCGAGCTGGCGGCGGCCGGGCGCGGGTTCAACGGCTGACGGCCCGCGTAACGGCACGACCTGGCTCGCAAGGAGAAACGCAATGAAACGCACTGACGACGTGTTGCTCGTGATCGACGTGCAGTACGACTTCATGCCGGGCGGCGCACTCGCGGTGCCGGACGGCGACGCGGTCGTGCCGGTGATCAACGCGCTCGCGCAACGCTTCGACCAGGTCGTGCTCACGCAGGACTGGCACCCGCGCGAACATGTGTCGTTCGCGGCGAACCATGCGGGGCGCGAGCCGTTCTCGACGCTCGCGCTGCCGTACGGCGAGCAGGTGCTGTGGCCCGTGCACTGCGTGCGGGACACCGAAGGCGCGGCGCTGCATCGCGACCTCGACATCCCGCATGCGAGGCTCGTGATCCGCAAGGGCGGCGACGCGCAGGTCGACAGCTATTCCGCGTTCGTCGAAGCCGACCGCACGACGCGCACGGGGCTCGCCGGCTATCTGCGCGAACTCGGCGCGAAGCGCGTGTGGTGTTGTGGCCTCGCGACCGACTATTGCGTCGCGTGGTCGGCGCTCGACGCGCGCGCGGCCGGTTTCGAAGCCGCAGTGATCAACGATGCGTGCCGCGCGATCGACCTGAACGGGTCGCTCGCGCACGCATGGCAACAGATGCAGGCGGCGGGCGTCGCACATGTGACGTCCGCGGGCGCGCGCCCGACGGCGTAGCGCATTCCCATCAGGACATGAAGCAGGACCGAAGGAGATTCGCATGACCGAAGCCGTAATCGTATCGACCGCACGCACGCCGCTCGCGAAATCGTGGCGCGGCGCATTCAACATGACGCACGGCGCGACGCTCGGCGGCCACGTGGTCGCCGCGGCACTCGAACGCGCGAAGCTGGACCCCGCGCGCATCGAGGACGTGATCATGGGCTGCGCGAACCCGGAAGGCGCGACCGGCGCCAACATCGCGCGGCAGATCGCGCTGCGCGCCGGCCTGCCGGTGAGCGTGCCGGGGATGACGGTGAATCGTTTCTGCTCGTCTGGACTGCAGACGATCGCGCTCGCCGCACAGCGGATCATCGCGGGCGAGGGCGACGTGTATGTCGCAGGCGGCGTCGAATCGATCTCGTGCGTGCAGAACGAGATGAACCACCACATGATCCAGGAGGGCTGGCTCGTCCAGCACAAGCCCGAGATTTACTGGAACATGCTGCAGACGGCGGAGAACGTCGCGAAGCGCTATGGCATCGCGAAGGAGCGGCAGGACGAGTACGGCGTGCAGTCGCAACTGCGGGCCGCGGCCGCGCAGGAAGCCGGGCGCTTCCGTGACGAGATCGTGCCGATCACCGTGCGCGCGGGCATCGCCGACAAGGCGACGGGCCGGCTGTTCACGCAGGACGTGACGGTGTCGGCCGACGAAGGCATCCGGCCCGACACGACGCTCGAAGGCGTGTCGAAGATCCGTTCGGCCGTGCCGGGCGGCGTGATCACCGCAGGCAACGCGAGCCAGTTCTCGGACGGCGCGTCGGCATGCGTGGTGATGAACGCGGATGTCGCGCAGCGCGAAGGGCTGCAGCCGCTCGGCGTGTTCCGCGGTTTCGCGGTGGCCGGTTGCGAGCCGGACGAGATGGGCATCGGCCCGGTATTCGCGGTGCCGAAGCTGCTGAAGCAGGCAGGCCTGAAAGTCGACGACATCGGCCTGTGGGAGCTGAACGAAGCGTTCGCGGTGCAGGTGCTGTACTGCCGCGACACGCTCGGAATTCCTGACGACCGCCTGAACGTGAACGGCGGCGCGATCGCGGTCGGCCATCCGTACGGCGTATCGGGGGCGCGCCTGACGGGCCATGCGCTGATCGAAGGCAAGCGGCGCGGCGTGAAATACGTGGTCGTCACGATGTGCATCGGCGGCGGGCAAGGGGCGGCCGGCCTGTTCGAAATCATCTGATTTTTTTTGGCTGTGCGGCGGTTGCGGCTTCCTTCGACGGAAGTCGCGACCGCGCGACGAATCGGCACCATTGCATACGATTCGTAAGGGTCGGGAGATAAACGGCGCGGATTCGATGTTGCCGTTTCCCCTTACTTGTCAAACGAATTGCCGCATCTATACTTGCTCTGACATTTGCCTTTCGGCGGGATGGGCCAGCGCGTGCGTCGCACCACCGCACGCGGCGCGTTTCCGGTAGCCGGCGAAGACGATGCATCGTGCGTTTCCGGCGCCGTGGACGTTCGAACCACGCAGCAGACCGAACGGGGAATAAATTGAGCACGATCTATGCAGCCGGGGAACCGCCGCGCGTCGTCAGCGCGGCCGCGAGGCTCTACGCAAAATGCCTGCTGGTCGGATTCGCATTGCTGCCGGCCTATCTGATTGGCTATCTGTGGTTCTTCAGCGACCCGCACGTCGTGTTCGAGAGCCACGCATTCCATGAAATCGCGATCGCGGCCGCAACCCTCGAGGGCGCGTTCGTCACGTACGTGACGTGGGTGTGCTACCGGTCGTCCGGCGAGCCGCTGCTGCGCTGGCTGACACTCGGCTTTCTCGGTTTCGCGATGATCTACGCGCTGCACGGTCTCTTCACCGGGATGGCGCACCACAATATCTGGCTGTTCCTGCTGTACGGACCCGCGTCTCGTCTCGTGATGTCGATCCTGTTGCTGACGGGCCTGCTGTCGTATTCGGATCCGCCCGATCGCGCGGAGAAGCGTACGCGTGCGCGAACCTGGCTGCCGTGGATCGCGTTTTTCATGACCATCAACGTGGCGGTTGCGTACATTGCGTATTCGCCGATCGCCGGCGCGCTGGGCACGCGGATGTCGATGGAAGGCGGCGCGCTGGTGTTTTCGCTGCTGAATGTCGGCGTGCTGCTTGCACGGCGCATCCGTTCGCCGCTGATGGTGATCTACGGCATGTCGATCATGGCGTTCGCGCTGTCGTCGCTCGCGTTCATGCTCGGCAAGCCGTGGAACCACATGTGGTGGCTCGCGCATGCGATCTTCGCGGGTGGATTCTTCCTGCTCAGCTACGGCGTCGTCCAGGCGCTGCAGACGACCCGCTCGTTCTCGGCGATCTACAGCCAGGAGGACCTGATGAGCCGGCTGTCGGAATCGATGGCGCGCACCGAGAGTGCGCTGCAGGAGTTGCGGCGCACGAACCAGAAGCTCGAGTACATGGCCGCGACCGATCCGATGACGGGGGCGTCGAATCGCCGTCAGTTCATCGCGCAGATCGAGCGCGAGATCGTCCGCGCGGAGCGCGACGGCACGCCGTTCTGCCTGCTCGCGCTCGATCTCGACAACTTCAAGCACATCAACGACGCGTACGGGCACCAGATCGGCGACGAGGTGCTGCGCGGCGTCGTGCGCCAGTGTCTCGAGGCGATTCGTCCGGCGGGCGCGCTTGCGCGGGTCGGCGGCGAGGAGTTCATGGCGCTGTTGCCCGAGATGCCGCTCGAAGGCGCGCGCATGACGGCCGAGCGCGTGCGTTCGTCGATCGCGAGTTCGCCGTTCGGGCTGGATTTCAAGCGCGTGCAGGTGACGGTCAGCGTCGGCGTCGCGCAGTACGGCGTCGACGGCAGCACGGTCGATGCGTTGCTGCGCGCGGTCGATGAACGGCTGTACCAGGCCAAGCGCGACGGGCGCAATCGCGTGGTCGCGCACTGACGAACGACCGCCGCGCATCCGGCGACGCGGCGCGTGCAAATGCAGCACGATGGGGCGATGTGACGGACACCGCGGTTCGCGGACAACCTGGACGAGGCCCCGCACGTGAATCCGCGTGCGGGGCTTTCGTTTGACTGGCAGGTCATCTATCGCGACGCAACGGCCGCCGCTTTCTCGGGCTGCGCATCCCGCATCCGCTGCGACGCCTGCCACCAGTACTTGCCCGAGCGCAGTTGCGGATCGCGGATCACGAGATACGTCGTGCTCCATAGCTGCGCCGCATTGGCCTCGGTCGCATCCGCGCTGCGCGTGCCGAATGCATCGGTCTGGTACTGGCCGTTGACGTATGACCAGGTCCACATCTCCGACGTGCGCATGTCGCGTCCGTTCGAGATCACTTGCCAGATCGTCTGCCGTGCCTGCGTCAGCAGCGTGCGCGTCGTGTCCGACAGGTCCTGGCGCGCGAGCTGCCGATCGAGCCCGGCGACCCACATCGCCTGCTGCCACGACCAGATCACCGTGCCGTGATACGCGGAACTCGTGAACTTCGGCCACAGCGCCTGGCTCGCATAGGCGGGGTTCGCGATCAGCATCCCGACATCGGTGACGATCCGCTGGAGTTCGTCGTCCGGCGGCGTGCCGAACAGCAGCGCGAAGCCGCCTTTGAATTCCGGTCACGAACTGCAATGCCCGCGGGTCACTCGTCGAAGCCGACAAATTTGGTAGGCTTGGAGGCTTCCTCCGCTTTCGATTTCGGTCCTTCGCGGAGCCGGGCGTTTCATCGACGATCGGCGGCGGTCGAGATCGCCTTTGCATTATTTTGGAGAATGCGCGGTGCTACACGTACCCGACGATTCAGTGCTCGTATTGGTTGATTTTCAGCCCCGACTGATGCCGGCGATCCACGACGGGACGCTTGTCGTGGCACAGGCCGTTCGGCTCGGCCGAATTGCGCGGATCTTCGAGGTGCCGGTCATCGGTACCGAGCAGAGTCCGCTCCGGCTTGGCGAGAACGTGTCGGACCTCAAGGAGTTGTGCTCGGAGACCGTGGCCAAGGACCATTTCGACGCGTGCGCGGATGGTCTGGCCGATGCGCTTCCGGCCGAGCGCAGCAATGTCATCGTTGCCGGTTGCGAGGCACACGTCTGCGTGTTGCAAACGGCCTTCGGCTTGTTGCGTAGCGGCCGTAAAGTCACGGTGGTCCGCGATGCCGTGGGCTCTCGCAAGACGGTGGATCGCGATGCGGCGATCGACAGGCTCCGGGCGAAGGGTGTGGAGATTGCGACCGTCGAGATGATCGGGTTCGAATGGCTGGGCTCCAGCCGGCATCCGCGTTTTCGCGACGTGCTGCAACTGATCAAGTGAATCACGGCGTCCGGGTGCGGCCCGGAACGCCACGTCGGCAACCGGGCAGGCGAACCTCTGGTTACTGTTCGTTGGCGCAGGCTAGTCTGGCGGGCCGGCACTCGCGAGCGGGGGCCTGGCATCGGCGAGAGAGGCGGAGAAAAAGCGGGCATCGCTGCCGCAGGTGTGAAATGATGCCCGTTTGGACATCCGCGTTCCCGTGGCCGGCCGCGCTTGCCGGCGCGCGTGAATGGCGGAGCAGTGGAACATCCATGACCGGCGAGGGTTTCGGCCGGAATGGCGAATCAACACGAACAGGAGCAACGGAAGTGATCAGACATATCGTGATGTGGAAGCTGAAGGAATCGGCCGAAGGCGGCACGCGCGCGCAGAACGCACTAAAGTTGAAGGAAAAGCTCGAAGGCTGCCGCGACCTCGTGCCGGGTATTCTGCAACTCGACGTCGGCGTGGCGACGCCGGGCCTCGACGCGACGTCGGACGTCGTGCTCGTGTCCGATTTCACGGACCAGGCCGCGCTCGATGCGTATCAGGTGCACCCGGTTCACCAGGAAGTGAAGAAATTCGTCGTTGCGGTGGCCGAATCGCGCCAGTGCGTCGACTATCTGTCCGAAAGCGCGGCACGATGAGCGACGCGGCGTCCCCGACGGACGGCCCGTCGATTGAAAGTCCGTTCGTCGATCTGCTCGGCGTGCGGCTCGTGTCCGCGAAGGATGGGGCGAGCGAAATCGTGCTGCCGCTCGACGAGCGGCACATGAACACGTGGAGCATCGCGCACGGCGGCGTGACGATGACGCTGTCGGACATCGCGCTCGCGATGGCCGCGCGCAGCCTGACCGACGACGGCGTCGGTGTCGTCACGGTCGAGATGAAGGTGAACTTCATGCAGCCGGGGCGCGGCGAACTGCGCGCGTATGGACGCGTGATGCATCGTTCGACGACGATGGCGTACTGCGAAGGCGAAGTGCGTGACAGCGACGGCAACTTCGTCGCGAAGGCGCTCGGCACGTTCAAGTACATGCGGCGGCTCGCGGTGGGCCGCGACATCAAGCGGCAACGCACGCACACGGCACCGGATGCCCAGCCCGGCCCGAGCGACGCGTAAGCGCCGGAACGCGCGGCCCTGCCTGATCAAAGGCAGGGCCGTTTCGTTTTGAGGCTCGGATGCGCAGCGGGACGACGATACGCGCGAATGAGGCCAGGGAGGCTGCAATGAACATGGTCAACCGCCAGATCCTGCTCGTGTCGCGCCCGCAAGGCGTCGCGAGCACCGACAACTTCCGGCTCGTCGAAACCCCGCTCGCCCCGCTGGCGGACGGCGAACTGCGGGTGCGCAACCACTTCCTGTCGCTCGATCCGTACATGCGCGGACGCATGAACGATGCGAAGTCGTACGCGGCGCCGCAGCCGTTGAACGAGGTGATGATCGGCGGCACGGCGGGCGAGGTGATCGAGTCCCGGCATCCGGATTTTGCGGTCGGCGAGCAGGTGGTCGGCCAGTTCGGCTGGCAGGAATACGGCACGTCGACCGGCAGCGGGCTGCGCAAGGTCGACACGTCGCGGGTGCCGCTGTCCGCATGGCTCGGCGTGGCCGGCATGCCGGGGGTGACCGCGTGGGTCGGGCTGAACCGGATCATCGCGCCGAAGGCCGGCGAAACCGTCGTGGTCAGTGCGGCGAGCGGCGCGGTCGGCAGCGTCGTCGGCCAGCTCGCGAAACGTGCCGGATGTCGCGCGGTCGGGATTGCCGGCGGCCCCGACAAGTGCCGCTACGTAGTCGACACGCTCGGCTTCGACGCGTGCGTCGACTACAAGGCCGGCCGGCTGACCGACGACCTGGCTGCCGCGACGCCGGACGGCGTCGACGGCTGCTTCGAGAACGTCGGCGGCGCGGTGCTCGACGCGACGATGGCGCGCATGAACGCGTTCGGCCGGATTGCCGTGTGCGGGATGATCGCCGGCTACGACGGCGTGCCCGTACCGCTCGCGAATCCGGGCCTGATCCTGCGCTCGCGGCTGACGATGCGGGGCTTCATCGTGTTCGAGCATCCCGACGCGTGGTCGCCCGCGCTGGCTGAACTCGGCGAACTCGTTGCGACGAAGCAGCTGCATTACCGCGAGACGATTGCGTACGGGCTCGAGCGGGCGCCGGAGGCGTTCGTCGGGCTCCTGAAGGGGCGCAATTTCGGCAAGCAGCTCGTGCAGCTCGTCTGACCCGCGCATGGCATCATGTGACGCTTGTCCGCTCGCGGCGCCGCACGCGCCGTCCTCACCGATGCCGCTGAATCCGAAGATCGCCCAGGTGCTCGACATGGTCGAGCGCGCGAAACGTCCGTCCTATCACCACCAGACGCCGCAGCAGGCGCGCGCCGCGTACGAGAAGAGCGCGCCGATCCTCGACGTCGCGCCCGCGCCGATGCATTCGGTCGAGGCCTGCGTCGTGCCGACGCGCGACGGCCGCACGATCGGCGCGCGGCTGTACGTGCCGGTCGAACCGAGCCTCGCCGAGCCGCTGCCGGCGCTCGTCTATTACCATGGCGGCGGCTTCACGGTCGGCAGCGTCGATACGCACGACGCGCTGTGCCGGATGTTCGCGCGCGATGCACAGTGCGCGGTGCTGTCGGTCGACTACCGGCTCGCGCCCGAACACAAGTTTCCGACCGCGGTGAACGACGCCGACGACGCATTGCGCTGGCTGCATCGCGAGGCCGCCGCGTTCGGCATCGACGCGACGCGGCTCGCGGTCGGCGGCGACAGCGCGGGCGGCACGCTCGCGACCGTCTGCGCGGTGCTCGCGCGCGACGCGGGCATCGATCTTGCGCTGCAGATGCTGATCTATCCGGGCGTGACGGGCCACCAGGACACCGAATCGCACGCGCGCCTCGCGAACGGCTACCTGCTGACGCAGGACACGATCCAGTGGTTCTTCACGCAATACGTGCGCGATCGGTCCGATCGCGACGACTGGCGTTTCGCGCCGCTCGACGGCAGGCGCGATGCACCGTCGTTCGCCGGTGTCGCACCGGCATGGATCGCGACGGCCGAATACGATCCGCTGAGCGACGAGGGCGCCGCGTATGCGGACAAGCTGCGTGCGGCCGGCAACACGGTCACGCTCGCCTGCTATCCGGGGATGATCCACGAGTTCTTCAAGATGGGCGGCTATGTGCCCGAGGTGCGGGCCGCGCATGCCGACGCGGTGGCGGCGCTCAGGGCCGCATTCGACGACGTTTGACGATGGCGGCGCCCGACGCCGCGCGGAGGAAGCGATGACCGACGGCTGGGTGGAAACGGGCGACTGGACGGTGCTGGGCGGCGATGCCGCGCGCATTCGCGATGCGGTGTTCGTGCGCGAGCAGCGGATTCCGCCGGAATGGGAGCTCGACGACGAGGATCCGTTGTCGCTGCACGCGGTGGCCTACCGGGTCGACGCGGCGACCGGCACACGCCGCGCGGTCGCGACGGGGCGGCTGTTGCGCTCCGGCACGATCGGTCGCGTCGCGGTGCTGGCCGACGCGCGCGGGCAGGGCGCCGGATCGGCCGTGCTGCACGCGCTGCTGGATGCGGCGCGGCACCGCGGCGAGCCGGTCGTGCGGCTCTACGCGCTGGATGCCGCGGTGTCGTTCTATGTGCGGCACGGCTTCACGACGATCGGCGATCCGTTCGTCGAAGTGGGCGTGCCGCACGTCGAGATGGCGCGCGCGCCCTAGCGCCGCACGCGCAGGTTCAGCGCGGCTGCGTCGCGTCGATGTCGAACGTGAACGTGCGCTCGAACGTGCCCGGGCGAGCGGTGCGGTGCGAGCCGTCGTCGTCGCAGCGTTCCTTGATGTCGACCGTCATCCGTACGCCTTCCTTCATCGTCACGCGCAGCGCGGTCGTGCCGCGCGTACCGTATTCCGGCGTCTCGATGAACGCAGCCGACAGCGCACGCTCGCGCTCGATCGGAATGCCGGTGTGCGGCAGCGCGTCGTCGTCCGCGACATGCGGATCGCGCATCAGCTCGATCAGTTCGTCAAGCGACGGGGTCGGGTTGTCGGTCAGCAGCGTGCCGAGCTCCGCGCGCTTGCGCACGACTTTCGGCCAAGGCGTATCGAGCCGCGCGTTCGACAGCGCATGCACGCCGGCGACGATCGCGACCGGCGCGGCGACACCGGTTTCGCCTTCGGCCGCGCGGTTGCAGAACCATGCGAGCTCGCGCCGCTTCCAGTCGCCGACCAGCAGGTTGAAGCCGTTGTACACGGCCGCATGCTCGGCCAGTTCGCCGAGGTAATCGAGCGGCGCGACGGACGGGCCGCGGAGGAAATCGGACACGAGCTTGCCGCGGGTCGGCGCGCCCGCGCGAATGTCGAACGGCGCGCGGTAATTGGTCAGCGCCGCGAAGCGGCCGTCGCGCGACACGCCGAGCCACGTGCCGCCCGCTTCGAGATCGCGGCCGGCCAGCACGCCCGGCACGTCCTCCCACCACGAAAGCGGCGCACTCGTACGGCGAAAGAATTCGTCGCGGTTGGCGGTCAGGGTAAAGACAGGACCGGCGGCGGCATCAGGCTGCCAGTCGAAGGCAATCAGACACATCGGGCGAATCTCTCGCAGGAAACATCGCGCGCCGGCCGCCATCTGCGGGCCGGCGTGCGAACAGGTTGTCAGTACGTCACGCTTCCGTCGGCCACGCGTACGGCAGCGCGTCGAACGCGAGCGCCGGACCGTCGGCCGAACCGAGGTGCACCGTGCCGTTGTCGAGCGCGGCCAGCTTGATCTCGACGAGCGCGTCGACGCCGCCCGCGGGCGCGGCCGCCGCGTTGACGATCATGCCACACGGCTGACCCGGGTCGTCGCTGTGGAACAGCTCGACGCCGGCATGCACGGTGTCGGTCTCGCCGGCGACGTGCGCGAGCGCGGTGCGGCGCTTGATCGTGCCGCGGTACTGGCTGCGCGCGACGACTTCCTGGCCCGGGTAGCACCCCTTCCTGAAGTTAACGGCGCCGATCACGTCGAAGTTGACCATCTGCGGCACGAACTGTTCGACGGCCGGCTGCGTGATGCGCGGCTCGCCCGCGCGCACGTCGAGCCAGTCCCAGACGGCCGGCGACACGACCGGCAGCGTGCCGGCGAGCGCGGCGAGACGCGCGTCGACTTCCGCGCGCGGCCCGATCCACAGGTAGCGCTTGCGGCCGGCCGCGTCCGGCACGCGGATCAGCGCGCCGGCCGGGCCGTCGACCTTCACGTGCACGCCGTCCGGCAGCGCATCGAAGATCCCCGACAGCGCGTCGCGCACGTCGCCCGCGAAGCCGACCACCGCGAGCGTGTCGCTCGCGTCCGTCAGCTTCGCCTTCGCGCGCAGCACGAACATCGACAACCGTTTCTGCACGGCGGCCTGGACATCCTTCGAGACCAGCAGGCGCACGCCGTGACCGGCGCGCCAGGCGAGGAACGACGCGAGCAGGCGGCCCTTCGCCGAGCAGTAGCCGGACAGGCGCGCACTCGCGGCGTCGAGATGTTCGATGTCGTTGGTGAGCTGGCTGTGCAGGAACGTCGCGGCGTCGTCGCCGGCCACGTCGATCACGCCGAACTGCGCAAGCGGCATGCAGGCGCCCGGCGCGTCGAAATCGGCGGCGGACGCGCGGGGGAAAACGGGGAGCGAGACGGATGCGGCCTGGGCGGCCGGTGAAGCGAACGGTGTGCTCATGGAATGAGGGAACAGTCAACCCTGACTTTGACGAAGGCGAGCAAGTATTATATGGGTCTTACCTGAGTCACGTTTCCATGTCCCTACTGAAGAAATGCGCCGCGACGGTCGTGGCGCTGGCCGTCGTTGTGGCCGCTGCCGGCGCGGGCGGCGGGTATTACTGGGCAACCCGGCCGCTGCTGCTGGGCGCTGCGTCGCTCGACGTCACGATCAAGCCGCGCAGCAGCGTGAAGAGCGTCGCGCTGCAGCTCAAGCGCGGCGGCGTGCCGATCGAGCCGTTCGGTTTCGTCGCGATGACGCGCCTGCTCGGGCTGTCGAGCCGGCTCAAGTCCGGCAACTACGAATTCAAGACCGGCGTCACGCCGTACGACGTGCTGCAGAAGATCGCCCGCGGCGACGTGAACGAGTACGTCGCCACCGTGATCGAAGGCTGGACCTTCAAACGGATGCGCGCGGAACTCGACGGCAATCCCGACCTCGCGCATGCAACGGCCGGCATGAGCGACGCCGAGCTGCTGCGCGCGATCGGCGCGTCGGACAGCGCGATCCAGCGCGGCAGCGGCGAGGGGCTGTTCTTCCCGGATACCTACCTGTTCGACAAGGGCACGAGCGACCTGAACATCTACCGGCGCGCGTACCACCTGATGCAGACGCGTCTCGACGAAGCGTGGGCCGCACGCGCGCCGGGGCTGCCGTACAAGTCGCCTTACGAAGCGCTGACGATTGCGTCGATCGTCGAAAAGGAAACGGGCCATGCGGCCGACCGCGCGTTCGTCGCTGCGGTGTTCGCGAACCGGCTGCGCATCGGGATGCCGCTGCAGACCGATCCGTCGGTGATCTACGGCCTCGGCGACGCGTACGACGGCCGCCTGCGCAAGCGCGACCTGCAGGCCGACACTCCTTACAATACCTATACGCGCCGTGGGCTGCCGCCGACGCCGATCGCCCTGCCGGGCGTCGCCTCGCTGCAAGCGGCGATCAATCCGGCCCCGACGAGCGCGCTCTATTTCGTCGCGAAGGGCGACGGCACGAGCGTATTCTCGGACACGCTCGGCGATCATAACAAGGCCGTGGACAAGTACATACGAGGTCAATAATGGCGAGCGGTAAATTCATCACGTTCGAAGGCATCGACGGGGCGGGGAAGACCACCCACCTGCAATGGTTCTGCGAACGCCTTCAGGGTAAGCTGGCCGCGGCCGGCCGGCAGGTCGTCGTCACCCGCGAGCCGGGCGGTACGCAGCTCGGCGAGAAGCTGCGCGAGATCCTGCTGAACCAGCCGATGGATCTCGAGACCGAAGCGCTGCTGATGTTCGCCGCGCGCCGCGAGCACCTCGCGCTCGTGATCGAGCCCGCGCTCGCGCGCGGCGACTGGGTCGTGTCCGATCGCTTCACCGACGCGACGTTCGCGTACCAGGGCGGCGGTCGCGGGCTGCCGCGCGACAAGCTCGAGACGCTCGAGCGGTGGGTGCAGGGCGGGTTCCAGCCCGACCTGACGGTGCTGTTCGACGTCGCGCCGCAGGTGGCGAGCGAGCGTCGCGGCGCCGCGCGCATGCCCGACAAGTTCGAAAGCGAGTCGGACGCGTTTTTCTCGCGCACCCGCGGCGAATATCTGCGGCGCGCGGAAGAGGCGCCGCACCGCTTCGCGATCGTCGACGCGACGCAGTCGATTCCCGAGATCCGTCAGCAGCTCGAACGCGTGCTCGCCGCGCTGTAACACGAAGGAAAGCACCAATGATCTACCCGTGGCAGACCGACGACTGGAATCGCTTGCAGCAACTGCGCCCGCAATGGCCGCATGCGCTGCTGCTGCATGGCCAGGCCGGGATCGGCAAGCTGCAGTTCGCGCAGCATCTCGCGCAGGGCTTCCTGTGCGAAGCGCCGCAGTCGAACGGCGAGCCGTGCGGCACTTGCGCGGCCTGCACGTGGTTCGCGCAGGGCAACCATCCGGACTACCGGATCGTGCTGCCCGAGGCGCTCGCGGGCGAAGCGCCGGGCGCGGCCGACGACGCGAAGCCGGCCGACGCGGACGACGGCGGCAAGAAGACGCGCGCGCCGAGCAAGGAGATCAAGATCGAGCAGGTGCGTGCGTTGCTCGACTTCTGCGGGGTCGGTTCGCACCGCGGCGGCGCGCGCGTCGTCGTGCTGTATCCGGCCGAGGCGCTGAACGTCGCCGCGTCGAACGCGCTGCTGAAGACGCTGGAGGAGCCGCCGTCCGGCGTCGTGTTCCTGCTGGTCTCGGCACGCATCGACCGGCTGCTGCCGACCATCATCAGCCGCTGCCGGCAGTGGCCGATGACCGTGCCCGCGCCCGACGCGGCCGCGGCGTGGCTTGCGACGCAGGGTGTCGACGATGCGCGCGCGCTGCTCGCCGAAGCCGGCGGCGCGCCGCTTGCCGCGCTGGCGCTCGCGAGCGACGAGAACCGTCCGCTGCGCGATTTCACGCTTGGCCAGCTCGCGGCCGGCGCGGCGTGCGATCCGTTCGCCTGCGGCGAGACGCTGCAGAAACTGCCGGTGCCGCTGGTGCTCGGCTGGCTGCAGCGCTGGCTGTACGATCTGCTCGCGCAGCGGATGGCGGGCGCGCCGCGCTACTTCCCGATGCAGGCGGGCGCGCTCGCGCGCTGCGCGCAAGCCGTCGACGCGAATGCGTTCGCGCGCTTCATGAAAGCCGTGACACGCCAGCGGACCGTCGAGAACCATCCGCTCAATGCCCGGCTCGTGTTCGAGGAACTGTTTCTCGGTTATCGGGAAATGTTCGCGTGAGCGCGTATTGTTTCCTTCCGGCGGGGCAACGATTGCCGGCGAGCGCATAGCGCTCGTCTTACGAATTCAGGAAACACGATGTTCGTCGATTCTCACTGTCACATCAATTTCAAGGGTCTCGCCGACCGCCTGCCAGCCGTGCTGGAGAACATGCGCGAGCACGACGTCACGCACGCGCTGTGTGTATCGGTCGACTTCGAGACGCTGCCCGACGTGCTCGCGATCGCACAGGCGCACGACAACGTCTATGCGTCGGTCGGCGTGCATCCGGATCACGAGGACGCCCGGGAGCCGACGCTCGCGGAACTGGTCGAGCTGGCCGCGCACCCGAAGGTCGTCGCGATCGGCGAGACGGGCCTCGACTACTACCGCCTCGAAGGCCGCTCGATCGCCGACATGGAATGGCAGCGCGAGCGCTTTCGCACGCATATCCGTGCGGCGACCGCGACGATGAAGCCGCTGATCATCCATACGCGCTCATCGTCGGAGGACACGCTGCGGATCATGGCCGAGGAGCGCGCCGACGTGCCGGGCGGCGTGATGCACTGCTTCACGGAGCCGTGGCCGGTCGCCGAGCAGGCGCTCGCGCAGAACTTCCATATCTCGCTGTCGGGCATCGTCACGTTCAAGAACGCGACCGACGTGCAGGACGTCGCGCGGCGCGTGCCGCTCGACCGGCTGCTGATCGAGACCGACTCGCCGTACCTCGCGCCGGTGCCGTATCGCGGCAAGCCGAATGAACCTGCGTACGTCAGCCATGTCGGACGCTTTATCGCATCCGAGCGCGGGATCGCCGTCGAGGCGCTGGCCGATGCGACGACGCAGAACTTTTTCCGGCTGTTCAAGATCGCCCGCTAACGACGCGCGTCCAGCCGACAACCCAGGGAAGGAGCCCACAACAATGACGAAGCCGACCACATACCTGCCCAAGCGCGCACTCGTCGCCGCCGCGCTCGTCGCGAGCAGCCTCATTGCCGCTGCCGGCGCGCATGCCGAGTCGCGCGACGCGATCGTCAAGGCGGTCAAGTTCGACGACATCGACGACATCGGCAAGCAGTTGAAGAGCGGCAAGCTCGATCCGAACACGCTCGCGCCGAACGGCGACCCGCTGCTCGTGATCGCCGCACGCGAGAAATCCGACAAGGTCGCGGCGGCGCTCGCCACGACGCCGAACGTCGACCTCGAGAAGGAAGACAAGGCCGGCGAGAACGCGCTGATGCTCGCATCGCTGAACGGCGACGTCGGGCTCGTCAAGTTGCTGATCGACAAGGGCGCTGAAGTCAGCAAGAAGGGCTGGGCGCCGCTGCACTACGCGGCCACCAACGGCCAGGACGCGGTCGTCAAGGTCTTGCTCGACCATGACGCCTATATCGACACGGCGTCGCCGAACGGCACGACGCCGCTGATGATGGCCGCCCGCGGCAACCATGCGACGACGGTCAACCTGCTGCTCGATCAGGGCGCCGATCCGCAGGTGAAGAACCAGCTCGGCATCACCGCACTCGAGTTCGCGAAGCACTACAAGGCGCCGGACGCGATCGATATCCTGAGCAAGCGGACGGTGCGCGTCGGCGCATCGGCGCCGGCAGATGCTCAAAAGAGTGCAAAATGACGGTTTTCGGCGCGGTGGCGGAGCGCGCCCGGCCGGCCGGAAGCCGGCCGGCAGCGGGCGTCCGGCCGCCGCGCCGGTCAGCGCAGTGAGCGGCCTCGCGTCGCATTGACATAAGGAACACCATGTTGCGGGCTATGTTTTGTGCCGCGGCGTTTGCCGTGCCGTTGTCGGCGGCGGCTTTCACGGGCGCGGATCTCGACCGGCTGTGCGCGAAGACTGACGTCAAGTCGCGGGCGTCGTGCGCGGCCTACATCGAAGGCGCCGCCGATGGCGTCTACAACACCATCGACGCGATCGGCGGCACGACCGGGCCGCGCGTCGGGCAGTATTTCTGCCTGCCGCCCGACATCCGGGCGCAGCAGATGACCGATGCGGTGCGCAAGTACATCGCGGAGAACCCGAAGCTGGCCGACTACAACGCGAGCACCGCGGTGTCGCTCGGTCTCGGCAAGGCGTTTCCCTGCAGAAGCGGCAACTGATCTGACGCCGGGTTCGGGCGCATGCGCCGCCCGGACGTCGCCGACGCATCCAGGACGAGGCCGCTGCGCCTCATAACAGAAGCATCCCGGGCGCCGATGATTTCAATCGAGGAACTGCAGCGCATCGCCGATGCGCCGTTGCATTCGTGGCTCGGCACGCTGTGCGTGTCGGCTATCGTCGTACTCGTCGTCGTGATCGTGCATCGTCTCGGTGCACGCATCGTCAAGCGGATCGCGCAGCCGTATCCGCTGATGAGCGTGATCCTGCGCTGCATCGACAAACCGTCGCTCGTCACGCTCGGGCTGCTTGCGCTGGAATTCCTGTGGGTCCAGGCGGACGACGGCATGTCGTTCGTACGCGGAATGCGTACCGCGGCCGCGGTCGGCTCCATCGTGTCGCTGACCTGGCTGCTGGTGCGGCTCGCGGCCGGGGTCGGCGATGCGATCATCCAGGCTCATCCGATGGATGCGGCCGACAACCTCCACGCGCGGCGCGTCCACACGCAGGCCAAGGTGCTCGTGCGTACCGTGATGGTACTCATCGTGATCATCGGCACGGGCGCCGCGCTGATGACGTTCCCGAACGTGCGCCAGATCGGCGCGAGCCTGCTGGCGTCAGCCGGCGTCGCGGGGCTGGTTGCCGGTATCGCCGCGCGCCCGGTGCTCGGCAACCTGATCGCGGGGCTGCAGATCGCGCTCACGCAGCCGATCCGGCTCGACGACGTCGTCGTGATCCAGGGCGAGTGGGGCCGCATCGAGGAAATCACCGGCTCGTTCGTGTCGGTGCGGCTGTGGGACCAGCGCCGGCTGGTCGTTCCGTTGCAGTGGATCATCGAAAACCCGTTCACGAACTGGACGCGCAGCAGCTCGGAGATCATCGGCACGGTCTACCTGTCGGTCGACTACCGCACGCCGCTTGCGCCGCTGCGCGAGGAGCTCGCGCGGCTCGTCCATGCGGCGCCCGAGTGGGACGGCCGCGTGCAGGTGCTGCAGGTGACCGACGCGACCGAGCGCGCGATGCAGTTGCGCGCGCTCGTGAGCGCGGTCGATTCGTCGGCGTGCTGGGACCTGCGCTGCCGCGTGCGCGAGGGCTTGATCGCGTATCTGCAGGCGCGTTTTCCGCAATGCCTGCCGCGCAGCCGGATGGAGTTGTATCCGCACGAATCGGCGCCGGGCGAGCCGAATCCCGAGCGGCCGCATGCGCGGCCGCCCGCCGCCAGCACGGCGGCCAACACCGCGGCCGATCCGAAGGCCACCGAAGGCCACCGAAGGCCGCTGAACGCGCGCCCCTGGTCGCGATAGCCGCCGACATTCCTTCCATGACCGCGCTGAAGACACTCGCCGTTGCCAACTACCGCTCGCTGCGCGAGCTGATCGTGCCGCTCGCGGCGCTTACCGTCGTCACGGGGCCGAACGGCAGCGGCAAGTCGAGCGTGTACCGCGCGCTGCGGCTGCTGGCCGACACCGCGCAGGGGCGTGTGATTCCGTCGCTCGCGCGCGAAGGCGGGCTGCCGTCGACGCTGTGGGCCGGCCCCGAGCGCTTTTCTCGCTCGATGCTGAGCGGCGACACGCCGGTGACCGGCACGGTGCGCAGCGGCCCCGTGAGTCTCAAGCTCGGTTTCGCGGGCGACGATTTCGGCTATGCGATCGATCTCGGCTTGCCGACCCCGAGCCGGTCGCAGTTCGCACTCGATCCCGTCGTGAAGCGCGAATGCATCTGGGGCGGCGCGCTGCTGCGCCCGTCGACGCTGCTGGTCGACCGGCAGGACGCGCAGATCCGCACCCGCACCGGTGCGGGCGACTGGCACACGGTACCGCAGCCGGTCGCGAGTTTCGACAGCATGATGACCGAGTTCGCCGATCCGGTCGGCGCGCCGGAGATGATCGCGGTGCGCGAGCGGATCCGCTCGTGGCGTTTCTACGATCACTTCCGGACCGACGCGCAGGCGCCGGCCCGGCAGTCGCACATCGGCACCCATACGCCGGTGCTCGCGGACGACGGCGCCGACTTGGCGGCCGCACTGCAGACGATCCGCGAGATCGGCGACGCCGCCGCGCTCGATGCGGCGATCGACGACGCATTCCCCGGGGCGTCGATCGACATCGACAATCCGGGCGGCCGCGGCCGCTTCGACGTGCTGATGCGCCAGCCGGGGCTGCTGCGGCCGCTGTCGGCCGCCGAGCTGTCGGACGGTACGCTGCGCTACCTGCTGCTCGCGGCCGCGCTGCTGACGCCGCGACCGCCCGCGCTGATGGTGCTGAACGAACCGGAGACGAGCCTGCACCCCGATCTGCTGCCGGCGCTTGGCCGGCTGATCGCGCAGGCCGCGCGGCGTTCGCAGGTGCTGGTCGTATCGCATGCGGCGCGGCTCATCGCGACGCTCGAACGCGAGGCCGGCTGCGAGTCGCTGGTGCTCGACAAGCAACTCGGCGCGACCGTGCTCGTCGATGCGGACACGCGCGACCTGCCGCCGTGGAAGTGGCCGTCGCGCTGACGGGCAGGGCGGCGGGCGTGCGGCCTGCCGGTAGAGACACGCCGTCGGTCGCCCGCTGCGCCGGTCAAGCTGCACCGAAGCGGTGCGGGCGGGCCCGAGACGAATGTATCCTGTCTGTAACAACCCCCATAAAATGAAAGAGCCGCGCTTCCGGGCATCGGGATCGCGAATAATAATGGGATAACCTGCCGGCGCGCTGCCCGCAGCCGGAAGTGGACGAGCCCCCTGCCGGCCGAACGAGGACACAGGAGACGTGGACCATGAGAATTGCTCAGATCGCCCCGCTGACCGAATCCGTACCGCCAAAGCTGTACGGCGGCACGGAGCGCGTCGTGTCCTACATTACCGAGGCGCTCGTCGACCTCGGCCATGACGTGACGCTGTTCGCCAGCGGCGATTCGACGACCCAGGCGAAGCTCGAACCGGTGTGGCCGCGCGCGCTGCGGCTCGACTCGTCGATCCGCGACCGTGTCGCACCGCACATGCTGCTGATGGAGACGGTCGCGCGCCGCGCGAAGGACTTCGACGTGCTCCATTTCCACATGGACTACTACTCGTTTTCTGTCTTCAACCGACAGGAAACGCCATTCGTGACGACGCTGCACGGCCGGCTCGACCTGCCCGAACAGCAACCGGTGTTCGACACGTTCAACACCGCGCCGGTGATCTCGATCTCGAATTCGCAGCGCCAGCCGCTGCCGCAGGCGAAATGGCTGACGACCGTCTACCACGGGCTGCCCGATACGCTGTACCTGCCGCAGCCCGTCGAGCCGCGCTATCTCGCGTTTCTCGGCCGCATCTCGCCGGAGAAGCGGGTCGACACGGCGATTCGCATCGCGCGCCAGTGCGGGCTGCCGATCCGGATCGCCGCGAAGATCGACGCGGCCGACCAGGAATACTTCGAACGGGAGATCAAGCCGCTTTTCGCGCTGCCGCACGTTGAATACATCGGCGAGATCGCCGATCACCAGAAGGCCGAATTCCTGTCGGGCGCGCATGCGCTGCTGTTTCCGATCGATTGGCCGGAGCCGTTCGGGCTGGTGATGATCGAGGCGATGTCGTGCGGCACGCCGGTGATCGCGTTCAATCGCGGCGCGGTGCCGGAAGTGCTGGACGAGGGCGTGTCGGGCTTCATCGTCGAGGACGAGATCAGTGCGGTCGCAGCCGTGAACCGGCTGCACCTGCTGCCGCGCGCACGCGTGCGGCAGCGCTTCGAGGAGCGTTTCACGTCGCGGCGGATGGCGCAGCAGTACGTCGACGTGTACCAGTCGCTGATCCGCGCGCAGAAGCGCTCGCGCTTCAAGGTGATCGACTCGACGACCTGATGCCCTGATGCACCAGGTACGCGGATAAAAAAAAGGCGATGTCCGCGAGGGCATCGCCGTTTGCATGTCGCCCGCGCGCGGCGCGCACGGGCGAGAACGCCGCAGCGTCAGATCTTCAGCTTCGTGACCTTCGTGCCGTTGATCGACACGTCGCCCATCAGGCCGGCGTTGGTCAGCACGATGACCTGGACCGGTGCGGTGGCCGTGGTCGTATCGACCGCACCGTTCGCGCCCATCTTCACGAGCGCGACCGAGGCGCCGGCGCCGGCGGCCCAGCCGTCCGAGCCGCGGAATTCGTCGAGCGCTTCCTGCGTCATGAACAGGAACACGATCGCCTTCGACTGCGCGCCGGCCTGCAGGCCGACCGACAGCGACGACGTGTTGTAGTAGCCGACCGTGCTGCCGCCGACGCGCAGTGCGCCGTTGCCGGTCTGGCCGCCGACGATGAAGCCGGCCTGGATCACGTCCGGGAAGACCAGCACGCCGCGCGATTTCGCGACGAGTTCACGCGAACCCTTGACCGTGGAATACAGGCGCGACAGCGTGGCATCGACACTCGCATCGATCGCCTGACGCTTCGACGCGTTGGTCGCCGCGTTGTCGGGCTTGTCAGGGGTGGTGGTGCAGCCGGTGAGCGCAAGGCTGCCGACGATCAGCGCAGCGGCGGCTTTCAGCACAAGATTCCGTTTTTGCATCGTTCTTCTCCAGCGGATGATGTTCGGAGTGAGTCTCGCTCAGGAGCGGGTCACGTCGGCAGTTATATCACAGCGGATTACAACCCCATTTCGTCGGCGCGTGAAAAAGCGTCAAATCATCTGGAGGATGTCGCGGCGTGCCAACGGACGAATCGGCGCGCGCACACCGACGCGTCGCGCGGCCGACGGTGGGGAGGAAAAACGGGAACCAGGCGCGGCGGCGCGCGTCAGTGCGTGACGGGCGGTGCCGGCGGGGTGGGCGGCTTGATCGGCGGGCGCCGCAATGCGCGGCGGATCAGCGCGATCACGACACCGCACGCGAACAGGAACGCGGCCGGCACGACCCAGTAGCCGACGAACGCGTGCCACAGGTAACCGGCGAGCGTATTGCGGCGCACCACGTATTCGTCGCGGGCCGCCTGTTGGCGAGCCGCGTTGGCGGCCAGCACGTCGGCGGGGCAGCCGGCCGCGCGTGCCACGTCAGGATCCCCGTGGCACTTCGCGGCGGCGCCCGCGGCCTGCTGCGCGTCGGTGAGCTGCCAGGTGGTCAGCGCGAGCTGCAGGTCGGCCTTGTTGTACGCCATTTCCTCGCGGATCTCGCGCACGGCGACGATCGCGACGGGCACGGCCCAGAACACGATCACGATCAGCCAGCGGCGGAACCAGCGGTGTTGTCTCCATGCCATCCATGCCTCCGTTTGACGCGGCGTGCGCGTCCGTCTCGAGGGCGGCCCGATGGCGCTTCTTGTACTTGGATGGGCCGCGTTGCAGCCATCATAGAAGAAATCGCGGCGAATTGCCGCACCATGTGGCGGCATTCGCACGGCGCGCCCGGAAAGCGGGGTGGGAGGACGGCGGCATGTATCGGGGCGGCGGTGTGGAACCGGCCGTCCGGCGGTTCGGTGGCGTATCCGGCGTCATCGCCTGCGTCGATGCGCGTGCAACGAAAACAAAAATGCCGCGCCCGCCAAAGCGGTGCGCGGCATTCGTGCGGGAGCGCGGGAACTCAGGCGGCCGGCTGGTTGCTCAGGCAGCTCTTCATGAATGCCTTGCGGTCGTCGCCCTTCTTGTCGGCGGCCTGGGTGTTGCAGGCCTTCATCTTTTCCTGCTGCGTCATCTTCTTCGCGGGCTTGGCCGACAGGCAGTCCTTCATGAACGCCTTGCGTTCGTCGCCCGTCTTGCCGGCGGCCTGGGTGTTACAGGCCTTCATCTTGTCCTGCTGGCTGTTCGCCGCGAAAGCGGGGGACGCCAGCATGCCGCCGAGAAGCACTGCGGCTACGAGCGATTGGATTTTCATTTCGACACTCCCATGGGGTGAATTGCGTTTTATATCGACGCCGTCACGAAGCCCGGCGCAACGGCAACAGGGCCGCATCGCGCCGCGCGCTCCGATTATGGCAAATCAATGTGAAAACACCAGAACGGCCTTTCTATAACGCGGCGGGCCGCGCAGCCGTTGACGGTGCGTGCGCGCGCCGGTGCTCGGGACAAACCATGACGCTCGGCGTCCGGCCCGCCATGCATGCAGAACCTACCGGATGCCGGCCGCGAGCCATTACAATCGCGGCCATGAATACTCCGAACCCCGCATCCCCTTCGTCCGCGACGGCCCTGCCGCGCATCGCCGTACTCGCCACCGGCGGCACGATCGCCGGCGCCGCGCCGGACGCCGCCAGCACGGCCGGCTACCAGGCCGGCGCGCTCGGCGTCAATTTCCTGCTCGACGCGGTGCCGGCGCTCGCGTCGGTCGCGCGCATCGACGCCGAGCAGGTCGCCAGCATCGACAGCAAGGATCTCGCGCTGCCGCTGTGGAATACGCTCGCCGCGCGCATCGACGCGCTGATGGCCGATCCGGCGATCGACGGCATCGTGATCACCCACGGTACCGACACGCTCGAGGAAACGGCGTACGCGCTGCATCTGGTCGTGACCGGCGACAAGCCGGTCGTGCTGACAGCCGCGATGCGGCCGGCTACCGCGCTGTCGTCCGACGGCCCGCTGAACCTGCTCAACGCGGTGACGGTCGCCGCTCACCCGGCCGCGCGCGGGCAGGGTGTGCTCGTCGCGTTCAACAACCGGATCCACGGCGCCCGCGACGTCCTGAAGACGAGCACCTACGCAGTCGACGCATTCCAGTCGCCGGAGCTGGGCGCGCTCGGCTGGGTGCAGGACGGCCGCGTCGAATTCGCGCGCCGCGTGACGCGCTCGCGCGATGCGCATCTGGCGATCGCCGCGGCATGGCCGCCGGTCGAAGTCGTCGCGAGCTATGCGGGCGTGACTCGCACGGCCGTCGATGCACTCGTCGCGGCCGGCGTGCGCGGCCTCGTCGTCGCGGGCACCGGCAACGGGTCGATCCATGCGACGCTGCAGGCCGCGCTCGCCGATGCGGTGAACGCGGGCGTTGCCGTGGTGCGCGCGTCGCGCGTCGGCTCGGGGCACGTGATGCGCAACGGCGCCGCGAACGACGATGCGCTCGGTTTCGTGAGCGCCGGGTCGCTGAGTCCGTTCAAGGCGCGCGTGCTGCTGATGCTGGCGCTCGCGAACGGCATTCACGGGCGCGATGCGCTGCAACGCGCATTCGACATGCTGTGACCGACGGCCGCCGATCGGGCGGCACGCGGCGCGCATGAAAAAGGCAGGCCGATGGCCTGCCTTTTTTTGCGTCAGTTACTGCGCGATTGCTCAGGACTGCGGCGGAATCACGAGCTTCTGGCCCGGGTAGATCCGGTCCGGGCTCGACAGCATCGGCTTGTTCGCCTCGAAGATCGCCGGATACTCGTTCGCGTCGCCATACACTTCCTTGGCGATCGCCGACAGCGTGTCGCCCGGCTTCACGTCGTGGTACTGAATTTCCGGATCGTCCGGCTGAAGGTCGTCGTCGTTTACGCCCGCGACGCCTTGCACGTTGCCGGCCGCGACCTTGACCTTCGCCTTCGTGTCGAGGTCGGCGACGCTGCCCGACAGCGTGACCGTGCGCGACGCGCCGTCGAACGCGACGGTCAGGTTCGACGTGTCGAGACCTTGCGTGCTGATGTAGTTCTTGATCGCGTCGGCCGCGGTCTGGTTCGCGGCATTCGGATCTTCCGCCGCTTGTGCGTCAGCGTGACCCAGCAGTTTTTCACCCGCCTCTTTGATAAACGAAAGAAGACCCATCGCTGCACTCCCTAGGTGGTTGAAAAGAAAACGCGCCGTGAAGTGGCGAAAAAAACACCGCGCTGGGCGCGGTCACCGGAGTGAGCGCAAGCGCGGCGGATTTCTCGAAAGGCGTGGCGAAAGTGTAGGCGTTCATCACGACGATTGCATGAAAAATCGTACGCGTGAACGTAAAGAAATGTAATACGCGAAATCCGACAGGCGGACACCCGACGACGACGTCTGACCGACCAAGGCTTCCCCGGCGCCGCCGGGTGCCGCTGCGGACCCCACCACGCCGCTCTCAGCCCAGAGCGGCGTTTTTCGCCCCGTCGCGCACGCGTTCAGCGATGCGTGGCGGGACGCCCCACCGTGATGCACGTGTATTCGTGCATCGATGCGATCGGCCGCGGCCGGATCGCGAGCATTCGTCGCGCGCGTTCGCCGTTGCAGCGAAACGCGCGCCGCGGCATCCGCGTTACGCAGCCGGCGTCTGGCCGATTTCGAAGTTCGACATGATCTCGAGCGCACGCACGAGCGCCGAGTGATCCCATGCCTTGCCGCCGTGCGACGCACACACGCTGAACAGTTGCTGCGCGCTCGCCGTGTGCGGCAGTGCGAGACCGAGCTTGCGTGCGCCGTCGAGCGCGAGGTTCAGGTCCTTCTGGTGCAGCTCGATGCGGAAGCCCGGATCGAACGTGCGCTTCGTCATGCGCGCGCCGTGCACTTCGAGGATGCGCGATGCGGCGAAGCCGCCCATCAGCGCCTGGCGCACGCGCTCGGGATCGGCGCCCGAGCGTGCGGCGAACAGCAGTGCTTCGCCGACCGCTTCGATGTTCAGCGCGACGATGATCTGGTTCGCGACCTTGCAGGTCTGGCCCGCGCCGTTGTCGCCGACGAGCGTGATGTTCTTGCCCATCTTCTCGAACAGCGGCTTCGCGCGCTCGAATGCCTGTTCCGGGCCGCCGACCATGATCGTCAGCGTCGCTTCACGTGCGCCGACTTCGCCGCCCGACACCGGCGCGTCGAGGTAGTCGCAACCGAGCGCGTTGATCTGCTTCGCGAATTCCTGCGTGTCGAGCGGCGAGATCGAGCTCATGTCGATCACGAGCTTGCCGGCCGTCAGGCCCTTTGCGACGCCGTCGTCGGCGAACAGCACGTTACGCACGTCGGGCGTGTCCGGCACCATCGAGATGATGATGTCCGCGTTCTGCGCGACTTCGGTCGAGTTCGCGACGACCTTCGCGCTCGCGCGCAGGTCGTCCGGGATCGGGAACGCACCGTTCACGACGAGCTGATGATCGCCCTTGAGCAGGTTGCGCGCCATGTGCGCGCCCATGATGCCGAGGCCGATGAAACCGATGGTTGCCATGTGTAAAGTCTCCTATAGGGGCGAAAGCGGGAAGGGCGGATCTCAGGCGGCGCGGCGCGCCGAGCCCGGTGCGCAGCCGGCGACGCTTTGCAGCCAGCCGAGCCCTTCCGTCGTGGTGGTGCGGGGCTTGTATTCGCAGCCGACATAGCCGGCATAGCCGAGCCGGTCGAGCAGCGCGAACAGGAACGCGTAGTTGATCTCGCCCGTACCCGGCTCGTTGCGGCCCGGGTTGTCCGCGAGCTGGACGTGGCCGATCGACGCGAGGTTGCGTTCGATCGTCGCGGCCAGTTCGCCTTCCATGCGCTGCATGTGATAGATGTCGTACTGCAGGAACAGGTTGTCCGAGCCGACCGCGCGGATCACGTCGAGCCCTTCGGACGAGCGGTTCAGCGCGAAGCCCGGGATGTCGAAACTGTTGCACGGCTCGACGAGCAGGCGGATGCCTTCGCGCTTCAGCACGTCGGCGGCGAAGCGCAGGTTGTCGACGATCGTGACGAAGGTCTTGTCGCGCGCCGTGCTCGCCGACGGGATGCCGACGAGGCAGTTCAGCTGCGGCACCTTCAGCGCCTTCGCGTATTCGATCGCACGGCCGACGCCTTCCTGGAACTCGCCGACGCGATCGGGCAGGCACGCGATGCCGCGCTCGCCCTGGTCCCAGTTGCCGGCGGGCAGGTTGTGCAGCACGAGGCGCAGGCGGTGCGTCTCGAGCCGCTCGGCGAGTTCCTCTTTCGCATACGGGTACGGGAACAGGAACTCGACGGCGTCGAAGCCCGCGTCCGCGGCCGCCTTGAAGCGGTCGAGGAACGGCACTTCGTTGAACAGCATGGTCAGGTTTGCAGCAAACTTCGGCATGAGCTAAGCCTCTTCGGTCGGTCAGTCAAAAATGTCGTGCGCTTCAGTCGAGCATCGAGATCGCGGTCGGTGCGTGCTCGGCTTTCTCGGCGAGCTCTTCGAACTCGTTGATCGCGTCGATCTCGGCGCCCATCGAAATGTTCGTCACACGCTCGAGGATCACTTCGACGACCACCGGCACGCTGAACTCTTCAGCGAGCGATTGCGCCTGGCGCAGCGCCGGCTCGATCTCTTCCGGCTTGAACACGCGCAGCGCCTTGCAGCCGAGACCTTCGGCGACCGCCACGTGATCGACGCCATAGCCGTTCAGCTCCGGTGCGTTCACGTTGTCGAACGCGAGCTGCACGCAGTAGTCCATGTCGAACGCACGCTGCGCCTGGCGGATCAGCCCGAGGTACGAGTTGTTCACGACGACGTGCACGTATGGCAGCTTGAATTGCGCGCCGGCAGCCAGTTCCTCGATCATGAACTGGAAGTCGTAGTCGCCGGACAGCGCGACGATCGGGCGGGTCGGGTCGGCCGCACGCACGCCGAGCGCGGCGGGAATCGTCCAGCCGAGCGGGCCGGCCTGGCCGCAGTTGATCCAGTTGCGTGCCTTGAACACGTGCAGGAACTGCGCGGCGGCGATCTGCGACAGGCCGATCGTGCTGACGTAGCACGTATCGCGGCCGAACACCTTGTTCATCTCTTCGTACACGCGCTGCGGCTTGACCGGGACGTTGTCGAAGTGCGTCTTGCGCTGCAGCGTGCGCTTGCGCGCCTGGCAGTCGGCGACCCACGCGCTGCGGTCCTTCAGCTTGCCGGCAGCCTTCCATTCTTGGGCGACCGCGACGAACAGCTCGAGTGCGGCCTTCGCGTCGGACACGATGCCGAGATCCGGGCCGAACACGCGGCCGATCTGCGTCGGCTCGATGTCGACGTGCACGAACTTGCGGCCCTTCGTGTAGACCTCGACGCTGCCCGTGTGGCGGTTCGCCCAGCGGTTGCCGATGCCGAGCACGAAGTCGGACGCGAGCATCGTGGCGTTGCCGTAGCGGTGCGACGTCTGCAGGCCGACCATGCCGGCCATCAGCGGGTGGTCGTCGGCAATCGCGCCCCACGACATCAGCGTCGGGATCACCGGCACGCCGATCGTTTCGGCGAACTGGACGAGCAGGTCTTCGGCTGCCGCGTTGAGCACGCCGCCGCCCGACACGATCAGCGGCTTGTCCGCGTCGTTGAGCATCGCGAGCGCCTTCTCGATCTGCGCGCGGGTGGCAGCAGGCTTGTAGACCGGCAGCGGTTCATACGTGTCGATGTCGAATTCGATTTCGGCGAGCTGCACGTCGATCGGCAGGTCGACCAGCACCGGGCCCGGACGGCCCGAGCGCATCAAGTGGAATGCCTGCTGGAACACGCGCGGCACGAGCGCCGGCTCGCGCACGGTGACGGCCCACTTGGTGACGGGCTTCGCGATCGACTCGATGTCGACGGCCTGGAAGTCTTCCTTGTACAGGCGCGCACGCGGTGCCTGGCCCGTGATCGCGAGGATCGGAATCGAGTCGGCCGATGCGGAATAGAGACCGGTGATCATGTCGGTGCCGGCGGGGCCCGACGTGCCGATGCACACGCCGATGTTGCCCGGTGCGGCACGCGTGAAGCCTTCGGCCATGTGCGACGCGCCTTCGACGTGGCGAGCCAGCACGTGGCTGATGCCGCCCGACTTGCGCATCGCGGAATAGAACGGGTTGATTGCTGCGCCCGGTACGCCGAACGCGGTCTGGATGCCTTCCTTCTCGAGCACGAGTACGGCTGCGTCGACGGCTCTCATCTTGGCCATGAATGTCTCCTTGAATGTGCGGATCTTGCGAATCGGTCTGTTGGGAACACTTTAGGGACGCAGGAAAGGTTTGATAAGATCAGCCGAAGTCGCTTATTTCGAAACTAAAAGTATGGAATGACGGCCGGACGGGGCTTCCCGCCGGTGTCGGAGCCGGGACGGAGACGGGAGATGGATCGTTTCAAGCAGATCGAGACGTTCGTGCGAGTCGCGGACGCGGGCAGCCTCGCGGCGGCGGCGCTCGAGGAGGGCGTATCACCGGTGGTGCTCGGGCGGCGTATCGACGCGCTCGAGAAGCGCCTTGGCGTGAAGCTGATGTACCGCTCGACGCGGCGGCTGGTGGTCAGCGAGGAGGGCGCCGCATTCCTCGAGCGCTGTCGCGGGCTGCTGTCCGAATGGGACCAGGCCGAGAACGAGCTGGCCGCCGGGCGGCGTGCGGTCAGCGGGCACCTGATCGTGTCCGCGCCGGCCGCGTTCGGCCGCAAGCATGTTGCGCCCCATGCGCCTGGGTTCCTCGCCGACAAGCCGGAAATGCAGCTGTCGTTCAACCTGACCGATCGCGTCGTCGATCTCGTGCGAGAAGGCTACGACCTGTCGATCCGGATCGGCGGCTCGGTCGATCCGAACTTCGTCGCGGTGAAGCTCGCGTCGAACCGGCGCGTCGTGTGCGGCACCCCCGAGTATTTCCGCAAGCACGGCCGCCCGAAGTCGCTCGACGACCTGCTCAGGCACAACTGTCTCGCGTTTAATCTGCAGGGCGGCCAGAACCGCGGCTGGTATTTCCAGCGCCACGGCAAGATCGTGACGATGCGGGTGGCCGGCAATCTCGACTGCAACGACGGCGAGCTGCTGCATCGCTGGGTGGCCGAGAGCCTCGGGCTCGGCTGGCGCTCGACCTGGGAGATCGCCGCGCAGCTCGAGACGGGCGAACTCGAGACGGTGCTCGACGAATACGCGCTGCCGGACTACGACATCCTCGCGGTCTATCCGCAGCAGCGCTACGTGCCCGCGCGCGTGCGCTACTTCATCGACTACCTGCGCGAAGCGTATGCGCGCCCCGGCTACTGGAGCAGCACGCCGTAACGGGCGCGGCAGGTCCCGGCATTTTTTGCACTTCGTCGGCTTCGTGCGGGAATAAACTCGACGCAGCGGCGGTAAGGTCATCGAGTGCGCACGCTGCCGGTCTGTCCGGGCATCGGGCGCGGGAACGGACGCGAGACGGGCGCGGCTTTGGCCGCCAGGACCAGGGAGGCCATGTGGGGCAAGCCGGACAGGCGGTCGACGAGCGGGCAGAGGACGACGCGGTTGCGCGCGGCGAGCGGTTTCGCGCGCTCGTGCTGCCGCATCTCGACGCCGCGTACAACCTCGCGCGCTGGCTGAGCGGCAACGCGGGCGATGCGGACGACGTCGTTCAGGACGCATGCATGCGCGCGCTGCGCTTCGTCGATTCGTGTCGCGGCGATAACGCGCGGCCGTGGCTGCTGACGATCGTGCGCCACACCTGGTACACGGAATGGCGGCGGCGCACGCATGCGCACGAAGTCGCGCTGCCTGACACGCTCGACGATACCGACGTGCCCGACGACTGGCAGCCGGCGACCGAGGATCCGCTCGCGCATCTGCTGCGCGGCGAGAACGTGCGGCTCGTGAACGCGGCGCTCGCGAAGCTGCCGCCCGAATACCGCGAGGTGCTGGTGCTGCGCGAGATGGAGGACCTGAGCTACCGCGAGATCGCGGCGATTGCCGACGTACCGGTCGGCACCGTGATGTCGCGGCTCGCACGCGGCCGGCGCAAGCTCGCCGCGCTGCTGGGCGGCGTGCAGGCGCCGACGTCCGGACCCGTGCCGGGACGTGCGTCGCCAAGCGGAACCGCATCGGAGGCGATCGATGGACTGTAACGAAGCGCGAGCGTTGCTGGACGCGGACGTCGACCGCGAGCTGTCGGCGCCCGATGCATTGCGCGTCCAGCGGCATGTCGAGGGGTGTGATGCGTGCCGTCGCGAACGCGAGCGGATCGTCGCGCTGGGGCGGGCCGTGCGGCAGGCCGACTATCACCGCGCGCCGGATGCGCTGCGCGCGGGCATCCTGGCGGCGCTGCCGGCGGGACGGGGTGCGCAGGAGCGCGGGCCGGCCCCGTCGGAAGCGGCGCCCGACGCAGCGGCGCGGCCTCGGCCTCGGCCGAACGGTCGCCGCTGGTTCTCGTGGCCGGCCGGACGTGGCGTATCGGCTCGCCCGGCGTCTGCCGGACCGGGGCCGCGCATCACGGTGCTGCCCGGGCTCGGCTGGGGCGTGGCGCTGGTGGTTGCGCTTGCGGCGGCGGGGGTGACGTTGTCGGCCCGCCATGCCGAAACCGACCAGGCGGTCGACGAGCTGGTCGCGAGCCACGTGCGGGCCGGCCTGTCGGCGCGCGACATCGACGTGATTTCGACCGACCGGCATACGGTCAAGCCGTGGTTCAACGGCCGGCTCGACTATGCGCCGCCGGTCGAGGACCTGTCGGCGAGCGGTTTCCCGCTCGCGGGCGGCCGGCTCGACTACGTCGGGCGGCGTCGCGTCGCGGTACTCGTGTACCGATACCGGCAGCACGTGATCGACGTGTACGTGCGGCCGGCAGGCGTTGGCCGGGAGGCCGCGCCGTACGCGACCGTGTCGCAGGGCTACGCGCTCGATCGCTGGGAGGCGGCCGGGATGACCTGGTGGGCCGTGACCGACGCCGAGCCGTCGGCGCTGGCCGAGTTCAGGGCGGCGCTCGACGCGCGGCTTGGCGAGGCGCGCAGCGAGTGACGGCAGGCCGCGTCGTCGGCCCGGAATCTGCACGCGATTATTCGAGCCCCGATTTCTGGGCGGGCACGCCGACGGCCGTTTCGACCGTCGGCACGATTCAAGTCTTTGAAAACATGGCCGAATCCGGTCGGAAATTGCCGATCGGTGTTGCGTGCGCCCCGTATCCGGGTTAAAATCTTCGGCTTCTCACTTGCCACACCGGTTCAGACGCCCGGGTGGCTTCAATCCACAAGGAGTGTGTAATGCGTCATTACGAAATCGTATTCATCGTGCACCCCGATCAAAGCGAGCAAGTGCCCGCGATGATCGAGCGTTACAAGACCACGATCACGACGCACGGCGGCCAGATCCACCGTGTCGAAGACTGGGGCCGTCGCCAGCTGGCCTACATGATCGAGAAACTCGCGAAGGCTCACTACGTCTGCATGAACATCGAGTGCGACCAGACGACGCTCGACGAACTCGAACACGCGTTCAAGTTCAACGACGCCGTGCTGCGTCACCTCATCGTCAAGATGAAGAAGGCCGAGACCGGCCCGTCGCCGATGATGAAGGAAGTTCAGCGCGAAGAAGCCAAGAAGGCGGCTGCAGCTCAGCCGACCGAAGCGCAGGCTTAAGTTAGTCACTTATTAAGCCACCAAGGAGCGCGCCACTCACGTGAACAGGTTGCAATTGACGGCGAGCGTCGTCGAACGCGCACCGGTGCGATATACGCCGGCAGGTGTTCCGATCGCAAGCGCCACGTTGCATCACCGCACGGAAGTCGTCGAAGCAGGCATTCCCCGTCAGGTCGAAATGACGATCGAGGCGGTGGCGGCCGGTGAGGCGAGCGGCAAGCTGGAAAGTCGTGAAATGGGCGTCGAGACGCTGTTCACGGGCTTCCTGGCAAAGAAAAGCCGCAACGCGAGAACCTTGGTGTTTCACATCACTGCATTGCAGGACATAGGAAAGGACTGAAATCATGGCCCGCCCGACTGGTAAGAAATTCGACAAGCGTCGTCAGCAACAAAACCCGCTCTTCAAGCGCAAGAAGTTCTGCCGTTTCACGGCAGCCGGCGTCGAGCAGATCGACTACAAGGACACGGAAACGCTGAAGGACTTCATCGGCGAAAACGGCAAGATCACGCCGGCTCGTCTGACGGGTACGAAGGCGCACTATCAGCGTCAGCTGGATACGGCAATCAAGCGTGCGCGTTTCCTCGCGCTGCTGCCGTACACCGATCAGCACAAGGCGTAATCAGGCGACGCAATAAGGAGAATTCGAATGCAAATCATTCTGTTGGAAAAAGTCGCCAATCTGGGCAACCTCGGCGATATCGTCAAGGTCAAGGACGGTTACGCTCGCAACTTCCTGATCCCGAACCGCAAGGCTCGCCGTGCAACGAAGGAAGCGATCGCCGAATTCGAAGTTCGCCGCGCTGAACTCGAAAAGATCGCCGCTGAAAAGCTGGCAGCATCGCAGGCAGTCGGCGAGAAGCTGAACGGCCAATCGTTCGAAGTCACGCAGAAGTCGGGCGTCGACGGCCGTCTGTTCGGCTCGGTCACGAACGGCGACGTCGCGGAACTGCTGAAGAAGGCAGGTTTCGAAGTCGAGAAGCTGCAAGTTCGCATGCCGGAAGGCCCGCTGAAGATGATCGGCGAGCACGTCGTTCAGGTCGCGCTGCACACGGACGTCGTCGTCGACGTCACGATCAACGTGATCGGCGACCACGCGTAAGCATACGCAAGCTTTCCGGGCGGCTTCCGCCGTCCGGACAAGGGCAGGCGCCCGGGCAACCGGGGCCTGCCTTTTTTATTGCCTGTTCGCCGGCGCCCGTCTCTCTAGCATCGTCGTAGGTTATTCGCGATAATCCCAACCCATGAACGCGCCGCAAGATCCTCAAATCGAATCGCTGAAAGTCCCGCCGCATTCGGTCGAAGCCGAGCAGTCGGTGCTCGGCGGCCTGTTGCTCGACAACGCGGCATGGGACCGGATTGCCGACTTCCTGTCGCAGGGTGACTTCTATCGCTACGACCACCGGATCATCTACGAGCACATCGGCCGGCTGATCGCGTCGACGCGCCCGGCCGACGTCGTGACCGTGTACGAAGCGCTGACCACGTCCGGCAAGGCCGACGACGTCGGCGGGCTTGCGTACCTGAACGCACTCGCGCAGAACACGCCGAGCGCCGCGAACATCCGCCGCTATGCGGAAATCGTGCGCGACCGTGCGGTGCTGCGCCGGCTCGTGTCAGTCGCCGATGAAATCTCGGCCGACGCGTTCAATCCGCAGGGCAAGGAAGTCCGTCAACTGCTCGACGAGGCCGAGTCGAAAGTGTTCTCGATCGCCGAAGAGGGCGCGCGCGGCAACCAGGGCTTCCTCGAGATCGGCCCGCTGCTCACGCAGGTCGTCGAGCGAATCGACACGCTGTATCACACCGCGAACCCGAGCGACGTCACGGGCACGCCGACGGGCTTCGTCGACCTCGACCGGATGACGTCCGGAATGCACGGCGGCGAACTGATCATCGTGGCAGGGCGTCCGTCGATGGGTAAGACGGCGTTCTCGATGAACATCGGCGAATACGTCGCGGTCGAGTATGGGTTGCCCGTGGCGGTGTTCTCGATGGAAATGCCGGGTACGCAGCTCGTGATGCGTATGCTCGGCTCGATCGGCCGGCTCGACCAGCACCGGATGCGTACCGGCCGACTGACGGACGAAGATTGGCCGAAGCTGACGCACGCGGTGCAGAAGATGAGCGAGGCGCAGCTCTTCATCGACGAGACGGGCGGCCTGAACCCGATGGAGTTGCGCTCGCGCGCACGACGTCTTGCGCGGCAATGCGGCAAGCTCGGCCTGATCATCGTCGACTACCTGCAGCTGATGTCGGGCTCGTCGCAGGGCGAGAACCGCGCGACCGAAATCTCGGAAATCTCGCGATCGCTGAAGAGTCTGGCGAAGGAGCTGGACGTGCCGGTGATCGCGCTGTCGCAGCTGAACCGCGGGCTGGAGCAGCGTCCGAACAAGCGTCCGGTGATGTCCGACTTGCGTGAATCGGGCGCAATCGAACAGGACGCGGACGTGATCCTGTTCATTTATCGCGACGAGGTTTACAATCCGGACAGCCCGGACAAGGGAACGGCCGAGATCATCATCGGCAAACAGCGTAACGGTCCGATCGGTCCCGTTCGGCTCACGTTCCTGGGGCAATACACGAAGTTCGACAACTTTGCAGGGGCGCAGAACTTCTACGGGGAGTAACGCTTCCGCGCCGGATGTAAACCCTTATTTCACCAAGCGTTGTATCCAATCCCGGCGCGCGCATATGCGCGCGTCGCGTCGCGACCTAAACCGGTACAATATCGCCCGTTTTCGTGACAGTCGTTTGACAATCTCTCAGGAATCCCATGTTCGGTCGATTCATGCCCACCGAGGGCAAGTTCTTTGAACTCTTCAACGCGCACGCGAAGCACATCGTTTCCGGTGGCCGCGAACTCGAACTGCTGATCGACAATCTCGCCGACGCCGAGATTCACAAGCAAAACGTGCAGACCGCCGAGAAGGCCGCGGACAAGCTGACGCATGAAGCGATCGATCTGCTGCACAAGACCTTCATCACGCCGCTCGATCGCGACGAGATCCACAAGCTGATCACGACGATGGACGACATCCTCGACCTGATGGAAGACGTCGCGACGGCCGTGTCGCTGTACGACGTGCAGTCCGTCACGTCGGAGGCGAGCCAACTCGCGCACATCGTCACGCAGTCGGCGCAACACGTGCAGCAGGCCGTCGGATTGCTGTCCGACATGAAGCAGTCGGCGCAGATCCTCAAGCAGTGCGAGGAGATCGACCGCTGGGAGTCGGAGGCCGATCGTGTGCTGCGTGCGGCGATGTCGAAGCTGTTCCGCGAGGAAGACGACGTGAAGACGCTCATCAAGCTGAAGGCGATCTACGAACTGCTCGAAGAGATCACCGACAAGTGCGAGGACGTCGCGAACATCATCGAAGGCATCGTGCTGGAAAACGCCTGAGCGGACCACGATGCATTCGATACAACTCGCCCTATGGATGGTCGCGACGCTCGTGCTCGTCGCGCTCGTATTCGACTTCATGAACGGCTTCCACGACGCCGCGAACTCGATCGCCACCGTCGTGTCGACCGGGGTGCTGAAGCCCCAGCAAGCCGTGGTGTTCGCGGCAGCGTTCAACGTCATCGCGTACTTCATTTTCCACCTGAAGGTCGCGCAGACCGTCGGTAAAGGCACGATCGATCCCGAGATCGTCGACCACTACGTCGTGTTCGGCGCGCTGGTTGGTGCGATTGGCTGGAACGTGATCACGTGGTACTACGGGATTCCGTCGAGCTCGTCGCATGCACTGATCGGCGGCCTCGTCGGCGCAGCGCTCGCAAAGTCCGGCTGGGGTTCGCTGAACATCGACGGGTTGCTCAAGACCGTCGCGTTCATCTTCATCTCGCCGCTGCTCGGCTTCATCCTCGGCTCGCTGTTCATGCTCGGCGTGTCATGGTTGTACTTCCGTACCGCCCCAAGCAAGGTCGACAGGCGCTTCCGCCGGCTCCAGCTGCTGTCGGCCGGCCTGTACAGCCTGGGCCACGGCGGCAACGACGCGCAGAAGACAATCGGCATCATCTGGATGCTGCTGATCGCGACGGGCTATGCGTCGGCGACGTCCGATGCGCCGCCCGCGTGGGTGATCGGCGCGTGCTACCTGTCGATGGGCCTCGGCACGCTATTCGGCGGCTGGCGCATCGTGCGCACGATGGGCCAGAAGATCACGAAGCTCAAGCCGGTCGGTGGTTTCTGTGCCGAAAGCGGCGGGGCGATCACGCTGTTCATCGCGTCGTTCCTTGGCATTCCCGTGTCGACCACGCACACGATTACCGGCGCGATCGTCGGTGTCGGCGCGACGCAGAAGCTGTCGGCCGTGCGCTGGGGCGTCGCCGGCAACATCGTGTGGGCGTGGGTGCTGACGCTGCCGGCTTCCGCGCTGTTCGCGGCCGGCGGCTGGTGGCTCGGGCACCAGATCTTCTGATTCCGCCGCTGCCGGATCGACACGAAATGCGCCGCAAACCGCGAGGTTGCGGCGCATTTTCTTTGGTGCTCGGGAAAGGGGTGGCCCATGGCGGGGCTGCCGCCGGAGGATGTGCGACGTCAGTAACTTCCGTTCGCGAAGCGGGCGATCGGATCGTCCGCCGTGCCGGTGCGCGGACTGACGGGCGCGGATTGCGTCGACGCCCGCAGCACCTGCACGGGTTCGGTGGTGCGCGGCGACGGTGCGGCCGCCGCGGGTGGCGGTTCGTCATCGAATGCGGCCGCCTGGGCGGCCGTCAGCGTCGTCGTCGGAATCTGCGTGCCGACCTCTGCCGGGCCAGACGCCGCCGCATTGGCGGTCAGGGCGGTCATGTCGCCGTTCGCCGAGGTTGCCTGCTGCCGAGCGGCCTGCACGCGCGGCGGCGGTTCGTACGGATCGACGGCGGGTGCGGCTGCCGGGGCAACCGCAGCGGTCGCTGCGACCGGTGCGGCTTGCACGATCGGTGCGGCCGACGGGGCCGAGCTGGCTTGCGGAGCGGCATAGGCAGGCTGTCGCTGCGCGGCGGCAGTGACGACGGCAGCCGGTGCGTCGCGCCGTGCCTCGTAGGTCGGCGCATCGAACGGGGCAGGCGTGCCGCGCGGCGGCGCGACACGGCGAATACCGTCGAAGCGCTTGGCCCAATACGGGTTCGTCAGGTAATCGAGCCGTACGGTGCCGCCGGTCGACGGCGCGTTGACGAAGCGCAGCTTGCCGACATAGATGCCGACGTGCGAGTGCGGGCGTCCGGTCGTATTGAAGAAGATCAGGTCGCCTGGCGCGACCTGGTCGGGGTCGATCGACACGCCGCGGCTGCTCATGTCGGCGGTCGTGCGCGGCAGGTTCACGTCTGCCGCGCGGCCGATCACGTAGCGCACGAGCCCGCTGCAGTCGAAGCCGCTCGCTGGCGTGTTGCCGCCCCAGCGATAAGGCACGCCGACGAGGCTCATCGCCTGGATCGAGATTTCTTCCTGGCCGACGCTGTGATCGACGAATTTCGGGAAATTGGCGGGCGGGGGGAATGCGCGCGGCGTCGTGATCTTCATGCCGGAGGTGCGCGAGGCCGACTGCGGCGGCACGCTGGAGCAGGCCGCGAGCAGTGAAACGACGGCGACGGGAACCCAGATTCGAAGCATGACAAGGCGGACGAGCGCGGCGCACTCGCGAATCGTATGACAACAGACAGACCCGATGGTAGACGTTCCGGCGGGGCTTAGGCAACCATTCCTGAGAATTTACTTGAAGTTTCGCGCGTAAGTGAGGTTGTTGCGTAACGAAACATGACCAACATTCCCGACCCCAAAAATAAAAACGGCGCTCCGGAAATGGAGCGCCGCGTGGCGTCGAGAGCCGGCGGGGAGCCGGTCGCGCGTTACAGGATGTCCGACGCGTAGTCGGCGAGCCGCGATCGTTCGCCGCGCGCGAGCGTCACGTGGCCGCTGTGGCCCCAGCCCTTGAAGCGGTCGACGACGTAGGTCAGGCCCGAGCTGCCTTCCGTCAGGTAAGGCGTGTCGATCTGCGCGATGTTGCCGAGGCACACGATCTTCGTGCCGGGGCCCGCGCGCGTCACGAGCGTCTTCATCTGCTTCGGCGTCAGGTTCTGCGCTTCGTCGATGATCAGGTACTTGTCGACGAACGTGCGGCCGCGCATGAAGTTCATGCTCTTCACCTTCAGGCGCGAACGGATCAGCTCCTGCGTGGCCGCGCGGCCCCATTCGCCGGCTGCGTCGTCGGTCTTCTGCAGCACTTCGAGGTTGTCGTCGAATGCACCCATCCACGGCTGCATCTTCTCTTCCTCGGTGCCGGGCAGGAACCCGATGTCCTCGCCGACGGGGACGGTTGCGCGCGTCACGATGATCTCGTTGTAGCGCTTGTCGTCGAGCACCTGCGCGAGGCCGGCCGCGAGCGCGACGAGCGTCTTGCCGGTGCCGGCCTGGCCGAGCAGCGTGACGAAGTCGATCTCGGGGTTCATCAGCAGGTTCAGCGCGAAGTTCTGCTCGCGGTTGCGCGCGGTAATGCCCCACACGTTGTTCTTGTGGTGGCTGTAGTCGCGCAGCGTCTGCAGCAGCGCCGTCTTGCCGTTCAGCTCGCGGACGATCGCGTGGAACGTCGGTTCGCCGTTCTGCGGTTCGAGATAGACGAACTCGTTGACGAGCATCGACGCGACGAGCGGGCCCGTCACGCGGTAGTACGTGGTGCCCGTCTTCGTGTCCTGCCAGCTCTCCATTCCCTTCGCATGCTTGGTCCAGAAGTCCTGCGGCAGTTCGCGCACGCCGGAATAGAGGAGGTCCTTGTCCTCGAGTACCTGGTCGTTGAAGTAGTCTTCCGCGGGCAGGCCGAGCGCATGCGCCTTGATCCGCATGTTGATGTCTTTCGACACCAGCACGACCTGGCGATCCGGCCGGTCGCGCTGCAGCGCACGCACGACGCCGAGGATCTGGTTGTCGGCCTTGCCCTCGGGCAGGCCTTCGACCGGCGCGATGTCGGCGAGCTTCGTCTGGAAGTACAGCCGGCCGAGCGCCTCGCGGCTGCCGAGGCGCGACAGCGGAATGCCGGTCGAGATCGGGCCGCCATCGGCGACCAGCGCGTCGAGCGTGCGGCTCACCTGGCGCGCGTTGCGCGCGACCTCGGACATCCCCTTCTTGTGGTTATCGAGCTCCTCGAGCGTCATCATCGGCAGATAGACGTCGTGTTCCTCGAAGCGGAAGAGGCTGCTCGGGTCGTGCATCAGCACGTTGGTGTCGAGCACGAACAGCTTTTGCAGTTCGGCTTCGGCCGGCTTGTGGCTGCGCGACTTCGTCGCGGCGCCGGCATCGCGCGCGGGCGTCGCGGCCGGTTTACCAGCGGCCGGCTTGTCGTTGCGCGCAACGACCGGCGCGGCGGTTTCGGCGGGCGCGGGTTCTGCCGGTGCCTGCATCGGCTGCAGCAGCGCTGCCGTCTGCTTGGTCTTGCGGCCGCGCGCAGGCGTGCTTGCGGCCGGTTGCGCCGACGACGGCGCGACCGCACGCAGCGGTGCGACCGTGTTCGCGGCTTCGGTCATCGGTTGGGCCACGCTGGCCGGGCCATAGTCACCGGCTGTGGATGCGTCCCCTTCGGCGGATTTCTTCGCGGCTTTCGCGGGCCGCGCTTTCGCCTTGTATTCGTCGGGCGGCAGCAGGCTGCCGAGCTTGCTGGGGGGAGTAGGCAAAGGCATGGTGTCCCTCGGGAGGAATCGTGTCGCATGAAGTGCGCCGCTGATCGCATCCTGCGTGACGTAGACGCATGCAGTTTGCGCGCGGTGGCGCACAGGAGTTTCGTCTAGCCGGTTCGCCTAAGTGTCGATCAGCTCCTTGACAGGGTGAGGGCCGGACCGAGGGCCGGCGCGCAGTCCATAAAAAAAGCCGCTGCCCCATCGACAGGGACATGCGGCTCGGCTGATACCGTCGTGATGCGCGTCAGGTGCCGGGAAGCATCGCAACGGGCACCGGCGCAGCTACGAGAAATATGGGGCGAACTGGCATTCATTGCGGCCCAATATAACGCGCCTCAAAGCGCTTGTACAGCACTTAGCACGTCGTCCACGTGACCGGGCACCTTGATGCCGCGCCATGCCTGGCGAAGCACGCCGTCGGCGTCGATGAGGAACGTCGAACGCTCGATTCCGCGCACTTCCTTGCCATACATCTTCTTCATCTTGATGACATCGAACAGCGCGCACAGTGCTTCGTCGGCATCGGAAATCAGCGGGAACGGCAGTTCGAGCTTTGCCTTGAAATTGTCATGCGAGCGCAGGCTGTCGCGCGACACGCCGATGACTTCGGCGCCGGCCTTCTTGAACTTCGGATAGAGATCGCGGAACTGCAGGCCTTCGGTCGTGCAGCCCGGCGTGTTGTCCTTCGGATAGAAATACAGGACGAGCTTCTTGCCCTTCAGGTCGGACAGCGAAATGTCGCCGCCCGTAGCCGGTGCGGTGAAATCGGGAACTTGACGGTCAACTTCGACGGACACGTGTTTCTCCTGTTGTTATGGAAAGGCGCCGCTCGGGCGGCGCGGTTCGGCGGGGCGTCGCGGCGGCACGCCGCAAGGGCGCGGCACGCGGCGCCGGCGCGCGCGAACTCAGTCGGGCTGGACGATCAGTTCGCCGGAGCGCCCGGGAATCTCGCCCCACGTGACAGGGTACGATGGCAGCGAGTCGCGGTCCAGCGTCGCGTGGTAATCGCCCATCGTCACAAACGTATGGCCCTGCGCGCGCCAGCCGGCGAGCAGTTGCTCGAACACGGCCGCGAGCTTCTGGCCTTCCAGTTCCGCGTGCAGCGTGAACACCTGGTCGTGCGGGTTGGTTTCCGTGAACTTCAGGATATGCGCGGCGACATTGTGCGTGTCGACGCCGTCGATGCCGAGCACTTCGTCGAGCGTCGGCAGCGTGGTCGGCATCTGCACGTGCGACAGCGTGCGGCCGCCGACCACGGGCAGGTACGGCGAATGGCCGCGACCGTCGGATGCGTAGCGCATCCCCCATGCGTCGATCTGCTCGAACGCCGCGTCGTTCATCTGCCAGCCGGCCGCGCCGTGCGTGACGGGCGGCGCGCCGAAGACGTCGACGAAGCGTGCGTGGCTCTTCTGCATTTCGCGCGCGGTCCAGTCGCGATCGCGCACGCGCACGTTGTCCTGCCAGTACACGTGATCCCACGTGTGGATCCCGCATTCGAAGCCGGCCTCGTGGATCGCGCGCATGTCGGCGATCGCACGGCGGCCGATGTCGGGGCCCGGCAGCAGCACGCCGTACATCAGCTGCTTCACGCCGTAATGCTCGACCACCGACGTGCGCGACACCTTCTTTAGGAAGCCGGGGCGGAACACGCGCCGCAGCGCCCAGCCCGTGTGATCGGGCCCGAGGCTGAAGAGGAAGGTCGCGCGCGCACTGAAGCGGTCGAAGATGCGCGCGAGGTTCGGCACGCCTTCGCGCGTGCCGCGCAGCGTGTCGACGTCGATCTTGAGAACGATACGAGCCAAGCGAGCGTCCCGGTCAGCCTTGCTGTTCGACGAGCGCGCGCGCGTCGGCGACGTGGCCGCGATACGCTTCGAAGATCTTGCGCAGCGCGTCGTCGAACGTCGATTGCGGCGCCCATGCGAGCTCCTGCATCGTGTTGTCGATCTTCGGCACGCGGTTCTGCACGTCCTGGTAGCCGCTGCCGTAGTACGCGCCCGACGTCGTTTCGACGAGCTGCACCTGCTTGGCCAGATCGGCGTACTCCGGGAACTCGGCGGCCAGTTCGAGCATCTTGTGCGCGAGCTCGCGAACCGAGAAGTTATTCTTCGGATTCCCGATGTTGTAGATCTTGCCCGACGCGACACCGTTCTTGTTCTCGATGATCTTCATCAGCGCGCTGATGCCGTCGTCGATGTCCGTGAACGCGCGCTTTTGCGAGCCGCCGTCGACGAGGCTGATGTTCTCGCCGCGCACGATGTGGCCGAGGAACTGCGTGACCACGCGCGAGCTGCCTTCCTTCGGCGTGTAGATCGAGTCGAGGCCCGGGCCGATCCAGTTGAACGGACGGAACAGCGTGAAGTTCAGGCCTTCCATCCCGTAGCCCCAGATCACGCGGTCCATCAGCTGCTTCGAGCACGCGTAGATCCAGCGCGGCTTGTTGATCGGGCCGTAGGTGAGCGCCGATGCATCCGGATCGAACTGCTCGTCCGAGCACATGCCGTAGACCTCGGAGGTCGACGGGAACACGAGATGCTTGCCGTACTTGACGGCCGAACGCACGATCGGCAGGTTCGCCTCGAAGTCGAGCTCGAACACGCGCAGCGGCTGCTGGACGTAGGTCGCGGGCGTCGCGATCGCGACGAGCGGCAGGATCACGTCGCACTTCTTCACGTGATACTCGACCCACTCCTTGTTGATCGTGATGTCGCCTTCGAAGAAATGCATCCGCTCGTGGTTGACGAGATCGCCCAGCCGATCGGTCTGCATGTCCATACCGAACACTTCCCAATCGGTGGTTTCAAGAATGCGCTTCGACAGGTGATGGCCGATGAAGCCGTTCACACCCAGGATCAGGACTTTTTTTGCTTTCATGAATGACGGGAAGAATGAATGAACTGCGCGAATTCCGCGGGCGTCACGACGGTTTCGCTGCCGTCGCGCTGCTGCCACAGCTCGAGAATGGATAGGGCGCGGCGGTCGCCGCAGACGCCGAATAGCGCATTATCGCTTACGTGCAGGCCGGGCGGCAAATCTGCCGCGGCCGAGGCGGCGGCGCTGCCGGGCGCCGCGAGGCGTGCGCGGGCGACCACGAAACGCGTGCCGCCGACGTCGGTGAACGCGCCCGGATACGGAGGCGCGACCGCGCGCACCAGGTTGTAGACCTGCGCGGCCGGCTTCGACCAGTCGATGCGGCCGTCTTCCGGCTTGCGGCCGCCGTAGTAGCTGCCGCTCGCGAGATCGTTCGGCAGATGCGGCGCGTCGCCCGCGAGCAGCGCGGGCAGCACGCGCCAGAGCGTCTGCTCGGCGGCGACCGTCACCTTGTCGAACACCTGCGTGGCCGTGTCGTCGGGCAGGATCGGCACCGCGGTCTGGCCGATGATCGCGCCGGCGTCCGGCTTTGCGGCCATCTCGTGCAGCGTCGCGCCGGTCTCCGTTTCGCCGTTCAGCACGGCCCAGTTGGTCGGTACCCGACCCCGGTATTTCGGCAGCAGCGAACCGTGCATGTTGTACGCGCCGCGCGGCGCGATCGCGAGCAGGTCCACCGGCAGCACGTGGCGGTAGTAGAACGAGAAGATGAAGTCCGGCTGTGCGTCGGATACCGTGCGGTGCAGCGCCGGATCGGCGGGGNCGGCCGGCGTGACGACCGGAATTCCGTGCTCGGCGGCGACGGACGCGACGCTGCCGAACCAGATGTTCTCGTTCGGGTTGTCCTCGTGCGTGACGACGAGCGCGACGTCGACGCCGCGTGCCAGCAGCACCTGCAGGCAGCGCACGCCGACGTTGTGATACGCGAAGACGACGGCGCGCGGCTTCATTGCGACGCCTCCGTGCGGTTCGTGCCGGCCGGCACCGCCGGCATGCCGTCGTGCTGCTCGAGCACGGCCTGGATCAGGTAGCGCGGCCGTGCGCGCACCTGCTGGTAGATCCGGCCGACGTATTCGCCGAGCAGGCCGAGCGCGAAGATGATCACGCCGAGCAGGAAGAACGTGATCGCGAACAGCGTGAACACGCCTTGCACTTCCGCGCCGACGATGAAGCGGCGTACGAGCAGCAGCACGAACAGCGCGGCGGAGCCGAGCGACAGGATCACGCCGATGAACGACAGCCACTGCAGCGGCACGACCGAGAAGCCCGTCACGAGGTCGAAGTTCAGCCGGATCAGGCTGTACAGCGAGTACTTCGATTCGCCCGCGAAACGTTCCTCGTGCGCGACCTCGATTTCAGTCGGCTTCTGCGCGAACGTGTACGCGAGCGCGGGGATGAACGTGTTGACTTCGCCGCACACGTTGATCGTGTCGATGATGCGGCGGCTGTACGCGCGCAGCATGCAACCCTGGTCGGTCATCTTGATCCGCGTGATGCGCTCGCGCAGCCGGTTCATCATCTGCGACGCCTTGCGCCGCCACAGGCTGTCCTGGCGCTGCTTGCGGATCGAGCCGACGTAGTCGTAGCCCTCGCGCATCTTCGCGATCAGCTTGCCGATTTCCTCGGGCGGATTCTGCAGGTCGGCGTCGAGCGTGATGACGATGTCGCCGCGCGACTGCGCGAAGCCGGCGAGGATCGCCATGTGCTGGCCGTAGTTGCCGTTGAGCAGCACGACGCGCGTCGTGTCGGGCCGCACGTGGAACTGGTCCGCCAGCATCGCGGCCGAGCGGTCGCGGCTGCCATCGTTGATCAGGATCACTTCGTACGACGTGCCGAGTGCGTCGAGTGCCGGGTACAGCCGCGCGAACAGCGCAGCCAGGCCGTCTTCCTCGTTGTACACGGGGATGATGACCGATACTTCCGGGTTCGCGGCGCCCGGATGCCCGGCGCGTGCTTCAAGGTGATTCATGTACGCTTATTTTCCGTATTGTTCGCAAATCTGGTTGATGGCGTCGGCCACGCGACGCACGTCGTTTTCCGTCATCTGCGTGAAGAGCGGCAGCGTGACGGTCGACGCGCCGTACCGCTCGGCGTGGGGGAACATGCCCTCCTTGAAGCCGCGTGCGCGGTACAGCGTGAAAAGATGGATGGCCGGGTAGTGGACGCCCGTGCCGATCCCGCGTTCCTTCATCTGCGCCATGAAATCGGCGCGCGAGATCGACAACCGGTCGAGCGGCAGCGTGACCTGGAACATGTGCCAGTTGCTGTTCTCGAAATCGGCGACGGGCAGGCCGAGCCCGAGCTTCACGGCCGGGCCGTCGTCGAGCGCGGCGAAATACGCGCGCGTAAGTGCGCGGCGCTGCGCGGTGAAGCGCTCGAGGTGCGGCAGTTGGCCGAGGCCGACGCGAGCGGCGACGTCGGTCAGGTTGTACTTGCCGCCGAGCACGTCGCAGTCCATCCCGTCGAAGCCCGTGCGCGTGATGCCCTGCAGCCGGTACTTCTGCGCGAGCGTCGCCTCGGCCTCGTTGTTCAGCACGAGCGCGCCGCCTTCGATCGTCGTCAGGTTCTTGTTCGCGTGGAAGCTGAACGACACGATGTCGCCGAGCGCGCCGATGCGCTTGCCTTGCCACGTCGAGCCGAGTGCCTGCGCGGCGTCCTCGATCACGCGCAGGTTGTGCGCGCGTGCGATCGCGTACAGGCGGTCCATGTCGACCGGCAGGCCGGCCAGGTAGACCGGGATGATTGCCTTCGTGCGCGGCGTGATCGCCTGCTCGAGCTTGTCGAGGTCGATGTTGCGCGTGACGGGGTCGATGTCGGCGAACACGGGCGTCGCGCCGGTCTCGAGGATCACGTTGCTGGTCGACACCCACGTCGCCGGCGTCGTGATCACCTCGTCGCCCGGGCCGACGCCTGCGATGCGCAGGCCGATCTCGAGCGTGCAGGTGCCGGAATTGAACGCACGGACCGGACGGCCGCCGCAATACTCGGACAGCGCGGCTTCGAATTTCTGGCTCTGCGGGCCGGTGGTGATCCAGCCCGAGCGCAGCACGTCGACGACGCCCTGGATGGTTTCCTCATCGATCTCGGGGCGAGTGAACGGCAGAAACGGAGCGGTAGTCTGGCTCATGAACGCGTTGGCCTGTAATGGCGTGTAATAAAGGGGTCGGGCGATCCGGCCCGAAACCGGCATTAAACACCGGTTGGCGGATTCGTACCGTGATTTTTTGTAGGCGGACGCTTAACGCGGCGGGGCGTGCTCAGCTTCGCGCGAGCACGAGCACGCCGATCAGGATGATGCCGATGCCGACGAGCCGTTGCACCGACAGCACTTCGCCGAACAGGTACCAGGCGGCGAACGCATTGACCACGTAGCCGAGCGACAGCATCGGATACGCGATCGACACGTCGACCCGCGAGAGCCCGAGGATCCAGACGACGACGCTCAGCACGTAGCAGCCGAGGCCGCCGATGATCGGCAGCTGGGTCGCGATCTTCAGGCCGACCGGGATGAGGTTCGCACGGCTGAATTCGAAGTGTCCAACGGCGTTGACGCCGGCTTTCAGCAGCAGTTGCGCACAGGCGTTGAGCATCACGCCGGTGATGATGCAGACGAACGAAACGGGATTCATGCGGTGGGCGTCCTTACGATTGCGGTTTCTCGACGATCACGCGGCGGTTGTCGCGCGCGATCACGCGCATCGGCACGCCTTGCTTGACCAGCGTGTCGTACTGGCCGGGCGGCATGATCGCGAGCGCATGGGTTTCCTGCTTCCAGCGTTCGATCCATTGGTCGACGGTCGGGATCCATTTGTTCGGCTCGACCGAGATCCCGAATGAGAGCTCGTCCTGGCGCTGGACCATGATCGTCGTGTGGCCCATATAGAACGGGAACGTGTGATCGAGCATCTGGATCGAGTAGAACGGCGTGTCGGGCGGCAGCTTCGCCAGTTCGGCGCGCACGGCGGGTGCGAGCAGCGCGCCCGAGCTGTAGCGGCCGAATTCGTCGTGGCCGGTGCCGCCGATCGTGCCGAACGCGAGCCATGCGGCGCCGAACGCGGCGATCGCGGCCGCGACGCCCGCGCGGCGGTTGAGCCACGCGGCCGCGAGCGTCAGCGCGGCCGCGACTGCGAGGCCTGCGTACAGCCACATCTGGAACGCGCGGTACAGCGCGTTCGGCGTGCGTGCGTCGCCCTGGTAGGCGAGGAAGATGATTCCGAACGCCGCGACGACGAGAAACACGAGGTAGCCGAGCAGGTGGCGGCGGAACCGCTCGGCGGTCATCAGCGGCAGGTATGCGCCGATCATCAGCGCAAGTGCCGGCGCGACCGGCAGCACGTACGAGATCAGCTTCGAATGCGACGCGCTGAAGAACAGGAAGATGAACGCGCTCCAGATCAGCAGCACGAGCATCGGGGAGAAGCCGTTCGGCTGGCGCGGCATGCGCAGCGCATGGCGGATGCTCTGCCACGCGACGGAGAGCCACGGCAGGAAGCCGACCAGCAGCACCGGCACGAAATAATAGAGCGGGCCCGGGCGGTTCTGTTCGGGGGTCAGGTACCGGCGGAACTGCTGGACGATGAAGAAGAAGTTGAAGAACTCGGGGTTGCGCTGCTGGACGAGCACGAACCATGGCGTGACGATCGCGAAGAAGATCACGAGGCCGCTCACCAGGTACAGCCGTTTCCACAGCGCCCAGTCGCGGGCGATCAGCGTATAGAGCACCAGGACGGCGCCCGGGAGGATCAGGCCGACGAGGCCCTTGGACAGCACGGCGAACGCCATCGCGGCCCAGCATATCCACATCCAGCCGCGCACCGCGCTCGCGCGCAGCCCGGGGCGCTGCGCGAGCAGCAGCGCGCAGAGCGACAGCGCCATCCAGAACGCGAGCCCCATGTCGAGCGCGTTGAAGTGGCCCATCAGGTTCCAGTACGGCGAGCACGCGAGCACGACGGCCGCGAGGAAGCCCGACAGCGGATTGAACAGGCGCGCGCCCGTGAAGCCGACCAGCAGCACGCCGGCGAAGCTGGCGAGGCCCGTGTAGAGGCGCGCCTGCCATTCGCCGATGCCGAACCACGCGAACGTGAGCGCGTTCAGCCAGGTCTGCAGCGGCGGCTTTTCGAAGTACTTGTAGCCGTTGTAGCGCGGCGTGATCCAGTCGCCGGTGACGAACATTTCGCGAGCCATCTCCGCGTAGCGGCCTTCGTCGCTCGGGATCAGGTGGCGCAGCCCGAGCGGCGCGAACCAGACGATCGCGAGCGCGACGAGCAGGAGGGCGAGCGTGATGCGATTGAGCGGTAGCCTCGACGGCGTATCGTTCATGGATTTTCAGCCTGTTGGTTGTTGTGATGGGCCGCCGGCGGGTTGCGCCGGAGGCGGGCGGGCTGCCGGTGATCGATCCGGATGATGATCCGGGGATCGACCCGGTGCGCCGGCCCGAGTTTTACCGCATCGGGGATTAACGTTCAATTAAGAGCGCGGCGGCGACTTTGCGGCCCTCGGCCATCAGGATGTTGTAGGTACGGCAGGCGGCCTGGAAATCCATCGTCTCGACGCCGATCCGCTTGGCCGTGAGCGCGGCCACGAGCCGCGGGTGCGGGAAGCGCAGCCGCGCGCCGCTGCCGAAGATCACGAGTTCGGGTGCCGGGTCGAGCAGCATCGCGAAATGCTCGGGCGCGAGCGCGTCGAACGACGACACGGGCCAGTCCCGCACCGGCGCGCCGGGCAGCACGATGACGCTGCCTTCGTGGCGTTGGAGATTGACGTCGACATAATCGGGGCCGTAGCCGGTGACGGTGTTGAGCGCGCCGCTCGTGTCCTGGTGCAGTTTCAAATCGGTATTCCGCGGTTCCGTGGAGGGAATGTCTGGCAAGGGCCGCACGGGCCCGGGCGGCCGGTTTCGCGACCCGGCGCGCGCGGGACGCCTGACGGCGCGGGCCCGCAGCGGCCATGGTGCATTGCGAAAGTCGGCCAAAATCCGCTAAATTATAACTTTTTGGTCGCCCCCGGGCGCCACTTGCATCGTGCGTCGCCACAAGCTGCGTCCGACCGCCCGCTTTTTCCCAGTCTAGACAGCGCGCACAGACCGGCCGCTCTCCAGTTTTGATCCCGTCCCCCGGCCGCAAGGCCAACCCAGGAAACGTGTCGTCGTGAAACCGATTCAGAAGTCGAACAAGCTGCTCAACGTCTGCTACGACATCCGTGGCCCGGTGCTCGAGCACGCGAAGCGCCTCGAGGAAGAAGGCCACCGCATCATCAAGCTGAACATCGGCAACCTCGCGCCGTTCGGGTTCGACGCGCCGGACGAGATCATCCAGGACATGATCCGCAATTTGCCGGCGTCGTCCGGCTATTCGGATTCGAAGGGCGTGTTCTCGGCCCGCAAGGCCGTGATGCACTACACGCAGCAAAAGGGCGTCGTGGGCGTCGGCCTCGACGACATCTACATCGGCAACGGCGCGTCCGAGCTGATCGTGATGGCGACCCAGGCGCTCCTGAACGACGGCGACGAGGTGCTGCTGCCGGCGCCCGACTACCCGCTGTGGACGGCCGCCGTGAGCCTGTCGGGCGGCACGCCCGTGCACTACGTGTGCGACGAGCAGAACGCGTGGATGCCCGACCTCGACGACATCCGCCGCAAGATCACGCCGAACACCAAGGCGATCGTCGTGATCAACCCGAATAACCCGACCGGCGCGCTTTATTCCGACGAATTGCTGCTCGAATTGCTCGAGATCGCGCGCCAGCACGGGCTGATCGTGTTCGCCGACGAGGTCTACGACAAGATCGTCTACGACGAGCTCGAGCACACCGCGCTGGGTTCGCTGTCGGAAGACGTGATCACCGTCACGTTCAACAGCCTGTCGAAGAGCTATCGCTCGTGCGGCTACCGCGCGGGCTGGATGGCCGTGTCGGGCCTCGGCGGCGACAACCGCCGGCGCGCGAAGGATTACCTGGAAGGCCTGGGGATCCTTTCGTCGATGCGCCTGTGTGCGAACGTGCCCGGGCAGTTCGCGATCCAGACCGCGCTCGGCGGCTACCAGAGCATCAACGAGCTGATCGTGCCGAGCGGGCGCCTGTACAAGCAGCGCGAGCTCGCGTACGACATGCTCACGTCGATTCCCGGCGTGACCTGCGTGAAGCCGCAGGCCGCGCTGTACATGTTCCCGCGCCTCGATCCGAAGCTTTATCCGATCCAGAACGACCAGCAGTTCATCCTCGACCTGTTGCTCGAGGAACGCGTGCTGCTCGTGCAGGGGACGGGCTTCAACTGGGCGGCCCCGGATCACTTCCGCGTGGTGTTCCTGCCGAATCTCGACGACCTGACCGATTCGATCAACCGGATCGCGCGCTTCCTCGACGGCTACCGCAAGCGCCATTCTGTCTGAGCGGACAGGATCACCCGGTATTCATTCACTCTTACTCATCGATCACACGCAGCATGGAACCGATCAAAGTTGGCCTGTTGGGCTTCGGCACCGTCGGTAGCGGCACCTTCACGGTGCTGCACCGCAACCAGGAAGAAATCAAGCGACGCGCGGGGCGCGGCATCGAGATTGCGCGCATTGCGGTGCGCAACCCGGCCAAGGCGCAGGCTGCGCTCGGCGGCAACGCCGGCGCCGCGCAGATCACCGACGACTTCAACGCGGTCGTCGACGATCCGTCGATCGCGATCATCGCCGAGATGATCGGCGGCACGGGCATCGCGCGCGAGCTCGTGCTGCGCGCGATCGCGAACGGCAAGCACGTCGTGACGGCGAACAAGGCGCTGCTCGCGGTGCACGGCACCGAGATCTTCGAGGCCGCGCGCGAAAAGGGCGTGATGGTCGCGTTCGAGGCGGCCGTCGCCGGCGGCATCCCGATCATCAAGGCGCTGCGCGAAGGCCTGACCGCCAACCGCATCCAGTACATCGCGGGCATCATCAACGGCACGACGAACTACATCCTGTCGGAAATGCGCGACCGCGGGCTCGACTTCGCGACCGCGCTGAAGGCCGCGCAGGAGCTCGGCTACGCGGAAGCCGATCCGACCTTCGACATCGAAGGCGTCGACGCCGCGCACAAGGCGACCATCATGAGCGCGATCGCGTTCGGCGTGCCGGTCCAGTTCGATCGCGCGTACGTCGAAGGCATCAGCAAGCTCGACGCGACCGATATCCGCTATGCGGAAGAGCTCGGCTACCGGATCAAGCTGCTCGGCATCACGCGCCGCGCCGAAAAAGGCATCGAACTGCGCGTGCACCCGACGCTGATTCCCGAGAAGCGCCTGCTCGCGAACGTCGAGGGCGCGATGAACGCGGTCGTCGTGCACGGCGACGCGGTCGGCACGACGCTGTACTACGGCAAGGGTGCCGGCGCGGAGCCGACCGCATCGGCGGTCGTCGCGGATCTCGTCGATGTCACGCGCCTGCATACGGCCGACCCGGAGCATCGCGTGCCGCACCTCGCGTTCCAGCCGGACAGCCTGTCGAACACGCCGATCCTGCCGATCGACGAAGTGACGAGCGGCTACTACCTGCGCCTGCGCGTGGCCGACCAGACGGGCGTGCTCGCCGACATCACGCGCATCCTCGCCGCATCGGGCATCTCGATCGACGCGCTGCTGCAGAAGGAGTCGGAACAGGTCGACGACGCGAACGGCGAAACCGACATCATCCTGATCACGCACGTCACGCTCGAGAAGAACGTCAATGCGGCGATCGTGCAGATCGAGAACCTCTCGACGGTGGTCTCGAAGGTGACGAAGCTGCGCATGGAAGCGCTGAACTGAGGGCCAGGAACGACATGATGAACTACATCTCCACGCGCGGCGCCGGCATCGGCGAGCGCCACACGTTCTCCGACATCCTGCTCGGCGGTCTTGCGAAGGACGGCGGGCTGTACCTGCCGGCCGAGTACCCGAAGGTGTCCGCCGACGAACTCGCGCGCTGGCGCACGCTGCCGTACGCGGATCTCGCGTTCGAGATCCTGTCGAAGTTCTGCGACGACGTGCCGGCCGACGACCTGCGCGCGATCACGCGCCGCACGTACACGGCGGCCGTGTACAGCAACACGCGCCACGGCGAGAACGCGTCCGACATCACGCCGCTGAAGACGCTCGGCACCGAGAACGGCGCGGCACTGTCGCTGCTCGAGTTGTCGAACGGCCCGACGCTCGCGTTCAAGGACATGGCGATGCAGCTGCTCGGCAACCTGTTCGAGTACACGCTCGCGAAGCACGGCGAAGCGCTGAACATTCTCGGCGCGACGTCGGGCGACACGGGCAGCGCGGCCGAATACGCGATGCGCGGCAAGGCCGGCGTGCGCGTGTTCATGCTGTCGCCGCACAAGAAGATGAGCGCGTTCCAGACGGCCCAGATGTTCAGCCTGCAGGATCCGAACATCTTCAACCTCGCGGTCGAAGGCGTGTTCGACGACTGCCAGGACATCGTGAAGGCCGTATCGAACGATCACGCGTTCAAGGCGCAGCAGAAGATCGGCACCGTCAACTCGATCAACTGGGCGCGCGTCGTCGCGCAGGTCGTGTACTACTTCAAGGGCTATTTCGCGGCGACGCAGTCCAATGACGAGCGCGTGTCGTTCACGGTGCCGTCGGGCAACTTCGGCAACGTCTGCGCGGGCCACATCGCACGGATGATGGGCCTGCCGATCGCGAAGCTCGTGGTCGCGACCAACGAGAACGACGTGCTCGACGAGTTCTTCCGCACCGGCGCATATCGCGTGCGCAGCGCGGAGAACACGTATCACACGAGCAGCCCGAGCATGGATATCTCGAAGGCGTCGAACTTCGAGCGCTTCGTGTTCGACCTGCTCGGCCGCGATCCGGCACGTGTGATGCAGCTGTTCCGCGACGTCGAGGAGAAGGGCGGGTTCGATCTCGCGGCGAGCGGCGATTTCGCGCGCGTGGCCGAGTTCGGCTTCGTGTCGGGCCGCAGCAGCCACCCGGACCGCATCGCGACGATCCGCGACGTGTTCTCGCGCTACGACACGATGATCGATACGCACACGGCCGACGGCGTGAAGGTCGCGCGCGAGCATCTCGATGCGGGCGTGCCGATGGTCGTGCTCGAAACGGCCCAGCCGATCAAGTTCGGCGAGACGATCCGCGAAGCGCTCGATCGCGAAGCCGAGCGGCCGGCCGCATTCGACGGGCTCGAGGCGCTGCCGCAGCGTTTCGAGGTCGTGAAGGCCGACGCGCAGCAGGTGAAGGACTTCATCGCCGCGCATACGGGCGCGTAACGTAGCGTCGGGCCACCGGGTCGCAAGGCCGGCGGTGCTGGACGGCCGGAATGCCGATTCGTCTCACGGATCGGGGTTCCGGCCGTTTCGTTTGGCGGCGGCCGTGCGCGCGCATGCCGTCCGGTGCCGCGCGAAACAAGTGCCAGTGCCGCGCTTTCGCGCCGATCACAGTTTTCGCATGTCCGCGCATATCGCACGTCCGCGCGACGGCGTCGCTACAATGACGTATTGACTCCAACGATCCCCCGATTCCATCGATGTCGAATCCGAATTCCGTGGCGCCGCGCGCGCCGATGCTGTCGACCGCGGAAGCGCTCGCCGCGCTGCTCGAAGCTGCGAAGCCGCTGCCCGGCGCCGAAACCGTCGCGACGCTCGATGCGCTCGGCCGCGTGCTGGCGGCCGACGTGAGCTCGCCGCTCGACGTGCCGCCGATGCATACGAGCGCGATGGACGGCTATGCGGTGCGCGTCGCGGACCTGCTGCACGGCGAACGGCGCCTGCCGGTGTCGCAGCGGATCCCGGCCGGCCATCCGGCCGTGCCGCTCGCGGCGGGTACGGCCGCGCGGATCTTCACCGGTGCGACGGTGCCGCCCGGCGCCGACGCCGTCGTGATGCAGGAACAGGCGTCGGCCGACGGCGATGCGGTCGAGATCCTGCACACGCCGAAGGCCGGTGAATGGATCACCGCGCAGGGCGCGGACATCCGCCAGGGGGCGGTGATCCTTCCGGCCGGCACGCGGCTCATGCCGCAGGCGCTCGGCCTCGCCGCATCGGTCGGCTGTGCGCAGTTGTCGGTCGCGCGGCGGACTCGCGTCGCGGTGTTCTTCACCGGCGACGAACTGACGATGCCCGGCGAGCCGCTGAAACCCGGTGCGATCTACAACTCGAACCGTTTCACGTTGCGCGGGCTGCTCGAGCGGCTCGGCTGCCATGTGACCGACTACGGGATCGTGTCCGATTCGCTCGCCGCGACGCGCGACACGCTGCGCGAGGCCACGCGCGATCACGACGTGATCCTGACGAGCGGTGGCGTATCGGTCGGCGACGAGGATCACGTGAAACCGGCAGTCGAGGCCGAAGGGCGGCTCGCGCTGTGGCAGATCGCGATGAAGCCCGGCAAGCCGCTCGCGTTCGGCGCGGTGCGCCGCGGCGACGCACGCCCCGATGCGCACTTCATCGGGCTGCCGGGCAACCCCGTGTCAAGCTTCGTCACGTTCCTGCTGTTCGTGCGGCCGTTCCTGCTGCGCCTGTCCGGCGTGCGCGACGTCGCGCCGCGCGCGCTGTCGCTGCGCGCGGACTTCTCGCAAAGCAAGGGCGACCGGCGCAACGAATTCCTGCGCGCGCGCGTCAATGCCGCCGGCGGTCTCGATCTGTTCCCGAACCAGAGTTCGGCGGTGCTGACGTCGACGGTCTGGGGCGACGGCCTGATCGACAATCCGCCGCAGCACGCGATCAGCGCGGGCGAGACCGTGCGTTTCATTCCGTTTTCCGAACTGCTGTCGTAATGCGATGGCTTCCCGACCTATGAAGATTCAGCTGAAATTCTTTGCAAGCGTGCGCGAGGCGCTAGGCGTATCCGACGAGCAGGCCGACGTGCCGGACGGCGTGACGACCGTCGGCGACGTACGCGCATGGCTGCGCCTGCGCGGCGGCGCGTGGGCCGAGACGCTCGCCGAAGGGCGCGCGTTGCGCATGGCGTGCAATCACGAGATGACCGACCCGGAGACGCGGCTTACCGACGGCTGCGAGGTCGCGTTTTTTCCGCCGGTGACCGGCGGCTGAGCTTTGCATGGGGCTAGAGGAAGGGCTCAAGCGCTGACTCTGGTCGACCGCGAAGCATGGGAGCGGAGGAAGTGCTCAAGCGCCAACTCTGGTCGACCGCGAAGCATGGGACCAGAGTAAGCGCTAAAGCGCCAACTCTGGTCGACCGCGAAGCATGGGAGCGGAGGAAGTGCTAAAGCGCCAACTCTGGTCGACCGCGAAGCATGGGACCAGAGTAAGCGCTAAAGCGCTAACTCTGGTCGACAGGACCGAACGATGGCTACCGTACGAATCCAGACCGATGATTTCAACCTGAACGCCGAAGTCGCGGCATTGCGCGCGCGCAACCCGAAGATCGGCGCGGTCGCGTGCTTCGTCGGCACGGTGCGCGACCTGAACGAAGGCGATTCGGTTGCCGCGATGGAGCTCGAGCACTATCCGGGGATGACCGAAAAGGCGCTCGAGAAGATTGCCGCCGAAGCCGGCCGGCGCTGGCCCGGGATCGACGTCGCGATCGTGCATCGCGTCGGCCGGCTGTTGCCGCTCGACCAGATCGTGATGGTCGCGACGGTCGCGTCGCACCGCGGCGACGCGTTCGCGTCGTGCGAGTTCGTGATGGACTACCTGAAGACCGAGGCGCCGTTCTGGAAGAAGGAAACGACGCCGGACGGCGAACGCTGGGTCGACGCCCGCAGCACCGACGATGCGGCGCTCGCGCGCTGGGGCGTCGAATCGGGCAACACGCCGCGCTGAGCGCAGCGTTTGGGGCGTGCGGCGTTGTGCCGCAGGCCGTTCGATTGTCGCAAGCCGCTCAGGCGTCCGGATCGACGCCGCGCCCGATGATCTTCGTCGGAAACGGCTCGCCGCGGGCGCGTGACGGCAGCGCATGCGGATCGTCGCCCGCGTCGCGGCGACGCGGTGCGATCGCATCGAGCAGCGCCTGCTGCTCGGGCGGAATCTGATAATCCCAGCCGAAGCGGCTCAGCTGCAGGCTCTGCGCGATCCGCAGCGCCGGTTCCATGAAGCGGATCGCCGCGGGCGGCGTGTAGCGCCCCTCGACGGTCTTCAGGAACAGCGACAGCCAGCGGCTGAAATGCGCGGGCTCGATCCCGTCGAGCGGTTGATGCGCCTGCTGCACGTTGCCGCGATAGCCTTTGGTGCCGAGCACGAGGCTCGACCAGAAGTTGACCATCTTCGGCAGATGGTCGTCCCAGCGACCGTTCAGCTTCGCGTCGAACACGGGGCCGAGCAGCGGATCGGCGCGCACGCGGTCGTAGAACGCGTACACGAGATCGCGGATGTTGTCTTCGGTCGGTTCGGCGTCGCGGGGGCGGGCCGGCACGGTATCGGGCGAGGCGGGCAGGGCAGTCATGGCAAAAAGGGCCGGAAAATCGGGGCGTTGGCGGGGCGTCGGCACCGTGCCGGCGGAACGGCAGCGCGGGCAATGCGCAGGACGCCGACAGGATTTTGACGCAAAATAGCGTCCACTGATGCCTGAAAAATGTGTAGATGCCACGCATCTTATTGCGCGCAGGCCGTCCCGGCAACCCGGCGCCGTCAAGCGGCCCGGACAGTCGATCCGGCGCGCGCTTCGATTGACCCGGCTCGCATCATCGGGGCACGATCGATAATTTTCCGTATTCGCTCATGAGACTCACCGACTACACCGACTACTCGTTGCGCGTCATGTTGTACCTCGCCGTGCGCGGCGAGGGGCTCGCGACGATCCAGGAGATCTCGGACGCCTACGGCATCTCGAAGAACCATCTGATGAAGGTCGTCCAGCAGCTCGGCGAGCTCGGCTGGGTCGATACCGTTCGCGGCCGCAACGGCGGGCTGCGGCTGTTCCCCGACTCGCTGAAGCTGACGGTCGGGCAGGTGGTGCGCGCGACCGAGAGCGATTTCGCGCTGGTCGGCTGCTTTTCGGCCGACGGCGGCGAGTCGCGCGGCTGCGTGATCGAGCCCCAGTGCCGCCTGAAGGGCGTGCTGGCGGCCGCGCGCGACGCGTTCTTCACCGAACTCGACCGCCACACGCTCGGCGAGCTCGCCGTACCCGCGTCGCCGCTCGTCGCGCTGCTGGGCATTCGTCCGATCGCGCTGGTGCGTGCCGAGCCGTCGGTGGATGACGCGCCTGCGTCCGCCGAATCATCCTCGAAAGCCGGCTGACACGCCGGCGCAGCCCCTCCTCGGCCGGCCGCGGCGCGCCCGCAGGCCGCCACATCGCCACCCGGCAATTTTTGCGCTGAATCAACCCGAATTTCGCTTGAAACCCGTATAACGATCCTCATCTTGGTGTTAATCGAAAATTGGAGGTCTCACTAAATGAGAATCGACAAGCTCACCACCAAGTTCCAGGAAGCGCTCTCGGACGCGCAAAGTCTCGCGGCAGGTCGCGACAATCAATACATCGAACCCGTTCACGTGCTGGCGGCGCTGGTCGCGCAGCAGGACGGCTCTGCCCGCTCGCTGATGTCGCGCGCAGGCGTTCACGTGCAGGCGCTGCAAGGCGCGCTGAACGAGGCCATTTCGCGCCTGCCGCAAGTGACGGGCACGGGCGGCGACATCCAGATCGGCCGCGAGCTGGCCGGGCTGCTGAACCAGGCCGACAAGGAAGCGCAGAAGCTCAACGACACGTTCATCGCGAGCGAGATGTTCCTGCTCGCCGTGTCCGACGACAAGGGCGAAGCCGGCAAGCTCGCCCGTCAGCACGGCCTCACGCGCAAGGCGCTCGAAGCCGCGATCGCCGCGGTGCGCGGCGGTTCGCAGGTGCACAGCCAGGACGCGGAGAGCCAGCGCGAGGCGCTGAAGAAATACACGGTCGACCTGACCGAGCGCGCCCGCGCGGGCAAGCTCGACCCGGTGATCGGCCGCGACGACGAAATCCGCCGCTCGATCCAGATCCTGCAGCGCCGCACCAAGAACAACCCGGTGCTGATCGGCGAGCCGGGCGTCGGCAAGACCGCGATCGTCGAAGGGCTCGCGCAGCGGATCGTCAACGGCGAAGTGCCCGAAACGCTGAAGGGCAAGCGCGTGCTGTCGCTCGACATGGCCGCCTTGCTCGCCGGCGCGAAGTACCGCGGCGAGTTCGAGGAGCGCCTGAAGGCCGTGCTCAACGACATCGCGAAGGACGAAGGCCAGACGATCGTGTTCATCGACGAGATCCACACGATGGTCGGCGCCGGCAAGGCCGAAGGCGCGATGGACGCAGGCAACATGCTGAAGCCGGCGCTGTCGCGCGGCGAGCTGCATTGCATCGGCGCGACCACGCTCGACGAATACCGCAAGTACATCGAGAAGGATGCCGCGCTCGAGCGCCGCTTCCAGAAGGTGCTTGTCGACGAGCCGAGCGTCGAGGCGACGATCGCGATCCTGCGCGGGTTGCAGGAGAAGTACGAACTGCACCACGGCGTCGACATTACCGACCCGGCGATCGTCGCCGCGGCCGAGCTGTCGCACCGCTACATCACCGACCGTTTCCTGCCGGACAAGGCCATCGACCTGATCGACGAGGCTGCATCGAAGATCAAGATGGAAATCGATTCGAAGCCCGAAGAGATGGACAAGCTCGACCGTCGTCTGATCCAGCTGAAGATCGAACGCGAGGCCGTGAAGAAGGAGCAGGACGAGGCATCGCAGAAGCGCCTGCAGCTGATCGAGGAAGAGATCGAGCGTCTGGGCCGCGAATATGCGGACCTCGATGAGATCTGGACCGCCGAGAAGGCCGCGGTGCAGGGCAGCGCGCAGCTCAAGGAAGAGATCGAGAAGGTGCGGGCCGACATCGCGCGTCTGCAGCGCGAAGGCAAGCTGGAGAAGGTCGCCGAACTGCAGTACGGCAAGCTGCCGCAACTCGAGTCGCAACTGAAGCAGGTCACGCAGGCCGAAGAGCAGGAGCAGCACAACCCGACGCGTCCGCGCCTGCTGCGCACGCAGGTCGGTGCGGAAGAAATCGCGGAAGTCGTGTCGCGCGCAACCGGGATTCCGGTGTCGCGAATGATGCAGGGCGAACGCGAGAAGCTGCTGCACATCGAGGAAAAGCTGCACGAGCGCGTGGTTGGCCAGCACGAGGCGATCAGCGCGGTCGCGGATGCGATCCGTCGTTCGCGCGCGGGTCTCGCCGATCCGAACCGTCCGTACGGCTCGTTCCTGTTCCTCGGCCCGACGGGTGTCGGCAAGACCGAGCTGTGCAAGGCGCTGGCGGCGTTCCTGTTCGATTCGGAAGAGCATCTGATCCGCATCGACATGAGCGAGTTCATGGAGAAGCACAGCGTCGCGCGACTGATCGGCGCGCCGCCGGGCTATGTCGGCTACGAGGAAGGCGGCTACCTGACGGAGGCCGTGCGCCGCAAGCCGTACAGCGTGATCCTGCTCGACGAGATCGAGAAGGCGCATCCGGACGTGTTCAACGTACTGCTGCAGGTGCTCGACGACGGTCGCATGACCGACGGGCAGGGCCGTACGGTCGACTTCAAGAACACGGTGATTGTGATGACGTCGAACCTCGGCTCGCAGGTGATCCAGGCCATGACGGGGTCTCCGCAGGAAGAGATCAAGGACGCCGTGTGGCTCGAGGTGAAGCAGCACTTCCGTCCGGAGTTCCTGAACCGGATCGACGACGTCGTCGTGTTCCACGCGCTCGATCGCAGCAACATCGAGTCGATCGCGAAGATCCAGCTCGCCCGCCTGCACGACCGGCTTGCGAAGCTCGACATGGCGCTCGACGTGTCGCCGGCGGCGCTCGAACAGATCGGCAAGGTCGGCTACGATCCGCTGTTCGGCGCGCGACCGCTGAAGCGCGCGATTCAGCAGGAGATCGAGAACCCGGTCGCGAAGCTGATCCTCGCGGGCCGCTTCGGTCCGAAGGACGTGATCCCGGTCGACGTCAACGACGGCAAGTTCGTGTTCGACCGCGTCGTGCACTGATCGCCGGTCATCGGCCGCACGCCCGGTTCGCGCCGGGCGCGCAAAAACAAACACCCCGCTCAGGCGGGGTGTTTGCATATGGAGCGGCCGAAATAGCTGCCGCGGTCGTCAGCCGGTGCGGTGCGTGCGGGCTCAGGCCTGCTTGTTGCCGCCGAACATGCCGGCGAGCTGCGTGAGAGCGCCGAGCACGTTCGACGTGTCGACCTGGCCGCCGGCCGGCACTTCGCCGTTCGGCGTCGCGCCGTTGACGACGTGCGGCAGCACCTGCGCGAGGATCGACGATGCCTGGGACGGATCGATGCCGACCTTGCTCGCGAGCGCGCCGACGGCGTCGGAGCCGAGCACGTTCTGCAGCGTGTCCGCCGAGATCGGCTGGTTTTCGCCCGTGCCGACCCACGAGCCGATGATGTCGCCGGCGCCGCCGGCCTTGAACTTCTCGATCAGCCCGTTCAGGCCGCCCGGCTGGTTGTTGATGAATTCGAGCGCGGTCGTGATGAGTGCGCTTTGCGAGTTGCCGCCGGCCTGGCCGCCGATCAGACCACCGACGATGTCGAGGAGACCCATGGTTCTTCACCTTCACTGAAAAGGGCGCCGCAACGACGGCGCCCGTTGATCGAATGCCGCGCGCACGCCGTCGCGCGCGCGGCGCACATCAGGCGCCCGACGCCGCGGCGGCGGAGGCTGCCTTGTCCTTCTTGCTCTTCTTCTTCGAACCCTTCGCCGCCTTCGTGGACGACGCTGCGGCCGGCGCGCTCGCGCCCGCGTCGGCGGATGCCGCCGCGGCTGCGGCCGCCTTGTCCTTCTTCGATGCGCGCTTGCTCTTCGCCGGCTTGGTTGCCGCTTCGGGTGCGCTCGCGGCCGGCGCCGGTGCCGTCGCCGTCGTGCCGGCGGTCGCGGTCGTCGATGTCGACGCGGTGCCCGCCGACGTCGTGGCCGACGTGGTCGTCGACGTGGTCGCGGCCGGCTTCGACAGCTTCACGCCCTTCGGCGGCGTCGACGAGCCGCCGACCGTCAGGCCGTTTTCCTCGAGATGCCCGACCGATTTCGTGCCGAGACCCTTCACGCGGTTCGCGAGATCGTCCGCATCCTTGAACGGGCCGTTCTTGGTGCGTTCGTCGATGATCGCCTTCGACTTCACGGGCCCGAGCCCCTTCACCGATTCGAGCGCGGCCTGGTCGGCCGTGTTGACTTCGACGGCCGCGGCGAGACCGGCGGCGAGCGACAGCGACAGCGCGACGAACAGCATCAGCAGCTTTTTCAGCATGGCAAAGGCTCCCTGGTTCTGACGGATGAATGGCTGTTGCAACGGACGACGGCGCGAGGCCTGGCCGGGCGTCGCCGTTAAGCATAGGACAAATGCGTGCCCTTTTTGAGACAAGCTGACCGAATCTTGCTGAAGGCTTGCGTCGCTGTAAAGACCGAAACCCGCGCCGGGCGGCGATTTTGACCATTCTTTACGGTGTTGCCGGGGCGTCGCCGATATTCGTCGTGCTGGCTGTTCGACAGGGCTTGACTTAGAGTGAACTCTAACTCCTAACCTTGTTCCTGCCATGTCGAAAACCGTATCCCAACCTTCCTCCGCCGGCCCGCTGACGATCGGCCAGGTCGCCGAAATGACCGGCTTGTCGACGCATACGCTGCGGTACTACGAGCAGGCCGGCCTGCTGCGCGCGATTTCGCGCACGGCGGCCGGGCACCGGCTCTATGCGCCGGCCGACCTTGACTGGCTGGCCTTCGTGATGCGCCTGAAGGCGACCGGCATGCCGATCGCGCAGATGCAGGCATTCGCGACACTGCGCGCGCAAGGCGAGTCGACCTTCGGTGCGCGGCGCAGCCTGCTGGTCGCGCATCGCGACGCGGTGCGCGCGCATATCGCGGAGCTGCAGGCGAGCCTCGACGTGATCAGCGACAAGATCGTGAACTATGAGGCACAGGAGCGGGATATGGCACGACGGGCAAAACCTTCTCACGCTCTATCGGAACAGGACGGACACAATGGAACGACTCGTTGAAGACCGCTATACGCGCGGCTGGAACAAACTGAAGGAAATCGACGGCGAAGTGGGTGAGCGCGTGATTGCGGCCCTCGCACCGATCGCGCCGGACTTCGGGCGGCTGATCGTCGAGTTCGGTTTCGGCGACATCTACAGCCGGCCGCAGCTCGACCTGAAAGCGCGCGAAATCGCGACGATCGCGGCGCTGGCCGCGCTCGGCAACGCGCAGCCGCAACTGAAGGTGCATATCGAGGCCGCGCTGAACGTCGGCTGCACGCGCGACGAGATCGTCGAGGTGTTCATGCAGATGGCCGTCTATGCGGGCTTTCCGGCCGCGCTCAACGCGCTGTTCGCCGCACACGAGGTGTTCACGCGGCGCGACGAAGCGGCCGGCGAGACCGGTGACACCGCGAACGCGCGCGAAGCAGCCGTGCATGAGGCATGAGCGGTAGGCGCGCTCGCGCATTACGCGCGGTGCGGCGCGACGATCCGGTGCTTCGCGATGCGCCGGTATAGCGTCGCGCGCGAGATGCCGAGCGCTTCCGCGGCCGCGTCGGGCCGCCAGCGATGCGCGGTGAGTGCCGCGACGATGCGGCTGCGTTCGTCGTCCGGCAGCGCGCCGGCCGGACCGGCACCGAGCTGAGCGGCGAGATCGGCCGGCAGGTCGCGCGCCGTCACGCGCGCGGCGTCGCACACCGCGCACGCATAACGCAGCACGTTGCGCAGCTGGCGCACGTTGCCGGGCCACGGATAGGCAGCGAGCTGTTCGGCGAGCGTCGCGTCGAGCATGAGCACGTGGCCGGTCGCCTGCGCCTCTTCGGCGAACACCGCGGCGATCACGTCGCGCACGTCCGCGCGCTCGCGCAGCGGCGGCAGTTCGAACGTTGCGCCGCTCAGCCGGTAATACAGGTCCTCGCGGAACGTGCCGTCGGCCACCATCTGCGCGAGATCGCGGTGCGTCGCGCAGATCACGTCGAGATCGACGCGCACGGGCGTATCGCTGCCGAGCGGCACGACCTCGCCGTCGGCGAGCACGCGCAGCAGGCGCGTCTGCAGCGTGAGCGGCATGTCGCCGATTTCGTCGAGGAACAGCGTGCCGCCGTCGGCGAGTGCGATCTTGCCGCGCGCGCCATGCTTGCGCGCACCGGTGAACGCGCCGGCCGCGTAGCCGAACAGTTCGCTTTCGATCAGCGCTTCGGGTAGCGCGCCGCAGTTGACCGCGACGAACGGCCGCGCACGCCGCGTACCGGCGTCGTGGATCGCGCGCGCGAACACTTCCTTGCCCGCGCCGGTTTCACCCAGCACGAGGATCGGCAGCCGCTTGCTCGCGACGCGCAGCGCGAGTTCGGCCTGCTGCGCGACGCGCGCGTCGCTGCTGTTCAGGAACGGCGTCAGCGCGCCGACATGACGCTGCGCGGTGCCGGGGCGGCGCGATGCGGTGCCGGTTTCGCGGCCGGCACGCCGTAGCGGCGCACGCAGTCGCGCATAGAGCGGGGCACCGGTCGCGCGCAGCCGCAGCGCGACGATCGCATCGAGCCGTGCGGCGTCGCGCAGCGGCATCTCGGTCGCATCGAAGATCTCGTCGATATGGCGCGGTTCGCGCAGCGCCGGCAGCGCGTCGCGCGCCTGCCGGTTCGCGGCGACGATGTTGCCGCATTCGTCGAATGCGATCAGCCATTCGGGCTGTGCCTCGACGTAGTGACGGTTCGGATGCCCGAACAATATCCAGTGCTGCGCGGTGCTGTGCACGAAATACCCATCCTCGATCAGCGCCGCGCTCTGCCGCACGAGCTGATACACGAGACGCTGGCTGTCGCGGCCGTCGGGCGACTGGACGGCCGACGCATCGAGCACGCCAATCAGTTCGCCGCCCGGCGAGAAGATCGGGGCCGCGCTGCAGGTGAGCGTGGTGAATGCGGCGCGGAAGTGGTCGGTCTTGTGCACGGTGATCGGGGCGAGATCGGTCAGCACGCTCGCGACGCCGCAGGTGCCTTCCTCGCTCTCCGACCAGCACGAGCCGATGTGCAGCCCCGCATGGCGGAAGTCGGTGCGGCGTTCGCGATCGATCCGGTAGTCGATCGTCACGCCGTGCGCGTCGGTCAGCATCACGCAGTAGTCGGCGACGCGAATCATGTCGTGCAGGCGCGTGAGGCACTGGCCCGAGGCGCGCAGGAACGCCTCCTCCTTGTCGCGCACCTCGCGCAGCTCGGCCGCGGTGAGCACGCGCGGGCCGATCGATGACGAGGGGTCGAGCGCGTAGCGCTCGAGCGAGCGCTGCCACGACGACACGAGACGCGCGGAGTCCGCCGGCGCGGGCAGGCGTCCGGCGAGCGCGCCGAGCACACGGTCGGCGTGCTGGGCCTGGGGGACGGCATAGGGCATGGTCGGCTCCGGTTCCGTACGGCGAGGAATTCGATCTTCTTGTAGCACATCCGCTTGCGCGGATCACATTGCATCGCAGCACGCGCGCGGCGTGAGACGTTCGTCTCACCGGTATCTCAGCCGGTCTCGCGCGGTTGAGACGCGCGGGCATGGCGAGCGCGATGGGGGTCCGGAGCACGGCGTTGCATGCCGCGCCGCGGTGCGTCGGGGTTGCCGGCCGGACAGCAGCGCCGATTACGCCGCCGAAGCTGGCGTGTCGCGCGATCGATGGCGTGAGACGCAGGGGCGGTCTCGCGGCGCGCCGAGCTGCAACAGCAGCAGATGTCGGTGGCGTGGATGTCCGCCGAGCCAGTTTGCGCGCGGGTTTCCCGGTCATTGCACACACGATGGCACGCCGCTTGCAGATGTCACGGGCAAGCCCGGCGCAGTCGCGTCGGCGAAGACGATCCGCTGCCCTCGATGACGGCGGACGACACATGCAGGGCCGGTGCGCGAGCGCTGGCCCACTGGATGGAGACAAGCCCGTGACGACGCCCGTGACCGTTGGCGTGATCGCGAACCCCGCATCGGGGCGCGACATTCGCCGCCTGACGACGCATGCATCCGTGTTCCCGACCGCGGAAAAGGCCAACATGGTCGTGCGCCTGCTCGCCGGCCTCGGCGCGATGGGCGTCGAGCGCGTGCTGACCTTGCGCGACAGGACGGGCATCGCGACGCTGCTGATGCGTGCGCTCGATACGCATCGCGCGGTCGCGCCGCACGAGCGCTGGCCCGACGTCGAATTCGTCGACCTGCCGATCTCGGATTCCGTCGCAGACACACAGGCGGGCGCCGCGTACATGAACCGGATGGAAGTCGCGCTGATCGTCGTGCTCGGCGGCGACGGCACCCATCGCGCGGTGGCCGCGCATTGCGGTGCGACACCGCTCGTCGCGCTGTCCACCGGTACCAACAACGCGTTTCCCGAACATCGCGAGGCGACCGTCGCGGGCGTCGCGGCAGGACTCGCCGCGACCGGCGCCGTGCCGGCCGAGGTCGCGTTCGTGCGCAACAAGCGGCTTGTCGTGCGCTGCGTCGCGGGTGCGAACGCGGGGCGCGAGGAGATCGCGCTCGTCGACGTGTGCGCGGCACGCCAGCGCTTCATCGGCGCGCGCGCGATTTCGGCGCCCGACGATATCGACACGCTCTACTTGACCTTCGCGGAGCCGGACGGCATCGGGTTGTCCGCACTCGGCGGCGCGTGGGCGCCGCTCGAGCGCAGCGCGCCGCACGGGCTTGCGATGCGCTTCGCCGCCGACGGCAAGACAGCCGGCACGCCGCTCGTCGCGCCGATCGCCCCCGGCCGCGTCGATCGCGTGGTGATGCGCAGCTGCGAACGGCTCGAACCGGGTGCGTGGCAGATGATTCCGTTCGAGCACGGCACGCTCGCGTTCGACGGCGAGCGCGAGATCGAGGTCGCGCGCGGCGACCGCTACGAGATCGCGCTCGACTGGTGCGGGCCGCTGACGGTCGATGTCGGCCGCACGCTGCGTTACGCGTCGTCTCGGCAGGTATTGCGCGACGCCGGCGCGTGGCTCGAATGAGCATCCGGTTTCACGCAAGACTTCGACATCCATAACGATCATCAAGGAGACATCGTCATGACAACCCCTCTCGAAGGACAGGTCGCCATCGTCACGGGCGGCGCGCGCGGCATCGGCCGCGGCATTGCGCTGTCGCTCGCCGGTGCCGGCGCCGACATCCTGCTGGCCGATCTGCTCGACGACGCGCTCGACGCCACCGCGCGCGAGGTGCGCGCGCTGGGCCGCCGAGCGACGATTGCGCAGGTCGACGTCACGCAGGCCGCACAGGTCGACGCGATGGTCGCACAGGCGATCGCCGAACTCGGCGGGCTCGACATCCTTGTGAATTGTGCGGGCGTGATCAGCATTCATCCGGTCGCTGAACTGACAGAGCGTGACTGGGATTTCGTGATGGACGTGAACGCAAAGGGCACGTTCCTCGGCTGCCGGGCGGCGCTCGGGCATCTGAAGGCGCAGGGTCGCGGCCGGATCATCAACGTCGCGTCGATCGCGGGAAAGGAAGGCTTTCCGAATCTCGCCCATTACAGCGCATCGAAATTCGCGGTCGTCGGCTTCACCAATGCGCTCGCGAAGGAGCTCGCGCGCGACGGCGTGACCGTCAACGCGATCTGCCCCGGCATCGTCCGTACCTACATGTGGGACCGGCTGTCCGACGAGTGGAAGACCGACGGCGAAACGGTCGAGGCGTCGTGGCAGCGGCACCAGTTGACGCTGATTCCGCAGGGCCGCGCGCAGACGCCGGAAGACATGGGCCGGCTCGCGCTGTTCTTCGCGACGATGGACAACGTGACGGGCCAGTCCGTCAACGTCGACGGCGGCTTCACGTTCCACTGACGGCCGCAGGCCGTGCAATCCGTCGCCGGGGCGTTGCCGCGGCGGCATTCGCAGTCAGACCTACCAGGAGACACACATGACCGTTTCGACACAGCTCAGCAGGGACAAGCTGCTGGACGCCTACCGGCTGATGCGCACGATCCGCGAATTCGAGGAGCGCCTGCACGTCGAGTTCGCGACCGGCGAAATCCCCGGTTTCGTCCATTTGTATGCGGGCGAGGAGGCATCTGCAGTCGGCACGATGCTGCACCTCGGTCTTGAGGACTACGTCGCGACCACGCACCGCGGGCACGGCCACTGCATCGCGAAAGGCGTCGACGTGCACGGGATGATGGCCGAGATCTACGGCAAGAAGACCGGCGTCTGTCACGGCAAGGGCGGCTCGATGCACATCGCCGACCTGTCGATGGGGATGCTCGGCGCGAACGGGATCGTCGGCGCGGGCGGCCCGCTCGTGTGCGGTGCAGCGCTGGCGGCGAAGCACAAGAAGACGGGCGGCGTCGGCGTGTGCTTCTTCGGCGACGGCGCGTCGAACCAGGGCGTGATCTTCGAATCGATGAACCTCGCGTCGGTGTGGCGGCTGCCGGCGATCTTCGTGGCCGAAAACAACGGCTATGCGGAAGCGACGTCGTCGAGCTGGTCGGTCGCGACCGACAACATCGCCGATCGTGCGAACGGCTTCGGAATGCCGGGTGTGATCGTCGACGGTTTCGACTTCTTCGCGGTGCACGAGGCGCTCGGCGAAGCGGTTGCACGCGCGCGCAACGGCGGCGGCCCGACGCTCGTCGAGGTAAAGTTCACGCGCTACTTCGGACACTTCGAAGGCGATGCGCAGACCTACCGCGCGCCGGGCGAAGTGCAGAAGCTGCGCGACGAGAAGGACTGCCTGAAGCATTTCGAAACGCGCGTCGTGCGTGCCGAAGCGCTGACGACCGACGACCTGCGCGCGGTCGATGCGCAGGTGAAGGCGCTGATCGACGACGCGGTCGCGCAGGCGAAAGCCGCGCCGCTGCCCGACGCAACCGACCTGCTGACCGACGTGTACGTGTCGTACCCGTGAACGCGGCCTGACCCAGCAACCGGCAGCCGGCACGGCGAACCGAATATCCCAGGAGACAGACATGGCAAGGAAGATCACTTATTCGCAGGCGATCAACGAGGCGCTCGCGCAGGAAATGGCGCGCGACGACAGCGTGATCGTGATGGGCGAGGACAATGCAGGCGGCGCGGGCGCGCCGGGCGAGGACGACGCATGGGGCGGCGTGCTCGGCGTGACGAAGGGGCTGTTCCACAAGTTTCCGGGCCGCGTGCTCGACACGCCGCTGTCGGAAGGCGGCTACATCGGCGCGGCGGTCGGCGCGGCCGCGTGCGGAATGCGGCCCGTCGCGGAGCTGATGTTCATCGATTTCATGGGCGTGTGCTTCGACCAGATCTTCAACCAGGCGGCGAAGTTCCGCTACATGTTCGGCGGCAAGGCCGTGACGCCGGTCGTGATCCGCGCGATGTACGGCGCCGGCCTGCGCGCGGCCGCGCAGCATTCGCAGATGCTCACGTCGCTGTTTACGCATATCCCGGGGCTGAAGGTTGTATGCCCGTCGACGCCTTACGACGCGAAGGGGCTGCTGATCCAGTCGATCCGCGACAACGATCCCGTGATCTTCCTCGAACACAAGCTGCTCTACACGCGCGAAGGCGACGTGCCTGAGGAATCCTATGCGATTCCGTTCGGCGAGGCGAATGTCGTGCGCGACGGCGACGACGCGACGATCGTCACGTACGGGCGGATGGTGCATCTCGCGACCGACGCGGCCGCGAAGCTCGCGAAGGACGGCATCCAGGTCGACGTGATCGACCTGCGCACGACGTCGCCACTCGACGAGGAAACGATCCTCGAAAGCGCGGAGCGCACCGGGCGTGTGGTGGTCGTCGACGAGGCGAACCCGCGCTGCTCGATCGCGACCGACATCGCCGCGCTCGTCGCGCGGCGCGCGTTCCGGTCGCTCAAGGCGCCGATCGAGCTGGTGACCGCACCGCATACGCCCACGCCGTTCGCCGGCGTGCTGGAAGACCTGTACATCCCGTCCGCCGACGCAATCGCGCAGGCGGTACTGAAGACGAGGAGCTGACACGATGTCGATTCACATGATCACGATGCCCAAGTGGGGGCTGTCGATGGAGCAGGGGCAGGTCAACGGCTGGCTGAAGGCGATTGGCGAGCGCGTGACGAAGGGCGACGAAGTGCTCGACGTCGAGACCGACAAGATTTCGTCGGGCGTCGAGTGCGCATTCGACGGCACGCTGCGCCGGCAGGTCGCGCAGGAGGGCGAGACGCTGCCGGTCGGTGCGCTGCTCGGCGTGGTGGCGGCGGCCGACGCAAGTGATGCCGACATCGATGCGGCGATCGCCGATTTCCAGCGCGATTTCACGCCGAGCGAGGCCGCCGACGACGCGGCGGGCCCGCAGCCCGAGAAAGCGCAGATCGGCGGACGCACGGTCCGGTTCCTGAAATTGGGCGATGGTTCGGGCACGCCCGCCGTGCTGATCCACGGCTTCGGCGGCGACCTGAACAACTGGCTGTTCAACCATGCGGAACTCGCCGCGCACCGGCCCGTGTGGGCGCTCGATTTGCCCGGGCACGGCGAGTCGGGCAAGGCGGTCGACACCGGCAGCCTCGACGAACTGGCCGATGCGGTGCTCGCGCTGCTCGATGCGCAACACATCGACCGCGCGCACCTGATCGGCCATTCGATGGGCGGCGCGGTCGCGATGGCGGCGGCCGAGCGAGCGCCGGAACGTGTGGCGTCGCTGACGCTGATCGCGAGCGCCGGGCTCGGCACCGACATCAACCGCAGCTATATCGACGGCTTCGTCGCCGGCAACAGCCGCAATACGCTGAAGCCGCACCTCGGCGCGCTGTTCGCGGACGGCGCGCTCGTCACGCGCCAACTGGTTGAGGATCTCGTCAAGTACAAGCGGCTCGAAGGCGTGCAGGTCGCGCTGGAGAAGATAGCGAACGCCGCGTTCGACGGCGCGACCCAGCGGCGCGTGTTCCGCGATCGCGTCGGGTCGCTCGCGCCGCGCACGCTCGTGATCTGGGGCGAGCGTGACCAGGTGATTCCCGCGCAGCATGCGCAGGGCTTGCCGGATGGCGTGCGGGCAGAGGTAATCGCCGGCAGCGGTCACATGGTGCAGATGGAGGCGGCTGCCGACGTGAACCGCCTGATCGTCGCGTTTCTCGGAGACTGACGATGGCCGCCGCGCTCGAACGACCCAGCCTTACCGCGCTCGGCCAGCCGGGCGCGAGGAGCCGCGACAAGCTCGCGCGCATTCCGGTGCGCGTCGAGCCCGCGGTCGGCGCGGCGCTGCCGAAGCCGCCGTGGCTGCGGGCGCGGCCGATGATGAGCGGGGCGGTCGCCGACATGGCGGCCGTGCTGCGCGATCACCGGCTGCATTCCGTCTGCGAGGAGGCGATGTGCCCGAACATCGGCGAATGCTTCGCGCAGCGCACCGCGACCTTCATGATCATGGGCGGGCTGTGCACGCGGCGCTGCCCGTTCTGCGACGTCGCACACGGCCGCCCTGATCCGCTCGATCCCGACGAGCCCGCGCGGCTCGCCGCCGCGGTCGCGGCGCTCGGGCTGCGCTACGTCGTGATCACGTCGGTCGATCGCGACGACCTGCGCGACGGTGGGGCCGCGCATTTCGCCGCCTGCATCGCGGCGGTGCGCGCGAGCGTGCCGGGCATCGGCGTCGAGGTGCTGACGCCCGATTTCCGCGGCCGCGTTCCACGTGCGCTCGATGCGTTGTCGTCGGCGTGGCCGGACGTGTTCAATCACAATATCGAAACCGTGCCGTCGCTGTATCGGGCGGCGCGGCCCGGCGCCGACTATCGCGGTTCGCTCGAACTGCTCGCGCAGGCGAAGGCCGCGCGGCCGACGCTCGTGACGAAATCGGGATTGATGCTCGGGCTCGGCGAGCGCGACGACGAGGTGCGGGACACGCTGCGCGACCTGCGTGCGCACGAGGTCGACGTATTGACGCTCGGGCAGTATCTCGCGCCGTCCGCGCACCATCTGCCGGTGCGGCGCTACGTGAGCCCCGAGGCGTTCGCCGCGTGGCGCGACGCGGGGCTCGCGCTCGGTTTCAGGGAAGTCGTTGCCGGCCCGCTCGTGAGATCGTCTTATCACGCGGCCGACGTGCTGGAGGATGCTTAAACCGCGGGCCGAGTGTCTGCGCTAACGGACAGCTGCGCGCGGCTGACGTGTCGCAGGTAGAGCGCGAGGCCCGCGCCCGCGAGCATCAGGCTGACCGTGTTCGCGAACCAGAAGCCGCGCGCGCCGGTCAGCCATGCCGGCGCGATGCCGCCGACGTCGAAGCCGAGCACGTAGCCGCCGCCGAGCCCGACGCCCCACAGCGCGACCGCATAGATCACGGTCGGCACGACCGCGACCTTGTACGCGCGCAGCACGAATGCGGACGTGATCTGCAGCGCATCGAAGAAGTGGTAGCAGGTGACGATCGCGACCAGCGGCAGCGCGGCGGCGGCGACGGCCGGGTTCGGCGTGTAGCCGCTGACGATCAGCGGCCGCAGCGTAAACACGAGCACGCCGTAAGCGGCCGCGATCCCGCACGCGAGCATCACGCTGTGCCGGCCGAGCAGGCGCGCCTCGTCCGGGCGGCCGGCACCGAGTGCGCGCGCGACGAGCGTCGAGGCTGCGACGCCGATCGACAGCGGCGTCATGTACAGCACCGCGCCGATGTTGCCGGCAATCTGGTGGCCGGCGAGCGTCGTTGTGCCGAACTGCGCGATGAAAAGCGCCATGCACGTGTACGACGTGACCTCGATCAGATACGACAGGCCCATCGGCACGCCGAGCTTCAGGATCGCCTTCTGGCGCGCCCATACGGGCCAGCAAAAGCGGGCGAAGATCGTGAGCGGTGCGAACACGTCGAGCTTCGCGAGCAGCGTGAAGCCGATCAGCGCGAGCGCCCAGTTGATCAGTGTGCTCGCGAGCCCGCAACCGGGGCCGCCGAGGGCCGGCACGCCGAACCCGCCGAAGATGAACAACACGTTGAGCGGAAACTTCAGCAGCAGCGCGCCGACCTGCAGGATCATCGCGAGGCGCGGCTTGCCGGCCGCATTGGTCAGCGCGTTGTAGATCCGGAACACGAGGCTCGCCGGCAGGCCGTACGACAGGATGCGCAGGTAATCGACGGTGCGGTCGTGCAGCGCGGGCGGTGCATGGGCGATGTGCAGCAGCGGTTCGGGAAAATGCAGCAGCAGGAAGCCGGGCACCGCGAGCATCAGCGCGAGCCACAGCGCCTGGCGGACTTCCTCGCCGATCTCCGCATAGCGCCGCGCGCCGTACAGCTGTCCGGTGATCGGCTGCAGCGCGGACAGGATGCCCGTCATCCCGATATAGACCGACACATAGATCGACGAACCGAGCCCGAGCGCGGCCAGGTCGATGGCCGAGTAGCGGCCGACCATCGCCGTGTCGATCACGCCGAACGCGATGATCGCGAGCTGGCCGACGAGCACCGGCCATGCGAGACCGACGATCCGACGGATGTCGGCGAACATCGTCAATCGACCGTCCGGTGACGCGGGCCGCGGCGCCTGACGGGCGTCGTCGGCCGCTCGATACGCTCGTACAGGCGGAAGCGCTCGTCCCGGTCGGCGACGCGGCGGCCTTCCCACACGAGACGCCACACGTATTGCGACATCGCGCTGGGCTCGCCGAAGTCTGCGCGGTCCTGGCGCAGGATCACGTCGCAGTCGCCGGAGAATTCGAAGTGCATGTCGCCGAAGTACGCGAAGGTCGCGATCTGCGCATCGCCGAGCCGGACAGGCGAGATGCACTCATAGTCCTTCGGCAAATGGGACGCGATCTGTTGCGCGACGTCGCTGTAGGTGCGGCCGTAGTTGACGATCGGCAGCCACAGCGTCATCAGCAGCACCCACATCAGTGTGGTGCCCGCACCCGACAGCACGACGCTGCGCCACAGCACCTTCGGCTGGCGCGAGATGCGCCAGCGCGCGAGCAGGCACCAGCACACGGTGACGATCACCGCGCAGATGAACGACAGGATCTTGAAGTGCGGCTCGTAGCCCGGCACGAGGCGCGCGAGGTTGCGCGCGAGCGGATGCGGGAAGCCGGTGAGCGACGCGAGCCACACGAGCCACACGAAGGTGCCGAGGATCGTGAAGCTCAGCACCGCGAACCAGTCGAACGCATTGATCGCGCCGCGCTTGAGAGTCGGCAGCGCGAAGGTGGCGAGCACCGCGAGCGGCGGCAGCAGCAGCATGTACATGCGGTTCGACTGCTGGCTCTGCAGGATCACGAGCGCGATGAGCGGCACCACGACCGACAGCGGAATCGCGACGTGCGCGCGGCGGCGCATGCCGGCCCAGCTCCACCAGGCCCAGATTGCGAGCGGCCACGCGGGCCACGTGAAGAGCGGCAGGTTCTTCGCCGCATAGCCGAGCACCGCGGTCGGCGGGCCCGAGAAGCGCATCAGGCTGCCGTGGATCCACTGGTTGAAGAACCACGCGGCGTCGTCGGGTGCCGCGTTGAGGGCGGCGAGCGGCCACAGCGCGAAGATCGCGGCTCCGAGCGGCACGCCGATCAGCGGCAGGCGCAGGTTGCGCATCTCCGGCGTGACGAGCCACAGCACAGCCGTGCCGGCGAGCAGCGCGACGACGAGCACCGGGTTGCCGGACAGGCCGACGAGGCCGATCGCGACGCCCCACCACAGCGCCCCTTGCATCGGTTTGTCGATGCCGCGCACGATGCCGTACACGAGCATCGCGATCCACGCGAACTGCGCGAGTTGCGGTGTCGTTTCGTGGCCGCGCTCCGCGAGCCCGAAGCACGCGACGAGGATCAGCAGCGCACCGTCGGCGAGCGTGCGGCCGTAGTCACGCGGTTCCGGTTCGCCACCGAACGCGTACTTGAACGGCTGAACCTCGGCGCGCCGGCCGAGCAGGTAGGCGGCGTACCAGACGAACGCGCACGCGACGCAGAACAGCACGCCCGTGTCGACGCGCGACGCGTTGCTCGCGTCGACCCACGGCGCCAGTGCGCGGATCGACAGTGCGCCGAGCCAGTAGCCGAGCGGCCCGTCGGTCGTGATGAACTTGCCGACGAGATTCGGCAGCAGCCAGTCATGCCAGCCGCCGGTGGCCATCGTCCACATCACGCCGAAGCCCGCCGCATCCTCGTTCTTCCACGGGTCGCGGCCGAACAGGCCGAACGCCGCGTAGACGAGGCAGAGCGTGAGCAGCAGCCAGCGCGGCAGCGCGCGCGTGGCGGAGGCGGTGAGACGAACGACAGGCTTCATGCAGATGAGCGATTTGTTATGAGCGGGCGGCCGGCGCGGTCGTGCGCGGACGAGCCGGATTCGAGCATCCGGCATTGTAGACGCGCCGGCCGTTGCGCGTCAGACGATTGCCCGGGCGCCGGCCGGCGGTTGGCAGTTTCCCGGCGAGCGGAGACAAAAAAGGGCAGCCTGGGCTGCCCTTTCGTGCGGTACCGGTGCGTTGCAACCACCGGATCGGTACAAAGCTTACTTTGCAGTAGCCTTGCCGTTGGCGCGTGCGCCGAACTTGTTCTTGAACTTCTCGACACGGCCTGCCGTGTCCATGATCTTTTGCTGACCCGTGTAGAACGAGTGCGATTCCGACGACACTTCGATCTTGGCGAGCGGGTAGGTCTTGCCTTCGTGTTCGATGGTTTCACGCGTCTGGATCGTCGAGCGCGTGATGAACTTGAAGCCGTTCGACATGTCTTGGAAGACGACTTCGCGGTAGTCCGGGTGAATGCCAGGTTTCATGATGTTCCTTGGTGAGAGCGGTAGCCAACCCGCCGCTTGCCGTGCCGGATCGCACGAATTTGCGCGATTCAGCCGACGTCAAGCCCGGCGCGAGCCACTTGCCTAAGGTCGAAAAGCGGCGATTATGCCAGAAAATCAGACGGTTGACGAATTATTTTCAGCGCGCGTCGAGGGCGCCCGTCCGGGCCGGATCCTGTCGGTAGTAGCGGGCGAGCAGCCGGTAGAGCTCCGGAAATTCGGACTCGAACGCGCGCGGCCGCACGAACAGCGCCTCGCTGCACACGGCGAAGAACTCCGACGGGTGATCGGCTGCATAGGGATCGATCAGCGATTCCCGTTCGAAGCGTGTCCACGCGCGATCCGGCACCGCGTCGACCCGTGCGCAGAACTGGTCGTACGCATGCTCGAACACGTCGGCCCACGCCTGCGCGTCGAGGTGCGGCGCGTGCCAGCGGCGAAAGAGGGGCGGATACCCGTCGGCTTCGCCGTTGACCATGTCGATCTTGTGCGCGAACTCGTGGATCACGACGTTGTACGCGTCGCGGCCGTCCGTCATCTGTGCGTCTTCCCACGACAGGATCACCGGGCCGCCTTCCCACGCTTCGCCGCTCGCGTCCTGCTCGACTTCATGGACGACGCCGTCCTCGTCCTGCACGGTCTTGCGGATCACGAATTCGCCCGGATACACGACGACGCCGACCCAGCCGTCATACAGCGACAAATCGAGATTCAGCACGGGCAGGCACGCCTGCGCGGCGATCGCGACGATCATCTCGTCGGTCAGCTCGAGCCCGTGTGCGGTCGAAAACGACTTCTTCGCGATGAACAGGCTCGTCAGCTCGCGCAGCCGGCTCAGGTCGCCGGGCGGCAGCGCGTCGAGAAACGGCAGGCGCGCGACGGTGTCCTGCCACAGCGCATCGGGAATCGAATGGCTGCGCAGCGCGCGGTCGCGTCGACGGTCGTCGAACCAGCGGGTCAGTTTCGAGAGCATGGAGGCAGCGCGGGAAAATCCAAAGCCTGACTTTTAACTCAATCGATCTCTTTTTGCCATGCCGCGAAGAGGCCGCCGACCAGCGCGACGCCCGCGAGGAAATAGAAACCGTCGAGCGACGCGAGGAACGACGCCTGTTGCGCGACCATCCTCGCGATCGACGCGATCGCGAGGGCGTGCGCCTCGTTCAGTGCATGGCCGGCGGCCGCATAGCTGCGTGCGAGGGCGTCGACGGTCTGCTGGAACAGCGGATCGAACACGCTCGCGCGCTCGACGAGCCGCGTCTGATGCACGGCCAGCCGGTGCTGCTCGACGATGATCACCGACGACGTCGCGAACGAGATCGTCAGTTGCCGCACGATGTTCTTCAGCCGGTAGCCGTGCGTGTATTCGTCGATCGCGAAGATGCGGAACGTCAGGTTCGCGACCGGCAGCACGATGAACAGCAACAGCAACCCGCGCAGCAGCAGCGGGACGATCAGTGCGGCCTCGCCGACCTGCGGCGTCATCCGCGTCATCCACAGCGCGGCGACGATCGCGATCGCGAAACCCGGCACCACGAACCATTTCTTGTGCGTGACGTGCTTCGCATAGCGCAGGTAGGCGAACAGCGCCGTCGCCGAGATCAGCGACATCGTGCCGACCAGGCGCCCGGCGTTCTCGACCGGATAGCCGAGCCCGCCTTCGAGCAGGCGGGAGGTCAGGTAGCTGAAGCCGGTCGACTCGTAGTAATAGAACATGTACAGCAGCAGCCCGACCTGGAACGTGCGCTCGCGAAGCGCATGCAGCCGCACGAGCGGCGTCGGATGGTTCCACTGGTGATAGGCGAACCACGCGAGCGCGCCGAGACCGGCGAACGTCAGCATGATCAGCATCGGCGAGCCGCTGTAGAGTTGGTAGTGCACCTGCTGCAGCACGATCTGCAGCGCACCTTGCGCGAGCGCGAACACGACGTACGGCCAGAAATGCCCGGAGCCGCGTTCGTCGTCGCGCGTCCTGCCCGAATCGGGCAACGTGAGGAGCGCGAGGATCGCGAACGCGATGCCCGCGGGTGCCGTGCATGCGAACAGCGCGCGCCACGTCGAATGCGCGACCAGCAGCCCGCCGACGATCGGCGCAAGCGCGCTGCCGAGCAGGATCATGCCCAGGAACGCGCGCGTGGCCGGCGGCCGCTCCTGCGGTTTGAAGCTGATCTGGATCAGGATCCGGCACGCACCCATCATCGGGCCGATGAAGTAGCCCTGGAAGCCGCGCGCGAACGCGAGTTCGCGCGACGTGTCGGCGAGTGCGGCCGCGATCGCGCCGAACGAGAACATCAGCATGCAGCCGGCGACGTAGCGGCGATGTCCGAGCCGATCGACCCACCATTGCTGCTGCAGGATGCCGAGCACGGCCGTGACCGCATACGCGCTCGACGACCACACGAGTTCGTCGGGTGACGCGTTGATACCGCCCGCGATGTAGCTTGCGAAGAACGAGAAGGTCGCGTTGTCGAAATAGTCGATGCCGGTGACGAGCGCGAGCGCCCACGGGAACAGGTCTGCGCGCAGGTTCGCGCGACTCCACAGCGGCGAGCGACCGGGCGCGACGTTCATTCCCGATCCTTGCGCGCGCGTCGTGTGCCGGCTTCGGCCTGCCGCTGCGCGATCAGCGCGTCGGGGTTTTCACCGGCGAGCCGCCGCTCGATGTAGTCGATGTCGTGCTGCAGTTCCTTGCGCAGCGCAACGGCTTCCTTCAGTTCGCGCTGGACGGCCGCGATCCGCTGGTCGAGCGTGTCGATCTGCTCGGCCAGCCCCGTGCGGATGTCGCGTAATGATGCGTCCGAATAGCGGCGCCGGCCGTCGCCCGTTTCTTCGAGCGGGCGCTTGAGCATCTCGGTGATGCCGTGCAGCGAAAAGCCGAGCGCGCGCAGCCGCAAGATGCGGGCGAAGCGTTCGAGATCGGCTTCGTCGTAAAGGCGATAGCGGCCGCCGCTGCGCGACGGCGTGACGAGCCCGCGCTCTTCGTAATACTTCAGCGTGCGCGGCGTGACGCCGAGCCGCGATGCGGCATCGCTCACGGTCAGCAGCGAAGGGGAGGCGTCGTTCGGCATCGGGATGGCGCGGCTTCGGTCGGAATGGTGACGCGATTATAGATCAACCTGTACGTTCACGTATAGGTTGGGCCGGAAAAACGGCCGCCGGGCGAAACGCGCGGGCGGCCGTTCGTGGCGGGGCGAGGGCGATCAGCCGCCGCGACGCATCAGGTCGAAGAACTCGGAGTTGCTCTTCGTCTGGCGGATCTTGTCGAGCAGGAATTCCATGGCCTCGACTTCGTCCATGTCGTGGATGAACTTGCGCAGCACCCAGATCTTTTGCAGGATCTCGGGCTTGATCAGCATTTCTTCGCGACGCGTGCCCGACTTGTTCAGGTTGATCGACGGATAGACGCGCTTTTCCGCGAGACGGCGCTCGAGGTGCACTTCCATGTTGCCGGTGCCCTTGAATTCTTCGTAGATCACGTCGTCCATGCGGCTGCCGGTTTCGATCAGCGCGGTGCCGATGATCGTCAGCGAGCCGCCTTCCTCGATGTTGCGCGCCGCACCGAAGAAGCGCTTCGGACGCTGCAGTGCGTTTGCGTCGACACCGCCCGTCAGCACCTTGCCCGATGCCGGGATCACGGTGTTGTACGCGCGTGCGAGACGCGTGATCGAGTCGAGCAGAATCACGACGTCGTGCTTCATTTCGACGAGGCGCTTGGCCTTCTCGATCACCATTTCGGCGACCTGCACGTGACGCGTGGCCGGTTCGTCGAACGTCGATGCGATCACTTCGCCGGCGACCGAACGCTGCATTTCGGTCACTTCTTCAGGGCGCTCGTCGATCAGCAGCACGAACAGGATGACGTCCGGGTGGTTCTGCTTGATCGCATGTGCGATGTGCTGGAGCATCACGGTCTTGCCCGACTTCGGCGACGCGACGAGCAGGCCGCGCTGGCCCTTGCCGATCGGCGCGATCATGTCGATGATGCGGCCCGTGACGTTCTCCTCGCCGCGCATTTCGCGTTCGAGCGACAGCGGCTTGTTCGGGTGCAGCGGCGTGAGGTTCTCGAACATGATCTTGTGTTTCGAGGCCTCGGGCGGCTGCCCGTTGACTTTGTCGACCTTCACCAGCGCAAAGTAGCGCTCGCCGTCCTTCGGCGTGCGGACTTCACCTTCGATCGTGTCGCCGGTGTGCAGGTTGAAGCGGCGGATCTGCGACGGGCTGATATAGATGTCGTCGGTGCTCGCGAGGTACGACATTTCCGGCGAGCGCAGGAAGCCGAAACCGTCCGGCAGCACTTCGAGCGTACCGTCGCCGAAGATCGTCTCTCCCGTCTTGGCGCGCTTTTTGAGAATGGCGAACATCAGCTCCTGCTTGCGCAGGCGGTTCGCGTTTTCGATCTCCAGGCCATTGGCCATTTCGATCAGTTCGGACACGTGCAGAGACTTGAGCTCGGATAAATGCATACGGAGAACCCGCCAGGGAGGAGAAGCGACGAAAAGAAATAAGGGAGGAGGGCGAGCGGAGGCGCTCTGAGACTTAATGCGTCTTGTAGACGTTTTTTGATTCTAGCATACGCCGATTCGTGCCTGAGCGGCCGATCGGCGGCTTGACGGCGGACGTGTTGCCGGTTGACAACACGTCCGCGGAACGGCCGGTATTACAGGTGGCTGTCCAGGAATGCGGTGAGCTGCGACTTCGACAGCGCGCCGACCTTCTGTGCGGCAGCTGCGCCGTTCTTGAACAGGATCAGCGTCGGGATGCCGCGCACGCCGAACTTCGCAGGCGTTGCCTGGTTGTCGTCGACGTTGATCTTTGCGATCTGCAGCTTGTCGCCGTAGTCCTTCGCGACTTCGTCGAGGATCGGGGCGATCATCTTGCACGGGCCGCACCATTCGGCCCAGAAGTCGACGAGCACGGGCTTGTCGGATTTGACGACGTCCTGTTCGAACGATGCGTCGCTGATGTGTTTGATCTGTTCGCTCATTGGGTCAATACCTCTTACGGTTCGGGGACTGCCTGCTTGGCGCGTTGCGGCGCTCCGGCGGCCTGTCGGCTGCCGGCCGCTGCGGCAGGTCACTCCGCTCTCCGGAAGGAAGGGCGTAAGCGCTGCATGGCGCGGCTCGCGGGTCGTTCGGGCGTCATATTAGCCTAAATTGCTATCTGCTGCGGGCGGCGATAGTAGCCGCTACGCGAGTAGGGGTACGACGCGCCGTTCGACCGTTGCACTCCGAAGGTGGAGGCAGGCCCGCAAAATGCAAGAGGCGCGGTAACTTCCTGCGTGCCTGAACCGGCGCCATGCGCCCACGCGCGCGCCGGTTTGCTCGATCATTCGCATTGTTGCGAACAAACGGTCGCATTCGGCTGGAAGCGATGATAGAATATGCCGTGACGGGCCTCCTCGCATGGTGGGGCGGTGAACCTGGTCAGGTCGGGAACGAAGCAGCCACAATCGTTTTCCGCCAGTGCCGAGGGTTGGGCTCGTCACCTTTCTTCTCGCCCCGTTCGCCGGGCGTTTTTTATTTCTGCGTCATTCTCCGTTTTGCCCTCGCTTTGCCCGTCTTCCGCACCGTTTCGCGTGTCGGCGCGATGCAGCGTTACTGATACAATTTCTCGATGACCTATCAAGTTCTCGCACGCAAGTGGCGTCCGAAGGATTTCGCTTCGCTCGTCGGCCAGGAGCACGTCGTTAGGGCGCTCACGCACGCGCTCGACGGCGGGCGTCTCCATCACGCCTATCTGTTTACCGGAACCCGCGGCGTCGGCAAGACGACGCTGTCGCGGATCTTCGCGAAGGCGCTCAACTGTGAAACCGGCGTCACGTCGCAGCCGTGCGGCGTGTGCCGCTCGTGCCGCGAGATCGACGAAGGCCGCTTCGTCGACTACGTCGAGATGGACGCGGCGAGCAACCGCGGCGTCGACGAGATGGCCGCGCTGCTCGAGCGCGCGGTCTACGCGCCCGTCGATGCACGCTTCAAGGTCTACATGATCGACGAAGTGCACATGCTGACGAACCACGCGTTCAACGCGATGCTGAAGACGCTCGAGGAGCCGCCGCCGCACGTCAAGTTCATTCTCGCGACGACCGATCCGCAGAAGATTCCCGTCACCGTGCTGTCGCGCTGCCTGCAGTTCAACCTGAAGCAGATGCCGGCCGGGCACATCGTGTCGCATCTCGAACGGATCCTCGGCGAAGAACAGATCTCGTTCGAGCAGCAGGCGCTGCGTCTGCTCGCGCGCGCCGCACAGGGCAGCATGCGCGATGCGCTGTCGCTGACCGACCAGGCGATCGCCTATTCGGCGAACGAAGTGACCGAATCGGCGGTATCGGGCATGCTTGGCGCGCTCGACCAGACCTACATGGTGCGCCTGCTCGATGCGCTCGCGGCCGGCAACGGCCCGGAGATCCTCGCGATCGCCGACGAGATGTCGCTGCGCAGCCTGTCATTTTCCACCGCGCTGCAGGATCTCGCGAGCCTGCTGCACCGGATCGCATGGGCGCAGTTCGCGCCGGGCTCGGTGCTCGACGAATGGCCGGAAGCGGCCGATCTGCGTCGCTTCGCGCAGACGCTGAGCCCCGAGCAGGTTCAGCTGTTCTATCAGATCGCGACGGTCGGACGTGCCGAGCTCGGCCTTGCGCCGGACGAATACGCCGGTTTTACGATGACGTTGCTGCGGATGCTCGCATTCGAGCCGGCCGTCGGCACCGGCAGTGTGCCGGGCGGCCAGCCGGCCATGCCGCGTGCCGCACCCGCGCCGCGTGCGGCGGCCGCCGCTGCATCGGCGACCGCGCCCAAGTCACCGTCGGCACCGGCTGCTGCCGTGGAGGCAGCGCGCCCGCAAGTTGCCGCTCCGGTCGCGCCCGCGGCGCGCCCGTCGCCGGCCCAGTCTGACGATGCAGTGACTTCGCCTGCCGTGAAGCCCGCTTCGACACCGGCAGCGGCTTTGGCCGAAGCGCCGGCCGCAGCACAGCCGCAAGCGAATCCGGCACCTCGGACGGCAGCGGCGAGCGATGTGCCGCCGGCCGTCCGCGACGAATCCGAAACGCCTGCAGCCGCCAAACGCATCGACGAACCTGCAGCGCCCGCCGAACCGGCGCCGCGTGCTGCGCCGGCCGCGCGTCCGTCGGCCCGCGGCGGCGCTGCTGCCGCACTGGACGTGCTGCGCAATGCCGGCATGCGCGTGTCGTCCGACCGCTCGCGGGCGGGCGCCGCGCCGAAGCCGGCGGCAGCCCAGCCGGCCGTCGAGAAACCGGCGTCGTCGCGTCCTGCCGTGCAGGTGCCGACGCCGCGTGCGGCGGCTCGCGCACCGCAGGCTGCCGATGCGCGCCAGGCGCCGCCGCCGTGGGAAGACATCCCGCCGGACGAATACGTGCCGCTCAGCGCCGACGAGATGTTCGGCGGCGCGGCCGACGACGGCTTCGTCCCGGTATTCGACAGCGGTCCCGACGACGTGCGCATTGCGCCGACGCCGGCGGAAGCTCGCCCGTCCGCACCGGTCGACACGCGTCCGCTGCCGCCCGCGATCGCGCTCGATCCGGTCGGCTTCGACGGTGAATGGCCGGCGCTTGCCGCCCGGCTGTCGCTGAAGGGTGTCGCCTATCAACTCGCGTTCAACAGCGAACTGACGGCCGTCGATGCGACGACGTTGAAACTGTCCGTGCCGGTGCCGCAGTATGCAGACGCCGCCCAGGTCGCGAAGCTGAAGGCCGCGCTTGCCGACGCGCTCGGCAAGCCGGTCGAGGTCGCGGTCGAGGTGGGGCCCGCGCGGCGCACCGCGGCGGCGCTCGATGCAGCCGCACGCGCGGCACGCCAGCGCGAGGCCGAGCAGGACATCCATGGCGATCCGTTCGTCCAGCAACTCGTGCGTGACTTCGGCGCGCGCATCGTCGAGGGCTCGGTGCGGCCGCTCGCCGATTCGACGCCGGACGGCACGCCGCCGACGCTGCATTGAACGCATTGCACCGCGACAGGCACAATCACGCCCGCACACATTGACCGGCACGCGCCGCGGGCCGGTTTTCACACGATCAAGAAGGAGTATTCCCATGTTGAAAGGCAACCTCGCCGGATTGATGAAGCAAGCGCAGCAAATGCAGGAAAACATGAAGAAGATGCAGGAGCAGCTTGCGCAGATCGAAGTCGAAGGGCAGTCGGGTGCGGGCCTCGTCAAGGTGACGATGACCTGCCGCAACGAAGTGCGTCGCGTGGCGATCGACCCGAGCCTGCTCGCGGACGACAAGGACATGCTCGAGGATCTGGTCGCGGCCGCGTTCAACGATGCCGTGCGCAAGGCCGAAGCGACGTCGCAGGAAAAGATGAGCGGCATGACGTCGGGCCTGCCGCTGCCCCCGGGCTTCAAGCTGCCGTTCTGAGCACAGCGTCCGTTCAGCCCGTTCAGCCTTCAGCCTTCAGCCGCCGTATGAAACAGCCGTCCGCCCTGTCCGCGCTCGTCGAAGCGTTGCGCGTATTGCCCGGCGTCGGGCCGAAATCCGCGCAGCGCATGGCGTACCACCTGATGCAGCACGATCGGGAGGGCGCGGAGCGGCTCGGCCGGTCGCTGCTGTTCGCGACCGAGCACCTGCAGCACTGCGAGAAGTGCAACACGTTCACGGAAGCGCAGATCTGCGAGGTGTGCAGCGACGAGGAGCGTGATCCGACGCTGCTGTGCGTCGTCGAGACGCCGGCCGACCAGATCATGCTCGAGCAGACGATGACGTATCGCGGGCTGTATTTCGTGCTGATGGGGCGGCTGAGCCCGCTCGACGGGATCGGCCCGAAGGAAATCCATTTCGACCGCCTCGTGCGGCGCGCGTCCGACGGGATCGTCAAGGAGGTCGTGCTCGCGACCAACTTCACGAACGAGGGCGAAGCCACCGCGCACTACCTCGGCCAGACGCTGAAGGCGCGGGGGCTCGCGGTCACGCGCCTCGCGCGCGGCGTGCCGGTGGGCGGCGAGCTCGAATACGTCGACGCGGGCACCATCGCCCGCGCGATGCTCGACCGCCGCACGATGTAAGCAGGGCGCCGCCGGCCGGCGGCGTCGTTCCTCATGTCAGGGAGACACATGAGCACCAGCCAGGGCCCGCTCGCGGGCGTCAAAGTGCTCGAATTCGGGACGCTGATCGCGGGGCCGTTCGCGTCGCGCCTCTTTGCCGAATTCGGCGCGGAAGTGATCAAGATCGAGGATCCGAACGGCGGCGACCCGCTGCGCAAGTGGCGCAAGCTGCATCCGGAGCAGGGCGGCACGTCGCTGTGGTGGTCGGTCCAGGCGCGCAACAAGAAATCGGTCACCCTCAACCTGAAATCCGATGCCGGCAAGGCGATCGCGCGGCAGCTCGCGCGCGAGGCCGACATCGTGATCGAAAACTTCCGCCCGGGCCTGCTCGAGAAGCTCGGGCTCGGCTACGACGTGCTGTCGGCCGACAACCCCGGTCTCGTGATGGTGCGCCTGTCCGGCTACGGGCAGACGGGCCCGTACCGCGACCGGCCCGGCTTCGGTGCGATTGCCGAATCGATGGGCGGATTGCGCCACATCACCGGCTATCCGGACCTGCCGCCGCCGCGTATCGGCATCTCGATCGGCGATTCGATCGCCGCGCTGCACGGTGTGATCGGCGCACTGATGGCGCTCCACCATCGCAAGGTGAACGGCGGTGCGGGGCAGGTGGTCGATGTTGCGCTGTATGAAGCGGTGTTCAACATGATGGAAAGCGTGGTGCCCGAGTACGGCGTGTACGGGATGGTGCGCGAGCGCACCGGCGCGTCGCTGCCGGGCATCGTACCGTCGAACACCTACGCGTGTTGCGACGGCAGCATCGTGATCGGCGGCAACAGCGACCCGATCTTCAAGCGGTTGATGAAGGCGATCGAGCGCGACGATCTCGCCGACGATCCTGCACTCGCACGGAACGACGGACGCGTGCCGCGCACGCAGGAAATCGACGACGCGATCGCCGCGTGGCTCGCGCCGCGCACGATCGACGACGCGCTGGCCGTGCTCAACGCGGCCGACGTGCCGGCCGGGCGCATCTATAGTGCTGCCGACATGTTCACCGATCCGCAGTTCGTCGCGCGGCAGATGATCCAGCGTTTCAAACTGGCCGACGGCACCGACATTCCGCTGCCGAACATCACGCCGAAGCTGTCCGACACGCCGGGCGAAACGCGCTGGCTCGGGCCCGAACTCGGCGAGCATACGGACGAGGTGCTGCGCGGCCTCGGCTACGACGCGCAGGCGATCGCCGCGCTGCGCGAAGCCGGCGCGATCTGAGCGCCGCGAGACCTGGCGCTGCGCGTCAGGTTTACCCGAGGGGGATTGCTCGACACTTTCTTCAGGACGGAAAGCTGCGTGCGGCCGGCATTTTCTCGAATTCGCAGAACACCGCCGCGCAACGCGGCGGCGCACCGCACGCGCATCGTGCGTGCGGACCCGCCCGCGGCCGCCGGACTGTCGCTCTCGCGCCATCTTTCCTCGGTTACAATCGCCGGATGCGAATCCTACTCAGCAACGACGACGGCTATCTCGCCCCCGGTCTCGCCGCGCTCAGCGACGCGCTGCAGCCGCTGGCCGACCTCACGGTGATCGCGCCCGAGCAGAACTGCAGCGGCGCATCGAATTCCCTCACGCTGTCGCGGCCGCTGTCGGTGCAGCGCGCGACGAATACGGGTTTCTTCTACGTGAACGGCACGCCGACCGATTCGGTGCACGTCGCGTTGACGGGGATGGCCGATGCGCGGCCGGACCTCGTGGTGTCGGGGATCAACAACGGCCAGAACATGGGCGAAGACACGCTCTATTCAGGGACGGTTGCGGCCGCGACCGAAGGCATCATGTTCGGCGTGCCGGCCATCGCTTTCTCGCTGGCCGACAAGGGCTGGGCGCATCTGGGGGACGCGGCGCGCGTCGCTGCGGAAATCGTCGAGCATTACCTCGCGCACCCGCTGCCTGGTCAGCCGCTGCTGAACGTCAATATTCCGAATCTGCCGTACGACGAACTGAAAGGCTGGAAGGTCACGCGCCTCGGCAAGCGTCACCCGTCCCAGCCGGTAATTCGCCAGACCGACCCGCGCGGCGAGCCGGTCTACTGGATCGGCGCCGCGGGTGCGGCGCTGGACGCGAGCGAAGGCACCGATTTCCACGCCGTCGCAAACGGTTTCGTATCGATCACGCCGCTGCAGCTCGATCTCACGCATACACAAATGCTGCCTGCAACGCGCGAATGGGCGCGCGCAGGAGGGCGGGCTTCATGAGCGGCGAGCGCGCGAAGCGGTTTCCGCTCGCGCTCGAAGATCTCAAGCGAGCGCCACGCAAATCGGAGGGCCGGTCCGGCGAGCGCCATGCGGCGATCGCGGCACCGAAGGCCGTCGACAAGCCCGCAGCCGCGCTCAAGCCGGTGGCGGTGAAAACGAGCGCTGCCCGTGCGCTGCCCGGCCCGGCCGCCGCGAAGCCGGCAACCACGCCGAAGCCGACCGTGCTGAAGCCCGCGCTGCCGAAGCCGGCCGCGCCCAGCGTCGCGCCGGCCGGTGCGTTCGCACTGACCTCGGAACGTGTGCGCGAGCGCATGGTCGAACGCCTGCGCGCGAACGGCGTAACCGACGCGCGTGTGCTGGATGCGATGGCCGCGGTGCCGCGCCACATGTTCGTGGATCCGGGGCTCGCGACGCAGGCCTACGAGGATTCCGCGTTGCCGATCGGCCACCAGCAAACGATTTCAAAGCCGTCGGTCGTCGCGCGCATGATCGAGCTCGCGACAGCTGGCCGCACGCTCGAGCGCGTCCTCGAGATCGGCACCGGTTGCGGCTACCAGGCCGCGGTGCTGAGTCACGTGGCACGCGACGTGTATTCGATTGAACGCATCAAGCCGCTCTACGAGCGCGCAAAGCTGAACCTGCGGCCGCTGCGCGTGCCGAACATCCGTCTGCATTATGGCGACGGGCGTGTTGGCCTGCCGTCCGCGGCCCCGTTCGACGCGATCGTGATCGCTGCGGCGGGGCTCGACGTGCCGCAGGCGCTGCTCGAGCAACTCGCGATCGGTGGGCGGCTCGTCGCGCCGGTCGGCGCGCAGAGCGGGCAGCATCAGGTGCTCACGCTTGTCGAGCGCGTCGCGCACGCGCAATGGCGAGAGTCGCGGCTTGATCGCGTTTTCTTTGTCCCTTTAAAATCCGGAGTGATTTGAAACCGATGAGTATGTTGCGCGCGATGCAAAACAACCGAACCAGGGAGCCGCTCACGTTCGCCCAGCGCGCGATCTGTGTGGCTGCGTTCTCCACGCTGCTGGCCGCCTGTGCGACGCGGCTCGACAACGCGCCCGTCGTCGACCGCTCCGGATCGCTCGGCACGACCGCTGCCGCGCAGCCGGCGGTGCCGCTCGGCCCGCCGCCGCCCGGCTTCTACCGTGTGAAACCGGGTGACACGCTGTACCGGATCGCACTCGAGAACGGGCAGAACTATCGCGACATCGCCACGTGGAACAACCTGGTGAACCCGAACCAGATCGAAGTCGACCAACTGCTGCGTGTCGCGCCGCCGGGCGGCGCTGCGGTTGCCGGCTCGCCGGCTGCCGCACCGATCGCCGGCGCCGCCGTCGCGACCGCACCGCTCAGCAGCGGTCCCGCGACCCCGGCCGCAGGCTCGTCGTCCGCGATCACGCCGCCGGCTGCTGCCGCATCGAGCGATACGGCAGCAGCGCCGAGCGGCCCCGTGACGTTTGCGTGGCCCGTGCGCGGTCCCGTGCTGAACGGCTTCGACGACGCAAAGAACAAGGGCGTCAATATCGGCGGCACGTCCGGTGAAGCCGTAAAGGCGGCGGCCGACGGCCGCGTCGTCTACTCGGGCAATGGCCTGCGTGGTTACGGCAACCTCATTATCATCAAACACGATGCAACTTACCTCACAGCGTATGCACACAATCGCGCTTTGATGGTAAAAGAGGGGGACGCGGTAACGAAGGGGCAGAAGATCGCCGAGATGGGTAACAGCGATGCCGACCGCGTGATGCTGCATTTCGAGGTTCGCCGGCAGGGTAAACCTGTCGATCCGCTGAAGTATTTGCCGCCTCAATAACCGAGACGACCATGCCGAAATCGAAGCGCCACGAGCCGCAAGCCGGGTCTGAGAAGATCAGTCGTGCCACGCAAGCATCGGTGGAGCGAGCTGGCGCTTCGAAGGACGACGAAGACGACGTCGCGGAAAACGAACGTGATCCCGAGGCAAGCGACGCCGAAGCGGACGGCGACGACGAGCGCGAAGGCCGTACGGAAGCCGCGCCCGACGTCGACGATTTCCGCGCATTGCTGCAGGCCGAACTCACGGCCGACACGATCCAGCATTACCTGAACCGTATCAGCGTGAAGCCGCTCCTGACCGTCGAGGAGGAGCAGCGCTATTCCCGTCTTGCGAAGGCCGGCGAATTCGAGGCGCGGCAGGTGATGATCGAGCGTAACCTGCGTCTCGTCGTCAGCATCGCGAAGGGTTACCTGAACCGCGGCGTGCCGCTGCTCGACCTGATCGAGGAAGGCAACCTCGGCCTGATGCACGCGATCGAGAAATTCGACCCGACGCGCGGCTTCCGCTTCTCGACCTATGCGACGTGGTGGATCCGCCAGAGCATCGAGCGGGCGATCATGAACCAGGCCCGCACCGTGCGCCTGCCGGTGCACGTGATCCGCGAACTGAACCAGGTGCTGCGCGCGAAGCGCCACCTCGAAAAGAATTCGATGTCGACGGGCGAGGCGGCAGAACGCCGCGAAGCCAGCATCGACGACATCGCCTATCTCACCGGCAAGACCGCCGAGGAAGTCACGGACATCCTCGCGCTCAACGAGCACACCGCGTCGCTCGACGCGCCGCTCGACCTCGATCCCGCGAGCAGCCTGCTCGACCTGCTGCCCGATGATCAGAGCCAGTCGCCCGATGCCGAGGTGCAGCATCGCGAGCTCGAGACGCTCACGCGCGCGTGGCTGTCGCGGCTGTCCGACAAGCATCGGCACGTGATCGAGCGCCGCTTCGGCCTGAACCACATCGAACCGGCCACGCTCGAGGAGCTAGCCGACGAGATGGGGCTCACGCGCGAGCGCGTGCGGCAGATCCAGCAGGAAGCGCTGGTGCGCCTCAAGCGGTTCTTCGCCTCCAATGGCGTGCGCAAGGACGCCGTTCTGTAACTGATGACTCCGATTCTCGTTTTTGACATCGAGACCATTCCCGATGTCGACGGCATTCGCCGTCTGGAAGACCTGCCCGCGACGCTCGACGATGCCGCGGTGGCCGAACATGCGTTCGCCGCGCGCCGCGAGAAGACCGGCAGCGATTTTCTGCCGCATCATCTGCAGCGCATCGCGGCAATCTCTTGCGTGTTCCGCGACAACAACGGTTTCCGCGTGCGTTCGCTGGGGACGCCGCAGGACAACGAGGCGGCACTGATCCAGTCGTTCTACCGCGTGATCGAGAAATACACGCCGCAGCTCGTGTCATGGAACGGCGGCGGCTTCGATCTGCCTGTGCTCCACTACCGTGCGCTCGTGCACGGGATCCCCGCGACCCGTTACTGGGATCTTGGCGAGGACGACCGCGACTTCAAGTGGAACAACTACATCGCGCGCTATCACTCGCGGCATACCGATCTGATGGATGTGCTCGCGATGTATCAGGCACGCGCGAATGCGCCGCTCGACGCGTTGGCGAAGCTGTGCGGCTTCCCGGGCAAGCTCGGGATGGACGGCAGCCAGGTGTGGCCGGCATTCCAGGACGGGCGGATCGAGGAAATCCGCAACTACTGCGAAACCGACGTCGTCAATACCTATCTGCTCTATTGCCGTTTCCAGCTGATGCGCGGCGGCCTGACGCCGAGTGAATATGCGGACGAGATCCTGCTCGTGAAAAATTCGCTTGCGCAGGAGCCCGCGGTGCATTGGGCCGAATATCTGGCCGGTTTCGACGCTTGACGCGGACGGCGGGCGTCGAAACCGTGCTCAATCGAGTTCGAGCACGACCGGCTGGTGATCCGACGCGCGCGCGTCGCCGTCAATCTCGCAGCGCATGACGCGCGGCAGCAGCGTATCGGTCACGAACACGAAATCGCATGCGAGCGGCCCCTCCGACCACTGCACCGTGTCGTAAACGCCGGCGGTCGGCGGCGGCGTGCGGCCCGGGTGTCGGGCGACCCACGCATCGACGAACGGCGGCGCGTCGGCGATCGGCTCCAGCAGGCGCCGGTACGCGTCGCTGCCGAACGCGCTGTTGAAATCGCCGCAGACGATCGCGTCGCGCGGCTGGCCGGTTGCGCTGAACGGCCCCGTCGCATTCTCGGCCGGCGCGGGCCGGTCCGCGTGTGCGCACGCCTCTTGGTGCCGAGCGCGCAGCGCGTCGACTTGCGCGAGTCGCTGGCGCGCCGAATAGTATTCGAGGTGCGTCGTGACGACCCGCAGCGGGCCTGACGGCGTCGCCAGTTCGACCTCCAGCGCGACGCGCGGCATCGACGGCGTGCTGGCGTCGGCCGGCCACGGCAGCAACTGGCGCAGCACGCGCCCGACCGGCAGCCGCGTCGTGATCGCATTGCCGAACTGACGGCGTGGCGCGCCGGGTTCGAGCGCCGGCAGGTCGGCGCCGATCACATCGACGATCGTATAGCCGGGCAGCAGCGCCGCCAGTTCGGCGAATTGGTCGGGGCCCGGCTGGCCGGGCAATGCGCCGAAGCCGCGCGTGACTTCCTGCAGGCACAGCACGTCGAAGTCGCCGAGCAGGCGGGCGGCGGCAATGGTGCGCGGGAGGTCGACGACGCCGTCCGCGTCCCGACCCCATTGAATGTTCCAGTCGATCAGTCGCATGGTCGAGTCTCCTGCGAGCCGAAGTTGTACCGCCGCTTGGCGCGACGAGGCGCCGCGCATGTGGTTGGGCGGCTTGGGGCGCATGCCTTCAGGCCGTTTTCCGCATTGCGTGGCGCGATCGGTGCGTCAGTCTCGATGCTTGCGCGACGAAAGCGGGCGATGCGGGCTTTCGTCGTCTACAATCTCGCCTTCTTCAACGTTTTGTCAGGAAAAGCTGGTGTCCGAAGCCGTCCCCACTTCTGCGCGCAAATCGAAAAATGCGCCCGTCGCGCCCGGGCCTGCCCCGGTTCTCGAGATCGAATCGCTCGACATGGAAGCGCGCGGTGTCGGCCGCACGGCGACCGAGGACGGCACGCCGGGCAAGGTCATCTTCGTCGAGGGCGCGCTGCCCGGCGAACGCGTGACGTATTCGAGCTACCGTCGCAAGCCGAGCTATGAGCAGGCGACCGTTGTCGACATTCTGCGCCCGAGCGTGCTGCGCACGCAGCCGAAATGCAAATTCTTCGGCACCTGCGGCGGCTGCTCGATGCAACACCTCGACATGCGCGCGCAGGTGGCGATCAAGCAGCGCGTGCTCGAGGACAACCTGTGGCACCTGTCGAAGCTGCGCGCCGAGACGATGTTCGCGCCGATCCATGGCCCGTCGTGGGGCTACCGCTACCGTGCGCGCCTCACTGTGCGAAACGTCGCGAAGAAGGGCGGCGTGCTGGTCGGCTTCCACGAAAAGAAGAGCAGCTATGTCGCCGACATGACGAGCTGCGAAGTGCTGCCGCCGCACGTGTCGGCGATGCTCGTGCCGCTGCGCCGGCTGGTCGAGGGGCTGTCGATCCGCGACCGGATGCCGCAGATCGAACTCGCGGTCGGTTCGCAAGTCACGGCGCTGGTGCTGCGCGTGCTGGAGCCGATCAATGCGGACGACGAAGCGCTGCTGCGCGCGTTCGCGGATGAGCACAAGGTGCAGTTCTGGCTGCAGCCGAAGGGGCCGGACACGGTTACGCCGTTCTATCCGCTCGACGTGCCGCTCGACTACACGCTGCCGGAGTTCGCCATTCGCATGCCGTTCAAGCCGACCGACTTCACGCAGGTCAACCATCAGATCAACCGTGTGCTGGTGGGCCGTGCGCTGCGCCTGCTCGCGCCGTCGCGCGACGATCGTGTGCTCGACCTGTTCTGCGGGATCGGCAACTTCACGCTGCCGCTCGCGCGACNGTCGCGCGAGGTGATGGGCATCGAAGGCAGCGAGACGCTGACGACGCGCGCGCTCGCGAATGCGCGCGAAAACGGCGTCGACGGCCACACGACGTTCGCGTGCCGGAACCTGTTCGAAGTGACGGGCGACGACATCCGTGCGCTCGGCGCATTCGACAAGTTCCTGATCGACCCGCCGCGCGAAGGCGCGCTCGCCGTGTCGAAGGCGCTGGCCGAAATCGCGCAGAGCGGCGAAGGTCCGCTGCCGAAGCGCATCGTCTACGTGTCGTGCAACCCGTCCACGCTCGCGCGCGATGCAGGCCTGCTCGTGCACGAGGCCGGCTACCGCCTGAAGGGCGCCGGGGTCGTGAACATGTTCCCGAATACGTCGCACGTCGAATCGATCGCGCTGTTCGAGCGCGACTGAGCGGGCGGCGGACGTAAAAAAACCGGCCCTCGGGCCGGTTTTTTCATGGGATGCGGCGAACGTCAGTTGCGGTTGCCGCCGAAGATGCCGAGCAGCGCGAGCAGGTTCGTGAACACGTTGTACAGGTCGAGGTAGATCGCGAGCGTGGCCGAGATGTAGTTCGTTTCGCCACCGTTCACGACGCGCTGGACGTCGAACAGCATGTAGGCCGAGAAGATCGCGATCGCGAGCACCGACACGGTGAGCATCAGCGCCGGCAGCTGCAGGAAGATGTTCGCGACCGAGGCCAGCAGGATCACGATCACGCCCATGAACAGCCACTTGCCGAGCCCCGAGAAATCGCGCTTGCTGACGGTGGCGATCGTCGCCATCGCGGCGAAGATGATGCCGGTGCCGCCGAACGCGAGCATGATCAGCGACGGGCCGTTCGAGAAGCCGAGGATGAAGCTCAGCAGGCGCGACAGCATCAGGCCCATGAAGAACGTGAAGCCGAGCAGCACGAATACGCCGGCCGCGCTGTTTTTCGTCCGCTCGATCGCGAACATGAAGCCGAACGCGATCGCGAAGAACGCGAGCAGGCTCATCATCGGGCTCGTGGCCGCGAACAGCGAGAAGCCCGTAGCGACGCCGACCCATGCACCGAGCACCGTCGGAACCATCGACAGCGCGAGCAGCCAGTACGTGTTCCGCAGCACGCGATTGCGAACCTCCGCGGTGCTGACGGAGCCGCCGCGGCCGAAATTGTACGGATAGTCGTTCATGGTTTCTCCTAACATTGAACGCGTGGGCGTCCGGGGACGGTTCGGCGCGCGCGATGTGCGGCGCAGCAAACCGGAGCAGCTATGGCTAAGATACGTTCCGCGCCGCGAGGTTTCAATGGCCGGGTGGCGCAAAAACATATCGATTCTGAACCTTTCGGCTGTGTAAGGGTTCAATCGCAATGATACACGGGATCGTGCTACAATAGCGGATTCATTTGAACCTGTAACTTCTTAATTTTTTGGAGTTTTTATGGCAATCGAGCGCACCCTGTCGATCATCAAGCCGGATGCGGTGGCAAAGAACGTGATCGGCCAGATCTACAGCCGTTTCGAAGGCGCCGGCCTGAAGATCGTCGCATCGCGCATGGCACACCTGTCGCGTGCTGACGCAGAGAAGTTCTACGCGGTTCACGCAGCGCGTCCGTTCTTCAAGGATCTCGTCGATTTCATGATCTCGGGCCCGGTGATGATCCAGGTTCTGGAAGGCGAAGGCGCGATCCTGAAGAACCGCGACCTGATGGGTGCGACGGATCCGAAGAAGGCGGAAAAGGGCACGATCCGCGCCGACTTCGCCGACAGCATCGACGCGAATGCAGTGCATGGCTCGGACGCTGCAGAAACGGCAGCGGTCGAAGTCGCATTCTTCTTCCCGGAAATGAACGTTTACTCGCGCTAAGCCCTGGCTGGCAGCAAGTAGGCAGGATTCAGCGCACGCGGCAAGGCAGCACATCATGACGAGCGAAACTTCCGTCAATCTTCTCGACTTCGATGCCGAGGGTCTTGTCGCGTACTGCGGCAGCCTCGGCGAGAAGCCGTTCCGCGCCAAGCAGTTGCAGCGCTGGATCCACCAGTACAACGCTGGCGACTTCGACGGCATGACCGATCTCGCGAAGTCCTTGAGAGAGAAACTCAAGGGCCGCGCGTCGATCGTGATGCCCGAGATCGCCAGCGATCACGTTTCCACCGACGGCACGCGCAAGTGGCTGATCGACGTCGGAAACGGCAATGCGGTCGAAACCGTGTTCATCCCGGAAGAAACGCGCGGCACGCTGTGCGTGTCGTCGCAGGCCGGGTGTGCGGTGAACTGCCGCTTCTGCTCGACGGGCAAGCAGGGTTTTTCCCGTAACCTGTCGACAGCCGAAATCATCGGCCAGCTCCGGATGGCCGAATTTGCATTGCGTGCGTCGCTCGGTCGCGCGCCCGGTCCGAACGGCAAGGCCGAGCGGGTCGTCACCAACGTGGTGATGATGGGCATGGGCGAGCCGCTGCTGAACTACAGCGCGGTCGTGCCCGCGATGCGGCTGATGCTTGACGACAACGCGTACGGCCTGTCGCGCCGCCGCGTCACGCTGTCGACGTCCGGCGTGGTGCCGATGATGGACCGCCTCGGCGCCGAGTTGCCGGTCGCGCTCGCCGTTTCGCTGCACGCGCCGAACGATGCGCTGCGCGACGAGCTGGTGCCCCTCAACAAGAAGCATCCGCTTCGCGAGTTGATGGCTGCGTGCCAGCGCTATCTGAAGGTCGCACCGCGCGACTTCATTACTTTCGAATATTGCATGCTCGACGGCGTCAACGACACCGAGGCGCATGCGCGCGAACTGCTGGCCGTCACGCGTGACGTGCCGTGCAAGTTCAATCTGATCCCGTTCAATCCGTTTCCGGAATCGGGCCTCATCCGCTCGAAGCCGGAGCAGATCAAGCGCTTTGCACAGGTCCTCATCGACGCGGGTGTCGTCACGACCGTGCGCAAGACGCGTGGCGACGACATTGACGCCGCGTGCGGCCAGCTGGCCGGCGCCGTGAAGGACCGCACGCGCCTGGCGGAGCGAACGGGCGCAACAGCAAAAATCATCGAAGTTCGGGCGATTTGACGGGGGGCTGGTCGGGGACGCCCAATCGGGGTGGCCTGGCCGCGAATGCCCGAACCTTTTTGGCGGTACAGCACGCGAATAGCGATCGGTCGCGGCGCCTTGGCGCCGCGCATGAAATGGACAGTTGCGGGTGCCGGCCGGCGGGAGCCGGCGGTGCTCGCCAGTGAAGAAGAATCGACGCGAGGACAAGGATGAGTGAGCCGCAGCCGACAAACGGCGCAGAGACCAATGCCGCGAAGCCGGCACCGGCGGGGCTTGAAACGCTGGTAGCCGTCGGCGGCCGGCTGGCGCAGCTCCGGGAGGCGAAGGGCTGGACGGTTGACGACGTGTCGGCGCGGCTCAAGGTCGCCCCGCAGAAGCTGCGTGCGCTCGAGGCAGGCGACATCAGTCATTTGCCCGGCGTGACGTTCGCGCTCGGCGTTGTGCGCAGCTATGCGAAGATGCTCGGCGTCGATCCGGAACCGTTTGCGCAGGCATTGCGGCGTGAGCGCGGCGTGCCCGAAGTCGATCTGTCGATGCCCGCGTCGTCGGGGACGGATTTGCCGCGCGGCCGCGTATCGATCCCGCTCGGCAGCTCGTCGCGCCACCATCCGTGGCTGTGGGGGACGGCGATCGTCGTCGTCGCGGTAATCGCGGTACTCATGTGGCACACTGGCGGCGATTCGTCGAGTTGGCTCGCGCGCTTCAAGGGCGGCGATGCAGAACATGCGTCGGCAGCCAGCGCACCGGCGGCGTCTTCCGTCGCAGAGGCGGCTGCGGGCGGCGCGTCGACGGCAGCCGGCAACGATGCTCCGGCGCAGGTTGTAGCATCCGCCGTGGCGCCGCAGGCTGCCGCGTCGGCTGCGCCAGTACCGGCTCCGGCGGTCGCAGCAGCGCCTGCGTCGCAACCCGCCGTCGTGACGGCCGTGGCGAACGGTACGGTCGTACCGGCCCAGCCCGCGAGCGTCGTGGTGGCGGCAGGCCAGTCGCTGGTCGAACTGAAGGTCAAGCAGGATTGCTGGTTCAGCGTGCGCGACAAGAACGGCAAGGAGCTGTTCTCGGCGCTGGTGCGGGCCGGCGAGACGAAGCAGGTCGCCGGCACCGGGCCGTTCAAGGTCACGATCGGCAACAAGGCAGGCCTCGACGCGGTCGCGTTCGACGGAAAACCTGTCGATCCGGCAAAATATTCGGCAGCGCGGGGTAACGTGGCGCGGTTCACGTTGCCCTGACGTCAAGCGCCGTGGCGAAGGCCCGTCCTGGACAGGCCGCGAGGGCACGGCGCTTTTTCAATTCATGCGCCGCCTCGCGGCGCATTCCGCGTAAATGGATCTATCGATGCAATCCGAAGCTCAATCCCCACGCAGCAGTCAGATTTGTTCAACCGAGCCGGTGTTCGGCGGGCATCAGCCGCGTCGCGTGTCGCATGCGGTGGATGTTCGTTGGGGCGGGCAGCTCGTGACGATCGGCGGCGATGCGCCGGTGCGCGTGCAGTCGATGACGAATACCGACACGGCCGATGCGATCGGCACGGCGATCCAGATCAAGGAACTCGCGAATGCGGGTTCCGAGCTGGTACGTATCACCGTCAACACGCCGGAGGCCGCGGCCGCCGTGCCGGCGATCCGCGAGCAACTCGACCGGATGGGCGTGACCGTTCCGCTCGTCGGCGACTTCCATTACAACGGCCATCTGCTGCTGCGCGACTACCCGGGCTGCGCGGAGTCGCTGTCGAAGTACCGGATCAACCCGGGCAACGTCGGCCAGGGCGCGAAGCGCGACACGCAGTTCGCGCAGATGATCGAAGCCGCGGCCAAGTACGACAAGCCGGTTCGGATCGGCGTGAACTGGGGCAGCCTCGACCAGGACCTGCTCGCGCGCATGATGGACGAGAATGGCGCGCGTTCGCAACCGTGGGATGCGCAGAGCGTGATGTACGAAGCGCTGATCCAGTCGGCGATCGGCTCGGCCGAGCGTGCGGTCGAACTGGGCCTCGGTCGCGACCGCATCGTGCTGTCGTGCAAGGTCAGCGGCGTGCAGGACCTGATCGCCGTGTACCGGGAACTCGGCCGCCGCTGCGGCTTCGCGCTGCATCTTGGCCTGACCGAGGCCGGCATGGGCTCGAAGGGCATCGTCGCGTCGACGGCCGCGCTCGGCGTGCTGCTGCAGGAAGGGATTGGCGACACGATCCGCATCTCGCTGACGCCGGAACCGGGCGCGTCGCGCACGGGTGAGGTGATCGTCGGCCAGGAAATCCTGCAGACGATGGGCCTGCGCTCGTTCGCGCCGATGGTGATCGCGTGTCCCGGCTGCGGCCGCACGACGAGCACGCTGTTCCAGGAGCTCGCGATGCAGATCCAGACCTACCTGCGCGAGCAGATGCCGGTCTGGCGCAAGGAGTATCCGGGTGTCGAGAAGATGAACGTCGCGGTGATGGGTTGCATCGTCAACGGCCCCGGCGAATCGAAGCACGCGAACATCGGCATCAGCCTGCCGGGCTCGGGCGAGAACCCGGCCGCGCCCGTCTTCATCGACGGCGAGAAGGTCAAGACGCTGCGCGGCGAGCGGATCGCCGAGGAATTCCAGCAGATCGTCAGCGACTACGTCGCACGCAATTACGGCCGCACCGAGGCCTTGAACTAATTCGTCCACACACACGAACGATGACTGAACAGAAACGCAAGATCGAGAAGCTCACGGGCGTCAAAGGCATGAACGACATCCTTCCGCAGGATGCCGGCCTGTGGGAGTTCTTCGAAGCTACCGTGAAATCGCTGCTGCGCGCGTACGGCTACCAGAACATCCGCACGCCGATCGTTGAACACACGCAGCTGTTCACGCGCGGCATCGGCGAAGTCACGGACATCGTCGAGAAGGAGATGTACAGCTTCACCGACGCGCTGAACGGCGAGAACCTGACGATGCGCCCGGAAAACACCGCGGCCGTCGTGCGCGCGTCGATCGAGCACAACATGCTGTACGACGGCCCGAAGCGCCTGTGGTACATCGGCCCGATGTTCCGTCACGAGCGTCCGCAGCGCGGCCGCTACCGCCAGTTCCACCAGGTCGGCGTCGAGGCGCTCGGCTTCGCGGGCCCGGATGCGGATGCCGAGATCATCATGATGTGCCAGCGCCTGTGGGACGACCTCGGGCTGACCGGCATCAAGCTCGAAATCAACTCGCTCGGCCTCGCCGAAGAGCGCGCCGCGCACCGTGTCGAGCTGATCAAGTACCTCGAGCAATTCGCCGATGTACTGGACGAGGACGCGAAGCGCCGCCTGTATACGAACCCGCTGCGCGTGCTCGACACGAAGAACCCCGCGCTGCAGGAAATCGCGCAGAACGCGCCGAAGCTGATCGACTTCCTCGGCGACGAATCGCGTGCGCACTTCGAAGGGGTGCAGCGCCTGCTGCTCGCGAACAACATTCCGTTCAAGATCAATCCGCGTCTTGTGCGCGGCCTCGACTACTACAACCTGACCGTGTTCGAGTGGGTGACCGACAAGCTCGGCGCGCAGGGCACGGTCGCGGCAGGCGGCCGCTACGATCCGCTGATCGAGCAGCTCGGCGGCAAGCCGACCGCTGCGTGCGGCTGGGCGATGGGCATCGAGCGCATCCTCGAACTGCTGAAGGAAGAGGATCTCGCGCCCGAGCAGGAAGGTGTCGACGTGTACGTGGTGCACCAGGGCGAGACGGCGCGCGAACAGGCGTTCATCGCGGCCGAGCGTCTGCGCGATACGGGCCTCGACGTGATTTTCCACTGCAGCGCCGACGGCGCGCCGGCAAGCTTCAAGTCGCAGATGAAGCGCGCCGATGCAAGCGGTGCGGCGTTCGCGGTGATCTTCGGCGAAGAAGAGGTCGCGAACGGTACGGTGGGCGTGAAAGCGCTGCGCGGTGCGGGCCAGGAAGGGGAAAAGAACGTTCAGCAGACCGTACCGGTCGAAAGCTTGACCGAATTCCTAATCAATGCGATGGTTGCATCCGCCGAAGACGGCGACGACTGATCGCGCTGGCATTCGCTCGACAAGAAAGGCCTGAACAGGAAGGAATCGCTCGCCGATGAGTTATCACGACGAACAAGAATCGATTGAAAGTCTCAAGGCGTGGTGGGCCCGCTGGGGCAACCTCACCACGTGGATCGTGCTCGCGGCGCTGGTCGTCGCGGCCGGCTTCAACGGCTGGAATTACTGGCAGCGCCGTCAGGCCGCCGAGGCTTCCGGGTTGTACGAGCAGGTCCAGAAGGCCGCCGCCGCAAACGACAAGGCGACGATGGCCCGTGCGGCCGCCGACATGGAAGACAAGTTCGGCAGCACGCCGTATGCGCAGATGACGGCGCTCGCGGCCGCGAAGACGCTGTACGCGGCCGGCGACGCCGCCGGCGCGAAGGCGCAGCTGCAATGGGCCGTCGATCATGCCAAGGACGACGAGTACAAGCAGATCGCGAAGCTGCGTCTCGCGTCGCTGCTGCTCGACGAGAAGGCGTACGATGCGGGCCTCGCGCTGCTCTCCGGCACGCCGGTCGATGCATTCAAGGGCCTCGTGGCAGATCGTCGCGGCGATCTGCTTGCCGCGCAAGGCAAGACCGACGATGCGCGCGCCGCGTACAAGCTCGCGCTCGACGGCCTGTCGCAGGACGACCAGTCCGCGCGCCAGCTCGTGCAGTTCAAGCTCGACGCGCTCGGCGGCTGATCGCGGCCCCCTCAACCTCTTAACTCTGCTTCGCTAACCGATGAATTTGCTGAAACGTTACGCTGTGCCCGTAGCCTGCGCGGCGGCTGTCCTGGCATTGGCGGCCTGCTCGTCGTCGAAGGACGCGCGCCGCGTGCCGACTCCGCTCACCGAGTTCAAGCCCGTCATGGACGTGCAAGAGGTCTGGAAGGCGAGCGTCGGCAAGGGCGGGCGCTACCTGTTCTCGCCGGTGGCCGTGGGCGACGCCGTCTACGCGGCGGGCGAGAACGGTTCGGTCGAGAAGATCGACGCGAAGACGGGCCAGACGCTGTGGCGCTCGAAGGTCGGTTCGGACCTGTCGGCCGGTGTCGGCAGCGATGGCAACCTGACCGCGGTCGGTGCGCTGAAGGGCGGCGTGTTCGTACTCGGCCCCGACGGCAAGCAGCTGTGGAAGACGAGCGTGCAGGGCGAGATCTTCTCGCCGCCGCTGGTCGGCAACGGCCTCGTGATCGTGCGCACGATCGACGGCCAGGTGATCGCGTTCAACGCGCAGACGGGCGAGCAGAAGTGGAACTACCGCAACCGCGCGGTGCCGCTGAACCTGCGCGTGTCGGCCGGCATGACGTTCGCGGGCGATGCGGCCGTGCTGGCGGGCTTCCCCGGCGGCGGTCTCGTCGCGATCAACCTGCAGACGGGCGAGCCGTTCTGGCAGACGCCCGTATCGTTCCCGAAGGGCGTGACCGAAGTGGAGCGCATCAACGACGTCAGCGGTCCGCCGACGCTCGTGGGTGCCGAAGCGTGCGCGGTCACGTTCCAGGGGCAGCTTGGCTGCTTCGACGCGAACTCGGGCCGTCCGCTGTGGGAAAAGGCGTTCTCGAGCCGCAGCGGCCTCGCGCAGGACGATTCGGTCGTCGCCGGCGGCGACGACTGGTCGGTCGTGACGGCCTACGACGCGGCGAGCGGCAACCAGCTCTGGCGCAACGACAAGCTGAAGAGCCGTGACGTCGGCGTGCCTTACTTGCTCGGCCATGCGGTCGTGATGGGCGACTACAAGGGCTTCGTGCACTTCCTGTCGCGCGAGGACGGCAGCTTCATTGCGCGGATGAAGACCGACGGCAGCGCGATTACGGCGGCGCCGGTCCTGGCGGGCAATACGCTCGTCGTGCAGACGAAGGACGGCGGCCTGTACGGGTTCCGCCCGCGCTGACGCGCACGCAACAGGCGCAATCGCGGCGCTGCGGGTTTGTCCCGCGCGCTGCGGTCGCGCGCACGAAGGCGGCCGGTGTCCCCGGCCGCTCGGTATTTGAAAGGCAGTTCGAAACGAAAGACGACGGCGCGCAACGCGCGCCCGGCGCGCGCATCCGGCGCGGCGCGAATTCGTGATATTTTCATTCAGCGCAGCCGCCCGCAGCAGCGGGCCTCCCGCTGCTGCGCATCACCGTAGAAAACACAGATGAAACCGGTCATTGCCCTCGTTGGGCGCCCCAATGTGGGGAAATCCACGCTGTTCAACCGGCTCACGCGCTCGCGCGATGCGCTGGTCGCCGACTTGCCGGGCCTGACGCGCGATCGCCATTACGGCGAAGGGCGCGTCGGCGAGCGGCCGTACCTGGTTGTCGACACCGGCGGCTTCGAGCCCGTCGCGAAGGACGGCATCCTGCACGAGATGGCGCGCCAGACGCGGCAGGCGGTCGAGGAAGCCGACGTCGTCGTGTTCATCGTCGACGGCCGTAACGGGCTCGCGCCGCAGGACAAGTCGATTGCCGACTACCTGCGCAAGACCGGCCGGCCGATCTTCCTGGTCGTCAACAAGGCTGAGGGGATGAAGTACACGGCGGTCGCGACGGACTTCTATGAACTCGGGCTCGGCGATCCGCGCGCGATCTCGGCCGCGCACGGCGACGGCGTGACCGACATGATCAACGAGGCACTGGAAGTCGCGTACGCGGGCCAGCCGGAGGAAGCGGACGAGGACGATCCGTCGCGCGGCATCAAGATCGCGATCGTCGGCCGGCCGAACGTCGGCAAGTCGACGCTCGTAAACGCGCTGATCGGCGAAGATCGCGTCATTGCGTTCGACATGCCGGGCACGACGCGCGATTCGATTTACGTCGACTTCGAGCGTAACGGCAAGAAATACACGCTGATCGACACCGCGGGCCTGCGGCGCCGCGGCAAGGTGTTCGAGGCGATCGAGAAGTTCTCGGTCGTGAAGACGTTGCAATCGATCTCCGATGCGAATGTCGTCATTCTTCTGCTGGATGCGCAGCAGGACATTTCCGACCAGGACGCGCACATTGCCGGCTTCGTCGTCGAACAGGGCCGCGCGCTCGTGATCGGCGTCAACAAGTGGGATGGCCTCGACGACCACGCGCGCGATCGCGCGAAAGCGGATTTGACCCGCAAGCTGAAATTCCTCGACTTCGCGAAATCGCACTACATTTCGGCCGCGAAGAAGACGGGCATCGGTGCGCTGATGCGCTCGGTCGACGACGCGTACGCGGCGGCCATGGCGAAACTGCCGACGCCGAAGCTCACGCGCGCGCTGATCGAGGCCGTCGAGTTCCAGCAGCCGCGCCGTCGTGGTCCGGTGCGTCCGAAGCTGCGCTACGCGCACCAGGGCGGCCAGAATCCGCCGCTGATCGTCATCCACGGCAACGCGCTCGACGCGGTGACCGAAACGTACAAGCGCTACCTCGAAAACCGATTCCGCGAAACTTTCTCCCTGACCGGGACTCCATTGCGCATAGAGTTCCGTTCGTCGAACAACCCGTACGCGGACAAGGGCTGAAGCATGCCTGCCACGCACGTCCCGCAAGGGATAGGCCGCATGGCCTACCGCCGGGCGGGGCAGGCAAAATCGGCTATAGTGTAGCGATTGGCGCCGGATCTCTTTTTCTTCGCCGCCAATCCAGATCAACCTGCAAAAAAAGATGGAGTACGCCATGAGCAACAAAGGGCAATTGTTACAAGACCCGTTTTTGAACGCACTGCGCAAAGAGCACGTTCCCGTTTCGATCTATCTCGTCAACGGCATCAAGCTCCAAGGGAACATCGAATCGTTCGACCAGTACGTCGTGTTGCTCCGTAATACGGTGACCCAGATGGTCTACAAGCACGCCATCTCGACGGTCGTGCCGGCGCGCCCGGTGAATTTCCACCCGGACGCGGAAGCCTCGTCCTAACCTATCGCAGCGGCCGGCATCCGGTCGCCGCGAGCGACCGATGCCAGCCGCCTTATCTTGACACCCGATAATTTGATCAACGCAGCGCTCGTCGGCATCGACTTCGGCAAGACCGATTTCGAAGCCAGTCTCGAAGAACTCAGTCTTCTCGCCTCCAGTGCGGGGGCCCGTCCCGCCGTCACCCTCACGGGTCGTCGCGCCAGTCCCGATGCCAAGATGTTCATCGGTAGCGGCAAAGCCGAAGAACTGCGGCTTGCCTGTGACGCACACAACGTCGAAATCGTCATCTTCAACCACGCACTGGCACCGGCCCAGCAACGCAATCTGGAGCAGGCGCTTAACAGGCGGGTGGTCGATCGTACGAGCCTCATTCTCGATATCTTCGCGCAGCGCGCCCGCAGCCACGAAGGCAAGCTGCAGGTCGAGCTCGCGCAGCTGCAATACCTGTCGACCCGCCTGATTCGCGCGTGGACCCATCTCGAGCGGCAAAAGGGTGGTATCGGCCTGCGCGGTCCCGGTGAAACCCAGCTGGAAACCGACCGCCGGTTGATCGGCGAACGCATCAAGATGCTGAAGTCGCGGCTTGACCGGCTGCGCCGGCAGCACAGCACGCAGCGTCGCCAGCGTGCGCGCAGCGGCACGATGTCGGTGTCGCTCGTCGGCTATACGAACGCGGGCAAGTCGACGCTGTTCAATGCGCTGACGAAAGCGCAGGCCTATGCGGCCGACCAGCTGTTCGCCACGCTCGACACGACGTCGCGGCGCGTGTATCTCGGCGACGAGGTCGGCCAGATCGTCGTGTCCGATACGGTCGGGTTCATCCGCGAACTGCCTCACCAGCTGGTTGCCGCGTTCCGCGCGACCCTCGAGGAAACGATCCACGCGGATCTGCTGCTGCACGTGGTCGATGCGTCGAGCGCGGTCAGGCTCGAACAGATCGAGCAGGTGAACGGCGTGCTGCACGAGATCGGCGCGGACACGATCCGGCAGGTGCTGGTGTTCAACAAGATCGATGCCGTACCCGAGCTGGCGGCCCGCGGCGACGCGGTCGAGCGGGACGAATATGGTAATATTTCGCGCGTCTTTTTGAGCGCACGCACCGGTCAGGGTCTCGACGCGTTGCGTGCCGCCATCGCCGAGATCGCCTCCGCGGAACACCTTTCCGGCGTGACGTTACCCGACGGCGCGCTCGACGGCGCCCCCGCAGAACCACACGAAGACCACACGATTTCCGAACAGGGGCGCTAACCGGTCCCGGCCGGTTCGCCGGCGTCTAATCTGGTGAACAAACTCTGGTGAACGAATACAACGAGCGGAGTACCTGGCGGCGGATGCGCGCCTTGCTGTCGATCAACGATCCCCGCTGGGGGCGCGGTGACGGCAAGGGCAACGACGGATCCCGTCCGCGTGCGAACGAATCGAAGCGTCCGCCCGGCGGCGACGGTGACGGTCCGCCCGATCTCGACGAGATGTGGCGCAACTTCAACCGGCGTCTGAGCGGCCTGTTCGGCGGCAAGGGCGGCAACGGCTTCCGGCCCGACAACGGCCGGGCCGCGCGTGTCGGTGTCGGCATCGTGATCGGCGTGCTGGTCGCGGTCTACGCGGGCAGCGGGCTGTTCGTCGTGCAGGACGGCCAGACGGGCGTCCTGCTGCAGTTCGGCAAGCTGTCCGGCACGGTCGGTCAGGGCGTGCACTGGCGCGCGCCGTATCCGTTCGCGTCGCACGAGATCGTCGACACGTCGCAGGTCCGTTCGATCGAGATCGGCCGGAACAATGTCGTGCGTCTCGCGAACGTGAAGGAAGCGGCGATGCTGACGCGCGACGCCGACATCGTCGACGTGCGTTTCGTCGTCCAATACCGCATCCGTTCGGCAACCGATTACCTGTTCCGCAGCGTCGATCCCGAGCGCAGCGTGTCGCAGGCCGCCCAGGCTGCGGTGCGTGCGATCGTCGGCACGCGCAGCGCGGCCGACATGCTGAACCAGGACCGCGACGCGCTGCGCGAGCAGCTGTCCGCCGCGATCCAGCGCGATCTCGATCGCTACCAGTCAGGGCTCGAGGTGACGGCCGTCACGATGCAGAGCGTCGCGGCGCCCGAGCAGACGCAAGCCGCGTACGCCGAAGTCGCGAAGGCGCGTGACGAGCGTGAGGCCGCCAAGCGTGCCGCGCAGGCCTATGCGAACGACCTGCTGCCGAAGGCGCAGGGCAATGCCGCGAAACTCGTCGACGAAGCGAAGGCGTATGCCGATCGCGTGGTCACGGAGGCAGAAGGCGACGCCGATCGGTTCAAGCAGGTCTATGCGCAGTATTCGAAGGCGCCCGCGGTGATTCGCGAGCGGATGTACCTCGAGACGATGCAGGAAATCTATTCGAACGCGACGAAGGTGTTCGTCGGCAACAAGGGTGGCAATAGCGTCGTGTACCTGCCGCTCGACAAACTCGTCGAGCAGGGGCGGCAAAATGCCACGAACGCCGCGACGTCCGCCGGCGCATCCGCGCCCGATGCAGCGTCGGCTCCGGCCGCCGCGGCGGCGAGCGCACCCGCGAGCGCGGCTTCGGCCGCGGCGGCCCCCGCACCGGGCAGCGACGTGCTGCGGTCGCGCGAAGCGTTCCGCAGTCGCTCGCGCGAAGACGATACGAAGTAACGGGGAGCGCAGAACATGAACCGAATCATTGCGCTCGTCGTCGCAATCGTGATCGTTGCCTTCGCGGCGTCGTCGACCGTCCTGACCGTCGATCCGCGCCATGCGGTCGTGCTGTCGGGCCGAGACGGCGCGCAGCCCGAACTCGCGGGCCCCGGCATCCATTTCAAGCTGCCGCCGCCGCTGCAGACGGCGACGCTGATCGATACGCGCCTGCAATCGCTCGAATCGCAGGATTCGCTGCAACTGGCGACCGAAGACAAGCATGACCTGCTCGTCGCGTATGCGGTCAAGTACCGGATCAGCGATCCGATGAAGTATTTCACGGCAACGGGCGGCGACCCGACGGCCGCCACCGAGCGTCTGACCGGCGCGCTGAAGAGCGCACTCGGCGACGCGTTCGGCAAGCGCGCGCTCGATGATGCGCTCGGCGGGCAGCGCGACATCGCCCATGCCGCTCGCGATGCGGTGCGCGCGAAGGCATCCGGCTTCGGCGTCGACGTGGTCGATGTGCAGTTGACGCGCGTCGACCTGCCGGCTGCGCAGACGGACGCCGTCTATCAGCGGATGATTGCCGCGCTGCGCGACCAGGCCGCGCAGGTGCGCGCGGATGGCGCCGCCGATGTCGAGCAGATCAAGGCCGATGCGGAACGCGAACAGCAGGCGGTGCTCGCGAATGCTTACAAGTCCGCGCAGACGATCAAGGGCGAGGGCGACGCGAAGGCCGCGTCGATTGCCGCCGACGCGTTCGGCAGCGATCCCCAGTTCTACCAGTTCTACGCGAGCCTGCAGGCTTACCGGAATACCTTCAAGCGCAACGACATCATCGTCGTCGATCCCGACAGCGAGTTTTTCCGTTTCATGCGCAGCCCGACGGGCGGTACCGCACCGGCGGCACCCGCTCCCCGCAAACACTGACCTTGGGGCGCCGCGTCGAGCGGCGCCGTCGCTCGCATGGATCTGGCTGGCTCGTTGTTGCTCGCGGTAGCACTGATGCTGATCATCGAGGGGGCGTTCCCCTTCGTGTTTCCCGTCGCCTGGCGCGACACGTTTCGTAGAATAGCGGAGCGGCCGCCGCATCATATCCGGATCGGCGGGCTCATCGTGATGGCGCTCGGGCTCGTCCTGCTGCTGCTTGCCACCTGACCGGAGAGCTGATCCAGACGGCGCACCCGCCGTTCGTTCCGCCCGATTCCGATTTCCGATTCATTTCGCGGCGCGCGAGTCGCGCCCTGTTTCCCGTCGTAGGACCGTACCGATGTCGACCTGGTTACTTCCCGAGAATATCGCCGACGTACTGCCGTCGGAAGCGCGCAAGATCGAGGAGCTGCGCCGCAGGCTGCTCGACCGCTTCCGTTCGTATGGCTACGAAATGGTGATGCCGCCGCTGCTCGAATACCTCGAGTCGCTGCTGACGAGCGGCGGTGCCGACCTGCGCCTGCGCACCTTCAAGCTGGTCGACCAGTTGTCGGGCCGCACGCTCGGCCTGCGCGCGGACATCACGCCGCAGGTCGCGCGCATCGACGCGCACCTGCTGAACCGCCAGGGCGTCACGCGCCTCTGCTATGCGGGCCACGTGATGCATACGCGTCCGCGGGGCCTGCACGCGACGCGCGAACAGATCCAGATCGGCGCCGAAATCTACGGGCACGCCGGGCTGGAAGCCGATCTCGAGATCCAGCAGCTGATGCTCGACGCGCTGCACCTCGCGGGGCTGTCGCGGATCCGTCTGGACCTCTGCCACGCGGGCGTGCTCGCGGCGTTGCTCGCGCGCGATGCGCAGGCCGCCGAGCGCGGCGAGGTGCTGTACGACGCGCTGTCGGGCAAGGACGTGCCGCTGCTGAACGAACTCACCGACGATCTCGGCGCCGACACGCGCGCGGCGCTGCGTGCGCTGCCGCATCTGTACGGCGACGCAAGCGTGCTCGACGAGGCGCGCGCACGGCTGCCGGTGCTGCCCGAGATCACGCGCGCGCTCGACGATCTCGCGCAGCTCGCGGCCCAGGCGAAGGGCGTCGAGGTGGCGATCGATCTGGCCGATCTGCGCGGCTATGCGTACCACAGCGGCGCGATGTTTACGGCGTACATCGACGGCGTGCCGAACGCGATCGCGCGCGGCGGTCGTTACGACCACGTAGGCCAGGCCTACGGTCGCGCCCGCCCGGCAACCGGCTTCTCGCTCGACCTGCGCGAACTCGCGCGGATTTCGCCGATCGAGGCGCGCGGCGCAGCGATTCTCGCGCCGTGGGCGCAGGACGACGCACTGAACGCGGCCGTCGGGGCGCTGCGCGATGCGGGCGAGGTTGTGATCCAGGCGTTGCCGGGGCACGACCACGTGCTCGACGAGTTCGCCTGCGACCGTTCGCTCGTCGAGCGTAACGGCGCGTGGGTGGTCGAACCCCGTTAAACAGGCGTTCGCGGGCCGTCGTTTGGCGTGCATATCGTTGAAGCGAAACGGAAAAATTCGGAATCGCCCGCGAACATAGGTAGAATACGTTTTTAACCAGCTAACGAATCAACATGTCTGCCAGCGCAGTGAACGTGACTCCCGGGCGCAATGTCGTCGTCGTGGGAACGCAGTGGGGTGATGAAGGCAAGGGTAAGATCGTCGACTGGCTGACGGACCACGCTCAGGGCGTCGTGCGTTTCCAGGGCGGCCACAACGCCGGCCACACCCTCATCATCGGCGGCAAGAAGACCATCTTGCGCCTCATCCCGTCGGGCATCATGCGTGAAGGCGTCGCCTGCTACATCGGCAACGGCGTCGTCCTGTCCCCCGAGGCACTGTTCAAGGAAATCGGCGAGCTGGAAGAAGCCGGCGTGAACGTGCGCGATCGCCTGTTCATTTCCGAAGCCACGACGCTGATCCTGCCGTACCACATCGCGATCGACCAGGCGCGCGAAGCGCGCAAGGGCGCGGGCAAGATCGGTACGACCGGCCGCGGCATCGGCCCCGCATACGAAGACAAGGTCGGCCGCCGCGCGCTGCGCGTGCAGGACCTGTTCGACGCGAAGACCTTCGCCGACCGCCTGCGCGAAAACCTCGATTTCCACAACTTCGTGCTGACCCAGTATCTGGGTGGCGCGGCCGTCGATTTCCAGGCCACGCTCGACACGATGCTCGGCTACGCCGATCGCCTGAAGCCGATGGTGGCCGACGTGTCGCGCCGTCTGTACGACGCGAACAATGCCGGTCAGAACCTGCTGTTCGAAGGCGCGCAAGGCACGCTGCTCGACATCGACCATGGCACCTATCCGTTCGTCACGTCGAGCAACTGCGTCGCGGGTGCGGCTTCGGCCGGCGCCGGCGTCGGTCCGCAGAAGCTGAACTACATCCTTGGCATCACGAAGGCATACTGCACACGCGTCGGTTCGGGCCCGTTCCCGAGCGAACTGTACGATGCGGACAATCCGCAGCGTCAGGACCAGGTCGGCGTCACGCTGGCGAACGTCGGCAAGGAATTCGGCTCGGTCACCGGCCGTCCGCGCCGCACCGGCTGGCTCGACGCAGCCGCACTGCGCCGCTCGATCCAGATCAACGGCGTGTCGGGCCTCTGCATGACGAAGCTCGACGTGCTCGACGGCCTCGATGAAGTCAAGCTGTGCGTCGGCTACAAGATCGACGGCAAGGACGTGGACATCCTGCCGCGCGGTGCGGCAGACGTCGCGCGTTGCGAACCCGTGTACGAAACGTTCGCCGGCTGGAAGGAAAGCACCGTCGGCATCAAGACGTGGGACGCGCTGCCGGCGAATGCGCAGGCATACCTGACCCGTGTCCAGGAAGTGGCCGGCGTGCCGGTCGACATGGTTTCGACGGGGCCTGATCGCGACGAAACGATCCTGCTTCGCCATCCGTTCAAGGTGTAACTTTCAGCATGACGCAGCAAATCACGATGACGGCGGCAGACTTGATGACCGATCCGCGCAACGACGACAAGAACCTGTGGGTAGGCTGGGACGAATACCATCGTCTGATCGAGCTGCTCGCACTGCAGGTGCATGAATCGGGCTGGAAGTTCGACCAGATCCTGTGCCTCGCGCGCGGCGGTCTGCGCGTCGGCGATCAACTGTCGCGCATCTATGACGTCCCGCTCGCGATTCTCGCGACGAGTTCGTACCGCGAAGCAGCCGGCACCGAGCAGGGTGAGCTCGACATCGCGCAGTACATCACGATGACGCGTGGCAACCTCGAGGGCAACGTGCTGCTGGTCGACGATCTCGTCGATTCGGGCGTCACGCTCGCGCGCGTGCAGGAGCACCTGAAGGAGCGTTATCCGTCCGTCACGGCCGTGCGTTCGGCCGTGCTCTGGTACAAGGGTTGCTCGAAGGTGAAGCCCGACTACCACGCGCAGTATCTGCCGACGAATCCGTGGATTCATCAGCCGTTCGAAGAGTGGGATACGGTTCGTCCGCACAACCTCGAGGCGTGGATCAAGCGCGGTCGCGCGCAGCGCGACGGTTCGGGCGCGTAAGCGGCCGGCAAATTGAAGGAAAGCCTTGTACGGCGCCGCTCGCGGCGCCGTTTTTTATTGGGTGCGCCGAACCGGTGGGCGCGGCGACCGGCGTACACGGTAGGCAGACGGCGCGGCCCCGGCTATGATGGCAGCCCTGCCACAGCTTGCGCAGGATTGCATGCGCGGCGTGGATCACGTGGTTTCAGGGCAACACGGCAGGACGGTGTTTAAGGGGGGCGCGAGTAGAATAGCGCTCGTTTTGTCCGAACCGGACCCGATTATTACGCTTCATATGAACGACACGATCCAGGCGACCGACGCAGCCCATGCGCATTCGACGCACCAACACTCGATGCGGGCGCTTGCGATAGCGGCCATCGGCGTCGTGTTCGGCGACATCGGCACGAGCCCGCTGTATTCGCTGAAGGAAGCGTTCAGCCCCGCACACGGCATCCCGCTGACCGAAGGCTCGATTCTCGGGGTGATCTCGCTGCTGTTCTGGGCCATCATCCTGGTGGTCGGCATCAAATACCTGCTGTTCGTGATGCGAGCCGACAACAACGGCGAAGGCGGCGTGCTCGCGCTGATGGCGCTGTCGCTGCGGCCGCTCGACTCGAAAACCCGTGTCGCGGGCGCACTGATGGCGCTCGGCATCTTCGGCGCGTGCATGTTCTATGGCGATGCGGTGATCACGCCGGCGATCTCCGTGATGTCGGCGGTCGAAGGTCTCGAGATCGCGACGCCGCACCTGGCCCACCTCGTGCTGCCGATCACGATCGTGATCCTGATCGCGCTGTTCTGGATCCAGCGCCACGGCACCGCGCTGGTCGGCAAGCTGTTCGGGCCGATCATGGTGCTGTGGTTCGTCGCAATCGCGGCACTCGGCGTGTATCACATCGTGCGCGTGCCGGGCATCATCGCAGCGGTCAATCCGTACTACGCGGCGTCGTTCATGGCGGATCACCTGCTGCAGGCCTATGTCGTGCTGGGTTCGGTCGTGCTGGTGCTGACCGGTGCGGAAGCGCTCTATGCGGACATGGGCCACTTCGGTGCGAAGCCGATCCGCCTCGCTGCGTACGGGCTCGTGATGCCGTCGCTCGTGCTGAACTACTTCGGCCAGGGCGCGCTGCTGATCCAGAATTCGAAGGCGATCGAGAACCCGTTCTTCCTGATGGCGCCCGATTGGGCGCTGCTGCCGCTCGTCGTGCTGTCGACGGTCGCGACCGTGATCGCTTCGCAGGCCGTGATCTCGGGCGCGTATTCGCTGACGTCGCAGGCCATCCAGCTTGGCTACGTGCCGCGCATGAAGGTGCTGCATACGTCCGAGCTGGCGATCGGCCAGATTTACGTGCCGGTCGTGAACTGGCTGTTGCTGTTCGTGATTCTCTGCATCGTGATCGGCTTCAAGAGCTCCGACAACCTCGCTGCCGCATACGGCATCGCGGTGACGGCGACGATGGTGATCACGACCGTGCTGGCGTGCGTCGTGATGGTGAAGGTGTGGAACTGGAACCGGCTGCTCGTCGGCGCGATCATCGCGGTGTTCCTCGCGATCGACCTCGGCTTCTTCGGCGCGAACCTGCTGAAGGTCGCGCAGGGCGGCTGGCTGCCGCTCGGCATCGGCGCGCTGCTGTTCTTCCTGCTGATGACCTGGTACAAGGGCCGCCACATCGTCAAGGAGCGCACGGCCGCCGACGGTATCCCGCTCGAGCCGTTCCTGCAGGGGCTGCTCGCGCATCCGCCGCACCGCGTGTCGGGCACCGCGATCTACCTGACCGGCAACGACAAGCTCGTGCCCGTCAGCCTGCTGCACAACCTGAAGCACAACAAGGTGCTGCACGAGCGGACCATCTTCCTGACGTTCGTCACGCGCGACATTCCGTATGTGCGCGACGACAAGCGCCTGAGTTCGCGCGATGCGGGCGGCGGCCTGTACATCGTCAAGGCCGAGTACGGCTTCAACGAGACGCCGGACGTGAAGGCCGTGCTCGAGGAATTCGGCCGCACGCACGACATGACGTTCGAGCTGATGGACACGTCGTTCTTCCTCGCGCGCGAAACGGTCGTGCCGACGCATCTGCCCGGCATGTCGATCTGGCGCGAACGCGTGTTCGCATGGATGCACCAGAACGCGGCGAAGCCGACCGACTTCTTCTCGATCCCGGCGAACCGCGTCGTCGAGCTCGGCACCAAGATCGAGATCTGACCGGCGCGCGCAGGGTCGTGGATACGGCCCATGCCTATCGGCAGCGCGTTCGCGAGAGCAATAAAAAACCCGCCTTTCGGCGGGTTTTTTATTACGTCGACAGCCTTCGCGTGCTCAGCGCTTCAGCTTCGCGAACGCCGCGGCCATCGCGCCGGCCGGTTCCGGCTCGCGCGAACGCTGCGGGCGGGCCGTGCCGCGGCCGGCATTGCCGCGATCCTGGCCGCCGCGCGGCGCCATGCCGGGCGCGGCTGCTTCGTCGTCGAGGCGCATCGTCAGCGCAATGCGCTGGCGCTTCACGTCGACGTCGAGCACCTTGACCTTGACGACCTGGCCGGCCTTCACGACTTCGTGCGGATCCTTGATGAACTTGGTCGACATCGCCGACACGTGGACGAGGCCGTCCTGGTGCACGCCGACATCCACGAACGCGCCGAATGCCGCGACGTTCGTCACGACGCCTTCGAGCAGCATGCCCGGCATCAGGTCGGACACCTTCTCCACACCGTCGCGGAACGTTGCGGTCTTGAATTCCGGGCGCGGGTCACGACCCGGTTTTTCGAGTTCGGACAGGATGTCGCGCACGGTCGGCAGGCCGAAACGTTCGTCAACAAATTCCGTCGGCGACAGGCCGGACAGCGCGTCGCGGCTGCCGAGCACGTCGTCGATCCGCTTGCGGATCTTCGCAAGGATCCGTTCGACGACCGGGTAGGCTTCCGGGTGGACCGACGAGCGGTCGAGCGGATTCTCGCCGCCGTTGATGCGCAGGAAGCCGGCTGCCTGTTCGAAGGTCTTGTCGCCGAGGCGCGGCACCTTGCGCAGGTGGTCGCGCGACGGGAACGGCCCGTTCGCGTCGCGGTAGTCGACGATGTTGCGCGCGAGCGTGGCGTTCAGGCCCGATACGCGCGCGAGCAGCGCAACCGACGCGGTGTTCGCGTCGACGCCGACCGCGTTCACGCAATCCTCGACCACCGCGTCGAGCGAGCGGGCGAGTTCGCGCTGGTTCACGTCGTGCTGGTACTGGCCGACGCCGATCGCCTTCGGCTCGATCTTCACGAGTTCGGCGAGCGGGTCCTGCAGGCGGCGGGCAATTGAAACGGCACCGCGCAGCGATACGTCGAGTTCCGGGAATTCCTTCGCGGCCAGTTCGGACGCCGAGTAGACCGACGCGCCGGCTTCCGACACGACGATCTTCTGCAGCCGCAGTTCGGGGTGCTTCGAGATCAGCTCGCTCGCGAGCTTGTCGGTTTCGCGGGATGCGGTGCCGTTGCCGATGCTGATCAGCTCGGCCTGCGTCTGCGCGGCGATGCGCGCGAGCTTCGCGAGCGAGCCGTCCCAGTCGCGGCGCGGCTCGTGCGGGTAGATCGTGTCGGTCGCGAGCAGCTTGCCGGTGCGGTCGACCACGGCGACCTTCACGCCCGTGCGCAGGCCGGGGTCGAGACCGATCACGGCCTTCGGGCCGGCCGGCGCGGCCAGCAGCAGGTCCTTCAGGTTGCGCGCGAACACGCGGATCGCCTCGGCTTCCGCCGTTTCACGCAGTTGCGTGAGCAATTCGTTCTCGATGTGCGGCTGCACCTTCACGCGCCAGCACCAGCGGCACACGTCGGACAGCCACTTGTCGGCCGGGCGGCTTTGGTTTGCGATCCCGAAATGGCGTGCGATCATCGCTTCGCCGGGATGCGGGACCTGCGCGTCGAGTTCCTCGCCAAGGCCGAGCTTGACGGTCAGCACGCCGGCATTGCGGCCACGGAACAGCGCGAGCGCGCGGTGCGACGGCACGGTCCGGATCGTTTCCGCATAGTCGTAGTAGTCGCGGAACTTCTCGCCTTCCTCGTTTTCCTTGCCTTCGACCACGGCCGACGACACGACGCCCTGGCTGTGCAGGTAGTCGCGCAGCTTGCCGAGCAGTTCGGCGGTTTCGCCGAACTGCTCGGACAGGATGTCGCGCGCGCCGTCGAGCGCGGCTTTCACGTCGGCAACGCCCTTGTCGGCATCGACGTACGCGGCTGCTTCCGTCTGCGGGTCGAGCAGCGGATTCGCGAGCAGCGCCTGCGCGAGCGGCTCGAGGCCGGCTTCTCGGGCGATCTGCGCGCGCGTGCGGCGCTTCGGCTTGTACGGCAGATAAAGGTCTTCGAGCACCTGCTTGCTGTCGGCCGCGTCGATCGCGGCGCGCAGTTCGTCGGTCAGCTTGCCCTGTTCGTCGATGCTCGACAGGATCGCCGCGCGGCGATCCTCGAGTTCGCGCAGATACAGGAGGCGCTCCTCCAACTGGCGCAACTGCGTGTCGTCCAGGTTGCCGGTCACTTCCTTGCGGTACCGGGCAATGAACGGAACGGTCGAGCCTTCGTCGAGGAGTTGCACTGCCGCCGCGACCTGGCGCGGCTGGACGGACAGTTCGGTGGCGATGCGCTGTACGATCTTGAGTGCTACGGTTTCCGTCATGTCGTGGATGATCTGCCTGCTGAAATCGCGGCGCGGGCCGGCAGACCGCGCGCGGCGGGCTGCGAGACGGGCCCGCCGGACCAGATGCCGCGGGTGAGTGAAGCGGGGCATTTTGCCATAAATGGCGGAGCGTCCAGCCGGGGGTGATAGAATTTGACACATGTCCCGCAGCTTTCCTACGACGTTGCCAACTTCCCGCATTTCTCTCGTCGCGCTCGGCGCAGCGCTTGCCGCGGCTTTGTCCGCAGGGTCTGCCGTCGCGTACGCGCAGGCATCGGGCGCAACCGCGCCGGACGCCGCTGCCGCCGCGCCCGTCGCGGCCTCCGCCACGCAGGATTTTGACGCCCGTCAAAAAGTGCTCAATCAACGTTCCGCGGAAAACGATTATCGTTATGCCGTGGCGGAGCACGACTGCTACAGCAAGTTCTTCGTCAATCACTGTCTCGGCAATGCGCGCGACCGGATGCGCGAGGAGCGGGCAAGCATCCGTCAGGAGCAACTCGCGCTCGACGACGAACAGCGCGCGGTGCGGGCGCAGCAGCGCGACCAGCAGCAGGCGCTGAAGCAGGTGCAGAACGCGGCGGAAGCGCCGCAGCGCGCGGCGAACGAGGCGGCGAACGCGGCTGCGTTCCGCGACAAGCAGGAGCAGAATGCACTGAAGCAGGCGCAGCGCGGCGCGGAAGGGCCGCAGCACGCTGCGAACAAGCAGGCATACGACCAGAAGCAGGCGGACTTCCAGCGCAAGCTCGACCAGGCGCACCAGCAGGCCGCGCAGAAGGCGCGGGAGCGGGCGGACAACGCCGCGCGCTACGAGCAGAAGCAGAAGGAAGCCGCCCAGCACCAGGCCGATGTCGAGCGGCGTCAGCGGGAAGCGGCCGAAAAGGCCAAGCAGCAACAGCAGGGGCAGTAACGTGTTGGATTGATCCGGAATCAGTCTCGTGCGTGCCGGCACGCCAGTCGGCGCGCTGCTTCGATGAGGAGGCGCATATGCAAAACCGTCCCACGGAACAGCAGCAGGAATTGCACAACCGTTTGGCTGCATTGCAGGAGCAGCACCAGCAGCTCGCTCGGGAGATCGAGCTGAAGGAAGGACACTCCGACATCGACGACATCACGCTGCACCGGCTGAAGAAGGAAAAGCTGGCGGCCAAGGACAAAATCATTTTGCTGCAATCGCAGCTGGAACCGGATAAGCGCGCCTGAGCGCGGCCTGGCAAGCGCCGGCGCCGCTCGGGCGCTGGACACAGGAACGCTTGCCTTGAATTCACCGCTTGAAGCCAACCCCGATGCCCGGCGTGACGCGTCGTCCGCCGGGCGCGTTCGTGCGCCCGAAGGCGCCTTCGAGCTGAGCCGCAAGCGCGTCGACGAACTCGACACGATCTTCGGTGAAGGCGGACTGCTTGCGCGCGCGCTCGACGGCTATCACCCGCGTCTGTCGCAGATCGAGATGGCGCGCGCGGTCGCGTCCGCGATGGAGGCGTCCGCGCGCCGGATGCCCGAACCGGAGATCTTCGAAACTCGCAAGCGGCCGGCGCGCCGCCTCGGCGAAGGCGACAAGGCGGCTGAGTCCGCCGCGGGCGATGCAGCGGCCGACACCAACAGCGACGCCGGCGACAACACGCTGATCGTCGAGGCCGGCACCGGTACCGGCAAGACCTATGCGTACCTGGTGCCCGCGATGCTGTGGGGCGGCAAGGTGATCGTGTCGACCGGCACGAAGCACTTGCAGGACCAGCTGTTCCAGCGCGACATCCCGACCGTGCGCAACGCGCTCGCGGTGCCGGTGACGGTCGCGATGCTCAAGGGCCGCTCGAACTACCTGTGCCATTACTACCTGCAGCGCACGGCCGACAACGGCCGCCTGCCGTCGCGACAGGACACCGCGTACCTGCAGGAAATCGTCCGGTTCGCGAAGATCACGAAGAGCGGCGACAAGGCCGAGCTCGCGAGCGTGCCGGAGACGGCGCCGGTGTGGGCGATGGTCACGTCGACGCGCGACAACTGCCTCGGCCAGGAGTGCCCGCATTACAAGGAATGCTTCGTGATGCAGGCGCGGCGCGAGGCGCAGCAGGCGGACATCGTCGTCGTCAACCATCACCTGTTCTTCGCGGACATCATGCTGCGCGACACCGGGATGGCCGAACTGCTGCCGAACGCGAACACGGTGATCTTCGACGAAGCGCATCAGTTGCCGGAGACGGCCACGCTGTTCTTCGGCGAGACGCTGTCGACCACGCAGATCCTCGAACTCGCGCGCGACACGGTCGCCGAAGGGCTGAGCCATGCGCGCGATGCGGTCGAGTGGGTGAAGCTCGGCGGCGATCTCGAACGCGCGGCGCGCGACTTGCGCCTGGCGTTCGCGAACGACCAGATCGTGCGCATGTCGCTCGCGCAACTGGGCGACGATCACCCGATGTTCGGCGCGCTCGACGCGCTCGAGGCGGCGCTCGATGCGCTCGCATCGGCGCTCGCGAGCCAGGCCGAGCGGGCGGAATCGCTCGGCGCGTGCTTGCGGCGAGCGCGCGAATTGCAGGACCTGCTCGCGGGCTGGGTCGCGCCCGGTGCGGCGCAAGCGGCCGAAAAAGCCGATGCCGCGGCAGCCGGCGACAAGGCGGCTGCCGACGACCCGAACGAGAAGGTGCGCTGGGTGGAAGTGTTCGCACATACCGTCCAGCTGCACGAAACGCCGCTGTCGGTGGCGCCGATTTTCGCGAAGCAGCGCGCCGGTGTGCCGCGCGCGTGGGTCTTCACGTCGGCGACGCTGTCGGTGCGCGGCGACTTCACGCACTACGCGGCCCAGATGGGCCTCAGCTCGCGGCGCTCGATGACGCTCGCGAGCCCGTTCGACTATCAGTCGCAAGGCCTGCTGTACGTGCCGCGCAACCTGCCGCAGCCTTCGTCGCCGGCGTTCACCGACGCCGTGTTCGATGCCGCGCTGCCGGCGATCGAGGCATCGGGCGGCGGCGTCTTCATGCTGTGCACGACGCTGCGCGCGGTTGACCGGATCGCGTCGAAGCTGCGCGACGTGATCGAGTCGCGCGGCTGGAATACGCCGCTGCTGGTGCAGGGTGATGCCAGCCGCACCGAGTTGCTCGATCGCTTCCGTTCGTACGGCAATGCGATCCTTGTCGGCAGCCAGAGCTTCTGGGAAGGCGTCGACGTGCGCGGCGATGCGCTGTCGCTCGTCGTGATCGACAAGCTGCCGTTCGCGCCGCCCGACGATCCGGTGCTGGCCGCGCGACTCGATGCGCTGACCAAGAAGGGCTTGAGCCCGTTCGCGGTTCACCAGCTGCCGCAGGCCGTGATCACGCTGAAGCAGGGCGCGGGCCGCCTGATTCGCGCGGAGACGGATCGCGGCGTGCTGATGATCTGCGACACGCGGCTCGTCGACAAGCCGTACGGTCGCCGCATCTGGCAGAGCCTGCCGCCGTTCAAGCGCACGCGCGAGATCGCGGTCGTGCAGGACTTCTTCGACGAACATCGCGCGGAGAAACGCGCGTAACCGCACCGCCGCCTGTTACGGGCGGCGCCAATAAAAAACCCGGCTCGATGGCCGGGTTTTTTTTGTGCAGCGAGTGTCGCTCAGAACTGCCACCACGACTTCTTCGTGCCGGGACGCGAGTGGCCGGTGATGTACGGGCTGTCCGGGAAGGTCCCCGCGAGCACGCGCTTCGTGTCTTCCGCGAGTTGCGGCTGGTTCAGCTTGCCGTACGACAGGATCATGATGTGCAGCGCGTCCTCGATCGCCGGCGCGCCCTTGTAGTCCTTGATCGCGAGCTGCGCGCGGTTGATTGCCGCGACATAGGCGCCGCGCCGATAGTAGTAGTCGGCCGCGTGCACTTCGTGCGACGCGAGCGCATTGACGATGTAGCGCATCCGCGCTGCGGCGTCGGGCGCGTACTTGCTCTTCGGGTAGCGGTCGACGACGACCTTGAACGCATCGTACGATTCGCGCAGTGCCTGCGGATCGCGTTCGCTCATGTCCTGGCCGGAGAAGCGGCCGAACAGGCCGAGATCGTCGTTGAAGTGGATCATCCCCTTCAGGTAGTACGCGTACGGGATATCCGGGTGATCCGGGTGGAGCTGGATGAAGCGGTCGACGGCCTGGTCGGCGGCTGCCGCTTCGTTGTCCTTCCAGTTGCAGTACGCGACGTTGATCTGCGCCTGTTGCGCGAAATGGCCGAACGGATCGCGGCCTTGCAGCGATTCGAAATATTTCGCGCACTTGCCCCAGTCGCCGCCGGACAGTGCGTCCTGGGCCTCTGAGTATAATTTGTTGTTCGACCAGGTAGCCGTCTCGTCCTGCTTCTGCGGCAAGCCGTGGCAGCCGGCGATGAGGGCCGCGGCCGCTACCACCGCAGCTCGGGCGGCGACGGTCTTGGCCGTACGTTTGGTCGAATTCATCATGCTCGCATGTCCTAGCTTCAAGTCTCGGTGACCCAGTCTAAATGACCCGTTCAAGTTCGCAGAATGCCCCGCGGGGCAAGTCAAATCGCGAAGATTATAGCCCAAGCGATCGGCCCGCCGACGCTGCGTCGGGGGATTCCCCCGATGACGATCTGGCTGCAGACGCGATGCAGCCGCCTGTCGTGCCGTCCGCCGCGGTTGACGAGGCGCCGCGCATCGTCGAAGTGCCGCTGTCGCTCGCGGGAGAACGCCTCGACAAGGCGCTTGCCCAGCTGTTCCCCGAATTCTCGCGCAGCCGCCTGCAAAGCTGGATCGAGGCGCAGCGCGTGCTGGTCGACGGCGCGCCCGCGAAGATCCGCCAGCCGGTGCCGCTCGGCGCGAGGATCGAGCTCGTGCCCGACCTGCTTCCCGAGCAGCTCGCGTTCACGCCGGAGCCCGTGCCGCTCGACGTGATCTACGAGGACGACGCGCTCGTCGTCATCAACAAGCCGGCGGGTGTCGTCGTCCATCCGGCCGCCGGCAACTGGAGCGGCACGATCCTGAACGGGCTGCTGCACCGCTACGGCGACGCGGCGGCCGGCCTGCCGCGTGCCGGGATCGTGCACCGGCTCGACAAGGAAACGTCCGGCCTGATGGTGGTCGCCCGCACGCTCGCCGCGCAGACCGACCTCGTGCGCCAGCTACAGGCGCGCACGGTCAAGCGCCGCTATTTTGCGCTCGTGTGGGGCACGATGCCCGAAGACGGCACGATCGACGCACCGATCGGCCGCGATCCGCGCGAGCGCACGCGCATGGCCGTCGTCACAGGCGCGTCGGGCAAGCCCGCGCGCACGCATTTCCGCACGGTTGACACATGCATGTGGCAACGTCAGCCGGTGTCCGCGATCCAGTGCGACCTCGAAACCGGCCGCACGCACCAGATCCGCGTGCACTGCTCGCATGTCGGGCATCCGTTGCTCGGCGATCCGGTGTACGGCCGCGCGCGCGGCAAGCGCTCGGTCGCGCCGCTGCCGGACGGGTTCGCGCGGCAGGCGCTGCACGCCTGGCGGCTCGGCCTCGTGCATCCGGTCACGGGCAAGACGATGCAGTGGCGCTGCCCGTTGCCGGACGACATGAACGCGCTCGTCGCGGCGCTCGGTTTCGGGCAGGGTGACGAGGAATTCGACGATGAAGACGGCATCTACGACGATGACGATTTCGCCGGCGAGTATCAGGATCACGACGCGGATTACGACGACGAGTCGGATCCGGACGATGAGGAGGAGTGAGTGCCGATGACGAACCTGGCGCCGTTGACGTGGCAGGACTGCATACAGCCCGACTGGCAGGTGTCGCCGCGCGTGTGCGCGCTGATCACGACGCGCGCCGGCGGCGTGAGCGAGGGCCCGTACGGGCGCTGGCAGGACGGTGCCGCGTTGCCGGGCGGAATGAATCTCGGCCTGCATACCGGTGACGATCCCGATCACGTTGCCGCGAATCGCGCGCGCTTGCTCGCGCTGGCAGGACAGTCGCGCGCGGCATGGCTCGAACAGGTTCACGGCGCGCAGATCGTGCGCGCCGACGAGGTGATCGAGGCCGCGCCGGGTGCCGCGGCGCCCGTGCGGGCCGACGCGAGTGTGACGGACCGCGCGGGCGCCGTCTGCGTCGTGATGGTCGCGGATTGCCTGCCAGTGCTGCTGTGCGACGCGCAGGGCCGGGCGGTGGGCGCCGCGCATGCAGGCTGGCGCGGGCTCGCGGCCGGCATCGTCGAGCAGACCGCGGCCCGCGTCGCGGCGCTCGCCGGCGGCGCGACGAATGAACTCCGTGCGTACCTCGGGCCCGCGATCGGGCCGCGGGCGTTCGAAGTCGGCGCCGACGTGCGTGACGCGTTTCTCGACACGGCTCCGCAGTCGGAGCATGATGAGACGCGGCAAGCGTTCGTCGCGATCGACGGCGCGCCCGGCAAGTTCCTCGCCGACCTCCACGCGCTCGCGCGCCTGCGCCTCGCCCGTGCGGGCGTTGCGCACGTGAGTGGCGGGTCCGCCTGCACGGTCACCGAACACGCGCGCTTCTATTCGTACCGGCGCGACCGCGTGACCGGTCGCATGGCGGCGGCGATCTGGCTGGCCGATTGACGGCTGAGCGCGCGCTTGCGCGCGCGGGTTGTTGCGCTGCAAAATCGGGTTATCTCGATATTGACGCGTCAACGCGGTGTTGTATGGACAGCCGAATGAATAATCGCGAAGTCAAGTCAATCAAAATGTTTCATGTTTCGCCGGAAGCCTTGTCCCGTCTGTTGCGCGTGGATTATCTCCGAGCGGAAATGTTCAGTGGTTTGACGCAGTGCTTCACATGGGGAAAACGATAATGATAAAAATACCGCACTGCGGCAGAATCTGGAGACGCCTCTCCAGAGCATGACGGCCCGGCTCGCAGCCGGCACGCCGCGCGCGAGCAGGATTTCACGATTGACGCTCACGAATCACCGGTAAGGCAGGTAATGACAGCATCGAAAAATTCGTCGACGTCCGCTCAGACGGACACTTCCGCAGGCAGCACCGGATTCGGCCAGGCTACCCAGCCGATGCAGCAGATGTTCGAGGCATGGCTGAACGCATGGCGCGGTTTCGCCGATCCGGCACGTGCCGCCACGGCGGCAACCCCCGCGAATCCGTTCGCCGCATTCCAGTTCCCGACATCGATTCCGTTCCAGATGCCGTCGATGCCCGACCTGGGCAGCTTTGGCGGTCTGGCATCGCCGTTCGCGGGGCTGAAGCTGCCGGTCGCCGCGATCCCGCCCGAACGGCTCCAGAAGTTGCAGGCCGACTATGCGCGCGACTGCATGACGCTGATGCAGCAGTCCGCGGCCGCGAAGCTCGAGTCGCCCGAACTGAAGGACCGCCGCTTCAGCGCGGATGCGTGGAAGGCGTCGCCCGCGCATGCGTTCGCGGCTGCGTGGTATCTGCTCAACGCGCGCTACCTGCAGGAACTGGCCGACGCGCTCGAGACCGATCCGAAGACGCGCGAACGCATCCGTTTCTCCGTCCAGCAATGGACGGCCGCCGCCGCGCCGAGCAACTTCCTCGCGCTCAATCCCGATGCCCAGAAATCGATCCTCGAGACGCAGGGCGAAAGCCTGCGGCAGGGGATGATGAACCTGCTCGGCGACATGCAGCGCGGCAAAATTTCGCAGACCGACGAATCGCAGTTCGTGGTCGGCAAGAACCTCGGGTGTACCGAAGGCGCGGTCGTCTACGAGAACGACCTGATCCAGCTGATCCAGTACACGCCGAAGACGGACAAGGTGTTCGAGCGGCCGCTCCTGATCGTGCCGCCGTGCATCAACAAGTTCTACATCCTCGACCTGCAGCCCGAGAATTCGCTCGTCGCACATGCGCTGTCGAACGGCCATCAGGTGTTCCTCGTGTCGTGGCGCAACGCCGATGCGTCGGTGGCGCACAAGACGTGGGACGACTACATGAACGAAGGGCTGCTCGCGGCGATCGACGCCGTGCAGCAGGTCAGCGGCCGCGAGCAGATCAACACGCTCGGCTTCTGCGTCGGCGGCACGATGCTCGCGACCGCGTTGTCGGTGCTCGCCGCGCGCGGCGAACATCCGGCCGCGTCGATGACGCTGCTGACCGCGATGCTCGACTTCTCCGACACCGGCATCCTCGACGTGTTCGTCGACGAGGCGCACGTGCAGATGCGCGAGCAGACCATCGGCGGCAAGAACGGCGCGGCACCGGGGCTGATGCGCGGCGTCGAGTTCGCGAACACGTTCTCGTTCCTGCGGCCGAACGATCTCGTGTGGAACTACGTCGTCGACAACTACCTGAAGGGCCGCACGCCTGCCGCGTTCGACCTGCTGTACTGGAACAGCGACTCGACAAGCCTGCCGGGTCCGATGTACGCGTGGTACCTGCGCAATACCTACCTCGAGAACAAGCTCCGCGTCCCGGGCGCGCTGACCGTGTGCGGCGAATCCGTCGACCTGTCGCGCATCGACGTGCCGACCTTCATCTACGGGTCGCGCGAGGATCACATCGTGCCGTGGCAGACGGCCTACGCGTCGACGTCGATCCTGACGGGCCCGCTGAAGTTCGTGCTCGGCGCGTCGGGTCACATCGCGGGCGTGATCAATCCGCCGGCGAAGAAGAAGCGCAGCTACTGGGTCAACGACAACGACCTGCCCGAATCCGCGGACGCCTGGTTTGCCGGCGCGTCCGAGCAGCCGGGCAGCTGGTGGACGACGTGGGTCGAGTGGCTCGATCAATACGGCGGCCGCAAGGTGGCGCCGCCCGCCAAGGCCGGTTCCGCGCAGTTCCCTGTGATCGAGCCGGCGCCGGGCCGCTACGTGTTGCAGCGCGATTGACGAAAACCGGACAGCGGTGCACGCTGTCCGGTGCACCGCAGTTTTTTTAACAGGGCCGGTAGCGATGCGCCGTGTCGTGCGGGCCCGGAGGAAACGGAAATGACGGACGTAGTGATCGTATCGGCCGCGCGGACCGCGGTCGGCAAATTCGGCGGCTCGCTCGCGAAGGTCGCGGCACCGGAGCTGGGCGCGACGGTGATTCGCGCGGTGCTGGAGCGCGCGGGCATGAAGCCCGAGCAGGTGAGCGAAGTGATCATGGGTCAGGTGCTGACGGCGGGCTCGGGGCAGAACCCGGCGCGCCAGTCGCTGATCAAGGCCGGCCTGCCGAGCGCGGTGCCGGGCATGACGATCAACAAGGTGTGCGGTTCGGGTCTGAAGGCGGTGATGCTGGCGGCGAATGCGATCATGGCGGGCGATGCCGACATCGTGATCGCGGGCGGCCAGGAAAACATGAGCGCGTCGCCGCACGTGCTGCCGGGCTCGCGCGACGGGTTCCGGATGGGTGACGCGAAGCTGGTCGACACGATGATCGTCGACGGCCTGTGGGACGTGTACAACCAGTACCACATGGGCATCACGGCGGAGAACGTCGCGAAGGAATACGGAATCACGCGCGAGGAGCAGGATGCGTTCNCGGCGCTGTCNCAGAACAAGGCGGAAGCGGCGCAGAAGGCCGGGCGCTTCAACGACGAGATCGTGCCGGTGGCGATTCCGCAACGCAAGGGCGAGCCGCTGCAGTTCGCGACGGACGAGTTCGTGCGTCACGGCGTGACGGCGGAATCGCTGGCGGGCCTGAAGCCGGCGTTCTCGAAGGACGGCTCGGTGACGGCGGCGAACGCGTCGGGCCTGAACGATGGCGCGGCGGCGGTGCTGGTGATGTCGGCGCAGAAGGCGNCAGAACAAGGCGGAAGCGGCGCAGAAGGCCGGGCGCTTCAACGACGAGATCGTGCCGGTGGCGATTCCGCAACGCAAGGGCGAGCCGCTGCAGTTCGCGACGGACGAGTTCGTGCGTCACGGCGTGACGGCGGAATCGCTGGCGGGCCTGAAGCCGGCGTTCTCGAAGGACGGCTCGGTGACGGCGGCGAACGCGTCGGGCCTGAACGATGGCGCGGCGGCGGTGCTGGTGATGTCGGCGCAGAAGGCGGCGGCACTCGGCCTGACGCCGCTTGCGCGGATCAAGGCGTACGCGAACGCGGGCGTGGATCCGAGCGTGATGGGCATGGGTCCGGTACCGGCATCGCGCCGCTGCCTGGAACGTGCGGGCTGGACGCCGGGCGACCTGGACCTGATGGAAATCAACGAGGCCTTCGCGGCGCAGGCGCTGGCGGTGCACAAGCAGATGGGCTGGGACACGTCGAAGGTGAACGTGAACGGCGGGGCGATCGCGATCGGCCACCCGATCGGCGCGTCGGGCTGCCGGATCCTGGTGACGCTGCTGCACGAGATGGTCAAGCGCGACGCGAAGCGCGGGCTGGCGTCGCTGTGCATTGGCGGCGGGATGGGTGTCGCACTCGCGGTCGAACGNCGACCTGGACCTGATGGAAATCAACGAGGCCTTCGCGGCGCAGGCGCTGGCGGTGCACAAGCAGATGGGCTGGGACACGTCGAAGGTGAACGTGAACGGCGGGGCGATCGCGATCGGCCACCCGATCGGCGCGTCGGGCTGCCGGATCCTGGTGACGCTGCTGCACGAGATGGTCAAGCGCGACGCGAAGCGCGGGCTGGCGTCGCTGTGCATTGGCGGCGGGATGGGTGTCGCACTCGCGGTCGAACGTCCGTAACCGGCCGTCACCGCCAAACCAATCCGGGCGCCGGCCGATTGCGGCTTCGGCCAGCGCTACGTGAAGTCAGAGGGGCCTCCGGCAGCTCTCGAAACCAAAAAATGGAGTGAGATTTATGTCTCAGCGAATTGCATACGTAACGGGCGGGATGGGCGGCATCGGCACCAGCATCTGCCAGCGTCTGTCGAAGGACGGCTTCAAGGTGGTCGCGGGTTGCGGCCCGAACTCGCCGCGCCGGGTGAAATGGATCGAGGACCAGAAGGCGCTCGGCTACGATTTCATCGCGTCGGAAGGCAACGTCGGCGACTGGGAATCGACCAAGACGGCGTTCGACAAGGTCAAGGCCGAAGTCGGCGAGATCGACGTGCTGGTCAACAACGCGGGCATCACGCGCGACGTCGTGTTCCGCAAGATGACGCATGAAGACTGGACGGCCGTGATCGACACCAACCTGACGAGCCTGTTCAACGTGACGAAGCAGGTGATCGACGGGATGGTCGAGCGCGGCTGGGGCCGGATCATCAACATTTCGTCGGTGAACGGCCAGAAGGGGCAATTCGGCCAGACGAACTACTCGACCGCGAAGGCCGGCATCCACGGCTTCACGATGTCGCTCGCGCAGGAAGTCGCAACGAAGGGCGTGACGGTCAACACCGTGTCGCCCGGCTACATCGGCACCGACATGGTGAAGGCGATCCGTCCGGACGTGCTCGAGAAGATCGTCGCGACGATCCCGGTGCGTCGTCTCGGCGGGCCGGAGGAAATCGGTTCGATCGTCGCGTGGCTCGCGTCGAACGATTCCGGCTTCGCGACGGGCGCCGACTTCTCGCTGAACGGCGGCCTGCACATGGGCTGAACGTCCGGCTGTGCGGGCCGGGTCGGCCGCGCAGCCTGGCGTTTCCGAAGGCCCCCGCCTCCCGGATCCGGGAGGCGGGGATTTGTCACTTGCGCTACGCTGCATTCAAAGGCGTTACATGACTACTACAAAGAAAACGGCTGAGCGGCTCATCAAGAAGTACCCGAACCGCCGGCTCTACGATACCGAGACGAGCACGTACATCACGCTGACCGACGTCAAGCAGCTCGTGCTGGAACAGGAGGACTTCAAGGTCGTCGATGCGAAATCCAACGAAGACCTGACGCGCAGCATCCTGCTGCAGATCATCCTCGAGGAAGAGAGCGGCGGCGTACCGATGTTCTCGTCGTCGATGCTGTCGCAGATCATTCGTTTCTACGGTCATGCGATGCAGGGCATGATGGGCACGTACCTGGAAAAGAACATCCAGGCGTTCATCGACATCCAGAACAAGCTTGCCGATCAGTCGAAGAACCTCTACGAAGGCAACGCGATGAATCCGGAAGTCTGGTCGCAGTTCATGAACATGCAGGCGCCGATGATGCAAGGGATGATGACGAGCTACATCGAGCAGTCGAAGAACATGTTCGTGCAGATGCAGGAGCAGATGCAGAACCAGGCGAAGTCGATGTTCAGCACGTTCCCGTTCAAGCAACCGGGCGCGACGGAGCCGGAGAAGAAGTAACGCTTTCGCGGCAGGCCGGCCGCGGCGGCGCGAGCCGCCGGACGGTCGGTGCCGCGACGTGCGGCGATGCGATACGGCCGATCGTGTGCGCTCGCACGACGATGGCTGACGGTCCGCTGCCGCAAGAATTCGCCGACGGTCGTTCTTGATCGTCGGCACCGAATGCCCGTGCCTTCGCGCGCGTGAGGCGGGCATGACCGAAGTCCGGTCGATCGAATTCCAGACAAGTAGTGAAACGCAACCGGGACGTGTCGCACCTGGCGGGCGCGCGCTCGTGCCGGTCGCGTGCCGCGAAGCGCATGCGGGTGCGTGCGACAACGGCGGCGCGCAATCGGGATGGATGCGTGCGGGAGTGTCCGGTGACGATAGCCGCGCGGCGGCGCTGGGAGCCGGGTTGCCGCAACTCGATGCGGAAATGTGGCCGGTCGGCGGCGGGGCGATGCGGTGTGGGTGTGGTTCGAGCGGTGTCTGACTGCTGCGAAGTTTCCGTGCGCGCGGGGTTGGATTCGCATTGGCCCGCTTCGGCGGGCTTTTTGACGCGTGCGCCCAGCATGGGCGCACTCCTGCGGGTGGAAGTCCCGCCATAAGCTGATCACGGCAAATGAAGTGAAGCGCAACTGCATGAGGGAGACCGAGTGTGGAAAGGAAGCGTGGAGCGTAAATCGCGAGCCGATGGACAAGAACCGTATAGAAGGCGCTGCCGAGCAGGGCGAGCGGGCACGTAACCGCGAAGCTCTCGTGATCAAGGCGAAGTGGCGTAGATGCGGCGGTTGTGCGATGAAGGAGTGCNGTGCGCCCAGCATGGGCGCACTCCTGCGGGTGGAAGTCCCGCCATAAGCTGATCACGGCAAATGAAGTGAAGCGCAACTGCATGAGGGAGACCGAGTGTGGAAAGGAAGCGTGGAGCGTAAATCGCGAGCCGATGGACAAGAACCGTATAGAAGGCGCTGCCGAGCAGGGCGAGCGGGCACGTAACCGCGAAGCTCTCGTGATCAAGGCGAAGTGGCGTAGATGCGGCGGTTGTGCGATGAAGGAGTGCGTTCTTACCTGGGGAGATCTCGCCTCATGCCTGAAAGGGCGACGGTGGCAAGCCGGAGCGAGAAGTCAGCAGAGGCCGTAGTAGCCGCCGGTTTGGGGCGAAGGGCCGAACGAGTAGGAGGGCCGAAGGCCGTGTCGCTCGGACGTGTAGTGCATCAGAAGCCTGTGCAAGCGGGGCGTAACGTGGGAGGGCGAGGTGAAGCCGCGCCTGAAGCGAAGCGTGATGAAGCCCGGACGGCGGGACATGAAGCTGGAGGCTTGGGGCGAGACAGTCTGCTATCGCAGGCGCTCGCGAGAGCGAATCTGGTGATGGCGTGGAAACGCGTCAAAGCCAATCGCGGCAGTGCCGGGGTGGATGGGAAGTCGATCGCCGAGACGGCGGTCTACCACAAGGCGCAATGGCCACGGATTCGGGAAGCGTTACTGGACGGCAGTTACCGGCCCGCGCCGGTGAGGCGCGTTCAGATTCCGAAACCGGGAGGCGGGAAGCGTGAACTGGGGATACCGACGGTGACGGACCGACTGATCCAGCAAGCCCTGCTGCAAGTTCTGCAGCCCATTATTGATCCGAGCTTCTCCGAACACAGCTACGGCTTCCGGCCGGGACGTCGAGCGCGTGACGCGGTGCTGATGGCACAACGGCATGTGCAGGACGGCTACCGGGTGGTGGTCGATGTGGATCTGGAGAAGTTCTTTGATCGGGTCAATCACGACATTCTGATGGAGCGGTTATCGAGGCGGATCGCGGACAGGGCCGTGCTGCGGCTGGTTCGCCATTACCTTGTGGCCGGGATCATGGATGGCGGAGTGGTCAGCGAGCGTTACGAAGGCACGCCGCAAGGCGGGCCGCTGTCGCCGCTGCTGGCCAATGTGCTTCTGGACGAGGTGGACCGTGAACTGGAGAGGCGAGGCCATCGCTTCGTGCGCTATGCCGATGACTGCAACGTGTACGTGCGCAGTCGTCGCGCGGGCGAACGGGTGCTGGACGGTTTGCGTAAGCTCTACGAGCGGCTTCACCTGAAGGTCAACGATGCCAAGACGGCGGTTGCTCAGGCGACGGGACGCAAGTTTCTGGGCTACACGATGTACCGGGAGTTGTTGGCGTTGGGCGCTTCGAAGGAGGATGCCTATCGGGTGGCCGCGAACAGTCGGCGATGGTGGAGAAACAGCCGCTGGCTGCTGAACCGTGCCATGCCGATCGCCTACTTCGACCGTCTTGGTGTACCCCGGCTCTCATGACCTCAACTGCTCGAACCGCCCGGTGCGGACCCGCATGCCGGGTGGTGTGGGAGGGGATCGGTCAGCCTCTCTGACCGCCCCTATCCCGATTCGGCCGCAATGCGGCGGGTAGCACGGCTTATGCGTGCCGTTGCAGCCCTTCCGTATCCTTCGCGGGCGCGGGGCGGTAGCCGAGCGATTCCGAGATGGTCAGCGCGGTGCGGCTCAGCTGGCCGAGCCACGCGTCCTGCAGGCGGTCGGCCGGCGCCGACAGCGACAGGCCCGCGACGAGCTTGCCCGAGTCGTCGTAGATGCCGGCCGCGATACAGCGCACGCCGAGCTCCAGTTCCTCGTTGTCGCGCGCGCACGATTGCTGGCGCACGAGCGTCAGCTCGCGCTCGAGCTTCGCGATGTCGGTAATGCTGTTCTGCGTATGGCCGGACAACCCGGTGCGCGTCGCATAGGCGCGCACGCGCGATGTTTCGTCGACCGCGAGAAACAGCTTGCCGACCGAGGTCAGGTGCAGCGGCGCGCGGCCGCCGATCGCGCGGACGACCTGCATCCCCGAGCGCTCCGAATACGCGCGCTCGATATAGACGATTTCATCGCCTTGGCGCACCGACAGGTTCACGGTCTGGCCGGTCAGGCGGTGCAGTTCGCGCATCGGCATCAGCGCCGCGTCACGTACCGACAGGCGCGCCTTGACGAGGTTGCCGAGCTCGAGCAGCCGCATGCCGAGCCGGTAAGTGCCGGGATCGGAGCGGTCGACCAGGCGGCAGGTCACCATGTCGTTGAGGATACGGTGCGCGGTCGACGGATGCAGGTCGGTGCGCTGCGCAAGCTCCTTCAGGCTGACGGGGTCGCTGTGCGCGGCAAGCGCGTCCAGCAGCCGCATCATGCGTTCGATCACCTGGATCGACGTTTTGGAATCCGGGGTGGGTTGGCTCATGTCGGGGAGAATCGGTTGACGCGTCAAGCGGTGTTGCGTCGATTGTATCTCGTATCGTGAAAAAAGCGAACGCCGTTCGAGGAAATCCTCGCTTCCGGCCATGCGCACTTGCACACGCGTCGGCGTTGGTCTTGCCGGCCAAACGGCGGATAATGAGAGCCGTTTTCTCGAAGGAGCGCGTATGCGAGTCGGTTTGTTCGTGACCTGCCTGGTCGACCTGATGCGTCCGGAAATCGGTTTTTCCGCGCTGAAACTGATTCGCGATGCCGGCTACGAGGTGTTCGTGCCGCCCGCGCAAACCTGCTGCGGCCAGCCGGCCTACAACTCGGGCGACCGCGCGCTCGCGCGCGACCTCGCGGAAAAGACGCTGCGCGAGTTCGATCAGTTCGATTACGTCGTCGCGCCGTCGGGCTCGTGCGGCGGCATGATCCGCGCGCACTACGGCGACCTGTTTCGCGACGACCCGGAACTGATGGGGCGCTATGCGCGGTTCCAGCAGAAAGTCTATGAACTGACCGATTTCCTCGCGAACGTCGCGAAGGTGACGCTCGCGCCCGGCGAATTCGCGGGCCCGGTCACCTACCACGACTCGTGCTCGGGCCTGCGCGAGCTCGGCGTGAAGGCGCAGCCGCGCGCGCTGCTCGCGCAGCGCGGCGTGGCCGTCACCGAGATGAAGGACTGCGAGCACTGCTGCGGCTTCGGCGGCACGTTCGCGGTCAAGTACGGCGACATATCGGCTGCCATCGCGGACGAGAAATGCGCGAACGTGCGTGCGTCCGGCGCGGGCGCCGTCGTGCTCGGCGATCTCGGCTGCATGCTGAACATCGAAGGGCGGTTGCGCCGCACGGGCGACCGCGACACGCGCGTGCTGCACGTCGCGCAGGTGCTGGCGGGCGACGTCTGACGCCCGGTTCCGCTCACTTTTCCCCGATACTGCGATGCAAGTCCAATCGATGCATTTCAAGGCGCGTGCCGGCCAGAAGCTGGCCGACCAGCGCCTGCAGCAGAACCTGAAGAAGCTGTCGACGAAGTTCGTGTCCGCGCGTGCCGACGCGATGACCGCGATCGACTTCCCGGCGACGCGCGCCGCGCTGAAGGCGCGCCGCAACCGTGCGCTGGAGAACCTCGACGTGTGGCTCGAGGCCTTCGAGCGCGAGGCGACACGGCGCGGCACGACGGTGCTGTTCGCGGAAACGACCGCCGACGCCGCACGGCTCGTCGCCGACATCGCGCGCCGCCACGACGTGAAGAAGGTCATCAAGACGAAGTCGATGGTGTCCGAGGAAATGCGTCTGAACGCGGTGCTCGCCGAGATGGGCGTGCAGTCGATCGAGACGGACCTCGGCGAATACATCCTGCAGATCAACGACAACGAGCCGCCGAGCCACATCATTGCGCCCGTCGTGCACAAGGACAAGGACGAGATCGCCGACCTGTTCGCGCGTACGCACCACCGCGAGCGGCTGACCGAGATTCCCGACATGACGCGCGAGGCGCGCGAGGTCCTGCGCCCGCATTTCCTGTCGGCCAACATGGGCGTGACGGGCGGCAATTTCGTGATTGCCGAGACGGGGTCGGTCGCGATCGTCACGAACGAGGGCAACGAAGGGATGTGCACGGTGATGCCGCGCGTGCATGTCGCGGTGACGGGCATCGAGAAGGTGCTGCCGACGCTCGAGGATCTCGCGACGGCGATGCGCCTGCTGCCGCGCTCGGCGACCGGGCAGAAGACGTCGAACTATTTCTCGCTGCTCACCGGGCCGCGCGGTCCCGGTGACGAGGACGGCCCGGAGCACAACTACGTGGTGCTCGTCGACGGCGGCCGCACGGGGCTGATCGGCGGCGAATTCCAGGAGATGCTGCGCTGCATCCGCTGCGGCGCGTGCATGAACCATTGCCCGGTGTACCAGAAGGTCGGCGGGCACGCATACGGATGGGTCTATCCGGGCCCGATGGGGTCGGTGCTGACGCCGAGCTACGTCGGGGTGGACCGTGCGCTCGACCTGCCCCAGGCCGCGACGCTGTGCGGCGAATGCGACAGCGTGTGCCCGGCCGGGATCCCGCTGTCGCACCTGCTGCGCACGCTGCGCGAGAAACAGGTCGAACGGCACCTGCGGCCGTGGCGCGAGCGCGCAGCGCTTGCCGCGTGGGGCTTTTTCGCGCGCCGGCCGATGCTTTACGCACTGACGACCAAGCTCGCGGTGCGGGTCCTCGAGCGGCTCGGCGGCAGCGGCGGCACGCTGCGGCGCCTGCCGATGATGGGCGGCTGGATGGACACGCGCGACATGCCGACGCCGACCGGCCGCACGTTCCGCGAACTGTACGCCGCATCGCAAAGCCACCTCGGCTGACGACTGTTCACTGGGCGGCAACAGTGCGTTCGCTATTTATGCATTTATCTCGATAGATGCGGTCTATAGAATCTTGCCTGTAGTCCCCGAAATTGGGTTTCGGGGAATGAGGTCAAGGAGCCGCATCATGAAAAAGACAATATCGATGTACTGGCCGCTGGCAATCGTCGTCCCGCTCGCCGCGCTCGCCTATCTGCACGCGATGGCCGACGCGCCTTCGCGTGGTCCGCTTGCCGTGCATCAGGCATCGGCCGAACTGGCGCGCGCGGTGTCGTTCGGGCTGGTCGACGACGCGACGAAGCCGCTGCCGGCCGCGTCCGGCGACGTCGTGCTCGCCGTACCCAAGGCGCTGTAAGGCACGCCGCCGTCGCTTTGCACGGCGGCGCGATTTTCGGCGCCTTTGTATAATGACGCGTTCTTCTCTCTCGCGGTTCGCCGCGGCTTTCCGATAGTGCAATGACCCGCGTTGCGATCTGTTTCGTCTGTCTCGGCAATATCTGCCGTTCGCCCACGGCAGAAGGCGTGATGCGCCACCAGGTGGACGCAGCCGGGCTGGCCGACCGGATCGCGATCGATTCCGCAGGCACCGGCGATTGGCACGTCGGCGAACCGCCCGACACGCGTGCGCAGGCAGCGGCTCGCACCCGCGGCTACGACCTGTCGACGCTGCGGGCGAGGCAGGTGAGCGCGGCGGATTTCGAGCGGTTCGACCTGCTGCTGGCGATGGACGAAGCCAATCTCGCGGAGTTGCGTCGGTGCTGTCCACCCGAGCATCGCGACAAGGTGCGCCTGCTGATGGAATTCGCGCCGGGCGCGGCCGAGACCGAAGTGGCCGATCCTTATTTCGGCGGTGCGCAGGGCTTCGAACAGGTGCTCGATCAGGTCGAGCGCGCCTGCGCGGGCCTGCTGGACACCCTCCGGAGCGGTTCCGAGCGCTGATCGCGGCAAGGTATTCAGCGTGCTGCGAATACCCTGTCACGGACATGGATACTTGACTAAAATCGTCAAATATTTATACTTGACCAAAATCGTCAAGATTGCAGTCCCCTAGACACTATGAGACTCACCACCAAAGGCCGTTTCGCCGTCACGGCGATGATTGACTTGGCACTGCGCCAGGAGCAGGGCCCGGTGACGCTTGCAGGCATCAGCCAGCGCCAGCGGATTTCGCTCTCGTATCTCGAACAGCTGTTCGGCAAGCTGCGCAGGCATGAAATCGTCGAATCCGTGCGCGGCCCGGGCGGCGGCTACAACCTCGCGCGCCGCGCGCAGGACGTCACCGTTGCCGACATCATCATCGCGGTCGATGAACCGCTCGACGCCACGCAGTGCGGCGGCAAAGGCACGTGCGACGGCTCGAAGCAGCCCGACGGCCATTGCATGACGCACGAGCTGTGGTCGACCCTGAACCAGAAAATGGTCGAATACCTCGATTCGGTGTCGCTGCAGGATCTCGTCGATCAGCAGCGCGCACGCGAGGGCGCCCCCGCGGTGCTGCGCGACCGGCGCGCGCCGGAGCCCGTCGCGGCGCCGGCCGAACCGGTGCGCACGATGCCGCTCGGTCCCAATTCGGTGTTCAACATCGCGAGTTCGTGAGCGCGAACGCGCCGCACACCCCATAACGCACATAGTCCCTGCACAGAATACCCGGAGCGACAGATGACCCAAGAGACTCTCCACCTGCCCATCTACATGGATTACAGCGCGACGACGCCGGTCGACCCGCGCGTGGTCGACAAGATGGTGCCGTACCTGCGCGAGCAGTTCGGCAATCCGGCATCGCGCAGCCACGCGTACGGCTGGGATGCGGAGCGCGCGGTCGAGGAAGCGCGCGAACAGGTGGCCGCGCTCGTGAACGCGGATCCGCGCGAGATCATCTGGACGTCCGGCGCGACGGAATCGGACAACCTCGCGATCAAGGGTGCCGCGAACTTCTACAAGGGCAAGGGCAAGCACATCATCACGGTGAAGACCGAGCACAAGGCCGTGCTCGACACCTGCCGCGAGCTCGAGCGTGACGGTTTCGAAGTCACCTATCTCGACGTGAAGGAAGACGGCCTGATCGACCTCGACGTGTTCAAGGCCGCGCTGCGCCCGGACACGATCCTCGTGTCGGTGATGCACGTGAACAACGAGATCGGCGTGATCCAGGACATCGAGACGATCGGCGAGATCTGCCGCGAGAAGGGCATCGTGTTCCACGTCGACGCCGCACAGTCGACCGGCAAGGTCGAGATCGACCTCGCGAAGCTGAAGGTCGACCTGATGTCGTTCTCGGCGCACAAGACCTACGGTCCGAAGGGCATCGGCGCGCTGTACGTGCGCCGCAAGCCGCGCGTGCGCATCGAAGCGCAGATGCACGGCGGCGGCCACGAGCGCGGGATGCGTTCGGGCACGCTGGCAACGCACCAGATCGTCGGCATGGGCGAAGCGTTCCGCATCGCGCGTGAAGAAATGGCGACCGAGAACGAGCGCATCCGCATGCTGCGCGACAAGCTGCTGCGCGGCCTGTCGCAGATCGAGGAAACGTATGTGAACGGCGACATGGAACACCGTGTCCCGCACAACCTGAACATCAGCTTCAACTTCGTCGAAGGCGAGTCGCTGATCATGGCGATCAAGGACGTCGCGGTGTCGTCGGGTTCCGCGTGCACGTCGGCGTCGCTGGAGCCGTCGTATGTGCTGCGTGCACTCGGCCGCAACGACGAACTCGCGCACAGCTCGATCCGCTTCACGGTCGGCCGCTTCACGACGGAGCAGGACGTCGACTTCGTGATCAACCTGCTGAACAGCAAGATCGCGAAGCTGCGCGAACTGTCGCCGCTCTGGGAAATGCACCAGGAAGGCATCGATCTGTCGACGATCGAATGGGCCGCACACTGAACACCGCATTGAATACATTCGCGGGCGGATTTACGCACGCAGACGTAACGAGTCAAGGAGTCTGAGTCATGTCATACAGCAACAAGGTTCTGGATCACTACGAAAACCCGCGTAACGTCGGTTCGTTCGCGAAGGACGACGACGCGGTCGGTACGGGCATGGTCGGCGCGCCGGCCTGCGGCGACGTGATGAAGCTGCAGATCCGCGTCGGCGCGGACGGCGTGATCGAAGACGCGAAGTTCAAGACGTACGGCTGCGGTTCGGCCATCGCGTCGAGCTCGCTCGTGACCGAATGGGTGAAGGGCAAGACGCTCGACGAGGCGCTGTCGATCAAGAACACGCAGATCGCCGAAGAGCTCGCGCTGCCGCCGGTGAAGATTCACTGCTCGATTCTCGCGGAAGACGCGATCAAGGCAGCCGTGGCCGACTACAAGAAGCGCCACGACACCAAGGAAGGCGATCAGGCAGCGGCCTGAGCGGCCTGAGCGGCATCGAGCGGCTTCGCAAGAAAACGCCGGGCCGCCCCAGGTTTTCTTGACCCCCTCGGGGGGGCCTGGCGCGCAGCGACAGGTTTGGGGGCGCTTAGACGGAACGCGGCGGGCCTTTGTGGCGCGTCGCGGCAAGGACATCATGGCAATTACACTGACCGAAAAAGCAGCACAGCACGTCCAGAAATACCTCGTCCGTCGCGGCAAGGGTGTGGGCCTGCGGCTTGGCGTTCGCACGACCGGGTGCTCGGGGCTCGCATACAAGCTCGAGTATGTCGACGAGCTGGCTCCCGAGGATCAGGTGTTCGAGAGCCATGGCGTGAAGGTCATCGTCGACCCGAAGAGCCTCGCGTACATCGACGGCACCGAGCTCGACTTCGCGCGCGAAGGCCTGAACGAAGGGTTCAAGTTCAACAACCCGAACGTGAAGGACGAGTGCGGTTGCGGCGAATCGTTCCGCGTATGACGCGGTCTTCCGCGCGATGCGGGCAAGAGGCGGCACGAGCCGCCTTTTTAATGTGCGGCGTTTGCCGCGCGACGAACCGGAATTGAACGCGACGATGGTTTCGCTGAAAGACAGCCACTTCGATCTGTTTCACCTGCCGGCGCAATTCGCGCTCGACGAGGCAGTGCTCGACAGCGCGTATCGCACGGTGCAGACGCAGGTGCACCCGGACCGCTTCGCGGCGGCCGGCGACGCGCAAAAGCGTGTCGCGATGCAATGGGCGACCCGTGCGAACGAAGCCTACCGCACGCTGCGCGATCCGCTGAAGCGCGCAACCTATCTGCTGTCGCTGCGCGGCGTCGACATCGGTGCCGAAAACAACACCGCGATGGAGCCGGCGTTCCTGATGCAGCAGATGGAGTGGCGCGAAGGCATCGAGGATGCCGCGGCCGCCCGCAACATCGACGCGCTCGATGCGCTGCTCGCCGAGCTGCGCGACGAAAAGCGCGTGCGCCTCGAGCGCCTCGGCACGCTGCTCGACAGCGCGGCCGATCAAGCCGCCGCCGAGGCCGTGCGCCAGCTGATGTTCATCGAACGGGTCGCGTCGGAAGTGGGCGCGCAGATCGAGCGCCTCGAAACTTAACCGCGTGCCTCGCGGCACGCGTAGCAAACGGGCCGAGCGCCCGAACGAACCAAGATGGCTTTACTGCAAATTTCCGAACCGGGCATGGCGCCGGCGCCGCACCAGCGGCGACTCGCTGTCGGGATCGATCTCGGCACGACGAACTCCCTCGTCGCAGCCGTGCGCAACAGCGTGCCCGAAGTGCTGCCGGACGAGGCGGGGCGCGCGCTGCTGCCGTCGGTGGTCCGTTATCTGGAGAAGGGTGGCCGCCGCATCGGCCACGAGGCGAAGGAGCAGGCCGCGATCGATCCGCGTAACACGATCGTGTCGGTCAAGCGCTTCATGGGTCGCGGCAAGGCCGAGGTCGAAGGCGCGGCGAACGCACCGTACGAATTCGTCGATGCGCCGGGCATGGTGCAGATCCGCACGATCGACGGCGTGAAGAGCCCGGTCGAAGTGTCGGCCGAGATTCTCGCGACGCTGCGTTATCGCGCGGAAGACACGCTCGGCGATGACCTGGTCGGCGCGGTGATCACGGTGCCCGCGTACTTCGACGACGCGCAGCGCCAGGCGACGAAGGACGCCGCGCGCCTCGCGGGGCTCAACGTGTTGCGCCTGCTGAACGAACCGACCGCGGCGGCGATTGCCTACGGTCTCGACAACGCGGCCGAAGGCCTCTACGCTGTGTACGACCTCGGCGGCGGCACGTTCGACCTGTCGATCCTGAAGCTGACGAAGGGCGTGTTCGAAGTGCTGGCCGCGGGTGGCGATTCCGCACTCGGCGGTGACGATTTCGACCACGCGCTGTTCGGTCACGTGCTCGCCCAGGCCGGCATCGATGCGAAGGCGCTCGCGCCCGAGGACGTGCGCCTGCTGCTCGATCGCGTGCGCGTGCTGAAGGAAGCGCTGTCGTCCGCACCGCAGGCGTCGCTCGACGTGACGCTGTCCAACGGTGCGCAACTCGTTCAGACGATCTCGCACGACACGTTCGCCGCGCTCGTCGAGCCGCTCGTGCAGCGTACGCTGACGCCGACCCGCAAGGCCTTGCGCGACGCGCAGGTGAGCCCGGCCGACATCAAGGGTGTCGTGCTCGTCGGTGGCGCGACGCGCATGCCGGTGGTCCGCGAGGCGGTCGCGCAGTATTTCGGCCAGCCGCCGCTCGTCAATCTCGATCCGGACCAGGTCGTTGCGCTCGGCGCGGCGATCCAGGCCGATCTGCTCGCCGGCAATCGCGGCAGCGGCGACGACTGGCTGCTGCTCGACGTGATCCCGCTGTCGCTCGGCGTCGAGACGATGGGCGGTCTCGTCGAGAAGATCATTCCGCGCAATTCGACGATTCCGATCGCGCGCGCGCAGGAATTCACGACGTTCAAGGACGGCCAGACCGCGATGGCGATCCATGTCGTGCAGGGCGAGCGCGAGCTCGTCGCCGACTGCCGGTCGCTCGCGCGCTTCGAACTGCGCGGCATTCCGCCGATGACGGCCGGAGCGGCGCGCATCCGCGTGACCTATCAGGTCGATGCGGACGGGTTGCTGTCGGTGTTCGCACGCGAGCAGCATTCGGGCGTCGAGGCATCGGTCGTCGTGAAGCCGTCCTACGGCCTCGCCGACGACGACATCGCGAAGATGCTCGAGGACAGCTTCAAAACCGCCGAGATCGACATGCGCGCGCGCGCGCTGCGCGAAGCGCAGGTCGAGGCCGAGCGGATGATCGAGGCGACGCAGGCGGCGCTGGCGACCGACGGCGAATTGCTCGACGACGCCGAGCGCACGCAGGTCGACGCGCTCGTCGCGGCGCTGCGCACGATCGCGCAGGGCGACGACGCGGACGCGATCGAAGCCGCGACCAAGACGCTGGCCGACGGCACCGACGAATTCGCGGCGCGCCGGATGGACAAGAGCATCAAGCGCGCACTGTCGGGCCGGCGGCTCGACGAGATCTGAACGAACGACGTGCACGCGGGCCAACGACGGCCCGCGCGATATTGAACCGTGCGGCGCCAGCCGCCGCACCCTGACTGACGGAACGGACATGCCTCAACTGGTGGTGCTGCCTCACGTCGAACTGTGCCCGGACGGCGCAGTGATCGACGCGACGCCCGGCAAGAGTATTTGCGACAACCTGCTCGACAACGGGATCGAGATCGAGCATGCATGCGAGAAGTCGTGCGCATGCACGACCTGCCACGTGGTGATCCGCGAGGGCTTCAACGATCTCGAGCCGTCCGACGAGGACGAAGACGACCTGCTCGACAAGGCATGGGGGCTCGAGCCCACGTCGCGCCTGTCGTGCCAGGCGATCGTGAAGGAAGATTCGGACCTGGTGGTCGAGATTCCGAAGTACTCGATCAACCACGCGAAGGAAAATCACTGACGGATCGGCGGGCCGGGCAGGGCGCGGCGTGTGCGTCGTGCCCCGGTGGACTCGCCGCGTACACGGGAGAGCAGGCCATGAAATGGACCGATTCGCGCGAAATCGCCATCGCGCTGGCAGACAAGCATCCGGACGTCGATCCGCAGCGGATCAATTTCGTCGACCTGCGCCAATGGGTCATCGAGCTGGACGGCTTCACCGACGACCCGGCCCACTCGGGTGAGAAGATCCTCGAGGCGATCCAGGCCCACTGGATCGACGAATCCGACTTCGACGACGAAGACTGAGCTTCGCGTCGGCGCCGCGTCGTGTGGCTCCCGCAAACAGAAAAGGCTCGTGATGCTTCACGAGCCTTTTTCATTTCCGGTGCGGCACAAGGGCTGACCGGCAAATCGTCATGCGTTACGCGCCGACCAGCGTGCCGTTCTCGATCCGCACGCGCTGCCCCTGGCCGAACGGCGGCGGGTTGTGGTACGTGAACGTGCGCGTTGCGCCGCTTTCCATCTGGACCTGCACCTGATAGTCGGTTTCCGCGCGCACCTGTTTCTCGACCTGGTTGCCGGCGAGGCCGCCGCCGAGCGCGCCGATGATGGTCATCGCGGTGCGGCCGTTGCCGTGACCGAACTGGTTGCCGAGCAGGCCGCCGGCCGCTGCGCCGCCAACCGCGCCGATCCCCGAGCTCTGGCCCGGCGTGCGCGTCTGCGTGATCGCGACGACCGTGCCGCAGGTCTGGCAATAGGCCGATTGCGTGGGCGCGGACGGCTGTTGCGCATATTGCGGCGGTTGCGGTGCCGGCGTATGGCGGTGGTGCGTGGCCGCCGGGCGCGGCACCGGCTTCGGTTCGGCTTGCGCTGCAGCCGCCTTCTCGGCCGCCAGCTTCTGCTGCGCGGCCTGTTCGGCTGCCTGCTGCTGCGCTTGCGCGGCGAGCGCGGCGCTTGCTGCCGCGGCCGTATCGACGGCCGGCTGCGACGCGATCAGCGCGGCCTGGGTCTGGCCGTTCTGTGCGTTGTTGCTGTTGGCTTTCGGGAAGATACCCGTGATCGCGGCGGTGGCGGCGAGGCTGGCGACGATGACGGCGCCTGCCGCGGTCGCGATGAGCGGGTGGAGGCGTTGCTTTTGCGGCGTGGTTTGATTCTGGTTGTCCATTTTTTTCTCCGGTGTCGACCCGGTTTCGCACGTTGGCGCTGGCCGGATCCCACGCTCGGGAGCGAGCAGACTTGGCGTTTCGGCGCCGCATTCTGGTCCCGTGGTCATGCGTGGTGACGCAACAGGAGTGTCGTCCACGGGCGAGCGGCGCACCGTATCAAGGTGTAACGAATTGCAGCGGGGAACCCGCGGGCGCTTCCGGGAAAACCCGGAGAAGCTCGCCGCGACGAGGGGATAAAACGGGGAATGATCAAGAGCCGGCGAACGCCGGCAGGCGGGATTTACGCGTGGTTACAAAGCTGACGCGTGCGCGCCGCGGGGCGCGGCGCGCACGCGGGCACGGCCGTCAGTCTTCGCGGCGCAGGTGCGGGAACAGCAGCACGTCGCGGATCGTCGGGCTGTCGGTCAGCAGCATCACGAGACGATCGATGCCGATCCCGCAACCGCCCGTCGGCGGCATCCCGTGTTCGAGCGCGCGGATGTAGTCGGCGTCGAAGAACATCGCTTCCTCGTCGCCCGCATCCTTCTGTTCGACCTGCTTCTTGAAGCGTGCGGCCTGGTCTTCCGGATCGTTCAGCTCCGAGAAGCCGTTCGCGATTTCGCGGCCCGTCATGAACAGCTCGAAACGCTCCGTGATGCCCGGCACCGTATCCGATGCGCGTGCGAGCGGCGACACTTCGACCGGGTAGTCGATGATGTAGGTCGGCTCCCACAGCTGCGATTCGGCGGTTTCCTCGAACAGCGCGAGCTGCAGCGCGCCGATACCGGCGTTCAGGAAGGCCGGCTGCGACACGTCGACGCCGAGGCGCTTCAGTTCGGAGCGCAGGAACGCGTCGTCCGACAACTGGCCGTCGGTGTACTGCGGTGCGTACTTCTGGATCGCCTGCGTGATCGTCAGGCGATGGAACGGCTTCGCGAGGTCGAGCTCGCGGCCCTGGTACTGGATCGTCGCGGTGCCGAGCGCATCGATCGCCGCCTGGCGGATCAGCTGCTCGGTGAAGTCCATCAGCCAGCGGTAATCGGTGTACGCGGCGTAGAACTCCATCATCGTGAATTCCGGGTTGTGGCGCGGCGACACGCCTTCATTCCGGAAGTTGCGGTTGATCTCGAACACGCGTTCGAAACCGCCGACGATCAGGCGCTTCAGGTACAGCTCCGGCGCGATGCGCAGGAACATCTGCATGTCGAGCGCATTGTGGTGCGTGACGAACGGCTTGGCCGCGGCGCCGCCCGGGATCGGGTGCAGCATCGGCGTCTCGACTTCCATGAAGTCGGCGTTGTCCATGAAATTGCGGATCGACGCGATGGTCTTGGTGCGCGCGCGGAACGTATCGCGCGTTTCCGGCGTGACGATCAGGTCGACGTAGCGCTGGCGATAGCGCATTTCCTGGTCGGCGAGGCCGTGGAACTTATCCGGCAGCGGGCGCAGCGCCTTCGACAGCAGGCGCAGTTCCTTGCACTGGACCGACAGCTCGCCCTTGTTGGTGCGGAACAGCACGCCGCGGGCGGCGACGATGTCGCCGAGGTCCCACTTCTTGAATGCGTCGTAGGTTTCCGCGCCGACGTCGTTCGGCGTCACGAAGAACTGGATCTGGCCCGACCCGTCCTGCACCGTCGCGAAGCTCGCCTTGCCCATCACACGCTTGAGCATCATGCGGCCGGCGACCGACACCTCGACCGGGTTCGCTTCGAGCGCGGCCTTGTCCGAGTCGGCGTATTGCGCCTGGAGATCGGCGGCGTGATGCGTCGGCCGGAAATCGTTCGGATAGGCGACGCCTTGCTCGCGCAATGCGCGCAGCTTCTCGCGGCGCTCGGCGATGATCTGGTTTTCGTCCGCCGCGACGGCGGGCTGCGTTTGAGTCGGTTCGGTCATGATGGTCGGAATTCGGAGTGGGTGCGGCAACGCAACGGGAAGGGCGGCGCGACCGCAGGGGCCGCGCCGCGGCGCTTACACGCCCTGTTTGAGGCTCGCGCTGATGAAGTCGTCGAGATCGCCGTCGAGAACGGCTCGCGTGTTGCTCATTTCGACGTTCGTGCGCAGGTCCTTCACGCGGCTCTGGTCGAGCACGTACGAACGGATCTGGTGGCCCCAGCCCACATCGGTCTTGCTCGATTCGAGCTTGTCCTGCTCGGCCTGGCGCTTGCGCATCTCGGCTTCGTACAGGCGCGACTTCAGCATTGCCATTGCTTCAGCACGGTTGCGGTGCTGCGAGCGGTCGTTCTGGCACTGCACGACGATGCCGGTCGGCATGTGCGTGATCCGCACCGCCGAGTCGGTCTTGTTGATGTGCTGGCCGCCCGCGCCCGACGCGCGGTACGTGTCGATGCGCAGGTCGGCCGGATTGACCTCGACCTCGATCGAGTCGTCGATTTCCGGATACACGAACACCGACGAGAACGACGTGTGGCGGCCGCCCGACGAGTCGAACGGCGACTTGCGCACGAGGCGGTGGATGCCCGTTTCGGTGCGCAGGAAGCCGTATGCGTATTCGCCCGTGACCTTGACCGTCGCGTTCTTGATGCCGGCGACGTCGCCGTCGGACTCTTCGAGCACTTCGGCCTTGAAGCCCTTGCGTTCGCAGTAGCGCAGGTACTGGCGCAGCAGCATCGACGCCCAGTCGCACGCCTCGGTGCCGCCGGCGCCGGCCTGGATGTCGATGAAGCAGTTGTTCGGGTCGGCCGGGTTCGAGAACATCCGGCGGAATTCGATGTCGCCGACGCGCGCTTCGAGCTTCTTCGCGTCGTCTTCCGATGCGACGAGGGTGTCTTCGTCGCCTTCCTCGCGTGCGAGCTCGAACAGGTCGAGCGCGTCGCGCAGGTCGCTATCGAGCGCCGTCAGCGTCGTGACGACGCCTTCGAGCAGCTTCTTCTCGCGGCCGAGTGCCTGGGCGTTCTTCGCATCGTTCCAGACGTTCGGGTCTTCGAGTTCCCTGTTGACTTCGGTCAGACGCGCAGATTTGGCGTCGTAGTCAAAGATACCCCCGAAGCTCGCCCGCGCGGGTGCGCAGGTCGAGCAGGGAGCTTTCGATCGCGTTGAGACGTTCCGCTTCCATGATCGTTCGCTGTTCTTGCTTCGTAAAAAAGCGGAATTATAGCCGATCGGCGGGGTGTCCCGGTGACGCGGAATGTGCTTGCGTGCGCGCCGCGGCCCTGTCCGGCGCGGCGCGCGTGCGGCCCGCGAGCGCCGCAGGCCGGTGGCCGGGCGCTCGATGCTCAGCCCGCCGCGTGCTCGACGATCAGCTGGACGCGCGTCACACCGTTCCACGTATCGGCCACGAGGCGGTACGCGATCAGCGCGCTCGCGGGCAGCGGCTCGGTGTGGTTGAACCAGATCGCGTTCAAGCGCTGGCGACCGCGCGCCAGCTGCAGCTTCAGATGCTTTTCCTTGACGAGCGACTGCGACACGACGTCGAACTCGCCGGAGAAAAGCGGGGCCGGAAAGCCCTGGCCCCAGACGGCTTCATCGAGCATCCCGACGAACTGCGGCGTGAAATACGCGTCCTCGAGCTCGCCGTCGGTCTCGATCACGCGCGCGAGCGCGTCGTCGGACAGCCACTCGCGCGCGACGGCCTCGAACGCGGCCGCGAAGCGCGGCACGTTGTCGGTGTCGAGCGTGAGGCCTGCCGCCATCGCGTGGCCGCCGAACGCGACGATCAGGTCGGGCTCGCGCTTCGACACGAGATCGAGCGCATCGCGCAGGTGGAAGCCGGGAATCGAGCGGCCCGAACCCTTGACCCGCGTGCCGGCTTCGTCCGCATGCGCGAACGTGAACGACGGGCGGTGGAATTTCTCCTTGAGCCGCCCGGCGACGATGCCGATCACGCCCTGGTGCCATTCGGGATTGAACAGCGTAATCGTGCACGCGTCGGCCGGATCGACGTCGGCGAGATCGGCGAGCGCCTGCTGCTGCATGCCGGCCTCGATCTCGCGGCGCTCGCGGTTCATCACGTCGAGCTGCTGCGCGAGGTCCCATGCGCGGCCGATGTCGTCGGTGATCAGGCATTCGATGCCGAGCGACATATCGGAGAGCCGCCCGGCGGCGTTCAGGCGCGGGCCGAGGCCGAAGCCGAGGTCGAAGCCCGATGCGGTGCGCGCCTCGCGGCCGGCGGCGCGGAACAGCGCGGCGATGCCCGGCTGCATGCGGCCGTTGCGGATGCGCTGCAGGCCCTGCGCGACGAGCACACGGTTGTTGCCGTCGAGCCGCACGACGTCGGCGACGGTGCCGAGCGCGACGAGGTCGAGCAGACCGTCGAGGCGCGGCTCGGCTTCCTTGCTCGCGAACGCGCCGCGGCGGCGCAGCTCGGCGCGCAGCGCGAGCAGCACGTAGAACATCACGCCGACGCCGGCGATGTGCTTGCTCGGGAACGCGCAGCCGGGCTGGTTCGGGTTGACGATCGCGCGCGCGGCGGGCAGCGCGTCGCCGGGCAGGTGGTGGTCGGTCACGAGCACGTCGATCCCGCGCGCGTTGGCGGCCTCGACGCCCGCGACGCTCGCGATCCCGTTGTCGACGGTGATCAGCAGGTCGGGCTTGCGCGCGGCCGCGAGTTCGACGATCTCGGGCGTGAGCCCGTAGCCGTATTCGAAGCGGTTCGGCACCAGGTAGTCGATCTGCGCGCCGAACATCCGCAGGCCGCGCACCGCGACCGCGCAGGCGGTCGCGCCGTCGCAGTCGTAGTCGGCGACGACCAGCAGGCGCCGCTTGTCGGCGATCGCGTCGGCGAGCAGCGACGCGGCGTCGGCGCAGCCTTTCAGTTCGGTGGGCGGCACGAGGCGCGCGAGCGCGGTCTCGATGTCGGTCGGGGACTGCACGCCGCGCGACGCGTACAGGCGCGCGAGGACGGGATGCAAGCCGTGGCGCGCGAGCGCTTCGGCGTCGGCGGGCGCGACGGGGCGGGTAACGATCCGGGTCATACAGGTCGGGTTATTCGAACAGGGATGCCAGCGCGCGGCGGCGCCAGAACTTGCGCAGGTCGCCGCGCGTCGCGTGCAGCGTGACGGAACTCGTGTCGCCGCACAGCGTGAAGTCGACGCTGGCCAGCTCGCCGCCCTGCAGCGCGGCGAGGGACGGCGCGAACCAGTCGCGCTCGAGCGCGGCGAGCGCGTCGTGCCAGCGTGCCCAGTCCTGTGCGATGAACGGGGCGGACAGCGTCGGCAGCTCGACGAGCGCGGCGCCCGCGGCGGCGGGCAGCGCGCCGAATGCGGCGGGCACGGCGCCGGCCTCGGCCTGCGCGGCGCGCGCGAGGCCGAGCGCCGCGGGCGATGCGGACAGCACGCGCGCGAACGGCTTGGCGACCGGCTTCAGCGTGCCTTGTGCATGGAACCAGATCGAATTGACGGCGGGCAACCCGCGCGCTTCGCGTGCTTCGTTGACCGGATGCTGGAACCACGCCATCTGCACTTCGTTCTGCAGCTTCATCCACATTCGCGAACGTTCGCCGGTGTGCGCCTCGTGCGGCAGCCAGATTTCGATGTTGCGGCCGCTCGCGCGCAGCGGCGCGGCGCCGGCGAGGCGGGCGAGCTGCTCGCTGGACAGGTACCAGCGCGTCGGCTGCGGCGCTTCCAGCCGCACGCCGAGCTCCTCGATCAGCGGGCGCGCGACCGCCAGCAATGCGGCCGCGTCGCCGTCGTCCAGCGCGAGGCTGGCCGGATCGACGAGCACCAGGTGATCGTGCGCGATTTCGACGTGCACGGGCTCGACGCATGCCCAGGCCTGTGTGCCGGGGGCGCCGCCGTCCGCCAGCAGCATGTAGGGCGCGAGCGGCGCCTCGTCGGCGGCGTTGCCCTGGGTCGCGCCGAACTGGCGGGCCAGCCAGCGCTCGTGCGGCAGCGTGCGCTGGAAGTCCTCGCCGGCCACGCGCTCGACGAGGCTTGCGCGCGCGAGCAACTTTTCGAGCGCGGGGCTGTCCAGCGTGTGCAGGGACGAGGCCGCATCGGCCGCCGACGGCAGCGCGAACGGAACGAGAAAATGGAGGCGTCGGTCGTGCATGATGGTGCGCATTGTATGGCAAACTGCGCGCGTGATCGGGCCGGCTGACGGCTCGATCGGGCCCGATTGCGTCCGGCGACCGTTTTTTCGGCCGCGCCCGGGCGGGCGGCCGCCGCCGGACGGCGCGCCGGGCGCGGGCCGCCATCCCCGCCGTAACCAGCAGAAAGGATTCGCTTGAAACTTCCGTACGAATGGCAGATCGGCTGGCGCTATACGCGCGCCGGCAAACGCACGACCGGCAACGGCTTCATTTCCTTCATCGCGCTCGTGTCGATGCTCGGGATCGCGCTCGGCGTCGCGGCGCTGATCGTCGTGCTGTCCGTGATGAACGGCTTCCAGAAGGAAGTGCGCGACCGCATGCTGTCGGTGCTTGCGCACGTCGAGGTGTTCTCCCCGACCGGCTCGATGCCGAACTGGCAACTGACCGCGCAGGAAGCGCGCCGCAACCCGTCGGTGATCGGCGCGGCGCCGTATGTCGAGGCGCAGGCGCTGCTCACGCGCCAGGACGCGGTGAGCGGCGTGATGCTGCGCGGCGTCGAGCCGTCGCTCGAGCCGCAGGTGTCGGACATCGGCAAGGACATGAAGGCGGGTCAACTGTCCGCGCTCGTGCCCGGCCAGTTCGGCATCGTGCTCGGCGATGCGCTCGCCGGCAACCTCGGCGTGACGGTCGGCGACAAGATCACGCTCGTCGCGCCCGAAGGCACGATCACGCCGGCCGGGATGATGCCGCGGCTCAAGCAATTCACGGTCGTCGGCGTGTTCGAGTCGGGCCACTACGAATACGACAGCACGCTCGCGATGATCGACATCCGCGATGCGGAGGCGCTGTTCCGGATGTCCGCGCCGACCGGCGTGCGGCTGCGGCTCACCGACATGCAGAAGGCGCCGCAGGTCGCGCTCGAGTTGTCGCATACGCTGTCGGGCAGCCTGTACATCCGCGACTGGACCCAGCAGAACAAGACGTGGTTCTCGGCCGTGCAGATCGAGAAGCGGATGATGTTCATCATTCTCACGCTGATCATCGCGGTCGCCGCGTTCAACCTCGTGTCGTCGCTCGTGATGACGGTGACCAACAAGCAGGCCGACATCGCGATCCTGCGCACGCTCGGCGCGCAACCGGGTTCGATCATGAAGATCTTCGTCGTGCAGGGCGTGACGATCGGTTTCGTTGGCACCGCATCGGGCGTCGCGCTCGGCTGCCTGATCGCGTGGAGCATTCCGTGGCTGATCCCGATGATCGAGCATCTGTTCGGCGTGCAGTTCCTGCCGCCGTCGGTGTACTTCATCAGCGAGTTGCCGTCCGAACTCGTCGCGGGCGACGTCATCAAGATCGGTCTGATCGCGTTCGTGCTGTCGGCCGTCGCGACGCTTTATCCGAGCTGGCGCGGCGCGAAGGTGAAGCCGGCGGAGGCGCTTCGCTATGAATGATCGCGCGGCCGCATTCGCGGATTCACGACAACCCATCAGACAGGATTCGGCAGGTATGCAGGAATACGTGCTTCAGGCGCGCGGGATCACGAAGGCGTTCGTGCAGGGCGGCTTCAACGTGCAGGTGCTCAACAACACCGAGCTGACGGTGCGACGCGGCGAGAAGCTCGCGGTCGTCGGCGCGTCGGGCTCCGGCAAGAGCACGCTGCTGCACGTGCTGGGCGGCCTCGACGAACCGAGCGCGGGCGAAGTGTCGCTGCTCGGCAAGCCGTTTACGCAGCTCGGCGAGCGCGAGCGCAACGACCTGCGCAACCGCGCGCTCGGTTTCGTCTACCAGTTCCATCACCTGCTGCCGGAATTCACCGCGCTCGATAACGTCGCGATGCCGCTGCGCATTCGCCGGATGACGGCCGAGGACGCGCGCAAGCAGGCGCAGGCGATGCTCGAGCGTGTCGGTCTCGGCCCGCGTGCGAAGCACCGGCCGGGCGAGCTGTCGGGCGGCGAGCGGCAGCGCGTCGCGATCGCGCGCGCGCTCGTGACGAAGCCGGCCTGCGTGCTCGCGGACGAGCCGACCGGCAACCTCGACGGCACGACGGCCGATACTGTGTTCAACCTGATGCTCGAATTGTCCGAGACGCTCGAAACGAGCTTCGTGATCGTCACGCACGATCCCGAGCTCGCCGCGCGCTGCGACCGCATCATGCGTCTGCGCGACGGCGTGCTGCACGAGGAGCCGGTGCTGCCGGTGTGAACGAAGGCCTTGCGCCGCGCTGCCGGGTGAACCTCGGCGCCGCGGCGAAGGCGCAGGAAGCCACCATGTGGATCGATACGCATTGCCATCTCGATGCCGCCGAATTCGACGCCGATCGCGACGTGGTCGCACAGGCGGCGCGCGCGGCCGGCGTGTCGCGCATCGTGATCCCGAGCGTCGGGCACGACAATTTCACGACGGTGCGCGAACTGGCGCAGCGCACGCCGGGCGCGGTCTATGCGCTCGGCATCCATCCGATGTTTACGCCGCGAGCGCGCGACGAGGATCTCGACCGGCTGCGCATGGAGATCGAGGCGAGTCTCGACGATCCGCGCTTCGTCGCGATCGGCGAGATCGGTCTTGACTACTTCGTGCCGGGGCTCGACGAAGACCGGCAGCAGTTCTTCTATCAGGGGCAGCTCAGGCTCGCGCGCGAATTCGACCTGCCGGTGCTGTGCCACGTGCGCAAGTCGCAGGACCGTGTGCTGGCCGGGCTGCGCCGCTTCGGCGTGCGGCGCGGTATCGCACATGCGTTCAACGGCAGTTTCCAGCAGGCCGACGCCTATCTCGCACAAGGGCTGCATCTCGGTTTCGGCGGCAACGTGACGTTCGGACGCGCGCTGCAGATTCGCCGGCTCGCCGCGCAGTTGCCGCTCGACGCGATCGTCGTCGAGACGGACGCGCCAGACATCGCACCCGAGTGGGCGTACAAATCCCGCAACGCGCCCGACCAGGTGCCGCGCATCGGCGAGGTGCTCGCCGAGCTGCGCGGGACCGACGCGCACGCGCTGTCCCTATCCACAACAGCTAACGCGCTCGCCGCGCTGCCGCGTCTCGCACTTTCGTCCGCATAATCGTTGCCGGAAGGCGTCGTCTCGAGAACGGCGGCGCCAGGTCGACGAGGAGGCGCGATGCGCGTGTGGTGGATCGCGTTCGCGCTCGGCGTCGTCGTGCTGCAGCGGCAGGCGGCGTTGCCGGGCGCGGGCGTCTGGACAGGCGAGGCGGCCGTGGTGGCCGGTTGCGGCGCGCTGCTCGCATGGTGCGCACGGCGCCGTCGAACCCGCGCGATCGTCGCGTTCCGTTGGCTGCTGTGCGCAAGCGCCGCCGGTGCGATTGGATTCGGCTACGCGGCCGCGCGCGCCGAATGGCGGCTTCGCGACAGCCTGCCCGTCGAGTGGGAAGGGCGCGACATCGTCGTCACGGGTGTGATCCGCGGGTTGCCGGTGATCGACGACACCGGCGCGCGACTGTTGTTTGCCGTCGAATCGAACGACGCCAGGCTCGCCCGTTTCCCGCCGGTGATCCGGCTGTCATGGCGCACGTACCGCGCGCCCGTCGCACGCGATGCGATTCCCGATTTGCGCGCCGCGCAGCGCTGGCGTCTCGTCGTGCGGCTGAAGCGAGCGCATGCCGAGGCGAATCCCGGCGTGCGCGACAGCGAGGCGGCGTGGCTTGCCGCAGGCATTCGTGCGATCGGCTATGTCGTCGCGCCCGAGCGGGCGGAATTGCTCGACGCACGCGCAGCGGGGTGGCGCGCGTCGATCGATCGGCTGCGGGACGCGCTGCGCATGCGTATCGGCGACGCGCTCGGCAGCGGCGCAAGCCATCGCGGCATCGTGACCGCGCTCGCGGTCGGCGATCAATCCGACATCGGCGACGACGACTGGCGCGTGCTGCGCAATACGGGCACGAGCCATCTGGTTGCGATTTCGGGCCTGCACGTCGGGCTCGTCGGCGCGATCGCCGGCGGGATGGTGTCGATGGTCTGGCGGCGCCTGCGCTGGCGCGGACGTGCCGCGGCGCTCGTGATGCCGGCGCCGTACGTGGCTTCCCTGGCGGCGCTGACGGCCGCCGCCGGTTATGCGGCGCTTGCCGGCTTCAACGTGCCGGCGCAGCGCGCGTGGTGGATGATCGCGGGCGGCGCGGCGGCCTATCTGGCCGGACGCAGCGTGCCGACGTCCGCGGTGTTGTGCGCGGCGCTCGGCGGCGTGCTGCTGACCGATCCGTGGGCGGTGCTGTCGGCCGGGTTCTGGCTGTCGTTCGGGGCGGTCGCCGTGATCCTGATGGTCGTGGCGGGCTGGCGCGCGGTGCGCGAATTCGACGGCGGCGACGACAATGCGCCGGATGATGCTGCCGCGGTCGACCGCCGGCGTCGGCTGCGTGCATGGTGCACGCGTGCCGGGCGCCGTATCGCGGAGGCGACGCGCGTGCAGTACGCGGTGACGATCGGCCTCGCGCCGCTGACGGCCGCGTGGTTCGCGCAGATCTCGGTATCGGGCCCGCTCGGCAACGCGTTTGCGATTCCGTGGGTCAGCTCCGTCGTGACGCCGATCGTGCTCGCCGGTATCGGGTTGCCCGCGCCGCTGGACGCGTATGCATTCCGGCTCGCGCATGCGGCGCTCGAACCGATGATGGTGCTGCTCCGGCACCTTGCCGACTGGCCGGCCGGCGTATTCTGGCTGCGCATGCCGGACTGGCCGGTGCTGGCGCTTGCGTGCGTGGGTGTCGTGTGGGCATTGATGCCGCGCGGCTGGCCGCTGCGCTGGGCGGCGCCGATGACCTGGCTGCCGCTAGTCGCGCCGGCGCCCGATGCGCCGCCGCCGGGTGGCTTCCGGCTGACCGTGCTCGACGTCGGGCAGGGCGCGTCGGTGCTGGTGGAGACCGCGCGCCGGACCTTGCTGTTCGATGCGGGGCCGGGAGCGGAGTCGACCCATGCCGGTGCGCGGATCGTCGCGCCGGCATTGCGGGCACGCGGAATCCGGATCGTCGATTCGCTCGTGCTCAGCCATGCGGACGCCGATCACGCGGGGGGCGCGGCGGCCGTCTATGCGGCCGCCGAGGTCCGCCAGCTGCTCGCCGGCATTGCGCCGCGGCACCGGCTGTGGCGCGACGCACAGGCAGCCGGCGTGGGCGATCGGCTGCCTTGTGCGGCCGGGCAGCGATGGGCCTGGGACGGTGTCGTCTTCACGATGCTGTGGCCGCCGCGCGCTGCGGGTGCCGGCCCGTCGAACGAACAGTCGTGTGTGCTGCGCATTGACGCGGGCGGCACGTCGGCGCTGCTGACGGGGGACATCGAGGCGCGTGCCGAGCGCCGGTTGGTGTCCGACGCGCGCGACGCACTGGCCGCGCAGATCCTCGTCGTACCGCATCATGGCAGCCGTACGTCGTCGGTCGAGCCTTTCCTCGATTCGGTCGAGCCGCGCGTCGCGGTATTTCCTGTAGGCTATCGCAATCGTTTCGGGCATCCTCACCGGACGGTCCTTGCACGCTATGACGCGCGCGGGATTCCGCTGCCGCGCACCGATCGCGACGGGGCCGTGCGGTTCGACGTCGCGCCGGCAGACGGCGGCTTCGCGTTCGAGCGCTATCGCGATGCGCAGCGACGGTACTGGATGGGCCGGTGATCGGCGCGACTGCACACGTCAGGAAAAGGACTGGAGTAAGTGCTGGGGCAGCAGCTTCGGTCGACCACGAAGCATGGGACGGGGGTAAGTGCCAAAGCACCAACTTCGGTCGACCGCGAAGCATGGGACGGGGGTAAGTGCCAAAGCACCAACTTCGGTCGACCGCGAAGCATGGGCCGGGGGTAAGTGCTAAAGCGCTAACTCCGGTCGACCGCGAAGCATGGGACCGGAGTAAGCGCTAAAGCGCTAACTCCGGTCGACAAAGGAGACATCGGCGTTTGAAAGACATCCTCCACTTCTCGCATGCGAACGGTTTCCCGGCCTCGACGTACCGGACGATCTTCGCCGAGCTGGCAGACGACTACGAACTACGCTACATCGAGCGCATCGGCCACGATCGCCGCTACCCGGTGACGCGCGACTGGCCGCATCTCGTCGAGCAGCTGCTCGACGATATCGGCAGCCGCTACGAGCGCCCGGTCTGGCTCGTCGGCCATTCGCTCGGCGGCTACCTGTCGCTGATGGCCGCGCTGAAAAAGCCGCAATGGGTGCGCGGCGTGGTGATGATCGATTCGCCGATCATCGCGGGGTGGCGCGCCGGCGCGCTGCGTGCGAGCCAGTGGGCCGGACTCGACGAGCGGCTGTCGCCGGCGGCCGCGACGCGCAACCGGCGCACACGCTGGACGAGCCGCGACGAAGTCTGGCGGCACTTCCACGAGAAACCGGCGTTCGCCCGCTGGGACGAGCGGATGCTGTCCGACTATATCGACTACGGCATTCCGCAGGCGGGCACCGACGGCGAACGCGCGCTCGCCTTCGACCGGCAGGTCGAATACCTGATCTACCGGACATTGCCGCACACGCTCGGCCCGCGGCTCGCGCACGGCGCGCCGGTGCCACTTGGTTTTCTCGCCGGCACGCGCTCGCGCGAAGTGCGGCAGGTCGGGCTCGAGGCGACGCGCCGCGCGGCGCGCGGGCGAATCGAATGGCTCGAGGGCAGCCACCTGTTCCCGATGGAGCGGCCTATCGAGACGGCCCGCGCATTGCAGCGGATGCTGAGCTCGCTGAAGGTGGCGGAGGAAGGCGTACCGCGCGACAGCGTGGCGCTCGCGAAGCGCGCCTGACGCGGCCCGGTGGACCGCGTTGCGCATGCGCGGTTGCGCCGACCAGCCGGCCGTTTCGCCCGGGCGCGCACGGCTGGCGCGGCACTGCACGAAAGGGCGGGATCATCGCGTCAATTGCTGAGAGAAGGGCGGGCTTTACGGTATAATCCGTTTTTCCCGCGAGCATCCAGCGATGACCAAATATGTTTTCGTCACCGGCGGCGTAGTTTCTTCCCTTGGCAAGGGTATTGCCGCCGCTTCCCTCGCCGCGATCCTCGAATCGCGCGGTCTGAAAGTCACCCTCCTCAAACTCGATCCCTACATCAACGTCGACCCCGGCACGATGAGCCCGTTTCAGCACGGCGAAGTGTTCGTGACGGAAGACGGAGCGGAGACCGACCTCGACCTCGGCCACTATGAGCGCTTCATCAGCACGAAGATGCGCAAGGCCAACAACTTCACGACCGGCCAGATCTACGAATCGGTGATCCGCAAGGAACGCCGCGGCGACTATCTCGGCAAGACCGTGCAGGTGATCCCGCACATCACGAACGAAATCCAGGCATTCATCGAGCGCGGCGCGGCATCGGCCACCTGCGGCGAGCCGGACGTCGCGATCGTCGAGATCGGCGGCACGGTTGGCGACATCGAGTCGCTGCCCTTCCTCGAGGCCGCTCGCCAGATGAGCCTGCGCCTCGGCCGCAACAGCGCGTGCTTCGTGCACCTGACGCTCGTGCCGTACGTCGCGACCGCCGGCGAGCTGAAGACGAAGCCGACCCAGCATAGCGTGCAGAAGCTGCGCGAGATCGGCATCCTGCCGCACGTGCTGCTCTGCCGTGCGGATCGCCGCATCCCGGACGACGAATCGAAGAAGATCTCGATGTTCTCGAACGTGCCGGAAGACGCGGTGATCTCGGTGTGGGACGCCGACAGCATCTACAAGATTCCGCAGATGCTGCACGACCAGGGTCTCGACCGGATCATCTGCGAGGAACTGAAGCTGTCGCCGAAGGACGCCGACCTGAGCATGTGGTCGGAGCTGGTCGAGAAGCTCGAGAACCCGAAGCACGAAGTGACGATCGGCATGGTCGGCAAGTACGTCGACCTGACCGAGTCGTACAAGTCGCTGATCGAGGCGCTGCGCCACGCATCGCTGCACACGTCGACCAAGGTCAACATCGAATACATCGACTCTGAAGAGATCGAGACGAACGGTGTCGACAGCCTGAAGCACCTGGATGCGGTGCTCGTTCCGGGCGGTTTCGGCCGTCGCGGCACGGAAGGCAAGATCGCGGCGATCCGCTATGCGCGTGAAGCAAAGGTGCCGTATCTCGGCATCTGCCTCGGCATGCAGCTCGCGGTGATCGAATTCGCACGCGACGTCGTCGGCCTGAAGCAGGCGAACAGCACGGAATTCGAGCCGGACACGCCGGAGCGCGTGGTCGCGCTGATCACCGAATGGTACGACCGCGACGGCAAGGTCGAGACGCGCACCGAAGAATCCGATCTCGGCGGCACGATGCGCCTGGGTTCGCAGCGCTGCCCGATCAAGCCCGGCACGATGGCGGAAGAAATCTATGGCAAGGACGTGAACGAGCGCCATCGCCACCGTTATGAAGTCAATAACCGCTTCGTGCCCCAGCTCGAAGCCGGCGGCCTTATCATCAGCGCCCGTACCCCGAGCGAGGATCTGCCGGAAATGATGGAACTGCCGCGTTCGATGCACCCGTGGTTCGTCGGCGTCCAGTTCCACCCGGAATTCACGTCGACGCCGCGTGACGGCCATCCGCTGTTCAAGTCGTTCGTCGAAGCCGCGCTCGCCAACAAGCAAGCGCGCGGAGAGCAAGCATGAAGCTGTGCGATTTCGAGGTCGGTCTCGACCAGCCTTTCTTCCTGATCGCGGGTACCTGCGTGGTCGAATCGGAGCAGATGACGATCGACACGGCGGGCCGCCTGAAGGAGATCTGCGAGAAGCTGAACGTGCCGTTCATCTACAAGTCGTCCTACGACAAGGCGAATCGCAGCTCGGGCAAGTCGTTTCGCGGCCTCGGAATGGACGAGGGCCTGCGGATCCTCGGCGAAGTGAAGCGCCAGCTCGGCCTGCCGGTGCTGACGGACGTGCATTCGATCGAGGAGATCGAGCAGGTCGCATCGGTCGTCGACGTGCTGCAGACGCCGGCGTTCCTGTGCCGCCAGACCGATTTCATCCATGCGTGCGCGCGCTCGGGCAAGCCCGTCAACATCAAGAAGGGCCAGTTCCTCGCGCCGCACGACATGAAGAATGTGATCGACAAGGCGCGCGACGCGGCACGTGAAGCTGGTCTGTCGGAAGATCGCTTCATGGCGTGCGAGCGCGGTGTCTCGTTCGGCTACAACAACCTCGTGTCGGACATGCGTTCGCTCGCGATCATGCGCGAGACGAGCGCGCCGGTCGTGTTCGACGCGACCCACTCGGTGCAGTTGCCGGGCGGGCAGGGCACGAGCTCGGGCGGCCAGCGCGAATTCGTGCCGGTGCTTGCGCGTGCCGCGGTCGCGACGGGCGTCGCGGGCCTGTTCATGGAAACGCACCCGAATCCGGCCGAGGCGAAGTCGGACGGCCCGAACGCGGTGCCACTGAACCGGATGAGCGCGCTGCTGGAGACGCTCGTCACGCTCGACCAGGCGGTGAAGCGCAATCCGTTCCTGGAAAACGATTTCAACTAAAGATCGAATGAACCTTGCGGCGGCTTCGCGCGTCTGTAGCGAAAGCAGTTTCGGCACGCGTGCCGTCGCAGTTTGAAGAATCCATCGTCATTCTCAGAGGAAACCCATGAGTGCAATCGTAGATATCATCGGCCGCGAGATTCTGGATTCGCGCGGCAACCCCACCGTCGAATGCGACGTGCTGCTCGAATCGGGCACGATGGGCCGCGCGGCGGTGCCGTCGGGCGCGTCCACCGGCTCGCGTGAAGCGATCGAACTGCGCGACGGCGAAGCCGGTCGCTACAACGGCAAGGGCGTGCTGAAGGCCGTCGAGCACATCAACACCGAAATCTCCGAAGCCATCATGGGCCTCGACGCGTCGGAACAGGCGTTCCTCGACAAGACGCTGCTCGAGCTGGACGGCACCGACAACAAGTCGCGCCTCGGCGCGAACGCGATGCTGGCCGTGTCGATGGCCGTCGCGAAGGCAGCCGCTGAAGAAGCCGGCCTGCCGCTGTACCGCTACTTCGGCGGCTCGGGTGCGATGCAGCTGCCGGTCCCGATGATGAACATCGTCAACGGCGGCGCGCACGCGAACAACAGCCTCGACATCCAGGAATTCATGATCGTCCCGGTCAGCCAGCCGACGTTCCGTGAAGCCCTGCGTTGCGGCGCGGAAGTGTTCCACGCGCTGAAGAAGATCCTGAGCGACCGCGGCATGAGCACGGCAGTCGGCGACGAAGGCGGTTTCGCACCGAACTTCGGCAGCAACGACGAGTGCCTGTCGACGATCCTGCAGGCGATCGAGAAGGCCGGCTACCGTGCGGGTGAAGACGTGCTGCTCGCGCTCGACTGCGCGGCATCCGAGTTCTACCACGACGGCAAGTACCAGCTCGCGGGCGAAGGCCTGCAACTGTCGTCGGCCGAATTCACCGACTACCTCGCGACGCTCGCCGACAAGTTCCCGATCGTGTCGATCGAGGACGGCATGCACGAAAGCGACTGGGAAGGCTGGAAGCTGCTGACCGATCGCCTCGGCAAGAAGGTGCAGCTCGTCGGCGACGATCTCTTCGTCACGAACACGCGCATCCTGAAGGAAGGCATCGAGAAGGGCATCGCGAACTCGATCCTCATCAAGATCAACCAGATCGGTACGCTGACCGAAACGTTCGCGGCAATCGAAATGGCGAAGCGCGCGGGCTACACGGCCGTGATCTCGCACCGCTCGGGCGAAACGGAAGATTCGACGATCGCGGACATCGCGGTCGGCCTGAACGCCGGTCAGATCAAGACGGGTTCGCTGTCGCGCAGCGATCGCATCTCGAAGTACAACCAGCTGCTGCGTATCGAGGAAGATCTCGGCGATATCGCGAGCTACCCGGGCAAATCGGCTTTCTATAACCTGCGCTAACGCGCTACTATCGGGTTCGTCATCTCGACGCCGCTCTGTGCATGTCGCGCGGAGCGGCGCTTCTTATATCTGCGTCTCTTACATGCGGCTTGTCACTGTCGTTCTGATTGCCTTGCTGGCGCTCATTCAGTACCCCCTATGGTGGGGACACGGCGGCTGGTTGCGGGTGCACGAATTGCGCCAGCAACTCGGCGATCAGCTGCAGAAGAATACGGACGAGAAGCTGCGCAACGAACGGATCGCGGGCGAAGTGCAGGATCTGCAAAGCGGCACTGCGGCCATCGAGGAGCGTGCGCGCTACGAGATGGGCATGGTGAAGGACGGCGAAGTATTCGTGCAGTTCGTGTCGCCGAATGCGCCGGCCGGGCCGCTGAACAACACGCCTTCGAGCACGTCGACGCGCGGTGCCGTGTCCGCGGCGCCCGTGCGTGTCGTGCCGAATCCGCAGTCGATCGCGAAGCCGTCGCGGCATCACGGCGGCGAGAAGGGCAAGGCCGTGCATCATTGAGCACGGCAGTCCGAACCATTGAAAAAGCGCGGGAAATACCGCGCTTTTTTATTTCCCGTCAGTTTTCAATCGATTCGTTCGGCGCGGTGAAGCATCACCACCACCAGCCCGGGTAACCGTAGCCATAGCCGATGCCGGTGCTCCACCGGTTTCCCCAACCGCCGCCGTAATAGCCGCCGTAGACGGTCACGGGCGGCGGCGAGTAATACGACCACGCGCGCGCGGCGGCCTCGGCCGCCATCGCGTCGTTCTGCTCGCGCAGCGCCTGCCGGTCGATCTCGTCGTAGCGCTTGCGCTCCGCGCTCGACAGCGCGGGCGGCTGGCCGCCCGATGCGCCCGGTTCGGGCAGGCGGCTCAGGATCGTCGACGAAGGCGGCTGCACCGCGCAGCCGACGAGGGCCAGCGTGCCGGCTGCGACGCTGGTCAGGACGAGGATGCGGAACGGGCGATTCATGTGTTTCTCCAGCAACGCGCCGACGGCGGAAAGCGGCTTGCACGGAAGGCCGGGCCTGTGGCGCCTGAGCTGCGCGTCCGATGCTCGTGCGTCATTATGCGCCCGCGCCCGCATCGCGGGCACGGGCGCGCGGCTCGGGCTCAGTGACGCAGGTCGGTCGCCGGCGTGATGCCGGTCGCGAGTTCCGGCGCGGCGAACAACTGCGCGACGTCGACGGGATCGAACTCGTAGCGCTGGTTGCAGAACTCGCAGTGGATCTCGACGTGACCGCGCTCGACGATCACGCTGTCGACTTCTTCGCGGCCGAGCATGCGCAGCATCGCTCCGACCTTCTCGCGCGAGCACGAGCACTGGAAGCGCGTACCGGCCGGCTCGAAGTGCTGCACGTTTTCCTGCCAGAAGAGCCGGCGGAACACGACCTCCGGTTCGACCTCGAGCAGTTCCTTCGCGGACAGCGTGCCGCCGAGCGTGCAGACGCGCTCCCAGGTATCGGTGTCCGTCTCGGCGTTGCGCGGCACGATGCCGCCGTCGCCCGGCAGCTTCTGCAGCAGCATGCCGACCGCGCGGTCGCGATCCGCCGCGAGCCACAGACGTGTGTCGAGCTGCTCCGAATGGTGCATGTACTGCTCGAGCACCTGCGACACCGATTCGAGCGGGCCGTCGACGCCATTCAGCGGCACGATGCCCTGATACGGCTGCTGGCCCGGCAGCTTCTCGGCCGGGTCGAGCGTGATCACGCAACGGCCGTGGCCGCTCGCGTTGACGAGCGACGCGAAACGCGTGTCGTCACCGATCGTCTGCGCCGCGTCGCCGGCGAACTTGGCCGTCGCGCGCATCGACAGGTCCGAGCCGCACTGGACGACCAGCATCTGGACCGGCCCGTCGCCGAAGATCTGCATGATCAGGGTGCCGTGAAATTTCAGGTTCGCGGACAGCAGCGCGCACGCGGCCATCATCTCGCCGAGCACCGTGCGCACCGGGGCAGGGTAGTCACGGCGGGAAAGCACCTCTTGCCACGTGTTGCGCAGCGACACGATCTCGCCGCGCACGGGTGCCGAATTGAACATGAATTTCTGTAACTGGTCGCTCACTCTTCTTCCTTGAAATCCGCGCGAATCACCCGATCCGCACGAGTTGCTCCTTGAAATGCGCACGCCGCTCGACGTACGTCTTCGCATTTGCGCGCAGCCGCGCGATGTCGTCTGCCGACAGCTCGCGCACGACTTTTGCCGGGGCGCCGAGAATCAGCGAGTTGTCCGGGAACGTCTTGCCTTCCGTCACGACCGCGCCGGCACCAACCAGACAGTTGCGGCCGATGACCGCGCCATTCAAGACCACCGCCTGAATCCCGATCAGCGAACCTTCGCCGATCGTGCATCCGTGCAGCATTGCCTGGTGCCCGATCGTCACGTTTTCGGCAATCGTCAGAGGAAAGCCGGGGTCCGTGTGCAGCACCGCCCCTTCCTGGACGTTGCTGCCGGTGCCGACCGTGATCGTCTCGTTGTCGCCGCGAATCGTCGCGCCGAACCAGACGCTCGCGTTTTCCTCGAGCACGACCTTGCCGATGATGGCCGCCGTATCGGCGACGAATACGCTTTCGTGGATCGTCGGGGCCGTTTCGCCCAGTTTGTAGATCGTCACGGAGTCTCCTGGTCTCTTCGATGAGGGGCGCCGTAGAATGGCGCGTCTGGCGTGCCGGGCGCATTGCGTCGCGGCACAAACTCATATTGTAAACCGTCGCGTGCATGTGCTCCCGCGATGCGCACGGATGGTGCCCCGTTTGACGAGCATGGAGCCTTCTTCTTTCACCGCCGCGCCGCGCTGCGTGCGCCGCGCCGCGCTCGACGCGCTGCGGATGTCCGAGCCGGCCGCGAAGGCCGCGCGGGTCCGCGCGCTATACGACGCACTACTGGCCGGGCAAGCCGCGATTGCGCCGGCGCTCGACCTGGATGAGCCGGCGGAGTTGCCTGGCCGTCCGGCGCGCCCGCCGCTCGTCGAGCCGCGCCAGCTCGAGCGCCGCAGCATGCGCTCGCCTGCCGGGCGCGCGGTGCTGCTGCATGCGCTCGCGCATATCGAATTCAATGCGATCAACCTCGCGCTCGACGCCATATGGCGCTTCGCCAGGATGCCGGACGCGTTCTATGCGGACTGGCTGAAGGTCGCGGCCGAGGAGGCCTATCACTTCACGCTGCTGTCCGATCGGCTGGCCGGGTTCGGGCATGCGTACGGCGATTTTCCCGCGCACAACGGGCTATGGGAGATGTGCGAGCGGACCAAGGCCGATGTGCTCGCGCGGATGGCGCTCGTGCCGCGCACGCTCGAGGCGCGCGGGCTCGACGCGTCGCCGCCGATCCGCGCGCGGCTCGTACAGGCGGGCGACGACGCATCTGCGGCAATCCTCGACGTGATCCTGCGCGACGAGATCGGTCATGTCGCGATCGGAAACCGCTGGTTCCGGCACCTGTGCGACAAGGCTGGCCGCGATCCGGTGCCCACCTACCGCGAACTCGCCGAGCAGTACCATGCACCGCGGCTGCGCGGGCCGTTCAATTTCGACGCACGCCGCACGGCGGGATTCGAGCAGGCGGAACTGGACGAACTCGCCGCGCAGGACGCGTCGGACGGCAAGGCGGCGGGTTAGGGTGGCTGCGCGCCGCCGGCTGCACGGTGCGAAAGCTGTCACCGGCCGGCCACCCGGCCGTTCGGCGCCATTCCCGCGCCGTCCGATGCGCGGGTTCCGCGCGCCAGCGGCTCCCCGTCGCTAGAGAACTGCCTCGATTTCCGGTCGCCGGAACGGAAGCGTCATCGTTATAATCGAACGACCATTCTTTTTTTGGCGGTTGCAATGAGTGCCTCGAGTTCTGTTTCCGATTTCGTCACGGTGCGCGGCGTCAAGCTGCATGTGCGGCGCTGGGGCCGGCCCGATGCGCCGACGCTGTTCATGCTGCACGGCTGGATGGATGTCGCCGCATCGTTCCAGTTCGTCGTCGACGCACTCGCGGGCGACTGGCAGGTGATCGCGCCGGATGCACGCGGTTTCGGCCTGTCCGACTGGCCGGTTGCACGGCAGGGCGGCGGGCATTACTGGTTCCACGAGTACTTGGGCGATCTCGATGCGCTCGTCGATCACTATGCGCCGACCGGCGAAGTCAACCTGATCGGGCACAGCATGGGCGCGAACGTCGTGTGCCTGTATGCGGGCGCGCGACCGGAGCGCGTGCGGCGCGTGGTCGACCTCGAAGGGTTCGGGCTTGCCCCCGCGCGGGCCGAGCAGGCGCCGCGCCGGCTGCGCGGCTGGCTCGACGAACTGCGCGAGCCGCCGGCGCTGCGTCCGTACGCGTCGCTCGACGACGTGGCGGCCCGGCTGATCAAGACCAATCCGCGGCTCGATCCGGGCCGTGCCGCGTTTCTCGCCGCGCACTGGTCGAAGCGCGGCGACGACGGCCTGTACCACCTGCTGGCGGACCCCGCGCACAAGATGGCGGGCCCGATGCTGTACCGGCTCGACGAGGTGATGGCCGTCTGGAAGCAGGTGCGCGCGAAGGTGCTGCACGTCGAGGCCGTCAATTCGCCGACGCTTGCATACCTCGCGGGCGACATCCCGCTGCCCGAGTTCAAGGCGCGTTTCGGCGCGTTCCCCGACTGGCGCGAAAAGCTCGTCGAGGATGCTGGCCACATGGTCCATCACGACCAGCCGGAGCAGATCGCGGCGCTGATCGAGGCGTTCTGCGCGTAGGCCGGCGGCAGCGGCAGGGCAGGCGGGCGGCGGAATTGCCGCGTTGCAGTAGAATGAAGCCTCACCTGCCATACCGACAATGAACGCTGATCTCCACTGCCATTCGAATGTTTCCGACGGGTTGCTGTCGCCTGCCGACGTCGCGCGCCGCGCCCATGCCGGCGGCGTGACTCTGTGGGCGCTGACCGACCACGACGAGATCGGCGGCCAGGCGGCGGCGCGCAGCGAGGCGGAGGCGCTCGGCATGCGCTATCTGAGCGGCGTCGAGATCTCGGTCACGTGGGCGTCGCGCACCGTGCACATCGTCGGCCTCAACATCGATCCGGCGAACCCGACGCTCGTCGACGGCCTGTATCGCACGCGCCACGGCCGTGCCGCCCGCGCGCAGGCGATCGGCGCGCAGCTCGAGACGCTCGGCATCCCCGGCGCGTACGAAGGCGCGCTGAAGTACGTATCGAATCCCGACCTGATCTCGCGCACCCACTTCGCGCGCTTTCTCGTCGAGAACGGCCACGCCGCATCCACGTCCGACGTGTTCGACCGCCTGCTCGGCGACGGCAAGCCCGGATTCGTCCCGCACCGCTGGGCGACGCTGCCCGACGCCGTCGCCTGGATTCGCACGGCGGGCGGCGAGGCCGTGGTCGCGCATCCGGGCCGCTACCGCTATACACCGGTCGAATTCGACGCGTTCTTTGGCGAATTCATCGATCTCGGCGGCCGCGCGATCGAGGTCGTCACGGGCAGTCATACGCCCGACCAGTACCGCGAATACGCGGACGTCGCCCGCCGCTTCGGCTTCGAGGTGTCGCGCGGTTCGGATTTCCATGCGCCGGGCGAGGGCCGCGTCGAGCTCGGCAGCCTGCCGCCGTTGCCGCCCGACCTGAAACCGGTCTGGGAGCGCTGGCTCTGACTGACGCGCAGCGGCCGCTTGCCGTACGCGTTGCCGCCGGCGCGCATCCGACTTCCCCTCTTTACGTGCCTCCATGTCCCAGTTCTTCAGGATTCATCCGGATAATCCGCAGCCGCGCCTGATCAAGCAGGCCGCGGACATCGTCAGCAAGGGCGGCGTGATCGCGATGCCGACCGATTCGAGCTACGCGCTCGCGTGCCACCTCGACGACAAGGACGCGGTCGAGCGCGTGCGCCGCATTCGCGGCCTCGACGAGAAGCAGCACCTGTCGCTGCTCGTGCGCGACCTGTCGGAACTGGCCAACTTCGCGATGGTGGACAACCGTCAGTACCGGCAGATCAAGTCGGTGACGCCGGGCCCGTACGTGTTCATCCTGCAGGCGACCAAGGAAGTGCCGCGCCGGTTGTCGCACCCGTCGCGCAAGACGATCGGGCTGCGCGTGCCCGATCACGCGATCACGCTCGCGCTGCTCGAATCGCTGGGCCAGCCGCTGCTCGGCACGACGCTGATCCTGCCACCGGACGACGAACCGCTCAACGATCCGGACGACATCCGCGCGCAGCTCGAGAAACAGGTCGACCTCGTGATCGACGGCGGTGCGTGCCCGCGCGAGCCGTCGACGGTGATCGACCTGACGGGCGACGAACCGCAGCTCGTGCGCGCGGGGCGCGGCGCGCTCGAACCGTTCGGGCTGTCGGCCGCGTAAGCGCCGTTCATTTTTGCGCGAGTGCGCTTGTTACAATAACGCGATATGGATGCTTCCCTGATACAGACCATCGCCGTCTACGCGCTGCCCGTGATCTTCGCGATCACGCTGCACGAGGCCGCGCACGGCTATGCCGCGCGCCTGCTCGGCGACAACACCGCCTACATGATGGGGCGCGTATCGTTCAACCCGATGCGCCACATCGATCCGCTCGGCACGATCGCGATTCCGCTCGCGATGTACTTCCTGACTGGCGGCGCGTTCCTGTTCGGCTATGCGAAGCCGGTGCCGGTATCGTTCGGCAACCTGCGCAATCCGCGTTGGGGCAGCCTGTGGGTGTCGCTCGCGGGCCCGGCCTGCAACTTCGTGCAGGCGCTGATCTGGGGCGTGCTGACCCTCGTGCTGCCCGCCGTGGGTATCGACGAGCCGTTCTTCACGCGGATGGCGTTTGCAGGCGTCAGCGCGAACCTCGTGCTCGGCGTGCTGAACCTGTTTCCGCTGCCGCCGCTCGACGGCGGCCGCATCCTGGCGGCGCTGCTGCCGCCGAAGCAATCGATCGCGCTGTCGCGCATCGAGCCGTACGGTTTCATCATCGTCCTCGTGCTGGTCACGACGGGCGTGCTGACGAACTTCTGGCTGCGCCCGCTCGTCAACGTCGGCTATGCCGTCCTGAGCGCCATCCTGTCCCCATTCGCCTCGCTTCTCTAACGACAATCATGTTCCCTGAACGTATTTTCTCCGGCATGCGACCCACCGGGTCGCTGCACCTCGGCCACTACCACGGCGTGCTGAAAAACTGGGTGAAGCTGCAGTCCGAGTACCCGTGTTTCTTCTGCGTGGTCGACTGGCATGCGCTGACGACGCACTACGAAACGCCCGAGGTCATCGAGAAGAATGTGTGGGACGTGCTGATCGACTGGCTCGCGTCCGGCATCGATCCGGCGCAGGCGACGCTGTTCATCCAGAGCAAGGTGCCCGAGCATGCCGAACTCGCGCTGTTGCTCGGCATGAGCACGCCGCTCGGCTGGCTCGAACGCGTGCCGACCTACAAGGAGCAGATGGAGAAGCTGAAGGACAAGGATCTGTCGACCTACGGCTTCCTCGGCTACCCCGTGCTGATGGCGGCCGACATCCTGCTGTATCGCGGCTCGCTCGTGCCGGTCGGCGAAGACCAGGTGCCGCACGTCGAGATGACGCGCGAGATCGCGCGCCGCTTCAACTACCTGTACGGCCGCGAGCCGGGCTTCGAGGAGAAGGCGCTCGAGGCCGCGAAGAAGCTCGGCGGCAAGCGCGCGAAGCTCTATCACGAGCTGCGCAATGCATATCAGCAGGAGGGCGACGACGAGGCGCTCGAACAGGCGCGCGCGATGCTGCAGGAGTCGCAGAGCCTGTCGATGAGCGACCGCGAACGCCTGTTCGGCTATCTCGAAGGCGCACGCAAGATCATCCTGGTCGAGCCGCAGGCGCTGCTGACCGAAGCGTCCCGGATGCCGGGTCTCGACGGGCAGAAGATGTCGAAGTCGTACGGCAACACGATCGGCCTGCGCGAGGACGCGGAGACGATCACGAAGAAGGTCCGCACGATGCCGACCGATCCGGCGCGCGTGCGCCGCACCGATCCGGGTGATCCCGACAAGTGCCCGGTGTGGCAACTGCACCAGGTCTATACGGACGAAGCGACGCACGACTGGGTGCAGAAGGGCTGCCGCTCGGCGGGCATCGGCTGCCTCGACTGCAAGCAGCCGGTCGTCGAAGGGATCCTGCGCGAACAGCAGCCGATGCTCGAGCGCGCGCAGAAGTACATGGACGATCCGTCGCTGCTGCGCGCGATCGTCGCGGACGGCTGCGACAAGGCGCGCAAGCACGCGGTCGAGACGATGCGCGACGTGCGCGAGGCGATGGGCCTGTCGTACACCTGACCTGACGGCATGCGCGAACCTGTCATTGCCGCCGCGGGCGGCCACGTCGCCCAGACCGAGCCGTCGCGCTGGGTCGCCCGGTGGTCGCGGTTCGTCCCGGCGGGCGGCGCGGTGCTCGACGTCGCCGCGGGCGGCGGCCGCCATGCGCGCTGGTTTGCGTCGCACGGGCATCCGGTCGTCGCGCTCGACCGCGATCCGGCCGCGCTGGCCGCATTGCTGGCGATTCCCGGCGTCGACGCGCGTGACGCCGATCTCGAGGGCGCGCCCTGGCCGCTGCCGGCCGGCGCTTCGTTCGCGGCCGTGATCGTCACCCATTATCTGCATCGTCCGCTCTGGCCCCATCTGCTCGATGCGGTGGCCCCGGGCGGCGTGCTGATCTACGAAACCTTCGCGCAAGGAAACGAAACGGTCGGCAAACCGTCCAATCCCGCGTTCCTGCTCGCCCCGGGCGAACTGCTGGACGCGGTACGCGACCGCCTGCGGGTGGTCGCGTACGAGGACGGATTCGTCGCCGCGCCGCGCGAGGCGTTCGTGCAGCGCATCTGCGCGATACGCGAGGGCGCGACCCCGACGGCGGGGGCGGGAATTCCACGTTACGAACTGCCCGGCTAATCCGCTACAATCTCAACGTTTACCGGTACATCAATCAATCGCGTTTCATGGCTAACGGCACCCAAGACGGCATTCAAATCCGCGGCAGCATCCCCGCGATCGTCACCCCGATGCTCGAAGACGGCAGTCTCGACCTGCCGGCATTTCGCAAACTGATCGACTGGCACATCGAGGAAGGCACCGACGCACTCGTCGTGGTCGGCACGAGTGGCGAGTCGGCAACGCTCAACGTCGAAGAGCACATCCTGATGATCCGCACGGCGGTCGAGCATGCGGGCAAGCGCATCCCGATCATCGCGGGCGCGGGCGGCAATTCGACCGCCGAGGCGATCGAGCTGACGAAGCACGCGAAGGCCGTCGGCGCCGACGCGACGCTGCAGGTCGTGCCGTACTACAACAAGCCCACGCAGGAAGGGATGTACCGGCACTTCAAGGCGATCGCCGAAGCGGTCGACCTGCCCGTGATCCTGTACAACGTCCCGGGCCGCACGGTCGCCGACATGGCGCACGAGACCACGCTGCGCCTCGCGCAGGTGCCAGGCATCATCGGCGTGAAGGAAGCGACGGGCAACATCGATCGCGCCGCGCACCTGATCAAGGCCGCGCCGAAGCACTTCGCGATCTACAGTGGCGACGATCCCACCGCGATCGCGCTGATGCTGCTCGGCGGTCACGGCAACATCTCGGTGACGGCGAACGTCGCACCGCGCGCGATGAGCGACCTGTGCCGCGCGGCGCTGGCCGGCGATGTCGCGACGGCGCGTGAGCTGCACATGAAGCTGCTGTCGCTGCACAAGAACCTGTTCATCGAGGCGAACCCGATTCCGGTGAAGTGGGCGCTGCAGGCGATGGGCAAGATGCAGGGCGGCATCCGCCTGCCGCTCACGCCGCTCGACGAGCGTTGCCACGATGTCGTGCGTTCGGCCCTCGTCGAGGCCGGCGTCCTCGCCTGATGCGCAAGGCGGCCGCGTCCTGCGGCCGCCGGCTCGACCCCTCATCAACCCGCACCGGCCGGCTCCGTCCGGCGCCGCTCCTGACGAGCGTTCTAGCAAGACGAAGGATTTCATGAAACGTTTCGCCTTTTCCTCTCGCGCCATCCAGGTTTCGGTGGTGGCGCTGGCGCTGGGCACGCTCGCCGGCTGCGATACGCTGAACGACTATCTGGCGCCCGACCGGGTCAACTACAAGAACACGGGTTCGGCGCCGCCGCTCGCGGTGCCGAGCGACCTGAAGCCGGTGCCGACGACCCAGCAGTTCGTCGCACCGCCGAGCAACGCCGGCCTCGGCACGCTGCCGCCGCGGGCGACCACCGCCGCAGGCAATGCGACCGACGGCGTTCCGAGCGCGCAGGATCCGCTCGGCATGCATATCGAGCGCGACGGCGACCGTCACTGGCTCGTCGTGGACGGGCGCACGCCCGAGCAGCTGTGGCCGATCCTGAAGGAATTCTGGCAGGAGAACGGCTTCTCGCTGAAGACCGATGCGCCGTCGACCGGCATCATGGCCACCGATTGGGCCGAGAACCGTGCGAACATCCCCGATGACTGGTTCCGCCGCACGATCGGCAAGGTCATCGATTTCGCGTACTCGTCCGGCACGCGCGACCGTTTCCGTACGCTCGTGAACCGCACGTCGAACGGCAACACCGACATCTCGATCACGCACAGCGCGATGGAAGAAATGATGGTCGGTCCGCAGGGCGGCACGTCGTCGCGCTGGGAAGAGCGTCCGCGCAACCCGGTGCTTGAGGCCGTGTTCCTGTCGAAGCTGATGCAGAAGTTCGGCCTGAGCGACGCGCAGGCGAAGCAGCTGCTGACCGATGCGCGTCCGGCGACGGCGCCGGCGCAGGTCAGTGACACGAGCAGCGGCGCCGCGACGCTGCAGCTGGCTGAATCGTTCGACCGCGCGTGGCTGCGCGTCGGTCTCGCGCTCGACCGCACCAACTTCGCGGTCGACAATCGCGATCGAGAGAAGGGCCTGTACACGGTCCGCTACGCGAACACGATGGAAGAGCTCAAGCGCGACGGGCTGTTCGGCAAGCTGTTCTACGGTGGCCCGTCGGCGGCCAAGCCGGGCAAGGAATACCTCGTCAACGTGCGCGCACAGGGCAATGGCGGCACGCAGGTCGCGGTGGTTGACGCGAACGGCCAGGTCGACAACTCGTCGGACGCGCAGCGGATCATTTCGCTGCTGCACGCGCAGCTGAACTGACCGCGTGCGCTTCGCCAGCCTCGGTAGCGGCAGCGAAGGCAATGCGCTGGTCGTCGAGGTCTCGAGCGGCACGACGACCACCCGCGTGCTGCTCGACTGCGGTTTTTCAGCGAAGGAGGTCGAGCGTCGCCTCGGCCGCCTGAATCTTGGCATCGACGATCTCGATGCGATCCTCATCACCCATGAACACGGCGACCACGTCGGCAGCGCGCTGACGCTCGCGCGGCGCGGGTCGCTGCCGCTCTATATGAGCTGGGGCACGGCGCGCGCGGTGGGCGCGGACGAGGCCGATGTCGATCTCCACGTGTTGTGGGGCGACGAGACGGCCGCGATACGCGATCTGGCCGTGATGCCCTATACGGTGCCTCACGACGCGCGGGAACCGCTCCAGTTCGTCTTCATGGACGGTTGCCGCCGGCTCGGCGTGCTGACCGACGTCGGGATGGCCACGCCGCACATCACGGCCGTCCTGAGCGGCTGTGACGCGCTGGTGCTCGAATCCAACCACGATACCGCAATGCTGGCCGGGAGCCGCTATCCGCAGTCGCTGAAGGCGCGGATCGGCGGCAATCATGGCCACCTGAGCAATGATGCCGCCGCCGGCATTCTCGCGTCGCTCGAACGCAGCCGCCTGCAGCATCTGGTCGCGGCACACCTGAGCCAGCAGAACAATCGGCCCGAGCTGGCCCGCCAGGCGTTGGCCGGTGTGCTGGGAACGGACGGGGAGGAGGTGGTCGTGGCCACGCAGGACGCGGGCTTCGACTGGCTGACGCTCGGTTGAGCGGGCGCGCAAGGGGCGCAAGAGGGGCGGGGCGGCATCTTGTCCGGCCCGGCTGCCTGGCCCGGCATGCGGAACCGACAGACATAAAAAAACCGGCCCGAAGGGCCGGTTTTTTTTCAGCTGATGCTGAGGCTTACTGGCTTGCGCCCGAAGCCGGAGCAGCCGTCGCTGCCGAAGCAGCCGACGCCACAGCAGCAGCTGCGTCGCTCGCAGCAGCCGTCGCCGACGAAGCAGCAGCCGAAGCGTCGCTCGCAGCACCAGCAACTGCCGAAGCAGCCGACGAAGCAGCAGCCGAAGCGTCGCTAGCAGCCGACGAAGCAGCTTGATCAGCGCTCTTGTTGCAAGCAGCCAGTGCAACAGCAGCCAACAGGGAAGCTACGAGGAGGGATTTCTTCATGATCACGTCCTTTTATGGTTAAAGGTAAGCAACAGCGCGAAACAATACCGGTAATGTGCTCCAACACCGACCTGGGCCGCTGGTGGAGACGCACTTCTAGAGCGTGAATCTTCCCTACGGCTTGGGCGGAAATTATATGCACTTTCCTATCGACCGTCGACAAATGCGGGGTCAATACGTTGTCTTTCCCATACAGAATTTGATCTGCACGGGCATACGGGGCGACTCACTAAATCCGGTTTCCGACCCGTATCCAGCCCGCACAATACCACTCGTGCAGCAAGGCTGTCATTGAGGGAACCCGGGATAGTGTTACAAACCGTTTCGCCTCCATGTGGCGCAGATTGGCCAGTTCGGGCAGCCATTCGCCGGCTTGCTCGAGCGGTTCTTCCTCGCCATTGATGAAGTACGAGCGCGCGTTATACATCAATGCGGCCCTTCTGTCGAGATACACGCCTCGGCGTGACGCTTGCGTGACGAACGCGGCCTCGGACAGCGGGCGTGCCGGCGGCTCGAATACGACGTTCGATTTCGGTTCGCTCAAGTAGCAGCCGAGGAATTCGGCGACGTCGCGCTTGCGCCAGCGGATCGCATCGACGATCTCGGCGACGCTCTCGACCATCGCCGGCGGCAACTGCGCAGGCGCGTCGACCGCCGGCTGCTTCGGGTCGCGGTAGAGATCGTCGCCGTGCTCGTCACGCAGGCCGCCGCGTTCCGCGAGGTAGTACAGGAATTGCGCGCCCAGTTCCCCGGCGGACGGGGCCCGAAAGCCGATCGAGCAGGTCATGCATTCGCCTTCGGCCACGCCGTCGTGCGCGATGTGCGGCGGCAGGTACAGCATGTCGCCCGGCTCCAGCACCCATTCGTCGCTCGGCTCGAAATGCTCGAGGATCTTCAGCGGCACGTCCGGCTGCAGCGACAGGTCCTTCTGTGCGCCGATGCGCCAGCGGCGCCGGCCCTCGACCTGCAGCAGGAACACGTCGTACGAGTCGAAGTGCGGGCCGACGCCGCCGCCGTCCGTCGCGTACGAAATCATCAGGTCATCGAGGCGCGCGTCCGGGATGAAGCGAAAGCGGTCGAGCAGCGCGCGGGCCGCGTCGACGTGCAGGTCGAGCCCCTGGACGAGCAAGGACCAGGACTTGCGCGAAACGGCAGGCAGCGCGCCCGGCTCGAACGGACCGTGCGCCAGTTGCCACTTGTTACGAAAATGGGTGATCAGTCGCGATTCGGCGTCATAGTCGGCTGCCAGCTCGAACAGTGCATCGCGCGTGACCGGCGGTTTCACGCCGGGGATCGCCTGGCGGATCAGCAGCGGCTTCTTCTGCCAGTAACGGCGCATGAATTGCGCCGGCGAGAGACCGCCGAGCAGCGGCGTGGGAAGATCGGAGGGCGGCGCGCCGAGCGGGGCGGCAGCGGCATCCCGCGGTTCGGCTTGAGACCGGTTGCGCATCGTATAATGAGACTTGTATTTGGGAGAATTGGATGAAAATCGCAAAAAACACCGTCGTGTCGGTCACTTACAAGCTGTCGGATGCGCAAGGCAATCTGATCGAGGAGAGCGACGAGCCGATGGTCTATCTGCACGGCGGCTATGATGGCACGTTCCCCAAGATCGAGGAACAGCTCGACGGCCACGAGCCCGGTTACCAGGCGCAGATTCAGCTCGAGCCGCAGGACGCGTTCGGCGACTACGATCCCGAGCTCGTGAAGATCGAGCCGCGCGACCGTTTTCCCGAGCCGCTCGAAGTGGGCATGCAGTTCGAAGGCACGCCGGAGGACGGCGACGAGGAAGTGGATTCGCTGATCTACACGGTCACCGACATCGCCGAGGACAAGGTCGTGCTCGACGGTAACCACCCGCTCGCGGGCATGGCGCTGCGTTTCGCGCTCACGGTCAAGGACGTTCGCGAAGCGACCGAGGACGAGATCGAGCATGAGCACGCACACGGCGCGGAAGGCCTCGAAATCGTCGACGAGGACGAAGACGAGGACGGTGACGGCGACACGCCGTCAGGGCGTACCCTGCACTGAACTGGCAGGCAGGCCGGGCGCCGGCCCTGAGGCAGGGGGCGGCGCGGGCCACGAGGCACCGCCCGGCGTCGTGCCGTCGCCTTGCAGCGGCGGCGCGACCGACGACGAGTCGGGCAGTGCCGGCAACGCCGGGATTTCCGGCATCTGAGGCAGCGGGACATCGTCTCGCGGCACGACCGGCAGCGTGGGCGGGATCGGCAGGTTCTTCGGGACGTCCTGCAGGCTCACGTTGAAGATCGTCTGTCGTGCAGGCGATACGCTGACTTTCACCCACTGATTTGCCGGATGACGCGGTCCGATCGCGACGCGCGTCACATTTCCCACCAGCACACCGTCGTCCGCATGCAGCGGGCGATCGATCAGGAAGCCGGTCGCAAGCGGCGCGTTGCTCGCGTGCATCACCAGGATCGGGCCGCGGAAAGTCGCCGCCGCCTTCACCAGCGTTCGTTTCAGCTCACGGAAGCCGTCGCGGATGCGCGGCCGGTTGAAGCGCAACCATGCGAAGCGTTCGGCGCGCTCATAGCGATCGAATTGCGGATCGCCTTCGAAAATCACCACCATGGCGCGCGCTTCGCGCCGTTTCGCATATTCGGCCGCATGATCGATCCAGAAGCCGTTCGCGATGATGCGGTCCTCGAATTCGCCGTTGCGACCGCCGGCCGTCAGGTAGTGATTGTTCGGCGCCGGTGCGTTCAGCGCGACATAGACGACATCGTCGTGCATCCAGCGCGCGTTTTCGCGGTAGGGCCGGAAGCGGGCGACTTCGCTTTCGCGCGTGATCTGCAGCGCGCCGGGGTCGGGCAGCGCCGCGTCGGCAAGCAGCGTCTGGCGCAGGAAGTCCAGGCGTTCGACCGGGTCGTAGCCGCCGCCGGCCGCAGTGTTGCACGTCACCCAGTCGTCATGGCCGGGTATGAACACGAGCGGCACGCGCGACGCGTCCAGGATCGCGCCGCGCTGCGTGTACAGCGAGTCGCGGCACGCTTCCTTCGCGCCCTTGATGTCGCCCGCATAGACGACAAAGGCCAGGTTGCGCTCGCGAGCGATCGATTCGAACAGCCTCTGCGCGGCAGGCTCGTCGGCCGGTACGTCGATCACGCCCGACACGATCGCGAACGAGTAGGGCGGGGCGGCACGCTTGGGCGGTGCCGCGAGCGCGCTGGTCAGTGCCAGCGCGAGCGCCGCCGCGACCAGCGCGGCCGCGGTGCGGGCCGACCGACCCGGCGGGAGGCGTTTATGCGTGCCCGTCGGCATCGTGCGAGCGGACGAGCGTGCGCAGTTCGTACAGCAGGTCGAGCGCTTCGCGCGGCTTGAGGTCGTCGGGATCGATGTCGCGCAGCTTCTCGAGCGCCGGATGCGGGATGTCGGACGGCGCCGGCGCTTCCGCACATTCGAATTCGTCGGCTGCGGCGGGCGGCGCGCTGAACAGGTCGAGTTGCGGCGTGTGCTGCGTGGCCGACTGCTGTTCGAGATACGCGAGATGCTTGCGCGCGGCGCGGATCACCGGCGCCGGCACGCCCGCGAGTTGCGCAACCTGCAGCCCGTAGCTCTGGTTCGCCGGGCCTTCGTTGACCGCGTGCAGGAACACGATGCCGTGGCCGTGCTCGACGGCCGACAGATGGACGTTCGCCGCTTGCGGGAATTCGGCCGGCAGTTGCGTCAGCTCGAAGTAGTGCGTCGCGAACAGCGTGTAGCAGCCGTTTTGCGCGAGCAGGTGACGCGCGATGGCCCACGCGAGCGCGAGGCCGTCGAACGTCGACGTGCCGCGGCCGATTTCGTCCATCAGCACGAGGCTTTGCGGCGTCGCGTCGTTGAGGATCGCGGCGGCTTCGGTCATCTCGACCATGAAGGTCGAACGGCCGCCGGCGAGGTCGTCGGCCGCGCCGATCCGCGTGAAGATGCGGTCGATCGAGCCGAAGCACGCCGCCTTCGCGGGCACGTAGCTGCCGACGTATGCCATCAGCGCGATCAGCGCCGTCTGGCGCATGAACGTCGACTTGCCGCCCATGTTCGGGCCGGTGATCAACAGCAGCTTGCGCTCGGCGCCGAACCGGCAGTCGTTTGCGATGAACTGCTCGACCTGGGCTTCGACGACGGGGTGGCGCCCCTGTTCGATCTCGATGCCGATTTCGTCGGTGAAGGCCGGTGCGACCCAGTCGAGCGTGCGGGCACGCTCGGCGAAGGCGGCGAGCACATCGAGCTCCGCGAGCGCCGACGCGACGCGCTGGCACTCGGGAATGAACGGCAGCAGCGCCTGCAGCACGCCGTCGTACAGCGCGCGCTCGCGGGCCAGTGCGCGCTCCTGCGCGGACAGCGCCTTGTCTTCGAAGGTCTTCAGTTCCGGCGTGATGTAGCGCTCGGCATTCTTCAGCGTCTGGCGCCGGCGATAATCGTCGGGCACCTTGTCGGTCTGGCCGCGCGTGACCTCGATGTAGAAGCCGTGCACCTTGTTGTATTCGACGCGCAGGTTCGCGATGCCGGTGCGGGTGCGCTCGCGTGCCTCGAGATCGATGAGGAACTGGCCGCAGTTCTCGGAGATGTCGCGCAGCTCGTCAAGTTCGGCATCGTAGCCGCGCGCGATCACGCCGCCGTCGCGCACCATCGCGGCCGGCTCGGGGGCGATCGCGCTCGTCAGCAGGTCGAGGCATTCGGCGGGCGGTGCGAGCGCCGCGTCGACGCGCGTGAGCGCATCCGCGTTCGCGACGATTGCGCTGATGCGCTCGCGCAGTGCCGGCAGCGCAGCGAATGTGTCGCGCAGGCTCGACAGGTCGCGCGGCCGCGCGGACAGCAGCGCGAGGCGCCCGGTGATCCGCTCGACGTCGGCGATCTGGCGCAGCGCGCTGCGCAGAGCGTCGAGGCTCGCGTTCGCGGGCGCATCGAGCAGTGCGCCGATCGCTTGCTGGCGTGACTGCGCGGCAACCGACGCGCGCGGCGGGTGATGCAGCCAGTGACGCAGCAGGCGGCTGCCCATCGTCGTGCAGCAGGTGTCGAGCAGCGAGTACAGCGTCGGCGATTCGGTGCCGCGCAACGTTTCGGTCAGCTCGAGGTTGCGGCGCGTCGCCGGATCGAGCCCGATGTATTCGGTTTCGTTCTCGACCTTCAGGCTGCGCACGTGACGCAACTGCTGGCCCTGCGTGGCGGCCGCGTATAGCAGCAGCGCACCCGCCGCGCCGCACGCGCTCGTCAGCGAATGCGCGCCGAAGCCGTCGAGCCCGGCGACGTCGAGCTGGTCGCAGAGGCGCTGCGTGCCCGATGCGATGTCGAAGTGCCACGCCGGCACGCGCTTGATCGCGCCGGCGCCGGCGGGCATCGCGTCGGTTGCGCCGTCCGCCGTCAGGATCTCGGCCGGCCGAATGCGTTCGAGCGCGGCGCCGAGCTGGTCGGGTTCGATTTCGGCGAGCCGCAGCGCGCCGCTCGCGAGGTTCAGCCACGCGAGGCCGATGTTGACCGCGACGCCGCGCTTGTTGTGGCCCGTGCACATCGCGAGCAGGTAGACGTCGTTCTTGTCGGACAGCAGCGCGGCATCGGTCAGCGTGCCGGGCGTGACGACGCGCACGACCTTGCGCTCGACCGGCCCCTTCGACGTGGCCGGGTCGCCGATCTGCTCGCAGATCGCGACCGATTCGCCCATCTTCACGAGCTTCGCCAGATACTGTTCGACCGCGTGATGCGGGACGCCGGCCATCTTGATCGGCGTGCCGGCCGATGCACCGCGTTGCGTGAGGGTCAGGTCGAGCAGGCGCGCGGCCTTCTCAGCGTCTTCGAAGAACAGCTCGTAGAAGTCGCCCATCCGGTAGAAGACGAGCGTGTCGGGGTGATCGGCCTTGATGCGCAGGTACTGCTGCATCATCGGAGTGTGGCCAGCAAAGGCCTCGGGCGACAGCGTGGTCATAGATCCGGCGTAAAGTTGTTGCTTGAGTTGCCCGAGTTTACCAGTGGCTTCGGTACGCAAGCGCGAAGTTCGCCGTTCGGCCAGTTGCCGGAGTTCGCGATCGACGGCCGTCGGCTCGATCGGGCGATTCGACCTCGTTGCCGGGCAGGCATTGAAAAGCCGGCGTCACTCGGCGCACGAATCGTCGTGCGCCGAGCCTCGCCGGCGAATCATCAGGACGCGTGCGCCGACATCAGATCGAGCGCCACCGCCTGCGCGACTTCGATGCCGTCGATGGCGGCCGAATAAATGCCACCCGCGTACCCGGCGCCTTCGCCGGCCGGATACAGTCCTTCGACGTTTACGCTCTGGTAATCGTCCTTGCGCCGGATCCGGATCGGCGACGACGTGCGCGTCTCCACGCCGGTGAGCACCGCATCGTGCATCGCGAAGCCGGCGATCTTCCTGTCGATCTGCGGCAGCGCTTCACGAATGGCTTCGATCACGTAGTCGGGGAGCGCGGTGCTGAGGTCGGTCGGGCGCACGCCCGGCTTGTACGACGGCACCACGGAGCCCAGCGACGTCGACGGCCGGCCCGCGATGAAATCGCCGACCAGCTGGCCCGGCGCGCTGTAATCGCCGCCACCCAGTTCGAACGCGCGCTCTTCCCACTTGCGCTGGAATGCGATGCCCGCAAGCGGGCCGCCCGGATAGTCTTCCGGCGTGATGCCGACGACGATGCCCGCGTTCGCGTTGCGCTCGGCGCGGGAATACTGGCTCATGCCGTTGGTGACCACGCGGCCCGGCTCGGAGGTTGCTGCGACCACCGTGCCGCCCGGGCACATGCAGAAGCTGTAGACCGCGCGTCCATTGCTGCAGTGGTGAACCACCTTGTAGTCGGCCGCACCGAGTTGCTTGTGGCCCGCGAACTTGCCGAAGCGGCTGCGATCGATCAGCCCCTGCGGATGCTCGATCCGGAAACCCAGCGAGAACGGCTTCGCTTCGACGTAGACGCCGCGCTCGTGCAGCATCTGGAACGTGTCGCGCGCGCTGTGGCCCACGGCCAGCACGACGTGATCGCAGCGCAGCGTTTCGCCGTTCGACAGCGTCAGCGAGCGCACCTTGCCCTGATCGATCTCGATGTCCTCGACCCGGGTTTCGAAGCGTACTTCACCGCCCAGTTCGTGGATCGTCGCGCGCATCTTTTCCACCATGCTGACGAGGCGGAACGTGCCGATGTGCGGCCGGCTCAGATACAGGATGTCTTCCGGTGCGCCGGCCTTGACGAATTCATCGAGCACCTTGCGACCGTAGTGGTGCGGATCCTTGATCTGGCTGTACAGCTTGCCATCCGAAAACGTCCCGGCCCCGCCTTCGCCGAACTGCACGTTGGACTCGGGATTGAGGACGCTTTTGCGCCACAGGCCGAAGGTGTCCTTGGTGCGCTCGCGCACGGCCTTGCCGCGTTCGAGGATGATGGGGCGGAAACCCATCTGGGCGAGAATCAGGCTCGCAAACAGACCGCACGGCCCCATGCCGATGACGACCGGGCGCAGGAAATTGCCGTGCTCCGGCGCCTTCGCGACGAAGTGGTACGCCATGTCGGGCGTCACGCCGCAATGCGGCGTGCCGGCGAGTTGCGGAAGCACGGCCGCTTCGTCCTTGAGCTCGACATCGACGATATACGTGAGCTTGATGTCGGAGCGCTTGCGCGCATCGTGCGCACGGCGGAACACCGTGTAACGGAGGAGCCCGTCTGCTGCCACGCCAAGCTCCTTGAGGCGCGCGTGAATCGCGGCTTCGAGGGCGCTCTCGGGGTGGTCGAGCGGGAGTTTAAGTTCGCTTAGCCGTAACATGAATATTCGGATACGGTCGCCACGAGGTCGTGGCGGTGTTGAGACGGGCGGTGGCCGGCGCTGGCGGCATGTGCTGCCTGGGCATCCCCGAAGCCGATTATTCGGCATCGGAAAGCGCGGTACCCGCGGCGATACACCGGCCAGGCCGGACCACTCGGGCAAAGTCAGGACGGGCGCCTGAGGCAACCCCTGCATAAAGAAGCTTACTTCGCCTCCCGGACAACCGGAAGGCAACGCGCGCTCCATCATGACGATGCAGGCGAGTGGTGGATGCGAAAGCCGCGCCGTGCGGGCGCGGCCCGGACTTACTCCGCTGCCGGATGCACGCGGCTGTAGCGGTTCAGGATCGGGATCATCTGCGCGTAGATCTTCGGGTTCGCCGCGACGATCTCATGGCGATGCAGGAAGTCGGCATCGCCCGTGTAGTTGCCCACGAGGCCGCCGGCTTCGGTGATCAGCAGGCTGCCTGCCGCCATGTCCCACACGTTGATGCCTTGCTCGAAGAACGCGTCGAGACGGCCGGCCGCGACATTCGCGAGGTCGAGCGCGGCCGCGCCCGGACGGCGCAGGCCCGTGCAGGCCTGCGTCATTTCGGTGAACAGGCGCGCGTACGCGTCGAGGCCGTCCTTCTCGCGGAACGGGAAGCCCGTGCCGACCAGCGCGTCCGCGAGGCGGTCGCGACGGCCGACGCGGATGCGGCGGTCGTTCAGGTACGCACCGCGGCCGCGGGTGGCCGTGAACAGGTCGTTCTTGTTCGGATCGTAGACGACGGCCTGCGTGACGATACCCTTGTGCTCGAGCGCGATCGACACGCAGTAGTACGGGAAGCCGTGGATGAAGTTGGTGGTGCCGTCGAGCGGATCGATGATCCACTTGAATTCGGATTCGTTCTCTGATTCGCCCGATTCTTCCGCGAGGATCGCGTGGTCGGGGTAGGCGGTCTTCAGCGTCTCGATGATCGCCTCTTCGGCGGCCTTGTCCACTTCGGTGACGAAGTCGTTCTGCTGCTTCTTGCGGATCTCGATCAGGTCGAGGTCGAGGGACGCACGGTTGATGATCTGTCCGGCGCGGCGCGCAGCCTTGACAGCAATGTTGAGCATGGGATGCATGAGCCTGGATCCTGTAGCCGGCGGCAGGGGCCGCCACGAAGTGGAACATGCCGCCTGGAACGGCGCAAACGTGCCGGGCGGGATGAGACGCGAATTGACAAAGAGCGGGGTACGACCCGCGCCGCACGGGATGCGACGCGTAAACACATGATTTTACCCGATTTTAGAGAGTTTCAGGTGCCCGGAATACGGGGAAACCCCCACTGGCCGTCCGGACGAGTGGGTTTGTCGGGGCGATGGCGATACCATACTGCCATTCCGATGAACCGAGTCGTATGTTGTGGAAACTCCGCAGAACCCCGCCGCGCCGTCCGAACCGGGCGCGGTCATGTCCCGGCTGTCGTCCGGCGGCTTCACGTCCACCCGTTTCGTGCTCGTCGAGCCGAGCCATCCCGGCAATGTCGGGGCGGCTGCCCGCGCGCTGAAGACGATGGGCTTCTCCAGGCTCGTGCTGGTCGCGCCGCGTGTGCCGCACGTGCAGAGCGACCCCGAGGCGATCGCGATGGCGAGCGGCGCCGACGACGTGCTGGCGTCCGCGCATGTCGTGCCCACGCTCGGCGACGCGCTGTCCGGCGTCCACTGGTCGATCGCGCTGACCGCACGCACGCGCGAATATGGGCCGCCGCGCCTTGCGCCGCGCGCGGCCGCCGAGCAGGCGTGCACGCAGGTTGGCACCGGCGATATCGCGCTCGTGTTCGGCAACGAGCGCACCGGCCTCGCGAACGAGCACGTCGAGCAGTGCAGCGCGCTCGCGCACATTCCCGCGAATCCGGCCTACAGCTCGTTGAACCTCGCGCAGGCCATCCAGGTGCTCGCGTACGAGTTGCGTGTCGCGTTCCTGGAGCAGGGGAGCGAGCCGCACCTGGCGCAGGCCGAGGTCGGCACGCTTGCGCAGAGCGACGAGATCGAGCGGATGTACGCGCACCTCGAGAACGCGCTGATCGCGCTCGATTTCCTCGATCCGCGCAATCCGAAGAAGCTGATGCCGCGTCTGCGGCGCCTGTTCGCGCGCACGGGCCTCGAGCGCGAGGAAGTCAATATCTTGCGCGGCATCGCGAAGCACATCCTGCTGAAGTCCGGTACGCCCGACGGTGACGCATAAGCGGTCGGTGCCCGGCTGCCCGGCGCTCAGGCGTTCGGCTGCTGCGTTTTCGCCTGCGCGGCCGCGTTGCATCGGCCGTTGGATGGCCGCGCCCCGACCGGCGTGAATCCATTGACAGGTTGCGTCACTCAGCGGGAACAGGCGTCCCGCGCGAATACCCGTGCCGCCGGCGGGGTGAACGGGCGACGTTGTGCGGGCGTGCGCGAGTGGCCCTACAATCGCCGGACGTCATAAGCAAATTACCCGGCACGATAACGGCCGGCCCTTTCCCCCAGCCCAGACCAGATCATGTTTACTAGACTGCGCGAAGACGTTGCGACGATTCGCGAGCGGGATCCCGCCGCTCGCAGTGCCTGGGAAGTGCTGACCTGTTATCCGGGGCTGCACGCGCTCGTGCTGCATCGTTTCGCGCACGCGTGCTGGCGTGCGAAACGCTACTGGCTTGCACGTTTCGCATCGCAGGCCGGACGTTTCCTGACGGGGATCGAGATTCACCCCGGCGCGACGATCGGCCGGCGTGTGTTCATCGATCACGGGATGGGTGTCGTGATCGGAGAGACCGCGATCATCGGCGACGACTGCACGATCTATCAGGGCGTGACGCTCGGCGGCACGTCGCTCACGCGCGGCGCGAAGCGCCACCCGACGCTCGAGGCCGGCGTGATCGTTGGCGCGGGCGCGAAGGTGCTCGGCGGTTTCACGGTCGGCGCAGGCGCGAAGATCGGTTCGAACGCGGTCGTCGTGAAGCCGGTGCCGGCAGGCGGCACCGCAGTCGGCAACCCGGCACGCATCGTGATGCCGGCGCAGCCGAAGCCGCAGCCCGAGCGCGCCGCGTTCTGCGCGTACGGGATCACGCCGAACGCGGACGACCCGATGTCGCTCGCGATTCACGGGCTGATCGATCATGCGGCGAAGGAAAGCCGGCGCGTCGACGAGATCGTCGCGGCGCTCGAGCAACTCGGCACGCATCTGGAAACGTTGCAGGGTGCGGACGCGGCCCGTCTCGACCTGCGCCGGCTGTCGGCGGTGCTGGAAGGCAAGGCGGTCGAGCGCCAGTCGTAACCCGGCCGCGCCGATCGCGTCAGTCGAGCGGCATCGCGTGGATGCCTTCGGCGTCGACGCGCAGATAGCCGCCACGCGGCGTGCCGTGGTCGAGATCCCAGTCGGGCAGCACCCACCGAATCCCGCCCGGTTCGAGGTGGCGCGCGGGGCGATGCGTGTGGCCGTGAATGATCACGCTGGCGCGGCTCTTCCTGAACAGCGCGGCCACGCCTTCGCGCGTGACGTCGTAGATCGCCGAAACCGGGCGCATCCGGCCCGCTTCGCTGTTCGAGCGCATCCGCTGCGCGAGGGCGCGGCGCCAGCGGAACGGCCAGGCGAGAAACAGCCACTGCGCGACGCGATTGCGCGCAAACCGCCGGAATATCTGATAGCCGCGATCGGCCGTGCATTGCGCATCGCCATGGGCGAGCACGATCCGCTGGCCGAACGCCATGATCAGCGCCGGATCGGGCAACAGCATCGCGCCGGCCGCCTTCATGAAGCGCCGGCCAAGCAGGAAATCGCGGTTGCCGTGCATCACGTAGAGCGCGATGCCTCGCTCCGAGAACGTATGCATCAGCGCGGCCATGCGTGCCGCGAACGGATCGTCGTCGAGCACGTCGTCGCCGATCCAGTATTCGAACAGGTCGCCGAGGATGAACACCGAGTCGGCGCTGTCGGCCGTGTATTTCACGAAATGCTCGAACGCGGCCACCGTCTTCGGAATCGCCTCGCTCAGGTGCAGATCGGAGAGAAACAGGAACGGGCGTGCGGCTTGCGCATATTCGCGCTCGCCCGGCACGCCCGCGGAGACGCTTCGCGGCGGACTCTCCTGCAACATCGAAGTGCCTCCGTAACAACCGTGCGTCAGACCACCACGGCCTTTTCGATCACGACGTCGTCGGCCGGCACGTCCTGGTGGAAGCCGGCGTTGCCCGTCTTGACGCCCTTGATCTTGTCGACCACGTCCTGGCCTTCGACGACCTTGCCGAACACCGCGTAGCCCCAGCCCTGCGGCGTCGGCGACGAGTGGTTCAGGAAGTCGTTGTCGTTCACGTTGATGAAGAACTGTGCGGTCGCCGAATGCGGATCGTTCGTGCGCGCCATCGCGATCGTGTAGTTGTCGTTCTTCAGGCCGTTGTTCGCTTCGTTGTCGATCGGCGCGTCGGTCGGCTTCTGCTTCAGGCCCGGCTCGAAGCCACCGCCCTGAATCATGAAGCCGTTGATCACGCGGTGGAACACCGTGCCGTCATAGTGGCCCTTCTTCACGTAGTTGAGGAAGTTCTCGACCGTCTTCGGTGCCTTCGCGGCGTCCAGCTCGAGCTTGATCACGCCGTGGTTCGTGTGCAGTTCAACCATGATGAATTCCTTCGGTAAGGCGGTTTAAATGGACGCGCGGCCGGTCGTGCGACGCGGCCGCGTGTGTCGCCGGACGTGCCGGCAGGTGCTTATTTCGAGACGATGCTGGCCGATTCGATCACGACCGGCTGGGCCGGCACGTCCTGCATCGGGCCGCGCGAGGTCGTCGCCACGCCTTCGATCTTCTTCACGACGTCGAGGCCCGACACGACCTTGCCGAACACCGCATAGCCGTTGCCGTCCGGGTTCGGGTAGTCGAGGCCGCTGTTGTCGACCGTATTGATGAAGAACTGCGCGGTGGCCGAGTTCGGATCGCTGGTACGCGCCATCGCGATCGTGCCCGTCAGGTTCTTCAGACCATTGCGGCTTTCCAGCGGGATCGGCGCGCGGGTCGGCTTCTCCTCGAAGTTGGTCTTGTAGCCGCCGCCCTGGATCATGAAGCCCTTGATCACGCGATGGAAGATCGTGCCGTTGTACTGGCCGGCCTTCACGTAATCGAGGAAGTTGGCGACGGACTTCGGTGCCTTCTCCGGGTAGAGCTCGACGCGGATGTCGCCCTGCGAGGTCTTCAGCTGCACGACGGGATGCGCGGTAGCCGATTGCGCGAAAGCAGGCGCGGTCGCGAGAAGGGCGGCGCCGCCAAGCGCCAGCAACAGACGTTTCATTGCGATCCTCAGGTTGGGAGGGAAGGGAGATTGCGCCGCTCGCTTACTGCGACGGCGCGACGTACGGCGCCGTCAGCGCACCCGACGGACCGTTGAACTGGAACGTCGGCGACATCGGCAGCGTGGTGGTGCTCACGTTCGCGGCGGCGCGATCGGTGTATGCGCGCGTGGCCGGCGTGACGGCGCGCGCGTTGGCTGCGGCCTTCGGCGGCGACACGATCTTCTGCAGGTCGGCGAGGCGCTGCGCGGTCGCGCCGCTCGTGCGGCCGAGCGATTGCGCGCGCTTGTACGATTCGGCTGCGAGGCGCAGGTAGAGGTCGCCGAGGTTCTCGTACGCGAGCGAGTAGCTCGGGTTCGATTGCGTCGCGGTGACGAGCGCGCTGCGCGCTTCGTCGTAGCGGCCGTGCTTCGCGTAGAGCGCCGCGAGGTTGTTGTACGGTTCGGGCAGTTCGGGGAAGGCCTGCGTGATCGCGACGAACTGCTGGATCGCGTCATCGTCGCGGTTCAGGCGGGCGAGCACGGTGCCGCGCTTGAACTGCGCCTGTACGTCGTGCGGATTCGCCGCGATGCGCGCGTCGAGTTGCGCGAGCGCCTGCTTCCACTGCTTGCCGGCGATCGACGCGTCGATTTCGGGCGTGCCATCGGCGGTGGCCGGGGCCTTTTGCGCATGTGCCGCGGGGGCCGCGAAAAGCGTCAGCGCGACGCCCATGACGGCGGTCGCAACGAGGGTCGCAGCGCTCGGCGCGCGGCCGCGATGAGGTTTCATAGGCGTAAATCGGAATGTTATACTCCGAGCCATTCTAACAAAACGTCTGCGCGTTCCGGCGAGCGGCAGACAGTCTTTCTTTGCCTCTCGTGGCCGTCACCGCTGTGCTTGCAGCCTGACCGCCCCATGTGATATCGAGGACGCCCGGCGTCGTGCCGCGGCAGGTGGTCCGTCCGTTTCGCATGCAGGGCGAGCTTCGCCAGGGCGGTTTCCTTCGGCTCACGGTTCATCTCTATGGAATCACTGCGCATCTACAACACGCTCGCGCGTGACAAGCAAGTTTTCGTGCCGCGCCAGTCCGGCGAAGTGCGGATGTACGTATGCGGGATCACCGTCTACGACTATTGTCACGTGGGCCACGCGCGCATGCTGGTCGTGTTCGATCTCGTCCAGCGCTGGCTGCGTGCGATCGGCTATCGGGTCACGTACGTGCGCAACATCACCGACATCGACGACAAGATCATCCGCCGTGCGGTCGAGAACGGCGAGACGATCAAGTCGCTGACCGACCGGTTCATCGGCGCGATGCACGAGGATGAAGCCGCGCTTGGCATCCAGCGGCCCGACATCGAGCCGCGCGCGACGCAGTTCATTGCGCAGATGCTCGGGATGATCGAGAAGCTCGAGACGAACGGCTACGCGTACCAGGCGACCGACGGCGACGTCAATTATTCGGTACGCAAGTTCGCGAACTACGGGAAGCTGTCGGGCAAGTCGCTCGACGACCTGCGCGCGGGCGAGCGCGTCGCCGCGAATGACGCGAAGGAAGATCCGCTCGATTTCGTGCTGTGGAAACGCGCGAAGGCGGAAGATCCGGAAGGCGCGTCGTGGACATCGAAGTACGGGATGGGCCGGCCGGGCTGGCACATCGAGTGCTCCGCGATGGGCTGCACGCTGCTCGGCGAGCATTTCGACATCCACGGCGGCGGGCAGGACCTGCAATTCCCGCACCACGAGAACGAGATCGCGCAGAGCGAAGGCGCGACCGGCCAGACGTTCGTCAATTACTGGATGCACAACGGCTTCGTGCAGGTCGACAACGAGAAGATGTCGAAATCGCTCGGCAACTTCTTCACGATCCGCGAAGTGCTCGAGCGGTACGACGCCGAGGTCATGCGCTTCTTCATCGTGCGCACGCATTACCGGTCGCCGCTCAACTACAGCGACGTGCATCTCGACGATGCGCGCGCGTCGCTCACGCGCTTGTACACGGCGCTGAAGGATGTCGAGCCCGACACGCTCGCGCTCGACTGGAACGAGCCGCATGCGCAGCGTTTCGCGGCCGCGATGAACGACGACATCAACACGCCGGTCGCGGTGGCGACGCTGTTCGAGCTGGCCGGCGAGGTCAATCGCACGCGCGATGCGTCGCTCGCGCGGCAACTGAAGCAGTTGGCGGGCCTGCTGGGCCTGCTCGGCCGCGAACCGCGCACGTTCCTGCAGCAGGGCACTGGTGCCGCGCAGGCAGGCGGGCTCGCAGCCGACGAAATCGAAGCGAAGATCGCCGCGCGCGTCGCGGCGAAGCAAGCGAAGAACTATGCCGAAGCGGACCGGATTCGGGCGGAGCTGCTCGACGCCGGCATCGCACTTGAAGACAAACCGGGCGGATCGACCGAATGGCGTCGCGTATGAGCGCGGTGCGTTCCACTGACCGATCCGTCAGGTAGGAGGCAAGATGGCAACGGCCAGAAAAGCGCCGGTCGGGCGTGCGACTCCGGTCGCCGTGCGTCCGGCAGCCAAGCGCGCGCCAGCGGCGAAGGCGGACGCGACGCGCGCCGCGCCGAACGGCGCGCTCAACGGTCATGCGAAGCCCGCGCGCGCGAAGGGCGCGGAAGCGGCGCAGCCGGAGGTCGCGATGGCGGCCGTCGACGCGGCCCGCAAGGTGCGTACGTCCGATGCGGCAGCCGACGGCGCCGGTGGCGTCGTGCGTCCCGCATACTGGGATAAAGCGTGCGCCGATCTCGTCAAGCGCGACCGCATCCTGAAGAAGCTGATTCCGAAGTTCGGCCCCGCGCATCTCGTGAAGCGCGGTGACCCGTTCGTCACGCTCGCGCGTTCGGTCGTCGGTCAGCAGATCTCGGTGCCGTCCGCGCAAGCGCTGTGGGCGCGCATCGAAGATGCGTGTCCGAAACTCGCACCGCAGCCGGTCATCCGGCTCGGCGCGGACAAGCTGATCGCGTGCGGACTGTCGAAGCGCAAGACGGAATACATTCTCGATCTCGCGCAACACTTCGTGTCCGGCGCGCTGCACGTCGACAAATGGACGTCGATGCACGATGAGGACGTGATCGCGGAACTCACGCAGATCCGCGGCATCAGTCGCTGGACGGCCGAGATGTTCCTGATCTTCAACCTGTCGCGGCCGGACGTGCTGCCGCTCGACGATCCGGGCCTGATCCGCGCGATCAGCGTCAATTACTTCAGCGGAGAGCCCGTCACGCGCAGCGAAGCGCGCGAAGTGGCTGCCAACTGGGAACCGTGGCGTACCGTTGCGACCTGGTACATGTGGCGCAGCCTCGACGCGCCTGACGCCGATTGATGGCTATCGGGTTTTAAACATCAATAGTTGATAGCCGATCTTGCACATCGCCCGCGCGGGTAGAATACGCGCTGCCGCAAGACCCAAGGATTCGAACACATGAAGACCACGTTTCTGGATTTCGAACAGCCGATCGCCGAACTCGAGGCCAAGATCGAAGAGCTGCGATTCGTGCAGGACGACTCGGCTGTCGATATTTCGGAAGAAATCGAGCGGCTGTCGAAGAAAAGCCAGCAACTGACGAAGGACCTCTACGCGAACCTGTCGCCGTGGCAGGTCTCGCAGATCGCGCGGCATCCGCAGCGTCCGTACACGCTCGATTACGTTGCGGAACTGTTCACCGATTTTCACGAACTGCATGGCGACCGCGCATTTGCGGACGACCTGTCGATCGTCGGCGGTCTCGCGCGCTTCGGCGGCCATCCGTGCATGGTGATCGGCCACCAGAAGGGCCGCGACACGAAAGAGCGCGCGGCGCGCAACTTCGGGATGCCGCGCCCGGAAGGCTATCGCAAGGCCGAGCGCCTGATGCGTCTCGCCGAGAAGTTCGGGCTGCCGATCTTCACGTTCGTCGATACGCCGGGCGCATACCCGGGCATCGGCGCGGAAGAGCGCGGGCAGTCGGAAGCGATCGGCCGCAACCTGTACGTGATGGCCGAACTGAAGACGCCGATCATCACGACCGTGATCGGCGAAGGCGGTTCGGGCGGCGCGCTCGCGATCGCCGTGGCCGACACCGTGATGATGCTGCAGTTCTCGACCTACTCGGTGATTTCGCCGGAAGGCTGTGCGTCGATTCTGTGGAAGAGCGCCGCGAAGGCGCCCGAGGCCGCGGAAGCCCTGGGCCTGACCGCCCATCGCCTGAAGGCGCTCGGCCTGATCGACAAGATCATCAACGAGCCGCTTGGCGGCGCGCACCGCGATCCGAAGGGCATGGCCGCATTGCTGCGCCGCGCGCTCGCCGATTCGCTGCGCCAGTTCCAGGGCATGAGCATCGATGCGCTGCGCGAGCGCCGCTTCGAGCGCCTGATGGCCTACGGCAAGTTCAAGGAAACCACGCCCGGCGCATGACCGGCGTGTTCACATCGCGCGCCGTCCGGCGCGTGTCCGTCTCGTGATCCCCCCGACCGAATTCTCCGCCGACCGCGTCGTACTCGATGCGGTCGGCGTTGCGCTTGCCGATCTGCCGGCGGATGCGCGCATCGCGATCGCATACAGCGGCGGCCTCGACTCGACGGTGCTGCTCGACGCGGCCGTGCGCGTCGCGGGCGCGGCGCGCTGCGTCGCGCTGCATGTGCATCACGGCTTGAGCGCGAACGCCGACGCATGGGTCGCGCACGCGCGCGCGACGGCAGAGCGACTCGGCGTCGCGTTCGAATCGGAGCGTGTCGACGTGCCGCGCGACAGCGGCCTCGGCATTGAGGCGACCGCGCGCGAGCGCCGATATGCGGCGCTCGATGCGATGTGCGAGCGCCACGGCGTGGCGGCGCTCTGGGTCGCACAGCATGCGGACGACCAGGCCGAGACCGTGCTGCTGCAGTTGTTGCGCGGTGCAGGAATCGCGGGTCTGGCCGCGATGGCGCCGCGCTATCGCCCTGACGGCGCGAGCGTCGAGCGCGTGCGTCCGCTGCTGCGCTTGTTGCGTGCGCAACTGGAACGCTATGCGGTGCAGCACGAGCTCGCGTGGATCGACGACGAATCGAACGGCGACACGCGCTATGCGCGCAATGCATTGCGCATCGACGTGCTGCCGCCGCTCGCCGTGCATTTCCCCGGCTTTCGCGATGCGCTGGGCCGTGCGGCCCAGCATGCGGCCGCCGCGCAGCGGCTGCTCGACGATCTGGCCGAACTGGATTTCGCCGGTGCCGCGCGCGACGACGGCCGCGCGCTGTCGCGCGATGCGCTGGTCGCATTCGACGACACGCGCGGCGCGAACCTGCTGCGGTTCTGGATGCGCCGGCTCGGCTTGCCCGGCGCGTCGGCAGGCCGGCTCGCGAACATGATGCGGCAACTGCGTGCTGCGCACGACGCGCACGCGCTGCGGGTCGATCACGCGGGACAATGCCTGCGGCTCTATCGCGATACCGTGTACTGGGAGGCGGGCGACAGCGCCGAGCCGGCCGACGACGGTACCGGAACGCCGCATCATGAGTCTTCACTTGTGTGGGACGGACAGGAAGTCTGGCATGTGCCGGCGTGGCGCGGCACGTTCGTGTTCGCGCCGGCCGAGGCAGGAAGCGACGGGGCGGTGCCGGAGGCGCTGCTGCGCGGCGCGCCGCTCGCCACGCGGGCTCGTGCGGGCGGCGAGCGGCTGCGTACGTCGCCCGGCGGGCCGGGGCGCACGCTGAAGAATCTGTTTCAGGAGCGTGGCGTGCCGGCCTGGCAGCGCGACGTGCCGCTGCTGTTCGCGGGCGACCGGCTCGTGTACGTGCCGCGGCTCGGCGTGAATCATGGCGACGGGCTTTCCGGCGACGGGCTATCCGGCGACGGCGGATGGCGCCGGATCGAATGGCGTCCCGACCTGTTGATCGCGTAGCGGCGGCCCCCTTCCGGCGAGATGATCGCGCGCCGGTTTTCACCATTTGGTAAACGGCGCCGGAACGCTCGCCAAACCGGCGAGCGGCTTGTCAAGCGGGCCTCTATCGGGTACGCTCGGTCGTTTGCTCGGCTCGATTTTTGAGCGTTTTGTGCAGGTTTTCCGCGTGACGTACCCGGTTTGCGCGGCCTGATCGGCCTTCCGGGCAAAATCCGTCACGCTTGCGTGTTGCGTCCCAGCCGTCCCCCTCGTCGTCCGTCCACAGCCACAAGCCGCGTGACCGAACGGCAACGCGGCCTGCCCAGCGCGCCCGTGCGGTTTCTCCTCCAGTTCAGAACGACAATGGCACTCATCGTACACAAATACGGCGGCACTTCGATGGGCTCGGTCGAGCGCATCAAGAACGTCGCGAAACGCGTCGCAAAATGGCATCAGGCCGGGCACCAGATGGTGGTCGTGCCGTCCGCGATGTCCGGCGAAACCAACCGTCTGCTCGGTCTCGCGAAAGAGATTTCGAGCCAGCCGAGCCCGCGTGAGCTCGACATGATCGCGTCGACCGGCGAGCAGGTCAGCGTCGGCCTGCTGTCGATCGCGCTGCAGGAAATCGGTGTCGAAGCCGTGAGTTATGCCGGCTGGCAAGTGCCGATCAAGACGGACAGCGCGTTCACGAAGGCGCGTATCCACTCGATCGACGACGAGCGCGTGAAGGCCGATCTGAACGCAGGCAAGGTCGTGATCATCACGGGCTTCCAGGGCGTTGATCCGGACGGCCACATCACGACGCTGGGCCGTGGCGGCTCGGACACGTCGGCGGTGGCGGTCGCGGCCGCGCTGGATGCCGAAGAGTGCCTGATCTACACGGACGTCGACGGCGTCTACACGACCGACCCGCGCGTGGTCGAAGAGGCGCGACGCCTCGACCGCGTGACGTTCGAGGAAATGCTGGAAATGGCCAGCCTCGGCTCGAAGGTCCTGCAGATCCGCTCGGTCGAATTCGCCGGCAAATACCAGGTGAAGACGCGTGTGCTGTCGAGCCTGACCGATCCGCTGATTGCGCTCGACGAAGAAATGCGCTCGGGCACCCTGATTACTTTTGAAGAAGACGAGACCATGGAAAAGGCAGTCATTTCCGGCATCGCGTTCCAGCGCGACGAAGCACGCATTGCGGTGATGGGCGTGCCCGACAAGCCGGGTATCGCGTATCAGATCCTCGGCCCGGTCGCCGACGCGAACGTCGACGTCGACATGATCATCCAGAACCAGAGCGTCGAAGGCAAGACCGACTTCACGTTCACGGTCGGTCGCGGCGATTACCAGAAGGCGATGGACATCCTCACCAACCAGGTGCAGGGCCATGTGAGCGCCGAGCGCGTGCAGGGCGACCCGAAGGTGTCGAAGGTGTCGGTCGTCGGCGTCGGCATGCGTTCGCACGTGGGCGTCGCGAGCAAGATGTTCCGCACGCTGTCGGAAGAGGGCATCAACATCCAGATGATCTCGACGTCCGAAATCAAGATTTCGGTGCTGATTGACGAGAAATATATGGAGTTGGCCGTCCGCGCGCTGCACAAGGCATTCGAACTCGACCAGGCAGCGTGAATTTTTTGTGATGCATTGAAGAAAATGCATCACGGAAATTGACGGGCGGTTCGAAACCCTATATTATTTCGTTCTCGTCGCACTGCCTCCCTGGTGCGAGCGAAAGTTTGGGAGACGTGGCCGAGAGGTCGAAGGCACTCCCCTGCTAAGGGAGCATCTGGGCCAAAACCTGGATCGAGGGTTCGAATCCCTCCGTCTCCGCCAAAAGCGGTGACAAAGCCCCGCAAGTTCTCGGACTTGCGGGGCTTTTTCTTTTTTCGGTTCTTTTCCTCGCTTCCTTTCCTGGCTTGCCCTCGGTGCCACGCTTCGTCCGGACAGCCAATCAATGCTCAACGCGAGCGACGAGCATGCGCTAAATAGGCGTATCCTCCCGCGCGGCTCACGTTGGAGTTCCGGCGGGCATGCATTCCGTACGGACCATCCTTTCGTATCGACCTGTCGACGGGTTCGTCGACAATCACGAGCGTTATGCGCGGGGCTGCGGCTACCGGCACGCGATCGTCGACGGCACGCACGTGTACGGCGGGCGCCAGCAGGTGATTCACAAGACCCACGCGATCAACGCGATCAACGCGCAGCTCGTCGCGATGGAGCCGGGCGTATTGCTGCTCGCACTCGTCGACGATGCGGCGCGCGTTTGGCAGGGCGAGCAGCCGCGGGCGATGGACGGCTGGCGGGCCGCGCAGCAACGAACGTGCGAGCCCGCGCGGCACCTGGCACCTGAACCCCGCGCGCAGGCATCGCGTTCGGGAGCTTGCACACGTCGCACATTGGCGGTTACGGCGATGTTCACGAAGAGAACTTTGTTCGCTACTGCACGCGACACGGCTATGCGTACCACGCGTATCGCGCCCGCCCCGCGTTCCTGCCTGCCGGCGTCAATGCGAACCGGGCCAAAATTCCCCGCGCAACACAGCCACTATCGTGCGGTGACGATGCGCGTGTGGGACAGGTTGAGCCATCAGCGTCAGCTGAATACGCTGCGGCCCGTGTTGCCAATCGCGGCAATCGGCATTCATTGAAATGAAAACGAAAGGTTGTATGTAAGGATCGAATCGCTTTCATTCATCGATCCCCACATTCTGTTCTTGCGCATCGAAGCATCGATTTTTTGGAAAAAATGCGGCATCGCACCGATTCGAGCGATCGACGTCGCTTCGTAATACAAAAAATTACTCATAGAAATCAGATGTCTATCGGTATGCAGCGAAACGAGGCTCTGTTGCGATGCAAAAAATAATCAATCGCCTTATGCTGGTTAACCCGATTGCGCTTGAGCGGCATCAAGTTTTGCCCTGATTCCGCTTTACATTTTGCCAACATTGACGATTCACGAAATCTATCTGTCGATTTGATTTCGTTCCCTTCGTCACGCCTGTTCCCGATGCAGTGCGCGACTCTCTCAAGGCCTGTTGACATGCATGATTTCCCTTTCCTGAGCCTAGCGATCTGGGTTCCGATCCTGTTCGGCGCGTGCCTGCTGCGCGCCGGCTCCGACCGTCATCCGCATCGCACGAGACTGATCGCGCTCGTCGGCGCACTGGCGGGGCTGGCGGCGGTCGTGCCGCTCGTCGCCGGATTCGATTCGCACTCGGCCGCAATGCAGTTCGCCGAAACGCGCGACTGGCTGGCGGCCTTCAACGCCGGCTGGCGCGTCGGGATCGACGGCGCGTCGCTGTGGCTCGTCGTGCTGACCGCTTTCACGACGCTCGTCGTCGTGATCGCTTCGTGGGAGTCGGTCACGGTGCGCATCGCGCAGTACTACGCGTCGTTCCTGATTCTGTCGGGGCTGATGGTCGGCGTGTTCGTCGCGCAGGACGGGCTGTTGTTCTTCATCTTCTTCGAGGCGACGCTGATTCCGCTGTACCTGCTGATCGGCACGTGGGGCAGGGAGCATCGCGTCTACGCAGCCGTGAAATTCTTCTTCATCTCGTTCGCGGGCTCGCTGCTGCTGTTGATGGCGATGCTGTACCTGTTCGCGAAGTCGCATACGTTCGACATGAACGCATGGCGCACGCTGCAGCTCGGCTTCGCGCCGCAGTTGCTGGTGTTTCTCGGTTTCTTCGCCGCGTTCGCGGTCAAGGTGCCGATGTGGCCGGTTCACACGTGGCTGCGCGACGTCTATACGGACGGTCCGACGGGCGCCGCGCTGATGCTCGCGATGCTCAAGCTCGGCGGTTACGGCTTCCTGCGCTTCGCGCTGCCGATCACGCCGGACGCGAGCCACTTCTTCGCGCCGGCCGTCATCGCGCTGTCGCTGTTCGCGATCGTCTACGCGAGCCTGATCGCGCTCGCGCAGACCGACCTCGGCAAGCTGCTCGCGTATTCGACGGTCGCGCACATGGGGATCGTCACGCTCGGGCTGTTCCTGTTCAATCAGATCGGCGTCGAAGGCGCGATCGTGCAACTCGTGTCGTACGGCTTCGTCGCGGGTGCGATGCTGCTCTGCGTGAGCGTGCTGGTCGATCGCACGAAGCAGCGCGAGATCGCCGCGTACGGCGGCGTGGCGGGCGTGATGCCGCGCTTTGCGACGTTCGCGCTCCTGTTCGCGATGGCCAACGTCGGCCTGCCGGGCACGTCCGGCTTCGTCGGCGAGTTCATGGTCATCATGGGCGCGATTCGCGTCAACTTCTGGATCGGGGCAATCGCGGCGCTGACGCTGATCCTCAGCGCGTCGTACACGTTGTGGATGGTCAAGCGCGTCGTGTTCGGCAAGATCGCGAGCCCGCGCATCGCGAAGCTCGCCGACCTGAGCCGTCGCGAGATCGTGATGTTCGCGTCGCTCGCGCTGATCGTGCTGATGGTCGGCGTCGATCCGAAGCCGTTTACCGATGCGATCGATCCGACCGTCGCACGGTTGATCGACGACGCGAGCCATTCGAAGCTGCCGGCCGGTGACGGCGTCGCGCCGACGCAGCCGGCGTACATGGCATCGGCGCGCGGCTGATCGCATGACATCGCGTAGAACGGCCGCATCGCGCGACGATGCGGCCGTTCTACGCACATCCATCGGGGCGGCGCGGGCGGTGTCCCCCGGCTTTCTGCCGGTGTCCGGTCGGCTCGCGGCCGGCTTCCGGCTGCGTGAAATCGCCCCCCGCGACAATCTGTCTCACAGCAGATTTTGCAATGATGATTTGCCGCATCCGCCGGTTTTTCATCGCGCCCGCGCGACGTATGATTCGGCCACTTTCGTGGATCGAATGCGCATCGGGCATACGCAACGGATTCAATGACCCTCGGGCTGTGTGATGAAAAGAAGAGCTTCAAAAGGCTGGACGGCGCTGATGTCGATCGGCGCGGCGCTGAGTCTGTCAGGTTGTAATTTAGATGTACTAAATCAGAAAGGAAGCGTCGGCGCCGCCGAAAAGGCGCTGATCGCAACCTCGACATGGGCGATGCTGATCGTCGTCGTGCCGGTGATCCTGCTCACGCTGTGGTTCGCGTGGCGCTACCGCGCATCGAACCGCAACGCCGCCTACGCGCCAAACTGGTCGCACTCGACCGCGATCGAGGTCGTGATCTGGACGGTGCCGACGCTGATCATCCTGTTCCTCGGCGTGCTCACGTGGAAGACCACGCACGAGCTCGATCCGTACAAGCCGCTCGAGTCGGCGGTGAAGCCGATCGACGTCGAGGTCGTCGCGCTCGACTGGAAGTGGCTGTTCATCTATCCGGAACTCGGCATCGCGTCGGTGAACCAGCTCGCGATTCCGGTCGGCACGCCGGTGAACTTCCGCATCACGTCGGATTCGGTGATGAACTCGTTCTTCATTCCGCAGCTCGGCGGCCAGGTCTACGCGATGGCAGGCATGCAGACACGCCTGCACCTGATCGCCGACGAAGCCGGCGACTACGCGGGCACGTCCGCCAACTTCAGCGGCCGCGGCTTCTCCGACATGAAGTTCCGCACGCTCGCCGAGCCGCGCGAGCAGTTCGACGCATGGGTGCAGAAGGTGAAGGCCTCGCCCGAGCGACTCGACGCGACCGTGTACGGCACCGTCGCGCAGCCGAGCGAGAAGGCGCCCGTGCGCTACTTCTCGTCGGTCGATCCGCGGCTCTTCCACAACATCATCGCGAAATACAACGATGGCCACGTCCTCGACCTGAAGGACGCCGCCTGCGGCACGAAGGGGTAACGCATGTTCGGCAAACTCACACTATCGGCGATCCCGTTCGATCAGCCCATCATCATGGTGGCCGGCGCCTTCATGGGCCTGGTCGTGCTGGGCATCCTCGCCGCGCTGACGATCACCGGCCGCTGGAAGTGGCTGTGGACGGAATGGTTGACGACAGTCGACCACAAGAAACTCGGCGTGATGTACATCATCGTCGCGCTGATCATGCTGCTGCGCGGTTTTGCCGACGCGATCATGATGCGCATGCAGCTCGCGCTCGCGTACAACGCGCCCGGCTACCTGCCGCCGCACCACTATGACCAGATCTTCACCGCGCACGGCGTGATCATGATCTTCTTCATGGCGATGGTGTTCATGGTCGGCCTGATGAACCTGGTCGTGCCGCTACAGATCGGCGCGCGCGACGTCGCGTTCCCGTTCATCAACTCGCTCTCCTTCTGGATGACGGCGGTCAGCGCGATCCTGATCAACGTGTCGCTCGTGATCGGCGAGTTCGCACAGACGGGCTGGCTCGCCTATCCGCCGCTGTCGGAGCTGCAGTTCAGTCCGGGGGTAGGGGTCGACTACTACCTGTGGGCGCTGCAGATCTCGGGCGTCGGCACGCTGCTGACCGGCGTGAACTTCTTCGTGACGATCATCAAGATGCGCGCGCCCGGCATGACGCTGATGAAGATGCCGGTGTTCACGTGGACGGCCCTTTGCACGAACGTGCTGATCATGGCGTCGTTCCCGATCCTGACCGCGACGCTCGCGCTGCTCGGCCTCGACCGCTATCTCGGCATGCACTTCTTCACGAACGAAGCCGGCGGCAACGCGATGCTGTACCTGAACCTGATCTGGGCGTGGGGCCATCCGGAGGTGTACATCCTGATCCTGCCGGCGTTCGGCATCTTCTCGGAAGTCATCGCGACGTTCTCGAAGAAGCCGCTGTTCGGCTACAAGACGATGGTGTACGCGACCTGCGCGATCATGGTGCTGTCGTTCCTCGTGTGGCTGCATCACTTCTTCACGATGGGTTCCGGTGCGAACGTGAATGCGTTCTTCGGCATCATGACGATGATCATCGCGATCCCGACCGGCGTGAAGGTGTTCAACTGGCTGTTTACGATGTACCGCGGCCGGATCGAATTCACGACGCCCGTGCTGTGGACGATCGGCTTCATGGTCACGTTCACGCTCGGCGGCATGACCGGCGTGATGATGGCGATCCCGGGCGCGGACTTCGTGCTGCACAACAGCCTGTTCCTGATCGCGCACTTCCACAACGTGATCATCGGCGGCGTGCTGTTCGGCTATCTCGCGGGCTTCAACTATTGGTTCCCGAAGGCATTCGGCTTCAAGCTGAACGAGAAGCTCGGCAAGGCTGCGTTCTGGTTCTGGCAGGTCGGCTTCTACGTCGCGTTCGTGCCGCTCTACGTGCTCGGCTTCATGGGCATGACGCGTCGCCTGAACCACTACGACAACCCGGCGTGGCATCCGTGGCTGCTGGTCGCCGCGTTCGGCGCCGTGCTGATCGCGATCGGCATTGCCTGCCAGCTGCTGCAACTGGTCGTCAGCATCCGCAACCGCAACCTGCCCGAGTACCGCGACACCACGGGCGATCCGTGGGGCGGCCGCACGCTGGAATGGGCGACCTCGTCGCCGCCGGCCGACTACAACTTCGCGGTGATTCCGCAAGTGCGCACGCTGGACGCGTACGCCGACATGAAGGCACGCGGCGACGGACGGCCGAACCCGGCGACGATCCGCGACATCCACATGCCGTCGAATACGTGTGCGGGCCTCGTGATCGCGATCTTCAGCCTGGTGCTCGGCTTCGCGCTGGTGTGGCACATCTGGTGGATGGCGATCGGCGGCCTGGTCGGCATCGTCGCGACGCTCGTGGTTTACAGCTCGCGTGACAACGACGGCTACTACATCCCGGCGTCGAAAGTGCGCAAGATCGAAGAGAAGCAACCGGCGGTGCGCGTGGCCACGCGTGTCGACGACGTGGAACTGGAGGCCAACTGATGTTGCAGAAAACCTTGAGCGCAACCCTGCTCGAGCACGACGACCATCCGCCGTCGCACTCGGTGTTCGGCTTCTGGCTGTACCTGATGACCGACTGCGTAATTTTCGCGGCGCTGTTCGCGACGTTCGCCGTGCTCGGCAACCAGTACGCGGGCGGTCCGACCGCGAAGGACCTGTTCGACATTCCGGGCGTCGCGGTGGAAACCGCCGCGCTGCTGTTGTCGAGCATCACCTACGGCTTCGCGATGCTGGCCGCGTACAAGCAGCGGCGTGGCGCGCTGCTCGCATGGCTCGCGGTGACGTTCGTGCTCGGCGCGGCGTTCCTTGCGATGGAACTGCGCGAGTTCTCGCACCTGATCGCGGAAGGCGCGGGCCCGCAGCGCAGCGCGTTCCTGTCGGCGTTCTTCACGCTGGTCGGCACGCACGGGCTGCACGTGACGGCAGGCCTTCTGTGGATGATCGTGCTGGCCGGACAGATCGTGCTGCGTGGCGGCGACCTGACCGATCGCGACCTGCGGCGCCTGACGTGCCTGAGCCTCTTCTGGCACTTCCTCGACATCGTGTGGATCTGCGTGTTTTCCTTTGTCTATCTCGCGAGCGTGATCTAAATGGCCCATTCGCATTCGTCTCAACTCGAAGAAGGGCACGGCAGCGTCGGCGGCTATGTCGCCGGTTTCATCCTGTCGGTGCTGCTCACAGCCGCGTCGTTCGGCCTCGTGATGGGCGGCGTGCTGTCGCCGCACGCATCGCTGATCGCGCTGGCTGCGCTTGCATTCGTGCAGATCGTCGTGCACCTCGTGTACTTCCTGCACATGAACGGTTCGTCCGGCCAACGCTGGAACGTGATGGCGTTCAGCTACACCGTGTTGACCGCGGCGATCCTGATCGTCGGCACGCTGTGGGTGATGCACAACGTCAGCATGAACATGATGTCGCGCTGAGCGACATCTCGGCGCAGCGCGCTGGCCATGAAGAAGCGGCACGCGAGTGCCGCTTTTTTTTCGTGTGCGCCCAGCATGGGCGCACTCCTGCGGGTGGAAGTCCCGCCATAAGCTGATCACGGCAAATGAAGTGAAGCGCAACTGCATGAGGGAGACCGAGTGTGGAAAGGAAGCGTGGAGCGTAAATCGCGAGCCGATGGACAAGAACCGTATAGAAGGCGCTGCCGAGCAGGGCGAGCGGGCACGTAACCGCGAAGCTCTCGTGATCAAGGCGAAGTGGCGTAGATGCGGCGGTTGTGCGATGAAGGAGT
>NZ_LKPJ01000049.1 GCF_001443045.1 Burkholderia ambifaria | reverse complement strand
CCGTACAGGCTTCCCCGATTCCCCGAAATACCCCCCTTTCCCGGCTTTGCTCGACCGATCGGCGTTTGACGTGCGCATGAATAATCGGTGTCACTGGAAAGCGGCATCCCGCCGTACCCGACTGGAGGCCCCGTGGCAGACGAGAGCGATCTCGACAGAACCGAAGCCGCCACTCCCAGGCGCCGCGAGAAGGCGCGCGAGGAGGGGCAGGTCGCGCGTTCGCGCGAGCTGGCTTCGTTCGCGCTGCTCGCGGCCGGGTTCTACGGTGCGTGGCTGCTCGCGGGTCCGTCGGGCGCTCACCTGAAGACGATGCTGCGTGGCGCGTTCACGTTCGATCGCGCCACCGCGTTCGATACGCACCGGATGCTGTCGGCGGCCGGCAGCGCGAGCCTGGAAGGTTTCGCCGCGCTGCTGCCGATCCTCGCGCTCACCGGCCTGGCCGCGCTGCTCGCGCCGATGGCGCTCGGCGGCTGGCTGATCTCGCAGAAGACCTTCGAGCTGAAGTTCGACCGCCTGAACCCGATCTCGGGTCTCGGCCGGATCTTCTCGATCCAGGGGCCGATCCAGCTCGGGATGTCGCTCGCGAAGACGCTCGTCGTCGGCGGGATCGGCGGGATCGCGATCTGGCGCAGCAAGGACGAGCTGCTCGGTCTCGCGACCCAGCCGCTCGGCTCGGCGCTCGCCGATGCGATGCACCTGGTCGCCGTGTGCTGCGGCACGACGGTCGCCGGGATGCTGGTGGTCGCCGCGCTCGACGTGCCTTACCAACTCTGGCAGTACAACAAGAAGTTGCGCATGACGAAGGAAGAAGTGAAGCGCGAGCATCGCGAGAACGAAGGCGATCCGCACGTGAAGGGCCGCATCCGCCAGCAGCAGCGCGCGATCGCGCGGCGCCGGATGATGGCCGCCGTGCCGAAGGCCGACGTGGTCGTCACGAACCCGACGCACTTCGCCGTCGCCTTGCAGTACACGGACGGCGAGATGCGCGCGCCGAAGGTCGTCGCGAAGGGCGTGAACCTCGTCGCCGCGCGCATCCGCGAGCTCGCGGCCGAGCACAACGTGCCGCTGCTCGAGGCGCCGCCGCTCGCGCGTGCGCTGTATCACAACGTCGAACTCGAACGCGAGATTCCCGGCTCGCTGTACTCGGCCGTCGCCGAGGTGCTCGCGTGGGTCTACCAGCTGCGGCGCTTCCGCTCGGAAGGCGGCGCGTTCCCGGCCGCGCCGGTCGAGCTCGACGTGCCGGCGGAACTCGACAAGGGGGCGTCGGTATCGGCCGGCGACGCGCGTGAAGAAGCCGAAGACACGCTCGGCAAGCAAGGGAGCGCAGCATGAGCACCCCGACCACCGGCCTGTTCGCCAAACGCCCGAACCCGTTCGCGGGCACCAACCTGCGCGCGCTCGCGGGCCCGATCCTCATCTGCATGATCCTGGGGATGATGATCCTGCCGCTGCCGCCGCTGCTGCTGGATCTGCTGTTCACGTTCAACATCGCGCTGTCGGTGATGGTGCTGCTCGTCAGCATGTACACGATGAAGCCGCTCGACTTCGCGGCGTTCCCGAGCGTGCTGCTGTTCTCGACGCTGTTGCGCCTGTCGCTGAACGTCGCGTCGACGCGCGTCGTGCTGCTCGAGGGCCACACCGGCCCCGACGCGGCCGGCCAGGTGATCGAGGCGTTCGGCCACTTCCTCGTCGGCGGCAACTTCGCGGTCGGCATCGTCGTGTTCGTGATCCTGATGATCATCAACTTCATGGTGATCACGAAGGGCGCGGGGCGGATCGCCGAAGTGTCCGCGCGCTTCACGCTCGACGCGATGCCCGGCAAGCAGATGGCGATCGACGCCGACCTGAACGCGGGCCTCATCAACGAGGAGCAGGCGCGCAAGCGCCGCCAGGCCGTGTCGCAGGAAGCCGAGTTCTACGGGTCGATGGACGGCGCGTCGAAGTTCGTGCGCGGCGACGCGATCGCCGGCCTGATCATCATGGCGATCAACGTGATCGGCGGGCTGATCGTCGGGATGGTCCAGCACGACATGACGTTCGTTGCGGCCGGCACCAACTACACGCTGCTGACGATCGGCGACGGCCTCGTCGCGCAGATCCCGTCGCTCGTGATCTCGACGGCGGCCGGCGTGATCGTGTCGCGCGTCGCAACCGACGAGGACATCGGCACGCAGATCACCGGCCAGCTGTTCACGAACCCGCGCGTGCTGACCATCACCGGCGCGATCATCGTGCTGATGGGGCTGATTCCGGGCATGCCGCACTTCGCGTTCCTCGCACTCGGCGGCGGCGCGATCTGGCTGGCCCGCACGCAGACCAGGCGCGCGGCGGCCCGCAAGGCGGCCGGCGACGTGACCGACATCGCACCGCCCGCCGTGCTGCCGTCCGACAGCCACGAGGCGACCTGGGACGACGTGCAGCTGATCGACCCGCTCGGCCTGGAAGTCGGCTACCGGCTGATTCCGCTCGTCGACAAGAACAGCGACGGCGAGCTGCTCAAGCGCATCAAGAGCATCCGCAAGAAATTCGCGCAGGAAATCGGCTTCCTGCCTCCGGTGATCCATATCCGCGACAACCTCGAACTGCGGCCGAACGCGTACCGGATCGCGCTGAAGGGCGTCGAGATTGGCACGGGCGAAGTGTTCCCGGGCCAGTGGCTCGCGATCAACCCGGGCCAGGTGACGGCCGCGCTGCCGGGCGCCGCGACGCAGGATCCGGCGTTCGGGCTGCCGGCCGTGTGGATCGACGTCGCGATGCGCGAACAGGCGCAGGTGTACGGCTACACGGTGGTCGACGCGAGCACGGTCGTCGCGACGCACCTGAATCATCTGGTCGTCCAGCACGCGGCCGAGCTGCTCGGCCGCCAGGAAGTGCAGGCGCTCGTCGAGCGCACCGGCAAGGACGCGCCGTCGCTCGTCGAGGACCTCGTGCCGAAGACGATCTCGCTGACGACGCTGCAGAAAGTGCTGCAGAACCTGCTCGAGGAAGGCGTGCCGATCCGCGACATGCGCACGATCCTCGAGGCCGTGTCCGAACACGCCGGCCGCGGCGACGCGTATGAGATCACCGCCGCGGTGCGGCTGTCGCTCGGCCGCGCGATCACCCAGCAGTGGTATCCGGGCTCGGGCGAGATGCAGGTGATGGGCATCGATTCGAATCTCGAGCGCGTGTTGTCGCAGGCGCTCGCCACTGGCGCGAACCCGGGCCTCGAGCCCGGCCTCGCGCACAACCTTCTGACCGGCACGCAACAGGCGATGCTGCGTCAACAGAATCTCGGGCTGCCGCCCGTGCTGCTGGTGCAGCACGCGCTGCGCGCGATGCTCGCGCGCTTCCTGCGCCGCAGCCTGCCGCAACTGAAAGTGCTGTCGTATGCCGAAGTGCCGGACACGCGCACGATCAAAGTCGTTAACGTCATCGGGGGTTCCGCTTGAACATTCGCAAATTCACCGGCGCGACCAGCCGCGACGCGCTTCGCCTCGTGCGAGAGGCACTGGGCGCCGACGCCGTCGTGCTGTCGAACCGCACGCTCGATGACGGCAGCGTCGAAATCGTCGCACTCGCCGACTCGGATCTCGCCGCGGTCACGCCGCAGGCCGCCGCGCGGGCACGCACGCTTGCGCCGCGCGCACCGGAATCCGTGCCGGCCGCCGCTGTGCCGGGCATCGTGCCGCGCCCCGGCGCCGCACGCGCGCGCCCGGCCGCCAATCCGTATGCGGCAGGCGACGGCGGGCTGCCGGACGTGTTCTCGTCGGTGTTCGGCGCGAGCGCCGAAGCGATGGAACCGGCTGCAGAACCGGCCGCCTTCGATGCCGACGCGCACGCAACGGAGCCCGCATCGCCGTCGTCGGCGGCGCCCGCTGCCGGCGCAGCGGCGGCAGGCACGCCGGCCGCATCGTCCGAACCCGCACCGTGGCTCGTCGAGCATGCGAAGCGCCTGACGCAGCAGCGCGAAGCGCTGATCGCCCGCGCGCAGGCGGCGCAGGCCGCACCGCAGGCGCCGGTCCGCACGCAGCAGGACGCCGCGTCCGCGACGCCGGCCGGCTGGGCGCGCGACATCGTGCGCGACGCCGAACGCCGGATGCCGTCCGCGGCCGCCGCCGCCGCCACCCGCGCGAGCGAAACCAGTGCCGCGAAGCCGGCCGAGCGCGCGGGCCTGTCCGCCGAGGCGGCCGCTGCGGTGGCCGACGCGCTGAAGGCGCGCATCGAGAGCATCGTCAACGACACGGTGATGCACGAGCTCGGCGCGATGCGCGGGATGATGCAGGAGCAGTTCGACAGCCTGATGTGGCACGACCGCCAGCGCCGCAGCCCGGTGCACGGCGCGCTGACCAAGCACCTGTTCTCGGCCGGCTTCTCCGCGCAACTGGTGCGCATGCTGGTCGACAACCTGCCGTCCGGCGACAGCACGCAAACCTTCGACCAGGCCGCCGAATGGGCGCAGTCGGTGCTCGCGGCGAACCTGCCGGTGCTCGAGAGCGAGGACGCGCTGATGGAGCGCGGCGGCGTGTTCGCGCTGATGGGGCCGACCGGGGTCGGCAAGACGACCACCACCGCGAAGCTTGCCGCGCGCTGCGTGATGCGCTTCGGCGCGAGCAAGGTCGCGCTGCTGACCACCGACAGCTACCGGATCGGCGGCCACGAGCAGCTGCGCATCTTCGGCAAGATCCTCGGCGTGCCGGTGCACGCGGTGAAGGATGCGGGCGACCTCGAGCTCGCGCTGTCCGAGTTGCGCAACAAGCACATCGTGCTGATCGACACGATCGGCATGAGCCAGCGCGACCGCGCGCTGTCCGACCAGATCGCGATGCTGCACGGCGCGAACGCGCCGGTGCAGCGCCTGCTGCTGCTCAACGCGACGAGCCACGGCGACACGCTCAACGAAGTCGTGCAGGCGTACCGCAGCGCGGGCGAGCATCCGGACCTCGCCGGCTGCATCCTCACCAAGCTCGACGAGGCGACCCACCTCGGCGGCGTGCTCGACACGGTGATCCGCTACAAGCTGCCCGTCCACTACGTGTCGACCGGCCAGAAGGTGCCGGAGAACCTGTACGTCGCGTCGACCAAATTCCTGCTGAAGAGCGCGTTCTGCGTACCGCGCGACGGCTCGCCCTTCGTGCCCCAGGACGAAGACATGCCGACGCTGCTGTCCGCACTGGCCGCACGTTCCACCGCCGAGCTGCACGAGGTGCGATTTGGATAAACGGATCATCGACCAGGCCGAAGGGCTGCGACGCCTGCTGGCCGGGCGCGCGTCGCGCATCGTCGCGGTGACGGGCGGCCCGGCGGGCGTCGGCTGCACGTCCACCGTCGTGAACGTCGCGGCCGCGCTGACCGCGCTCGGCAAGGACGTGCTCGTCGTCGACGAGCGTGCCAACGTCCATTCGAGCGTGGCGACGCTCGCGGGCGCATGGCTGCGCGACGGCGAACGCACGCGTGTTGCCGCCGGGTTCGGCCTGTGCGCGGCCGCGCGGCTCGCGCGCGACGGCTACAGCGACGCGCAACTGAGCGACTTCATCGACGGCCAGGCGGACATCGTGCTGGTCGACGCACAGCTCGGCGCGGACGGCACGCTCTCCGCACTCGCGCGCGAGGCGCACGACGTGCTGATCGTCACGCGGGTCGCCGCGCAGGCGATCACCGAGGCGTATGCATGCATGAAGCGCCTGCATTTCGCGCACGCGGTCGCGCAGTTCCGCTTGCTGACCAACCACGTCGGCAGCCACACCGACGCCAGGACCGCATTCGACAATCTCGCGGGCGTCGCGAGCCGCTACCTGACGGTGTCGATCGCCGATGCCGGCTGCGTGAGCGCCGATCCGCTCGTCGAGCATGCACGCGACCTGATGCATACCGTGGTCGACGCGTTCCCGTCGTCGGCCGCCGCGCGCGATTACCGGCAGATTGCCGCCGACCTGCTGTACTGGCCGATGCGCCCGGGCTCGGGCGCGGGGCGCGCCGTGCATGCGGGCGGCAAGCCGTCGTACGAGGCGGGTGCGGCCCACGCCGCGTGAGACCGGAAGGAGAGAGCCATGATGTACAACGCTCAAGGAAAGATGACCCAGGCCGACGTGCTCGCGCAATACGCGCCGCTCGTGCGGCGCCTGGGCCTGCAGCTCGTCGCGAAGATGCCGGCGAGCGTCGACCTCGACGACCTGATCCAGGCCGGCATGATCGGCCTGATGGACGCGGCCGGCCGCTACAAGGAAGACCAGGGCGCGCAGTTCGAGACCTACGCGACGCAGCGCATCCGCGGCGCGATGCTCGACGAGCTGCGCAGCAACGACTGGCTGCCGCGCAGCCTGCGCAAGACGTCGCGCGAGGTCGAGCACGCGGTGCACCAGGTCGAGCAGCAGCTCGGCCGCTCGGCGAGCGAGACCGAGATCGCGCAGCACCTGAAGATGCCGCTCGACGAGTACCAGGGGATGCTGCAGGACCTGCACGGCAGCCAGCTCATCTACTACGAGGATTTCGACCGCGCGGCCGACGACGAGCCGTTCCTCGACCGCTATCGCGTCGATCACGCCGATCCGCTGTCGGCGCTGCTCGACGAACACCTGCGCGAGGCGCTCGTCGACGCGATCGAGCGGCTGCCCGAGCGCGAGAAGCTGCTGATGTCGCTGTACTACGAGCGCGGGCTGAACCTGCGCGAGATCGGCGCGGTGCTCGAAGTGAGCGAATCGCGCGTGTGCCAGCTGCACAGCCAGGCCGTCGCGCGCCTGCGCGCGCGGCTGCGCGAACAGGCGTGGGTCGGCGCGGAGAACTGACCCTTTCATTGTGCCCACGCGCGCCGACGCGGCGCGCGGCGCGCATTTCCCGCGCCGATTTGCTACAATCCCTCCCGTTTTCCGAGGAGCGTTGCGACGGACCTTCTGCGTTCGCCAGGCTCGGAGAGCTTCACCAAGCAGCCGTGCGGCGAGATTCGCGCCGGCCCCGCTTCCTGAACGGCGCTCACGTCACCAATTTCTAGAACTTTTTTAGAAAGGAGGGCGTGATGAACGCCATTATCGATTCGCAAGCTTCCAAGGATTACATCGTCGCCGACATGGCGCTTGCCGGCTGGGGCCGCAAGGAACTGAACATCGCCGAGACCGAAATGCCGGGCCTCGTGCAGATCCGCGACGAATACAAGGCGCAGCAGCCGCTGAAGGGCGCGCGCATCGCGGGTTCGCTGCACATGACGATCCAGACCGGCGTGCTGATCGAGACGCTGAAGGCGCTCGGCGCCGATGTCCGCTGGGCGTCGTGCAACATCTTCTCGACGCAGGACCACGCCGCCGCCGCGATCGTCGAAGCCGGCACGCCGGTGTTCGCGTTCAAGGGCGAGTCGCTCGACGAATACTGGGAGTTCTCGCACCGCATCTTCGAATGGCCGAACGGCGAATTCGCGAACATGATCCTGGACGACGGCGGCGACGCAACGCTGCTGCTGATCCTCGGCTCGAAGGCCGAGAAGGACCGTTCGGTGATCGCGAAGCCGACCAACGAGGAAGAAGTCGCGCTGTACAAGTCGATCGCGACGCACCTCGACGCCGACCCGACCTGGTACTCGACGCGCCTCGCGCACATCAAGGGCGTGACTGAAGAAACCACGACCGGCGTGCACCGCCTGTACCAGATGGAAAAGGACGGCCGCCTGCCGTTCCCGGCGTTCAACGTGAACGATTCGGTCACGAAGTCGAAGTTCGACAACCTGTACGGCTGCCGCGAGTCGCTCGTCGACGGCATCAAGCGCGCGACCGACGTGATGATCGCGGGCAAGGTCGCGGTCGTCGCGGGCTACGGCGACGTGGGCAAGGGCTGCGCGCAATCGCTGCGCGGCCTGGGCGCGACCGTGTGGGTCACCGAAATCGATCCGATCTGCGCGCTGCAGGCGGCGATGGAAGGCTACCGCGTCGTGACGATGGAATACGCGGCCGACAAGGCCGACATCTTCGTGACGGCGACCGGCAACTACCACGTGATCAACCACGATCACATGAAGGCGATGCGCCACAACGCGATCGTCTGCAACATCGGTCACTTCGACTCGGAAATCGACGTCGCGTCGACCCGCCAGTACCAGTGGGAAAACATCAAGCCGCAGGTCGACCACATCATCTTCCCGGACGGCAAGCGCGTGATCCTGCTGGCTGAAGGCCGCCTCGTGAACCTCGGCTGCGCGACCGGCCACCCGTCGTTCGTGATGTCGAACTCGTTCGCGAACCAGACGCTCGCGCAGATCGAGCTGTTCGTGCGCGGCGGCGAGTACGAGAACAAGGTGTACGTGCTGCCGAAGCATCTCGATGAAAAGGTCGCGCGCCTGCACCTCGCGCGCATCGGCGCGAACCTGTCCGTGCTGTCGGACGAGCAGGCGTCGTACATCGGCGTGCAGAAGGACGGCCCGTTCAAGCCGAACCACTACCGCTACTGATGCGCCGAGGCCGCGGCCGTGCCGTGCGCGCCCCGCTGCGGGGCACGCGGCGCGGCGGCGGCACGGCGCCGGATCGCCGGCCCGCCGCGTTGCGCCCCCGGGCACGCGCGGTGGCCGGCGGCGGCCACTGACCGACCAGATCGACAACCGAACCGGAGCCCTCCATGAGTGTCATCCTCACCTGGGTCATCAACGCCCTCGCGCTGCTGATCATCACGTACCTCGTGCCGTCGATCCACATCAAGAGCTTCGGCACCGCGCTGATCATCGCGGTCGTGCTCGGCCTGATCAACACGGTGATCCGTCCGGTGCTGATCCTGCTGACGCTGCCCGTCACGATCGTCACGCTCGGGGTGTTCATCCTCGTCGTGAACGCGCTGTGCTTCTGGTTCGCGTCGTCGCTGCTGAAGGGCTTCGAGGTGTCGGGATTCTGGTCCGCGTTCTTCGGCTCGATCCTGTACAGCATCGTGTCGTGGCTGCTGTCCGCGCTGATCTTCGGGCAGCGCGACATCGGCTGACTTTATCGAATCATGAAACCGATCGAACTCTCGTTTGAATTCTTCCCGCCGAAAACGGCGGAAGGCGTCGAGAAGCTGCGCGCCACGCGTGCGCAGCTGCTGCCGCTGAAGCCGAAATTCGTCTCCTGTACGTTCGGCGCCGGCGGCTCGACCCAGCAGGGCACGCTCGATACCGTGCTCGACATGCAGAAGGACGGCCTCGAAGCCGCGCCTCACCTGTCGTGCATCGGTTCGTCGCGCGACAACCTGCGTGCGATCCTCGACCAGTACCGCTCGCACGGCATCCGGCACATCGTCGCGCTGCGCGGCGACCTGCCGTCGGGGATGGGCGAGGTGGGCGAGCTGCGCTACGCGTCCGAGCTCGTCAGCTTCATCCGCGCCGAGCATGGCGACTGGTTCCACATCGAAGTCGCCGGCTACCCGGAGTACCACCCGCAATCGCGCTCGCCGAAGGCCGATCTCGAGAACTTCGCGCGCAAGGTGAAGGCCGGCGCGAATTCCGCGATCACGCAGTACTTCTTCAACGCCGACGCGTATTTCCGCTTCGTCGACGATGTGCGCAAGCTGGGTGTGGACGTGCCGATCGTGCCGGGCATCATGCCGATCACGAACTTCTCGCAGCTGATGCGCTTCTCGGAGATGTGCGGCGCGGAAGTGCCGCGCTGGGTCGCGCGCCGGCTCGAGAGCTTCGGCGACGATCGCGACGCGATCCGTGCGTTCGGCGCGGACGTCGTCACGAGCCTGTGCCAGCGCCTGATCGATGCGGGCGTGCCGGGGCTGCACTTCTATACGCTGAACGCGGCGTCCGCGACGCGCACCATCTGCGAACGGCTCTCCATGTAAGCGTCATCACGCGGTTGCATGCGAAAAAGCCCCGCCGGCAAAACCGGCGGGGCTTTTTTATCGCGGTGGCCGATGGCGCATGCGTCAGCGTTGCGCCTGCATCAGCGGCGGGCGCCGGTCGAACCACGGCCGCGCCTGTTCGAGCTGGCGCGCGAGTCTCAGCAGCAATGCATCGTCGGCGTGGCGCGCGACGAACTGCACGCCGATCGGCAGCCCGCGTGCGTTCCAGTAGAGCGGCACCGACATCGCCGGCTGGCCCGTCAGGTTGAACAGCTCGGTGCAGCCGGCCCACGCGAATGCCTTCTCCGAGGCCTTCGCGAGCATTTCCCGCAGCAGCGGCTTCACCGGCAGCGCGCCGAGCAGCTTCATCTGCGCGGCTTCGAATGGCGTCGGCTGCAGCTCGCCGATCTTGACCGGCGGCCCCGCGAGGGTCGCGCACAGAATCGCGTCGTAGCGCGACACGAGGCCCGCGACCTGCACGGTCAGCTGGCGCTGCCATTCGAGCACGTCCGGCAGGCGCGCGCGGGCGACGCGCCGGCCGACCACGGCCATCGCCCACGTCGCCGGTTCGAACTCGGCGCGTTTCGGCGCGCGCCCGGTCAGCGCGCGCGCGCCGAGCACCATCTCCTCGGCGATCGTCGCCCACAGCGTGAGAAAGGTTTCGGCCGCGCGCGCATAGTCGATGTGCAGCGTCGCCGGTTCGACGTGGTGGCCGAGCGATTCGACGAGCGCGGCCGCGTCGTCGAGCGCCGCGCGCGTGTCGTCCGCGAGCGCCGGCGCGAGCATCGGGTCGACGACGAGGCCGATGCGCAGCGGGCCGGGCGGCGTGTCCAGCTCGCCCAGAAAGGTGCCCGGTGCGCCGGGCGGCAGCGTCTGGCCGGTCGTCACGTCGAGCAGCAGCGCGCTGTCGCGCACGCTGCGCGAAACCGCGTGCTGGACGACCAGCTCGCCGTTCGACGGCAGGTCGACCAGCACCGGGTTGCGGCTCGGCTTGAAGCCGAACAGCCCGCAGCACGACGCTGGGATCCGGATCGAGCCGCCGCCGTCCGACGCATGCGCGAGCGGCACGATGCCGGCCGCGACGGCCGCGGCCGCGCCGCCGCTCGAGCCGCCGGGCGTGTGATCGAGGTTCCACGGATTGCGGCACGCGCCGAACAGTTCGGGCTCGGTGTACGGCATCTGGCCGATTTCCGACGTGTTGGTCTTGCCGAACACGTTGAGCCCCGCCGCGCGGCTGCGCGCGATCAGCGGCGAATCGTCGGCGGGCACGAAGTAACGGTAGTGGCGGCTGCCCATCGACAGCGGCAGCCCGGCGACCGCCGCGCCGAGATCCTTGACCAGATACGGGACGCCGGCGAACGGCGCGTCGGTGCCGGTGTCGACGGCCGACGCCGCGCGCTTGCGTGCGGCGTCGTAGTCCTGCAGCACGATCGCGTTGACCGCGCCGTTCACCGCTTCGGCCTGGCCGATCGCGGCGTCGAGCAGTTCGCGCGGGCTCGTCTTGCGCTCGCGCACGAGTGCGGCGAGGCCGATCGCGTCATGCGCGAGATAGTCCGAGTGCATCGCTGTCACCCCCGTTGTGACCTGTGGCGATGAAAGGAGGATAACGCGGGCCCGGCGCACCGGGCCCGCCACCGGCTGCCTTTACAGGTGCTCGGCGAGGAACGTCAGCGTGCGGCCGTGCGCGAGGGCCGACGCGCGCTGGTTGTAAGACGCGCGGTCCGTGCAGTTGAAGCCGTGCTCCGCGCCCGGGTACAGGTGGAACGACGCGTTGTGGCGGCCCGCGAACGCGGCCTTCACCTGCTCGACGGCGTCGAGCGGGATGCCGTGGTCGTTCTCCGCGTAGTGGAACAGAATCGGCTGCGTGACCTTGCCGGCGAGGTCGAGCGCATTCTGGATGCCGCCGCCGTAATAGGCGACCGCCGCATCGACGTTGCCGGCCGCGGCCGCGCGGTACGCGAGCTGGCCGCCGAAGCAGTAGCCGATCGCGGCGATCTTGCCGGCGACTTCCGGGCGGGCGCGCAGCGCGTCGGCCGCCGCGCCGATGTCCGCGACCGCGAGGCCGACGTCGGTCTTCTTCATCAGTTCGATGCCTTTGTCGCGATCGGCGCCTTCGTAGGTCAGCTCGACGCGCGGCTGCGTGCGCCAGAACACGTCCGGTGCGAGCGCGACGAAGCCGTCGGCCGCGTACTGATCGGCGACTGCGCGGATGTGCGAGTTCACGCCGAAGATCTCCTGGATGATGATGACGGCAGGGCCCTTGCCGCGCTTGGGCAGCGCGAGATAGCCGCCGAAGCTGTCGTTACCGGTCGGGATGTCGATCCATTGGGCAGTCACGTTGGAACTCCTGGCGAACGGGCGCGCGACACGCGCACCGCGGGTGAAAAGGGGCGGCCTAGTGTGCCACCAATCCTGTGACACTGCAGTGCGCGCAAGCGGCGCGCCTGCCGGGTGTGCGCTTGTCGAGCCCGCGTCCCGCACCTGCTTCTCGCGCAGCGATCGTTTCGATCTCGATTATTCATTTTTCGGCGGTGCACCGCTTCGATAGAGTCGATGTGTCGGCCTTTACAAAGCGCTTTCGCACATCGTCATCGAAGGATCTGCCATGTCCGCCCGTGCATTTTCCACCCCGTTTTCCGAACGCTTCGGCCTGCGCCTGCCGCTCGTGCAGGCGCCGATGGTCGGCGCGACCACGGCCGCGATGGTTGCGGCCGCGTCCAATGCCGGCGCGCTCGGCAGCCTCGGCGCAGGCGCGTTCGAGCCGGACCGTCTCGCGACCGAAGTCACCGCGATTCGTGCAGCGACCGCGCGGCCGTTCGCCGTGAACCTGTTCGTGTTGCCCGAGACCGCGCCCGCGCGCTACGCGCCCGACTTCCGCGCGCAGCTCGATGCGCTCGTCGCGCTGCGCGTGCCGGTCGCGAGCTTCACGTTCGGCGTGCTCGACGCGGCCGACGTCGCACGGCTGAAGGCTGCCGGCACCTACGTGATCGGCACCGCCACACACGTCGCCGAAGGGCGCGCGTGGCAGGCGGCCGGCGCCGACGCGCTGTCCGCGCAGGGCGCCGAAGCAGGCGGCCATCGCGGCACCTTCATCGGCTCGGCCGACGATGCGCTGGTCGGCACGCTCGCGCTGGTGCCGCAGCTCGTCGATGCAACCGGCCTGCCGGTGCTCGCCGCGGGCGGCATCATGGACGGCCGCGGGATCGCCGCCGCGCTCGCGCTCGGCGCGCAGGGCGCGCAACTCGGCACCGCATTCCTCACCTGCGCGGAAAGCGCGATCGCGGCGGACTGGAAGGCGCGGCTGCTCGCGAGCGCCGACACGTCGACGCAGGTCACGCGCGCGATCACCGGGCGTCATGCGCGCGGACTGCGCAACGCGCTGATGGCGCGGCTTGGCGAACGCGCGGCCGATGCCGCGCCGTATCCGGTGCAGAACGCGCTGACGCAGCCGCTGCGCCAGGCCGCCGCGCGCGCGAACGACGGCGACTACCTGTCGCTGTGGGCCGGGCAGGGCGCGCCGCTCGCGCGGCGGCGCGACGCCGGGCTGACGACGTCGCAACTCGTCGACGCGCTCGACGCCGAATGGCGCGCGATAACCGCATGAACGGCTCGACAGCCGCATGATGGATTCATGCCGGCGCCCGTCTCGCGCCAGAAACGCGCGTGTTGTCACGCGCGTTTCATTCAACGATGCCGCGCACAAAATACCGAATCGAAATGACGCGGGAATGCTTTAAATCAACCTTTCGGCGAGGTTGTCCGGAATTAGCGGAAACCCTTATCTGGCGGGGCTTGCAGCGATATTCGAGTAGTCATTCCAAAGCGGCCATATCGGTAGTGTTCCCACTACCCCAAAAAAGTCCCACAAATTAATTTGATCACCTACACTTGCGCGCAAGTACGGGCGGGCGGCTGCTAAAAGCGGCTGTTTCCACGTGCTTGAGGCCAAGTGCATGAACGATGCAACCGGCGAATCGTCCAGTGATTGCAAACACAGGGATGGCAGCGGGGCACCGGGCGATGGCGTTTATTGGGACCGAAACTGGAGACTTACATGAATATCAAGATGCAAAAGCTGTTGCCGATCACCGCAGCTGCGATGCTGTGTGCTGCAGCTGCAGGCAACGCAGCCGCCGATCAAGTCGTCAAGATCGGCCACGTCGCGCCGTTGACGGGCGGCATTGCACACCTGGGCAAGGACAACGAAAACGGTGCACGTCTCGCAGTCGAGGAGATCAACGCCAAGGGTCTCACGATCGGCGGCCAGAAAATCACGCTGCAACTCGATGCGCAGGATGACGCGGCCGACCCGCGCCAGGCCACGCAGGTTGCGCAGAAGCTCGTCGACGACAAGGTCGTCGCGGTGGTCGGCCACCTGAACTCGGGCACGTCGATCCCGGCCTCGAAGATCTACAGCGATGCGGGCATCGTGCAGATCTCGCCGTCGGCGACCAACCCGGCTTACACGCAGCAAGGCTTCAAGACCACGTATCGCGTGGTGGCGACCGATGCGCAGCAGGGCCCGGCACTCGCGAACTACGCGCACTCGAAGGGCATCAAGAGCGTCGCGGTGGTCGACGATTCGACCGCCTACGGCCAGGGTCTCGCGAACGAGTTCGAGAAGAAGGCGAAGGCGCTCGGCCTGAAGGTGATGTCGCACGACGCGACCAACGACAAGGCGGTCGACTTCCGCGCGATTCTGACCAAGATCAAGGGCGAGAATCCCGACGCGATCATGTACGGCGGCATGGACGCCACCGGCGGCCCGTTCGCGAAGCAGGCGAAGCAGCTCGGCCTGCGCGCGAAGATCTTCGCGGGCGACGGCGTGTGCACGGAGAAGCTGGCCGACCTGGCCGGCGACGCGACCGACAACGTCGTGTGCTCGGAAGCGGGTGCTTCGCTCGAGAAGATGCCGGGCGGTGCCGCGTTCAAGGCGAAGTACGAGAAGCGCTTCGGCCAGCCGATCCAGATCTACGCACCGTTCACGTATGACGCCGTGTACATCATCGTCGACGCGATGAAGCGCTCGAACTCGACGGATCCGGCGAAGATCCTCGCGGCAATGCCGGCGACGAACTACACGGGCGTGATCGGCAAGACGACCTTCGACTCGAAGGGCGACCTGCAGCACGGCGTGATCTCGCTGTACAACTACAAGAGCGGCAAGAAGACGCTGCTCGACGAAGTGAAGATGTAAGCCGACAAGCGGCCGACAGAAGGGGTGAAAGCGCGCCTGCGGCAACGCGGGCGCGCTTTCTTTTTGGTGGCCCGCGGCAGGCGGGGGGCGCCGCGGGTCAGATCTTCAGGTGCGCAAGCACCTTCGGCGCGACGGCCGCGACGAGCGCCGCGCACAGCGCGACGACCGACAGGCCGACCGTCAGGTTCGCGGTTTGCGCGACCGCGCCGATCACGACCGGACCGAACAGCAGCCCGAAATACGCGAGCCCGGCCACGTGCGCGAGACCTTCGGCCGCATGGATGCCTTTCACGCGCGCGGCGGCGGCGAACAGCACGGGCATCATGTTCGCGAGGCCGAGGCCCATCAGCGTGAAGCCTGTCAGCACGGCGATCGGATTCGGCAACAGCAGCGCACCGACCATCCCGGCGCACGCGAGCGACGCGCTCGCAAACACGAGCTGCGGCGCGCCGAACCGCGCGCGCACGGCGTCGCCCGCGAAACGCGCGATCGCCATCCCGCCGGAGAATGCCGCATACGCGGCGCTCGCGAGCGCGGGGCTCGCCGCGACGACGTCGCGCATGTAGACCGTCGCCCAGTCGTACATCGCGCCTTCGGCGATCAGCGCGATCAGCGCGATGCCGCCGAGCATCCACAGCGCGGGCGAGCGCCAGCGGTTGCCGCCGCCGTGCGCGTGTTCGTGATGCGGGACGTGCGGCAGCACGGCCGGGCTCGCGGCCAGCAGCACCGCCGCGTTGATGGCGGCTGCGAGCGCGAGATGCACGGCCGGTGCCATGCCGGCGGACAGCAGCGCGCCGCCGATCGCCGCCCCCGACATCCCGCCGATGCTGAACATCCCGTGCAGCGACGACATGATCGGCTTGCCGAGCGCGATCTCGACCGCGCTCGCCTCGGCGTTCATCGCGACGTCGAGCGTGGCCATCGAGAAGCCGAACAGCGCGAGCACGACGAGCAGCATCCAGTAGTCGGGCACGACGAGGATCAGCGCCGCGCACGCGGACATCACGAGCCCGCCCGCGAGGCATGCGGTGCGCGAGCCGACGCGCGCGATCCAGCGCGCGATCGTCAGCATCGCGGCGATCGAGCCGCCCGCGACCGCGAACAGCGCGATCGACAGCAGTCCGGGGCTCAACGCGAACTTGTCGCGCACGGTCGGCACATGCACGCCCCACGACGCGTACATCATGCCGGCGACGAAGAACAGCGCCATCGTGGCCGTGCGTGCGCGCTGGCGAACCGGCAAAGCCAGCACGCGGTGCGCGTCGGGCGGTGCGGCGAAGTTGGACGAGGATCGGGAGGAGGATTCGGACACGGAACGCTCTTGAATGGACGATGCGCGGGCGCGCCGCGCCCGTCGGATTCGTCCGATTCTATCGAACCGCTTACGGACTTGCCGGCGCGCTGGCCGTCCGGCCGATCGCGATCGCCGCGACGCCGTTCGCGCGGGTCGCGTCCGCCATCCGGCCGATGCCCGGCGGGACGCCGCCACAGGTAACATCGAAGCGCGGGCGGCGTGCCCGAAGCTTGCCCGTGCCGGGCGCCTTCGCCATCCTTGCCGCCGCCCAGGCCTTCCGACCGCAGGAGTCACCGTGAACATCGATCCCGCCCTTGCCCTGCACCTGCTGCATCGCTGCGCGCTCGGCACGCTCGCGACCCACGCGCGCGATCCGCAAGGTTTTCCTTATCCGACGGTCGTGCCGTTTGCACCCGATGCGAATCATCGGCCCGTGATTCTCGTGAGCGGCCTCGCCGAACACACGCGCAACCTCGCGGCCGATCCGCGCGCGGGCTTCCTCGTCGTCGACGCGCCCGATGGCGACGTGCTGAACGCCGAGCGCGCGACGCTGCTCGGCCGCTTCGTGCCGCTCGGCGACGATCCGCACGTCGCCGCGCGCTACACGCGCTACGAACCCGACGCGGCGCGCTATCTCGCGCTCGGCGATTTCACCTTCTGGGCGCTCGACATCGAGCGGCTGCGCTATATCGGCGGGTTCGGCCGAATGGGCTGGGTGGAGGGCGCCGGGCTCGATACGCTGCCGCCGCTCGGGTTCGACGACGAACGGGCGTTGTGGGACGCGTACGACTCGAGCGACGCGCGCCGCGACGGGCTCGACCTGCTCGGTGTCGACCGCCACGGCGCCGACTGGCGCTGCGACGGCCGCCGCGTGCGCACGCCGTTCGACCCGCTGCCGGGCGACGCCGGCGCGTTGCGCGAGCGATTGATGGCCTGCGCGCGCGATGTGACGTGACGCCGCGGATGCCGTTTTGTCCGTTTAGCGAATCGCGCCATACGATTTATGCCAACTTGTCACCTGATGAAAGCTTTGATTTTTCCGCATGCAGGGTAATTGCGTAGACTGATAGGCCTATTACCGGATCGGTAATGTCCTAATCTCTATGCAAGCGCATGAAAATTTGAGATAAGGCCGTGGCCGGTCGGAATGACATGCGCGAATTACAATTGGTCTCAGGATTTTCATGAATCCCGCTTCTATCAAATCTTTTTTGTGCTAATCTCTGCCTTCGAAAATCCGAGGCACCAATACTCAATGAATGGTGAGCCGGCTGCAGACCGGTGCCATTGGTCATATAGAAAGGGAAACTATGTCTTCTTACAAGGACCTGCTGGCTCAGCGGGAGAAGCTGGAGAAGCAAATCGAAGAAGCGAAGTCGCGCGAATACGCCGAAGTGCTGAATGACGTGAAGCAGAAAATTGCCGACTACGGCTTTTCGCTCGCCGACCTCGGCCTCAGCCGCGCGAAAGTCGGCAAGGTCGGTCGCCCGCGCGCAGGCGTGGCAGCCAAGTACCGCGATCCGGAAACGGGCGCGACGTGGTCGGGCCGCGGCAAGCCGCCGCGCTGGATCGCCGGCAAGAACCGCGAACAGTTCACGATTTAAACGATTGTTTAAGTCGTCGCTTCAAAAAGAGCCGCGTATCCGTCGAGGAGCGCGGCTTTTTCGTATTCCGGCGTCGATGCCTATGCGCGTTGTCATGAAAATGTCAGAAACGGCGCGTGAATGAAAATGCGACCCGTTCGCATAAGCGATTGATTTAAATGGAAAATTTGAGGTTATCGGAATGCCTCGCGGGGTTCGTTTGATAGAATTCCGTATCCCAACCGATATCTCGTATTTCATGTCCACGTTTTCTGGCGACGCGCAAAGCGCGGATAAGCATGCGGTCGCACGCAAGAGCACCTTCGTCAGTATCGTGCTGAATGTCGTGCTCGCGACGTTTCAGATCGTCGTGGGTGTGGTCGCGCATTCGCAGGCATTGATTGCCGACGGCATCCATTCGATTTCCGATTTGATCTCGGATTTTGTCGTACTGGTTGCGAATCGGCATAGTGGTGCATCGCCGGATGCCGATCACAATTACGGACACAGCCGTTACGAGACCGTCGCGTCGCTGTTCCTCGGCGCGATCCTGATCGCGGTCGGCATCGGCATGCTCTGGCGCGCCGGCAACCGTCTCGTGAACCTCGAGAACATCCCGGCCGTCCATTTTTCCGCGCTGATCGTCGCGCTGACCGTGCTCGTGTCGAAAGAGGCGCTGTTCCGCTACATGCTGCGCGAGGCGCGGCGCGTGCGCTCGGCGATGCTCGTCGCGAACGCATGGCATGCGCGCTCGGACGCCGCGTCGTCGCTCGTCGTCGCGATCGGCATCGTCGGCAGCCTCGCCGGCGTGCGGCTGCTCGACCCGATCGCCGCCGCGATCGTCGGCTTCATGGTCGCCCGGATGGGCTGGACGTTCGGCTATGACGCCCTGCAGGACCTGTCGGATCGCGCACTCGACACCACCGCGTCGGCCGAGATCCGCGCGCTGCTCGCGGCGACGCCGGGCGTGCGCGACGTGCACGACCTGCGCACGCGCAAGATGGGCGATGCGGCGCTCGTCGACGCGCATATCCTCGTCGATCCGATGATCTCCGTGTCCGAAGGGCACTACATCGCGGAAACCGCGCGTGCGCGCGTGCTGAGCGATCCGCGCGTGCTCGACGCGCTGATCCATGTCGATCCGGAGAACGATGCGGCGCGCCGTCCGGCGCTCGCGCTGCCGCCGCGCAACGAGATCACGGCGCGGCTCGAGGCCGCGCTCGCGCAGCGCGGGCTGCATCCGGCCGCGATCAACCTGCACTACCTGAGCACGGGGCTCGAGATCGACGTGACGCTGGACGCCGGCGCAGGCGAGACCGACGCGGCGCTGGCCGGCCGGCTCGATGTCGACACGCTGAAGCGCCAGTTCGGTGCGCGCCGGATCGGCTTCACGCGCGGGCTGCCTGCGCAGGCGTGAGCGGCGCCGTCGAACGCGGGGCGTGCGTTACAGCGGCAGTTGCGTGTCGAACTTGATTTCGCGCAGCACGACGCTCGTGCGCACCTGCGACACGGCCGGGATCTTGAAGATCCGTTCGTGCAGGAACACGTCGTACGCCTTGATGTCGGGCGCGACGATCTTGAGGATGTAGTCGGCTTCCCCGGTCGTGCTGTAACACTCGGTGACTTCCGGGCAGGTCGCGATCTCGCGTTCGAACTGCTCGACGCCGCCTTCGTTGTGGCGGGTCAGGTGCACGTGCGCGAGCGCGCACACGTGCAGGCCGAGCTTCTCGCGATCGAGCAGCGCGGTGTAGCGCTGGATCACGCCGGACTGTTCCATGTCCTTGATGCGGCGCCAGCACGGCGTGCTCGACAGGCCGACCTGGTCGGAGATTTCCTGCACGGAGCGGCGCGCGTCGAGCTGCAACAGGCGAAGGATTTTTTGCGAAAAGGAATCGAGCGTCACCTGCGCCTCCATGCGGCAGCTACAACACGCTGAATGTTAGAGGGCCGGGGAAGGAAAGGCAATCTGGCAGCGTGCCGGTGAGCGAGATTCGCTAATTTGCGCGCGGATCCGTTGGGTTTTGTCCCGCCCCTGCCTGTTCCGACCGGTCGGTGTCGGCCACAGCGAGGCCCGCGAGCGCTGCCTGCTGACGGCGCAGGTCGGCGAGCATGTTGCAGAACAGCGCGCCTTGCTCGATCGCGTCGTCGAGCGCGACGTGCGTGTGCGGATGGTCGTCGAACCAGTGCTTCGGAAAGCGCGGCTTGATCGCCTTGCGGTACGGCAGGCCCGTCATCGCGAACGCGAGCGTCTTGATGTCGAGCGCCGACCACGAGAACGGGCAGCGTCCGGCGAAGCGCATCATGTACCAGAACATGAACGTGAAATCGAAGCCGGCCGGCATCGCGACGAACACCGGCTTGCCGGGCAGCGCCTCGACCCACTCGACGTACGCGACGAGCGCGGCCTCGGGCGCCTGCAGGTCGCGCCGGCACGCGGCCCACGCTTGCGGCTCCGTCTTCCACCACGCTTCCTGCACCGGATGGGCCTGGGCGCCGGGCAGCGTCTCGAGGTTTGCCGAGAACGTCGCGATCAACTGCTTGTCTTCGGTATAGGCGGCCGACGCGAAGCTCAGCATCGAGTGCGGGCCGGGAATCGGGCCGTCGGCCTCGACGTCGGTGCTGACGTAGATTTCGGGGATGGCGGTCTGGTTCATCCGAACACCTTGTCGGACACGAACGGATTCGTGCGACGCTCGTCGCCGAACGTCGACACCGGGCCGTGGCCCGGCACGAACGTGACGTCGTCGCCGAGCGGCCACAGCTTCTCTTTGATCGAGCGCACGAGGTCCGCATGGTTGCCGCGCGGGAAATCGGTGCGGCCGATCGAGCCGGCGAACAGCACGTCGCCGACGATCGCGACGCGATGCGCGCGGCTGAAGAACACGACGTGGCCGGGCGTGTGGCCCGGGCAGTGATAGACCTCGAGCGTCTCGTCGCCGAACTGCACGGTGTCGCCGTCGTTCAGCCAGTGGTCCGGCTCGAAGGCTTCGGCGGCCGGGAAGCCGAAGCGCTGGCTCTGCATCGGCAGTTGCTCGATCCAGAAGCGCTCGTCTTCCTGCGGCCCCACGATCGGCACGCCGTAGTGCGTCGCAAGCGCCTTCGCCCCCGCGCAGTGATCGACGTGGCCGTGCGTAAGCAGCACCTTCTCGACCTGCACGTTCTGCCGCGCGATCTCCTGTTCGATCCGTTCGAGATCGCCGCCCGGATCGACGACGGCGGCACGGCCGGTCTTTTCGCAGACGAGCAGCGAGCAGTTCTGCTGGAACGGCGTGACCGGAATGAGCGTGACTTTCATGGAGGCACCGGCGGCTAAAAGGAGCGATTGTACCGGTCGCGCGGGCCGCTTGTCGGTCGAGCGACGCACGCCCCAGCGCACGGCTACGGGCATTCCCGGAGCATGTCGATTGTTACGGCCATAGTGAGAATCAATGGTCCGAAGGGGGTGCTTTTCGGGTCGACCTTTTGGTTTATGTATAATGCGCCCCATTGAGCGTGAGTTTCACGCAATTCGCTGGTGTTTCGGCCCCGTTAAAAAGGGGCGTCGGAAGCACCGTCAAGCATCAGCCGCCGGGGAGTCCGGCGGTGTATCCAGCACCGAATATTCGGTGCTCACGTCTTGTCCGGCCGGGTGCTGCGCGCCCGCCAGCGGCCCTGCTGCCGCGCCGCCGGATGAGGCCTGTGCCGCCGTTCCTGTGAGTCGGTCGTTTCGACGCGCGCGAACGTGAAGCCATGTTCGATGGCGGCATGTGGGGTCTGGTCAGGCTGCCGGGGACAGGTTGCGCCAGACGTGAAAACTAATCAGGACGGTTGCGGCAGAGACGAAAGCCGCGCCCATGCTAGCCGCCTGCTCGCATCCGAGCGGGGCGTGCACGCATTTGCCGTCCGGGCCGCGTATCTGCGTTGTTGAGCAGCGTTGTAGCGTGCGGCCCGAACCAGAAGGCGACACGTCGATGAATTTTCGTTTTCCGACTCGATTCGGGACCATCGCATTATTTTTTGCGCTGACGGGCTGTGCGGTGCCACCCAGCCAGACCACCGGCAGCGCCAACCAGAAGAACGCGGTCAACAAGACGGCCGCGGCCGCCAAGGCGGACGACGACAAGCAACTGAATTTCGATTCCGCGCTGGCATCGATGCCGGCTGCCGACAGCAAGGACGCGAAGAAGTCGTCGCTGGCGGACGCCGAGCCGATCGACGGCAAGGACGTGTCCGACTTCCGCCAGACGGGTCGGGCGTCGTGGTATGGCCGGGATTTCCACGGCCGCCGCACCGCGAACGGTGAGCGCTTCAACATGAACGCGCTGACCGCCGCGCACCGCACGCTGCCGCTGTCCTCGTACATCAGGGTGACGAACGCATCGACCGGCAAGTGGGTCGTCGTGAAGGTCAACGATCGCGGGCCGTACAAGCGCGGCCGCGTGCTCGACCTGTCGTATGCGGCCGCCAAGATGATCGGCCTCGTGCATGCCGGCACGGGCCGCGTGAAGATCGAAGGGCTGTCGCCGCAGGAAGCGCGCGAGGCCCGCGACGAAATGTTCGCGTCGCTGTCGACGAAGTAACGCGGCGGCTCGTCCGCCCATGCAAAAGGGCTGCCTTCGGGCAGCCCTTTTGCGTTTTCGCGGGCCGGGCGGCGGGTGCCGCCCGCGCTCGCCCGTCAGCCGTCCTTCAGCACGAGCGCGCGTGCATACAGCGCGTTGCGCGATGCGCCCGTCAACGCGGCCGCGAGCTTCGCCGCGCTCTTCACCGGCACTTCTTTCAGCAGCAGCTTGAGCAGCGCGTCGTGCGCGGTGTCGTCGGTTTCGCCGCCGTCGGCCGGCGCGCCTTCGACGACCAGCACGAACTCGCCGCGCTGCCGGTTCGCATCGCCAGCGAGCCAGCTCTGTCCTTCGGCCAGGGTGCCCTGGAACAGCTGCTCGTGTAGCTTGGTGAGCTCGCGCGCGATCAGCAGCCGGCGCGCGGGGCCGAACGCGTCGGCGAGTGCGGCGACGGTCTCGGCGATCCGGTGCGGCGCTTCGTAGAACACCAGCGCGTACGGGTGCTGCACGAGCGACTGCAGCGCGCTCGCGCGCTGCTTCGCCTTCGGCGGCAGGAAGCCCGCGAACGTGAACGCACCGGCCCAGTCGCCCGCCACGCTCAGCGCGGTCACGGCCGCGCTCGCGCCCGGCAGCGGAATCACCGCGAAGCCGGCCGCGCGCACGGTGTCGACGAGCCGCGCGCCCGGGTCCGAGATGCCGGGCGTGCCGGCGTCCGACACGTACGCGACGCGTTCGCCCGCGCGCAGCAGCTCGATCACGCGCAGCGCCGCTTCGCGTTCGTTGTGCTCGTGCACGGCGACGAGCGGTTTCGAGATGCCGTAGCGGGCCAGCAGCTGGCCCGTGTTGCGGGTGTCTTCGGCTGCGATGCGGTCGGCGAGGCCGAGCACGTGCAGCGCGCGCAGCGTGATGTCGGCGGTGTTGCCGATCGGCGTCGCGACCACGTAGAGCGCGGCGTCCGGGTAATGCTGCGTTTGCGCGAGTTCGAGGAGGGCAGTCATGGCAGGCAATGCGCGCAATCGCGGCGCAAGCGGAACAAGGACGGCATTGTGCCACGCGGAGCCGGTCGCGCCGGGCGACGGGTGCGGTTTGCCGCATGGTAGCGGCAACTTTTCCTGCCCGGCGCGATCCAGATCGGTGGGGGCGACATTCGAGCAGCGCGCGCGGCAGTTCCTAGAACGCCGCGGTCTCGCGTTCGTCGCGGCGAACGTGACGATGCGCGGCGGCGAGCTCGATCTCGTGATGCGCACACCCGACGGCACGCTCGTGTTCGTCGAGGTGCGCGCGCGGCGCAGCACGCGGCACGGTGGCGCTGCCGCGAGCGTCGGCTGGCGCAAGCGGCGGCGCCTGGTCGCGGCCGCGCTCCATTTCTGGGTGCGGCACGGTGCGGGTGCCGCGTGCCGTTTCGACGTCGTCGCGTTCGAGGCCGGCCGGCTCGAATGGCTGCGCGACGCATTTCGTGCCGATGATGCATAGCCGCGAGCTGTGACGAGATGTAAAGAGTTCTTGCCATACCCTCGGGGAGTGTGCCGGAGTGCGGTAAACTCGCCGCACCCATGACGTTGCGCGCGGCGTGCCACGCGCCCAGTTCACCAGGAATCGATGTCAGTCGAACGTATTCAGCAACATTTCCGCGACAGCGCCGCGCTTCACGCCGAAGCGGCCGACGCGCTGCCGCTGCCGATCGCAGCCGCGGTCGACGCGATGTTCGCCGCGCTGGCGAACGGCAACAAGATCGTCGCGTGCGGGGACGGCCCGTCGGCCGCCGCCGCGCACTACCTCGCCGTGTCGCTTGTCGGCGGCTTCGAGCGCGAGCGTCCGGGCCTGCCCGCGATCGCGCTGGCCACCGATGCGTCGCAGGGTGGCCTCACGGGGGCCGCCGCTGCGGACCAGCTGTTCGCGCAGCAGGTGCGCGTGCTCGGGCAGACCGGCGACATCCTGCTGGTGCTCGACGCGAGCGGCGCGTCGCCGCGCGTGCTGGCCGCGATCGACGAGGCGCACGAGCGCGAGATGACCGTCGTCGCGCTGACCGGTGGCGACGGCCACGCCGTCGAGGCCGCGCTGTCCGACACCGATATTCCGATCAGCGTGCCCGCCTCGCGCGCGGCACGCGTCCACGAAGTCCATCTGCTGACCATCCACTGCCTGTGCGACGGCATCGACGCGATGCTGCTGGGTGAGGATTGAACGAAGGAGAGCCGTCGATGAATCAAAGCCGCGTCAAACAGACGCTCGTCAGAACCACGTTGCTCGCCGCGCTGACGGCGGGCCTCGCGTTGTCGCTGCAGGGGTGCGTGCTCGGCGTGCTCGGCGCGGCGGCCGGCGGCGGCGCGCTGATCGCGACCGATCGCCGTACGCTCGGCGCGCAGACCGAGGATCGCGAGATCCAGGTCAAGTCGCTCACGCAGATCAACAACGGGCTGCCGGACCAGTCGCACGTGAACGTGACGGTGTTCAACCGCCGCGTGCTGCTGACGGGCGAAGTGCCGAACAATGCATCGAAGCAGCGCGCCGAGGAAATTGTGCGCGGCATCAACAATGTGAACGCGATCGTCAACGAGCTGTCGGTCGAGCCGGCATCGTCGCTGTCGTCGCGCGCGAACGACTCGTACCTCGAAGGACGCGTGAAGTCCGAGTTCATCGCGACGAAGGGGCTGTCGGCGAACTACTACAAGGTCGTCAGCGAGCGCGGCAACATCTACCTGATGGGTCTCGTGACGGTCGACGAAGGCAATCGCGGTGCCGATGCGGCAAGCCAGGTGCCGGGTGTCGAGAAGGTCGTGAAGGTGTTCCAGTACATCCAGCCGCAGGACGCGCAGGCCTTGCAGGCTGCGTCGCCGAGCGATGCGTCCGGCACGCAGGCCGCCGCCGCACCCGTGGATTCCGCGACGGTCGGTGCGGTGCCCGATGCGTCGGTCCAGTCCACGCCGCTGCAACCGCCCGCGCCGATCTCGAATTCGTCGAGCGTGCACCCGGGCAACCCGAAGGCAACGCCGCAATGAAGTCGACGCAGATGAAGTTCACGCAATGGATGGTGCGGGGCGCCGCGGCCGCGGCGCTCGCGGCTGGTGCGCTCGGCACGGCGCATGCGGATGTCGGCGACGGCCTGAAGGTCGCGCGCAGCAACGCATGCATGGGCTGTCACGCGGTGGACCGCAAGCTCGTCGGCCCGTCGTTCAAGGATATCGCCGCCCGCTATAAGGCCGATCCGCAGGCCGTCGCGAAGCTGTCGAAGAAGGTGAAGGACGGCGGATCCGGCGTCTGGGGCGCGATTCCGATGCCGGCGCACCCGCGCATGAGCGACGCGGATCTGCATTCCGTGGTCGAATGGGTGCTGGCCGGCGCGCCATCGAAGTGACGCGTCGGGGTGACTGAAACCCTATTGCCAAGCGCGGAAATGGATGTGTATGATGGTTGTCTGTTGGGGCGGTAGCTCAGCTGGGAGAGCGTCGCGTTCGCAATGCGAAGGTCGGGAGTTCGATCCTCCTCCGCTCCACCAAGAACATATTCGCGGTCATCCGACTGCATCCTGAAACCCCGCAGCCAGTAAGGCTCACGGGGTTTTTTATCGCCTATACTACCCTCTGTCATCCGTTTAAATCCTGCCTCGGGCGGGGGCAACATTCGGGATAACTCACCTGCCCCCGCAGGCACTTGCCCCCAGGAGGTGCCGCATGGCCCTCACCGACGTCAAAATCAAGAACGCCAAACCGGGCGAAAAACCCGTCCGTCTGTTCGACGGCGGTGGTCTCTACCTGGAGATCGCCCCCGCTGGGGGCAAGTGGTGGCGCCTGAAGTACCGGTTCGGCGGGAAGGAAAAGCGCATCTCGCTGGGCGTCTACCCGGATGTTGGTTTGAAAGATGCCCGGGAGCGTCGCGATGACGCCAGGAAGCTTTTAACCCATGGGGTTGACCCGGGCGACGCCAAGAAGGCTAGGAAAGCGGCGAGCATGGAGCGTGCAGCCAACTCGTTCGAAGCAATCGCCCGCGAGTGGTTCGCCAAGTTCGCGCTCACTTGGGCCGAGAGCCACTCCAGCAAGATCATCCAGCGCCTGGAAAGGGATGTCATCCCGTGGCTGGGGGCGCGGCCGATCGCGGAGATCACGGCCCCTGAGCTGCTAACGGTCCTGCGCCGCATCGAGGACCGGGGCGCGCTCGACACGGCCCTGCGGGCCAAGCAGAACTGCGGGCAGATTTTCCGGTACGCCGTGGCGACGGGCCGGGCCGAACGCGACCCGTCTGGCGACCTTCGAGGCGCGCTCGCACCGGTGAAACATGAACATTACGCTGCCATCACCGATCCAGTCGGGGCGGGAGAATTGCTGCGCGCTATCGACGCATTCAAGGGAACATTCGTCGTTAAATGCGCGCTGCAGCTAGCTCCTCTTTTGTTCGTGCGCCCCGGTGAGCTGCGCAAGGCCGAGTGGTCGGGCTTTGATCTTGATAAAGCGGAATGGCGCTACTTGGTGACCAAGACCAATACGGAGCAGCTTGTTCCGTTGCCAAAGCAAGCCGTGGCGATACTGCGTGAGCTGCATGGCGCGACGGGGCAGCGCCAACATGTGTTCCCGGGGCGAGATCCCCGAAAGCCCATGAGCGAGGCAGCGATCAATGCTGCTTTGCGACGCATGGGATACGACACTAAAACTGAGATTACCGGCCACGGCTTCCGGGCAATGGCGCGCACTATTCTGCATGAGGAGCTGCATGTCAGGCCGGAGGTGATCGAGCACCAATTGGCTCATCGGGTACCGGACACCTTGGGCACGGCCTACAACCGGACGAAGTTCCTCAAAGAGCGCCGGATGATGATGCAAGAATGGGCAGACTATCTGAGCCGGGTAAAACAAGGTGCACAAGTAATTCCTCTTCCCGTGCAAGTTGACCACTAAACGAACGTTGGGCGTCGAGCCGCGATGGGGTCATGATCGTCGAGTTCATTGGAGCGGGAGTCCGAGCGCGATGCAATCAATTGCAACCTTGCTCTCGCCGACGTCAGGCAATGTCCGGCCATGAGCTGTCGTTCCCCCGTTTCCGTCGCGCAGCCATTTGCGCGGCGGGTCCGCTCAAACAGCGGACGTTCACCGGGGGTAACGTTAGGCGGCTTATCGGCCAAGACCGCACGGCCACGCATTCCCAAAATATTGAAACTTTTTTGTGATGTTGCAAGAAAAGGGGTACCTGATTTTCATGCGCGGTCGTTTGGCGTATTCTCCCCACACAAAAACGACAGACCAACGATCGTGAGCGATTCCGGGAACTTCAGTTTTCTTGGCGAGCACTCGCCACTTCTCGCGCAGCTTGGCGCGGCAGCCGAGAACGTTTTCGCCGCCGACCCCAACACGACACTGATCAAACTTCGCCAGTTCGGGGAGGCGATGGCGCAGGACCTCGCCGCGCGCTTGGGCGTCGAGTTCGAACAGATGAGCCAGGCCGACCTGCTCTACCGGCTGGAGCGAGAGGCTGGGCTCGACCGGACCGTTCGGGGCCTCTTCCACACGCTGCGCGTCGAAGGAAACAAGGCCACCCACAAGTTCACGACGAAGCACAAGGAGGCCATGGACGGCCTCAAGGTCGCTCGCGCGCTCGCCATCTGGTTCCATGAATCGTTCGGAAAGCAAGGCACGGCATTCAAGCCCGGCCCGTTCGTTCCGCCCGCGGACCCGAGCGCACACCTGCGCAATCTCCAGAACGAGATCGACCAGCTTAAGGCGCAACTGAAGGCCGCGTCGCAAACGCTCGAAGACAATCAGCAACTCGCCGACCTGGTCGCGCAGGAGAAACAGGAATTCGAGACGCTCGCGTTGCAGATGGACGCGGAGGCGAAGACCTTTAAGGAACTCGCGCAGGAACAGGAGGCGGCGCTCAAGAAGGGGCAGGAGGAATTCGAGGCAAAGGTAAAGCAATTGCAGGCGCAACTCGATGCCCAGCAAGCGAAGGACGCGCAGGCGAGCACGAAGAAGGCGACGAAGAATCTCGTGCTGACCGAAGAGCTAACGCGCATCCTCATCGACCAACAGCTGGTCGATGCAGGCTGGGACGCGGACACGCAGCAATTGACGTATGCGAAGGGCGCGCGCCCTGAGCCAGGAAAGTACAAGGCGATTGCCGAATGGCCCACCCTCGGCAAGCAGTCTGCCGACTACATACTCTTCGCGGGGACGATGCCGATCGCTGTGGTGGAGGCGAAGAGCATCAACAAAAACGTCGCGGGGAAGATCGCACAGGCAGAGCGATACTCGCGCGGCTTCCAACTTGCACAGGACCATTCGCCAGCCTGGAAGGTAGCCGGACAACACGGGCCATGGCCCGATGGGCAAGGCGGGCTTTTCCAGGTCCCATTCGCCTACTCATGCAACGGACGCCCCTACATTGAGCAACTGCGCGAACAGAGCGGCACATGGTTCCGAGACCTGCGCGCGCCGTCGAACCTTGCCGATGCGCTCATTGGTTTTCATCAGCCGGACGGTCTGATCGATCGATTGAAGCGCAGCAAAGAAGAGGCCGAAGCCAAGCTCGCGCAGGAGGGGTTCGATTACCTGAGGCTGCGCGACTACCAAGTGAGGGCGATCCAGGGAATCGAAGCGGCCCTGACCGAGGGACAACGCGCCATTCTCGTTGCCATGGCAACCGGCACCGGCAAAACCAGAACCATCATCGGTCTCATGTACCGGCTGCTGAAAGCCGAACGCTTCCGACGAATCCTCTTCCTGGTGGACCGCACCGCGCTGGGCCAGCAAGCGACCGACGCATTCGACGAGGCGCTGCTGGAGCAGAATCAGACGCTGTCGGCGATATACAACGTTGCCGAGTTGGGCGACATGTCCACTGAGGCCGAGACGCGCGTCCAAGTCGCGACGGTTCAGGCAATGGTCCGGCGCATCCTGCAATCTGAATCCCCTCCGGGTATCGATGAGTTCGATTGCGTTATTGTCGATGAAGCGCATCGCGGCTATACGCTGGACCAGGAGATGACCGAGGGCGAATTGGTCGTGCGCGACCAGGCGCAATACCTCTCGACCTACCGCCGGGTCCTCGACTACTTCGACGCAGTGAAAGTCGGGCTCACTGCAACACCGGCGAAGCATACGACGGAGATATTCGGCAAGCCTGTCTATACGTACTCGTATCGCGAGGCCGTTGCCGATGATTGGCTGATCGACCACGAGCCGCCGATTCGGTACGAGACCCTGCTCTCGAAGAACGGAATCAAGTTTGAGAAAGGCGAGAAGGTCACGGCCATCAATATGGCAACCGGGGAGTTGGAGCTGTCGGAGTTGGACGATGAGCTTAACTTCAACGTGGAATCCTTCAATCGCCGCGTTATTAGCGAGCAGTTCAACAAAGTCATCTGCGCGGAGTTGGCGAAGGAACTGGACCCGTTCGGCGACGAGAAGGCCCTTATCTTCTGCGCCACGGATCTGCACGCGGACATGGTCAAGCGTCTGCTCGACGAGGCCTTCAAAGAACAATACGGTGATGACTATAACGAAGCTGCGGTGCGCAAGATCACCGGCCAATCCGACAAGGTAAGTCAGCTAATCCGCCTGTACAAGAACGAGCGATTCCCCAGCATTGCTATCACCGTGGATCTGCTCACGACCGGCATCGACGTACCGCCGATTTGTCATCTCGTCTTCCTCCGCCGCGTCCGGTCACGGATACTCTACGAGCAGATGATCGGGCGCGCCACGCGCCGATGCGACGAAATCGGCAAGACTGTCTTCAAGATCTACGATCCGGTTGATATCTACGCGGCGCTCGAAGACGTGACGACGATGAAGCCGCTCGTGAAGGATCCCAGCGTAACCATCGAGCAACTCATCGATGAGCTTACTAACCCGGCGAGCTTCAACGCGCCGGGCAGCACGCCCGAAAGGACGCACGCTCACGAAGTCCTCGACGCGCTGAACCAAAGCCTGATGCGCGTGCTCCGAAAGGCCGCGCACCAGGCGGAAAAAAAACCAGCGCTACAAGAAAGGCTCGCCCAACTTGAACAGACTTGGGGCGTGCCTGCGAGCAAGCTGCATGAACACCTTCACAAGCTCGGGCCCGTCGGAGCGGCCGATTTCGTGCGCGAGCACAAACAGCTACTGGACCAGCTCGCCGGGGTGAAGCAACTTGCTGGGACGGATCAAATGCCGATCATCTCGAAGCACGCGGATGAATTGGTGCTGCGTGAGCAAAGCTATGGCGAATTCGGCAGACCAGAAGACTATATCGACAGCTTCACCAGCTTCATCCGCAAGCAAGTGAACGAGTCAGTTGCGTTGTCTGTGGTTGTGAATCGACCGAAGGATCTGACGCGCGCCGATCTGCGCGCGGTCCGCTTGCTGCTGGACGCGCACGGCTACACGGAAGCGAAGATTAAAACCGCGTGGCGCAATCAGACTAACCAAGAGATAGCCGCCAGCATTGTTGGTTACATCCGGCAGGCCGCGCTGGGCGAGGCTCTTATCTCCTTCGACAAGCGCGTCTCAAACGCGATGGAAGGAATTTACAAGATGACAAACTGGACTCCCGTGCAGCGCAAATGGCTCGAACGGCTGGCGAAGCAACTCGCGCACGAGGTGGTTATCGATGAGCAGTTCGTCAACAGCACGTTTGCCAACGACGGCGGCGCGAAGCTGTTGAACAAGAGACTGGGCGGTAAGCTCGACGATGTGCTGGGAGGCCTCGCCGGGGCACTCTGGCCGCAAGTGGCATAATTTCGAACCCAACCCAAGGGATCGCTCCGCGTCCGCATAGATCGGCGATCCCGCGCGAAACTCTCAGAAATAGGGCCTCATGACTAGCAACGATATCGTCCAGAAGCTGTGGAACCTGTGTGATGTGCTTCGTGACGATGGTATTACATACACCAACTATGTCACCGAGCTGGTCCTTCTGCTGTTCATCAAGATGGAACACGAGAACAAGCAGAACGGCCTGCTCAGCAAGCACAAATTGCCTGAAGGGGCGCGCTGGCCTGACTTGACCGGCAAGAGCGGGTTGACCCTTCTGAATCACTACCGCGCGACGCTGCTCTCGCTCAGCCAGAGCACCGACAAGCTAATCGCGGCCATCTACGCCGATGCGCAGACGAGCCTGAAGGAACCGCGTCACCTTGAACAACTTGTCAAGAGCCTCGACGCTATCGACTGGTTCTCGGCGAAGCGCGATGGGCTCGGTGATCTGTACGAGGGGCTGCTGCAGAAGAATGCGAACGAGACGAAATCGGGTGCAGGCCAATACTTCACACCGCGTCCGCTCATCGACAGCATCGTCCATATCATCAAGCCGCAATACGGCGAGACGATCCAGGACCCGGCAGCAGGCACAGCAGGTTTCTTGATTGCGGCGGATGCATTTATCAAAGCCCAAACCGATGACCTCTACGACCTGACGGAGAAGCAGCGCGCGTTCCAACGCAATAAGGCGTTCCTCGGTATGGAACTGGTGTCGAGCACGCGGCGACTTGCGTTGATGAACTGCATGTTGCATGGGATGGAGGGCGACGAAGAGGGCGTTGTCCACATCGGGAATACGCTCGGCAACGCAGGAGCCGCCCTGCCCAAGTCCGACATCATTCTCACGAATCCTCCGTTCGGGACAGCAAAAGGCGGCGGCGGTCCGACCCGGGACGACCTCACGTATGAGACGAGCAACAAGCAACTTGCCTTCTTGCAGCATGTCGTACGGCATCTTAAGGACGGTGGTCGTGCGGCAGTAGTGGTGCCCGATAACGTGTTGTTTGACTCCGGTGTCGGTACAGAAGTACGGCGTGACCTAATGAACAAGTGCAACCTGCACACGATCCTGCGATTGCCTACCGGCATCTTCTATGCGCAGGGTGTGAAGACCAATGTCCTTTTCTTCAATAAAGTGAGCCAGTCTGCGATCGACAGCACGACGATGGTGTGGGTTTATGACCTCCGTGCGAACGCGCCGAAGTTTGGCAAGCGCACGCCACTTTTGCGCGAGTACTTTGCCGAGTTCGAGGCCGCGTTCGGCGAAGCGTCGGATGGCAGCAGCACGCGCGTGGACGAAGGCGAAAATCGACGATTCCGCTCGTTCACTCGCAATTGGATTGCTGAGCATGGAGACGGCCTAGATATTTCTTGGCTCAAAGATGAAGACGCGGAAGTCGGTGACGATCTGCCCGATCCGATTTCATTGGCCACAGAAGCAATGAACCAATTGGAGAGTGCCTTGGCCGATCTGCACGATGTCGTTCGTGAACTTGCGACCACGGGGGCTCAATGAAAGATCTGCCTCGTGGCTGGCAAGAGTGCGTTCTTGATGAAATTGTGAGTGACGTTAGCTATGGCTATACCGCCAAGGCAAATAAGCATGGCGACGCACGAATGTTGCGAATTACTGACATTCAAGACTATAAAGTCGATTGGAGCACCGTTCCATATTGCACGATTAGCGGAGCGGAAAAGAAAAAGTACGCGTTGCGCAAAATGGATTTGGTGTTTGCGAGAACAGGGGCCACTGTTGGGAAAAGCTTCCTTATTCGCGACCATGTGCAGGACGCGGTGTTTGCATCGTATTTGATTCGTGTGCGATGCGTAGCTGACGATATGGCAGAGTATTTGAAGTATTTCTTTGACTCGCCTGCTTATTGGAATCAAATCACTGAGTTAAGTGCTGGTGTTGCTCAGCCTAACGTTAACGGTTCTAAGTTGAGAGCATTAAAAGTTCCGCTGCCCCCGCACGCGGAGCAACAACGAATCGTCGATAAACTCGACGCCGTGCTCGCGCGCGTGGATGCGTGCCGTGAGCGGCTAGACCGCGTACCTATAATCATCAAATCGTTCAAGCAGTCGGTTCTGGCAGCTGCCACTTCGGGAAGGCTAACTGCGCAATGGCGCCAGGAGCACAATATCACGGCAGACAGTTGGACGTCCGCAACCATCGAGGGAGTTTGCGTCACTGTTTTCGATGGGCCTTTCGGTTCAAACTTGAAGTCGGACGACTACACGTCGCATGGGGTGAGAGTTGTACGTTTGGAGAACATCGGTCACCTTGAATTTATAGGAAGCAAGGAGACTTACATCTCCGAGGAGAAGTACTCGGGACTCACTAAGCATACGATAACACCTGGTGATATTCTATTTTCCTCGTTCGTGGACGAGGAGGTTCGCGTGTGTCAGCTTCCGGGCAACTTGCCAACAACCGCGATTAATAAAGCAGACTGCTTCTGTCTACGGACGAATGCCGACCTTTGTGACCCACGTTTTTTGACGATTCGCTTGGCCTGCCGTTCAACGTTCGTCGAACTCAAAGAGCAAGTTCATGGTGCAACGAGACCACGAATTAATTTGAAGCAATTGAGGCAATTTGCAGTACGTATGCCTTCCCTCGGTGAGCAACGAGAAATCGTCCGCCGAGTTGACGCACTCTTCGCCTACTGCGATGAACTCTATGCACGCCTTTCCGCCGCACAGGAGATCGCCAAGAACCTCACTCCTGCGCTGCTCGCCAAAGCCTTCCGTGGTGAACTCGTTCCGCAGGACCCAAACGATGAACCAGCCGCAGAACTGTTGCAGCGACTTGCAAAGGAACGTTCTGGCGAAGGTAAAGCGACGAAGGCAAGGCGCGCAAAGCGCGCCGCATCCGTTACACTGAGCGAAGAAGAACCGACTCCGGTCGAGTAGGGTTTCGCTCGGCGCGTGTGAGAGGCCGCGCTAATCTGCGCGCCCATACACCCGCGCATCTTTGGTCAAAAAGTGGCCGCGCCACGGGAGGGGCGATCCCCCTGCATGCGATGTCTAACTTTTTCCCTCCTCCCCCACCGCTGCCGTGAGTATCCGGTTTTGTTGAAACCGGTCACTCGCCGCCCGCGGAAATCCGAACGTCAGGTTAGCGACTTGTAGCCGCCTTACCAGAACCGGTTCTCGAACGACGGCAATGGCTTTTAACTCGCCAGCGAATTCGCCCCGCGGCTGCTGTACTCCGAAACGCGCCGCACGGGTTGCAACATGGCGACCTGCGGCAACGGATCGGCTACTTCCGTAAGCGGCTAGCCAACGCGTCTTGACGAGCGAGTTTAGGCGGCGGTCGAGTGTGGCTGCCAGCGATGCGGCAGCAGCGCGTCGATGTCGCTGGCCTTGTGGGTCGGCAAGCGTGTCAGGACGTCCTTCAGATAGGCGAGCGGATCGAGCCCGTTCAGTTGCGCCGAGCGGATCAAGCTCATGATGGCAGCCGCGCGCTGACCGGCGCGCAACGACCCGGCGAACAGCCAGTTGGACCGTCCGACTGCC
>NZ_LKPJ01000048.1 GCF_001443045.1 Burkholderia ambifaria | reverse complement strand
CCATCACCCCCGCCATCACCCCCGCCCGAAACTCGGCCGCTTCGGATCGTACGTCCACCCCGGCACCAGATAACGCATCGCCATCGCGTCATCGCGCGCCGTACCACCAACCTCCCGATAAAGCGCATGCGCTGCCTCGACCTGCGCCATGTCGAGCTCGATCCCGAGCCCCGGCCGCTCGGGCACGGCCACCTGGCCGCCGACGATCTCGAGCGGTTCACGCGTAAGCCGCGCATCACCTTCCTGCCAGATCCAGTGCGTGTCGATCGCGGTGATCGTGCCGGGCGCCGCCGCGGCCGCATGCGTGAACATCGCGAGCGACACGTCGAAATGGTTGTTCGAGTGCGAGCCCCACGTGAGCCCCCAGTCGCGGCACAGCTGCGCGAGCCGCACCGAGCCCTGCATCGTCCAGAAGTGCGGATCGGCGAGCGGGATGTCGACGGCCTGCAGCCGCACCGCATGATCCATCTGCCGCCAGTCGGTCGCGATCATGTTGGTCGCCGTCGGGATGCCGGTCGCGCGGCGGAATTCGGCCATCACTTCGCGTCCCGAATAACCGCCTTCCGGCCCGCACGGATCTTCCGCATACGCGAGCAGGTGGCCTTGCCCACGGCACAGTGCGATCGCTTCGTCGAGCGACCACGCGCCGTTCGGGTCCAGCGTCGCGCGCGCGTCGGGAAAGCGCGCCTTGATCGCCGCGATCGCTTCCATCTCGTCCGCACCGGCCATCACGCCGCCCTTCAGCTTGAAATCGACGAAGCCGTAGCGCTCGACCGCAGCCTCCGCCTGCTGCGCGATCGCGGCCGGCGTGAGCGCGGCTTCATTGCGCAGCCGGAACCACGGATCGGTTGCACGCGTCTCGTCGCGATACGGCAGGTCGGTGCGGCGCCGCTCGCCGATATAGAACAGGTACGCGAGCATCGGCACCGCGTCGCGCTGCTGGCCTTCGCCGAGCAGCGCCGCGACCGGCACGTCGAGATGCTGGCCGAGCAGGTCGAGCAGCGCGGCCTCGATCGCGGTGATCACGTTGTCGAGCCGCAGGTTGATCTCGTGCGGCTGGCGCAGCACGGCCGCTTCGCCGGCCGACGTCACCTCGTGCCGGATCGTGCGTCCCGCACCCGCCCCGGCGCCGGATAGCGCCGCGCGCACCGCGTTGAGCGTCGCCTGGTAACGCCCGATCGACTGGCCGACCACGAGGTCGGTCATCCGTTCGAGCGCCTGGCGGATGCCTTCGCCGCCGGGCACTTCGCCGACGCCCGTGTGGCCGCTGCTGTCGTCGAGGATCACGAGGTTGCGCGTGAAATACGGCGCGTGCGCGCCACACAGGTTCAGCAGCATGCTGTCGCGGCCGGCGACGGGGATGACCTGCATGCGCGTGACGCGCGGCGTGCCGGCACGGCGGGATTCGGACATCGGTGGGCTCCTGGTTCCGTTGATGCGCAGGCCGCCGGACACGCCGGCGTGGCCCGCGCTGTTCAGTTCAGCTCGACGCGGCGAATTTCGCCGACGACGAACAGGTAGCAGATCACGGCGACGAGCGCGTGCGCGACGACGTACACCAGCGCGCCGTTGAACGAGCCGCTGCGGTCGACGATATAGCCGATCGCGATCGGCGTCGTGATGCTGGAGAGATTGCCGCAGGTGTTGAGCAGCGCGCCGCTCAGGCCGGCGATCTGGCGCGGCGCGGTGTCGGCGTTGACGGCCCAGCCGAGCGCGCCGAGCCCCTTGCCGAAGAACGACAGCGCCATGAACAGCACGACGAGCACGTGCGAGTCGGTGTAGTTGCAGACGATCATCGACATCGACAGCAACATGCCGATCACGATCGGCACCTTGCGCGCGACCGACAGCGACTGCCCCTGCTTGAGCAGCGCGTCGGACACGATGCCGCCGAGAATCCCGCCGAGAAAGCCGCACACGGCCGGGATCGACGCGACGAGCCCCGCGTTGAGGATCGACATCCCGCGCGCCTGCACGAGATAGACGGGAAACCACGTGATGAAGAAGTAGGTGAGCGCGTTGATGCAGTACTGCGCGACGTACACGCCGACGAGCATCCGGTTTCTCAGCAGCGCCTTCACGTGATGCATCGACGGGCCGCCGTCGCGCGCGCCGGTCGCCTGGTCGATGTTGACGAGCGCACCGCCTTCGGCGAGGTAGTCGAGTTCCGCGCGGTTGATGCGCGGGTGCACCTTCGGGTCGTACATCGTGCGGTTCCACACCAGCACGAACGCGAAGCCGAGCACACCCATCACCGCGAACACCGATTGCCAGCCGAACGCGTGCACGAGCCAGCCCATCAGCGGCGCGAACACGACGGTCGCCGCATATTGCGCGGCGTTGAAGATCGCCGACGCGGTGCCGCGCTCCGAGGCCGGGAACCAGGTGGACACGATCCGGCTGTTGGCCGGGAATGACGGCGCCTCGGCCGCGCCGACCAGGAAGCGCAGCCCGAACAGCAGCGCGAACGCGGCCGCGCCGCTGAAGAAGCCGATGCCGCCTTGCAGCAGCGTGAACAGCGACCAGAAGAAGATGCTGAACGCATAGACGATGCGCGACCCGAAGCGGTCGAGCAGCCAGCCGCCCGGCAGCTGCGCGACGACGTACGACCAGCCGAACGCCGAGAAGATGAAGCCCATCTGCACGTGGCTCAGGTGCATCGCGCGGGCGAGGGCGGGGCCCGCGATCGCGATCGCGGCGCGATCCGCGTAGTTGACCGTCGTGACCGCGAACAGCACGGTCAGCACGAGCCAGCGCACGCGGGTGCGCTGGGCCGTTGCCGACGCGGACGCCGGCAATGCGTGAAGCGGATTCATGACTGTCTCCTCCGAAGGGCGGAAGGTGCCGTCGTGCGGCTGCGCGTTATATGCGCGCGTTTTTTCGTGGTGACGTTGCCGGCCGGAGGCCGGACGCCGATGCCCCGGGACGGGGCGTCCGGATCATTCTGTCATGTCGAAATTTGCGCTTTCATGCCAATTGCTGACTTGATCGATTCAGGATTTGAATCGATCGAGTGCACCGAGGCATCATATTTTTACCCGGGTGATATTGACAATCAATTTATACCCGGATAAAAATGATGCCACTGCGATTCCTGCCCACGGGCAAACCACGATGACTCTTTCCACGCTTTTCCCTTCCTACACGGCATTTGACGGCCACCGCCGCGTCGCGTCGGGCCCGCTCGCGACGGTGGCGGTAGCGGTGCAGCAGGCGTCCGGCGACCCGATGTCCGGCACGATCGTGATCTTCGACGACGCGACCGGCCGCGCGATCGACCTCGACCTGCGCGGCACGGCGGACGAGGTCCGCATGCGTTACGCGGCTGCACCGGCCGATGCGCCGGCGCCCACCGCCGAGCCGGCCGGTGCGGGCGCGGGCGCGGGCGCGGGTGAACAACGCGGCCGCGGCCGCCCGAAGCTCGGCGTCGTGTCGCGCGAAGTCACGTTGCTGCCGCGTCACTGGGACTGGCTCGCCGCGCAGCCGGGTGGCGCGTCCGTCGCGCTGCGCAAGCTCGTCGAGGACGCGCGGCGCACGCATGCGGCGGCCGACCGGCGCCGCGACGCGCAGACGCGGGCCTATCACTTCATGTCGGCGATCGCGGGCGACCTGCCGGGTTTCGAGGAAGCCGCGCGTGCGCTGTATGCGAACGACCTGGAGCGCATGGCCGAACTGATCGCCGGCTGGCCGGACGACGTGCGCGACCATGCGCTCGCGCTGGCACGCGGCGATCTGCCGCCGTCGACCGAAGACTGCTGACGGAGCGCCGCTGCGATGACCGGATTCGATCTGAACCGCGGCGCGATTGCGCCGGTCGCCGACGAGGTTGATCTCGTCGACCTGCGCGTGACGGGCGCGATCCCGCCCGAACTCGCCGGTACGCTGCTGCGCAACGGCCCGAATCCTCCGGGCGGCCGTTTCGAAGGCAATGACGTGCTGTCGTGGTGGCCGGAAGCGGCGATGCTGCACGCGATCGCATTCGAAAACGGCCGCGCGACCGGCTACCGGAACCGCTGGGCGCGCACGCAGCGCTGGGCCGCCGTGCATGCACCGGCGCAGGTGCCGCACCTGCCCGACACGAATCCGAACGTGAACGTGCTGCAGCACGCGGGCGAATTGCTCGCGTTGGCCGAGGGCGGCGCACCGCTCGCGATCACGGCGGCGCTCGACACGCTCGGTGCGCCCGCGCGGCACGCGGCGTTCGGCGGTGCGATGACCGCGCATCCGAAGATCGATCCGGTGACGGGCGAACTGATCCTGTTTCGCGCGGACTGGCGCGAACCCTGGCTGCGCTACGGCGTCGCGGACGCGCAGGGCGTGCAGCGCGTCGACCTCGTCGTCGACGTGCATGCGCCGTCGATGATGCACGACCTCGCGATCACCGAAACCCGCAGCCTGCTGCTCGACCTGAACGTCGGCTACGACTTCGCGATGCTGAAGCAGGGGCACCGGATGCCGCTGCGCTGGCACGACGACCGCGACGCGCGGATCGGCGTGATGCCGCGCCACGGCGGCGATGTGCGCTGGTTCGGCATCGAGCCGTGCTTCATCCAGCACGTCGTGAACGCGTACGACTGCGATGAATCGTGCATCGTGCTCGATGCGGTCCGCTATTCGTGGTTCTTGCGGCTCGATGCGCGCACTGGCCGCTTTGCCGACAACCCGGTCGGCGAGCTGTGGCGCTACGTGATCGATACCGCGAACGGTCTGGTCGACGAAGGGCCGCTCGCCGACGGCGGTATCGAGCTGCCGCGCATCAACGAAAGCCGCACGGGGCGCCGCTACCGGTATCTGTATGCGGTCGAGCAGCCGAACCCAGCCGACATGCGCGGCGTGACGCGCTTCGACCACGTGCACGGCACGACGACCCGTTATGCGGTGCCGGCCGGCGACCAGAACGGCGAGCCGGTGTTCGTGCCGCGCCCGGGCGGCACCGACGAGGACGACGGCTGGCTGCTGGTGGTGGTCTACCGCGCGGCGACGGATACGAGCGACGTCGTGATCCTCGATGCGCGCGCGATCGATGCGGTGCCCGTCGCGACGGTACACCTGCCGCGTCGCGTGCCGGCCGGGTTTCACGGCGCGTGGGTGCCGCGCGAGCGCTGACAGTGAGCAGCCGCGCGCGTCACTGCGCGCGCAGCGCGTCGACGATGTTCAGGCGCGCGGCGCGCATCGCCGGCAGGAACCCGCCGACGAGCCCCATCACGAGCGAGAACAGCAGCGTCTTCACGACGATCGCGGGCGTCAGCACGAAACGGAACGACAGGTCGGAGAAGGTCTGGAAGTTGGTCGTCGAGAACGACGCGAACTCCATCAGCGACGCGCATGCGAGCCCCGCGACGCCGCCGACGAAGCCGAGCAGCAGTGCTTCCAGCAGGAACGCGGCGAGCACGTTCATGCGCTTGAAGCCGAGCGCGCGCAGCGTGCCGATCTCGGCGGTGCGGTTCGAGACCGACGCATACATCGTGATCATCGCGCCGATCATCGCGGCGATCGAGAAGATCGTCGACAGCGTGATGCCGAGGATGTTGATGAAGGTCGACAGGGCCTTCGACTGGTCGCCGTAAAACGTCTGCTCCCGTTTCGCTTCATCCGTCAGGCGCGGGTCGACGTCGATGTCGGCCTTGAAGCGCGCGAAGCCGTCGGCGCTCGGGATGCGCAGCACCATCGACGAGTAGCTGGTGCGCCGGAACGACTGCATCAGCTGGTCGACGTCGCCCCAGATCTCCGAATCGAAGCCGCTGCCGCCGGCGTCGAACACGCCGACGACGGTCCAGTCGCGCTGCGCGAAATGCAGGCTGTCGCCGAGCTGCGTGCCGCTGAAGCCTTTCGCGATCGCGCTGCCGACGATGATCTCCGACGAACCCGGCGCGAACGTGCGGCCGGCCACGAGCTTCACGCGTGGCCGCAGCGCGAGGCCGGCCGGCGACACGCCGCGGATCACGACGTTCGACGGCTTGCCGGTCGACGTCTTCACGAGCGAGATCAGCACGACGGCTTCCTTCGACACCAGCGGCCGGCCGTCGGGGCCGAGCGCGACGGCCGGATGCATCTCGAGCGCATTGGCCTGCTGGTGGTCGATCGAACTCTGGATCTCGGTTTCGGCGCCTTTGCGGATCACCACGGCGTTGTCGGGTTCGCCGGTCGACACGAGCGTCTGCGTGAGTCCCGCATCGAGCATCTGCACCGTCGCGAACACGAAGATCACGAGCGCCATCCCGCCCGCGGTGAGCGCGGTGGTGAGCCGGCGGGTCCACAGGTTGCGTGCGATGTAAGTGAGAGGAATCGCCATGCGCCTACCCGATCGCCCGCAGGCCTTCGACCACGCGAACGCGCGCGGCCTGCCATGCCGGCACGAGCGCGGCCGCGAGGCCGACCGCGACCGAGCACGCGGCCTGCAGCGCCATCGTCTCGGCCGACACCTTGAACACCGGGAAGATGCCGCCGGCAGCGTGCTTGAAGAGGATCGCGGCCGGCGGCGTCGCGAGCATTGCGAGCCCGCCGCCGACCACCGCGATCACGACCGATTCGCCGAACACGATCAGCGCGAGAAAGCCGGGGCCGAAGCCGAGTGCCTTCAGCGTCGCATATTCGGCGGTCCGCTCGCGCGCGCTCATCGCCATCGCGTTCGCCATCACGGCCATGATGATCAGGATCACCACGTACGACACGACACGGATCGCCGCGATGATCTGGTTCGACATCGCGACGAAGCCGAGCTGGAACGCCTGCTCGGTCTCGGTCAGCGTTTCGGCGAGCGAGTTCTTGAACACCGCGTCGACGTTGCGCGCGATCGCGGCGCCGTCGTCCGGATTCGCGACGCCGAGCACGAACACGCCGACCTGGTCGGCCTGCTTCGGCGTGCGCTTGCGCACCGTCTCGTTCAGGTAGTCCCAGTGAAATACCAGCTGGCGCGTGATCGTCGAGTCGTCGCGGCCGTCGAGAATGCCGCGCACGACGAAATCCCACGTACCCGGATAGATCGTGCCTTTCAGCGGGATCACGTCGCCGATCTTGAAGCCGAACTGCGTCGCGAGCTGGCGCCCGACGAGGCAGCCGCGGCGGTCGCGATCGTAGTCGGCACGCTGCTGCGGGGGGAGGATGAATTCGGGATACAGGTCGAGGTAGTTCTCCGACACCGCGAAGCTCGCGAAGAAGTTCTTCGGATCGCGGTACACGCCGCCGAACCAGTTCGAGCGGACTACGGCCGTCACGCCGTCGACGCCGCGGATTCGGTTCTCGTAGCTGACCGGCAGCGGGAACACGAGCGAGATCGCGTTGCGCGTGACGAGCCGGCCGCTCGACGCGGCGGCCGCGCCCGCGTACCACGCGTCGACGACGGTATGCAGCAGCCCGAACGCCAGCACCGCGATGGTCAGCCCGAGCACGGTCAGCAGCGTGCGCAGCCGGTGCCGCAGTGCATTGCGCGCGATCAGCTTCAGCACGTACATTGCGCGCGCTCCCGTCCGTCAGACGGCGTGCCCATCGATCAGCTCCCCTTTTTCCAGATGCACGAGCGACTGCGCGGCGCCGGCCGCGTGCGCATCGTGGGTCACCATGATGATCGTCTTGCCGAGCTCGGTATTCATCCGCTGCAGCATCGCGAGCACGTCGGTGGCCGACGCGCGGTCGAGGTCGCCGGTCGGCTCGTCGGCGACGATCAGCACCGGATCGGTGATCAACGCGCGCGCGATCGCGACGCGCTGCTGCTGGCCGCCCGACAGCTCGGACGGGTAATGACTCATCCGGTCGCCGAGGTTCACCATGTCGAGCACCAGCTCGACGCGCTCGCGCCGTTCGCGGCGCGACAGGTGCGTGAGCATCAGCGGCAGCTCGACGTTCTCGAACGCGGTCAGCACCGGCATCAGGTTGTAGAACTGGAAGATGAAGCCGACGTTCGCCGCGCGCCATTCGGCCAGCTGCGCCTCCTCGAGCCGCGTGATGTCGAGGCCGCCCACGCGCAGCTCGCCGCTGTCGGGCCGGTCGATACCGGCGACGAGATTGAGCAGCGTGCTCTTGCCGGAACCCGACGGCCCCATCAGCGCGACGAAGTCGCCTTCGCCGATGTCGAGCGTGATGTCGGTCAGCACCGGCACGACCTGGTTGCCGCGCCGGTACGACTTCGCGACGTGACTGATCTCGACGAGGGGCGGCGAGGCGTCGTTCACGCGCGCCACGCTACTTCTTCGCGACGGTCACTTTCGCGCCGTCCTTCAGCTTCGCGCCCGGCGCGAGCACGACCGTATCGCCGGGCTTCACGCCGCGGATCGCGACGAGTTCGCCGATCCGCGCGCCTTGGGTCACCGCCGCCGCATGCACGGTGTCGTCCTTCACGACGAACACGACCGGCCGGCCGTCGCGCTCGACCACGGCGCTTGCCTGTACGGCCGTCACCGGCTGCCGGTCCTGCGGCGACGCGGGTTTCGACAGGAATGCGATCTTCGCGCTCATGTCGGGCAGCACGCGCTCGTCGCGCTCGACGAAGCGCACCTTCACGAGCACCGTCGCCTTCGAGCGGTCGACGGTCGGCACGATGCGCGACACACGGCCCGCGAAGCGCATGTCGGGCAGTGCGTCGAGCTGGACCTCGCACGGCTCGTCCGCGCGGATCTTCGCGATGTTCGATTCCGCGACGTCGGCCTCGACCTCGAGCGTGTCCATGTCGGCGATCGTCACGACCGCGCCCTTGCTGTCCGACGCGGATGAGAACGGCGTGATGTTGTCGCCGACGTTCGCGTGCTTCGCGAGCACGATCCCGTCGAACGGTGCGCGAATCACCGTCTGGTCGACCGCGACCTGCGCGGCTTGCGCATTCGCTTCGGCGGACGTGATTGCGGCCTGGTCGCTGCCGACCGTCGCACGCGCCTTGTTCACGCGGGCGGTGTCGGTGTCGAGTTGCGCGGCCGGCACCGCGCCCTTCGGCGCGAGCACGGCGGTGCGGCGCAGCGCGATCTCCGCGTCCTTCAGTTCCGCCTGCGCGACGCCCAGGTTGGCGCGGGAGACCTGCACCTGTGCGCGGGCCTGCGCGAGCGACGCTTCCACGTCGCGGCTTTCGAGCCGCGCGATGATCTCGTCCTTCTTCACGCGCGTGCCTTCGAGCACGCCGAGCCATTCGACGCGCCCCTGGCCCTTCGACGCGACCGCGGCCTTGCGCTGCGGCACGACGTAGCCGGTCGCGTTGAGCTGGGTGTCGTTCTGGTACGGGTAGGCGGACGTGACGGAAGTCGTGTCGACCGTCGGCCGGCGGGTGAGCGCGAACGCGGCGACGAGCGCGAGGATCACGAGTACGGCGGCGGCCGCATAGCGGACCCACCGGCGTCGGCGTGGCGCGGGCGCGATCGGACGCCGGTCGATTTTCAGTTTGTCCAGATTGTGGTCGGGCAATTTGGGCGCCTCGCGACGGCGGCGGTCTTGTGACCGGCCGCGATCCGGTTGGAACGGAAGGAGGCCAGTATAGCGTTGCCGCGGCGGGCGCGAGAGCGGGTTTGTCGGACGATTGACGCAGGTCCCGGCGGCGCGTCGGGCGGGCCGGAAGCCCGCGCCCCCGGGGAAACCCGAGGATGCAGGCAACGTGTCAACTTGACGCGCGGGCGATGCGTTATGGAGCCAGTGCATCAGTATTTGCCGAGGCGGAAAAGGCGAGAGCCGACCCGCCCGGCGGCGACCGGCAACCCGGCGCGACTGATGTTCCGATGCGGATGCCTCGCATCTTTTACCGGTACGTTTGACTTTTTCTCCGCTAAAGGAAGAACAATGAAGAAGACGCTCGCTTCGATCATGACCGCAGCATTCGCTCTCGCATCGGTTTCGGCATTCGCACAGGCGTCCGCGCCGGCAGCCGACACGTCGGCCGCGGCACCGGCACCGGCCAAGAAGGATCACAGCAAGCCGAAGCACCAGCTGAAGCACCACGGTTCGGTAAAGGGCAAGGCGAAGGCCGCAGCCGCTTCGGCAGCCGGCACGAACGACTCGGGCGCAGCAAACTAAGCCCGCTTCGCCGGGGCCGGCATGGCCGGCCGTCCGTCACGAAACCCCGCACGCTTCGGCCTGCGGGGTTTTGTTTTTTTCAGGTGTCCGCCGCGTCCGGCGCACCGGGCGGCGGCGCGCGCATCGCGTCGACCACCGCGCGCATGCGCCGCCAGTGCGACCCTTCCCAGAACACGCGCCGGCACACGTCGCACGCGGCGAAACGCCGGTGCCGCTGGCGGACGCCGGCCGGCACGCGCGGCGCGGCGTCCGCCGCATCGAGTGCGTGCAGCGGTGCGTTACAGCGCAGGCACAGCCGGAACGGCCGCATGTGCGGTGCGAGGTCGAGCCGCGCGAACAGCTCGCGCAGCTGCGCGTCCGGCTGCTGTGCGTGCAGGTAACAGCCGCGCACGACCGCGCGGCGTTTCAACAGCTCGCGGTCGCGGGTCAGCACGATCCGGCCTTCGCGCGCGGCGAGCGCGACGAGTTCATCGTCGCGATAGTGGTTGTCGTAGCAGGTGTCGAAGCCGGCGAGGCGCAGCAATTGCGCGAGGCCGCCGAGGTGCGCGTCGGCCACGAAGCGCCAGCGGTCCGGCTGCGGCAGCGGCGACGCGGCTGCCCGCTGCGGGCGTTGCGGATGGATGTCGACGCGGTCGCCGTCGCCGAGCGGCCGGTCGAGGGTGGCCGGCTCGCCGTTCACGCAGAGCCGGCCGATTTCCGTATGCGGGACCCCGAGCGCCTCGACCGCGTGCTTGACCGTCGCATCGCGCGCAAACACGTGCGCGAACGCGCACTCGCGCTGCGCGCGTGCGAGAAACGCATTCAGTTCGCCGTGGAAACGGAAGGTCGCGGTCGCCATCCGCGCAGTATCGCACCGCGCGTGGCCGGTCGCGGAGGCTGCAGGCCGCCGCCATCTGTGTTTAACTCCCCGCTTCACGGGTCGAAGGAGCGGGAAATGGATCTCGGATTTATCGGGCTGGGCGAAATGGGGCAGGCGATCGCGACGAACCTGCTGAAGGCGGGACATGCCGTGCGGGTCTGGAACCGGTCGCGCGAGCGCGCCGAGCCGCTCGCCGCGTTGGGCGCGCAGATCGTCGATACACCGGCCGATGCGTTTCGCGGCGATGCCGTGTTCTCGATGCTTGCCGACGATGCGGCCGCGCGCGAAGTATTCGACGACGCGCTGCTTGCTCAGGCGCCGCGCGGCCTGATCCACGTGAACATGGCGACGGTGTCGGTCGCGCTTGCCGAATCGCTCGCGCACGCACACGCGTCGCGCGGCCTTCAGTATGTCGCCGCGCCCGTGATGGGACGCCCGGACGTCGCGGCCGCCGCGCGCCTGACGATCATGGCCGGCGGTCCGGCCGAGGCGATCGACCGCGTGCAGCCGCTGTTCGACGCGATCGGCCAGAAGACCTGGCGGTTCGGCTCGCTGCCGCAGCACGCGAACGTCGCGAAGATCGCGGCGAATTTCACGCTCGCGTCGGCGATCGAGACGCTCGGCGAGGCGTCCGCGCTGCTCGGCGCGCACGGCGTCGCGATGCGCGATTTCCTCGACGTGATCACGAACAGCGTGTTTCCGGGGCCGGTCTACGAAGGCTACGGCGGGATGATCGCCGAGCGCAGCTACGAACCCGCGCGTTTCAAGGCGCGACTCGGGCTGAAAGACGTGCGGCTCGCGCTGCAGGCCGGCGATGCGGTGTCGGTGCCGCTGCCGGTGGCGAGCGTCGTGCGCGACAGCCTGCTCGATGCGCTCGCGCACGGCGGCGGCGAACAGGACTTCGCGGTGCTCGGCGAAGTCGCGCTGCGCCGCGCGGGCCGCTGAGCCGGCGCGGGACAGACACGCCGCGCACGCGGCATAATCCACATTTCGTTTCTCTTTCGGTCGGGGCGGTCATGAACCTGCATACGTGGTGGCTTTTCGTGGCGACGGTGTTCGTCGTGTCGGCGATTCCGGGTCCGAACATGCTGCTCGTGATGACGCACGGCGCGCGGCACGGGCTGCGCCGCTCGTCGGCGACGATGGCCGGCTGCCTGAGTGCGCTGGTGCTGATGCTGGCGGTGTCCGCAGCGGGGCTCGGAGCGGTCCTCGAGGCCTGGCCGGCGATGTTCGATGCGTTGCGCTTTGCGGGTGCCGCCTACCTGATCTATCTCGGCGTGAAGGCGTGGCGCGCGCGCGTCGACGACGCGCCGGCCGCCGACGTCGATGCAATGCTGCAGGGCGCCTCGGCATCGCGCGGGGCGCTGTTCCGCAATGGCTTCCTCGTCGCGGGCAGCAACCCGAAGGCGATCCTGTTCGCGGCCGCGCTGCTGCCGCAGTTCATCAACGCGTCCGAGCCGACGCTGCCGCAGTTCGGCATCCTCGTCGTCACGTTCGCGGTGATCGAGGTGAGCTGGTATCTCGTCTACGCGTCGTTCGGCACGCGCATCGGCGCGACGCTGAAGAGCCAGAGCGTCGCGAAGGTCTTCAACCGGCTGACGGGCGGTATTTTCGTCGGCTTCGGCGCGATGATGGCGCTGGTCCGTCACTGATTTCGGTCCGCGTTGCCTGCCGGACGCCCCGCACCTCGTCAGAGGGCGGGGCGTTCTCCTATCCGGGCCCGCGTCACGCGCGCGGCCGGGTTCAGCAGGTTGATTCCGCGACGGCCGATCGTCTGGTCGACGATCACGCCCGCGTCGAGCAATGCCGCGCCGGCATCGGCATCGCACCGGCGAACGCGCTGGCGCGCAGCGCGCATCGCGATGCATTGCGGGGGAAGGGTGGGGGGGAAACCCGGATCAACGTGTGGATCGTGCACGACAGCGCTGCTGCGCGACGCACTGGGAGATGTGTTCAACCGTGAGAACAACAGGGGGTCAGATTCCATCTAGTAATCTAGAGTGCTCGTTCAAGGGAAAATCCTTATTTTCTCTACGGAAATGTTGCAATGCGGAAACTGATTCGCTATAGTTACACCTGTCTCCTCCATGTCTCCTCTGATATGGATTCAGCCCGCCTCTTAGGCGGGCTTTTTTTTGCCCGCGATTTTGCCGCGGGCCATCCATTCGTCCTTCGTCCCTTTCCCTTCCCCGACGTCAGAACTTGTAGGTCATTCCGACATAGCTGATGATCGGATCGGCCTTCAGGTCCGATTTCGACTCGGAGAGCACCGTGCCGTCGGCCGCCTTGATCGTCACCGTCGACGTCGTCTTCAGCGGGATGTAGGTCACCGACGCGATCAGCCCGAAATGCTCGGTCATGTTGTACTGCAGGCCCGCGTTGAACACCGGCTGCCATGACGACGACGCCTTCGCTTCCACCGATGTCGTACCCGGCTTGCCCGCGCCCGCCGCGAGAATCGCGCCGAGGTTGTCCTGCGTCTGCTTGATGAAGTTCGTGTTGAGCTGCAGGTCGCTGAACCAGTTGTACGACACGCCGAGGCCGAGGAACGGCCGGAATTTCGCGGTCGCCTGCCCGAAGTAGTACTGCAGCAGCACCGCCGGGCTCCACTGCCGCACGCTCTTCACGATCGGGTTCACCGATGCGAGCCCGATGTTCTGTGTGCCGAGCGCGCCGGCAGGTCCCGGTGGCTTGATCGTGCCCTGGCCCGACACCTTGAACACCGGCGGCACGCCGGCCACCGACGTGACCGCGATGTGGTCGGTCAGGAAGTGGCTGACCGTCAGGCCGACCGTATCCGCGCCGCTCGTACGCAGCCCCGTGCCCGGCGACGTGAACGACGGCGGCAGCCGCAGCGGCGTGTTGATCGGCGTCGGCGCGACGTTGGTCGTCATCGGCGTGCTGCTCTGCTGCGGCATCACGTGGAACCAGCCGAGCGTGACGACGTTGCTGCCGGCGCTCTGCGCGTGCGCCGCGAGCGGCGCCAGGGTGGCGGCGCCGGCCGCCGCGCAGAGAAGGGTCTTCTTCATCACGGCTTGTCTCCGCTTACTGGACGAACGCGCCGATCGTGAAATACGGCGTCGAACCCGCGTTGTCGAGGAAACCGAACACGCCACCCGTGAAGATGAACTTGCCGGTCGGCGACGTGCTGCCCGAACCCGTATGGATCGTCGTGACCGTGCCCGGCACCTTCTGCGTGTAGTCCAGGTCGAGCGCGGTCGCGAGCGAGGCCTGCGACGGCTGGAACGGATCGAGCAGCGTCGCCTGGTTGTTGATCAGCGCGGTGGTCCGGTAGTCGAACTGGCTGTCGACGCCGATGTACTCGCCGTTCTGCGAGCCGGCCGCGATGGCGGTCTGCGGTGCGAGGATCGAGATACTCGATTCGTCGTCGGCGGTCAGGCCCGGCACGCCGTTGCTGTCCGGCGTCGGGTTCGGGTTCGCGACACCCGTGCGCACGAGAATCGGCACCAGCTGGTTGCGCAGCTTGCCGACGATCATGAAGCCCTTGCCCTGCGGCGTCGCCGACAGCGTCGGCTTCAGCTGGCTCGCATAGTTGTTCGACTGGAACGCACCGCTGCCGTCGGCCGACTGCACGAAGTTCGTGCCCTGCTGCGTGCACGCGCCGCCGGCGAACTGGCCGGTCGAGTCGCACTTGGTCCAGGTGCCGTCCGCGTTGATCGTCACCTTCGCGTCGATCGACGCCGACGCGAAGTTCTGCGACGGCACTTCGCCGAAGCCGACGTGGCTGTACGTGCCCGCGACCTTCGTGATGTCGGTTTCGATCGACGAGAAGCCGATGAACGGGTAGTACGGGAATTTCGTGTCGGGCACGGCAGCCTGGCCGAGCACGCCGCCGAACTGGATCTCCTTGCCGGGGATCGTGCCGCCCGCGACGCCGAAGCCGACGAAGATGCGCGCCGGACGCGACGCATCGAGGCTTGCCCCGTTCAGGCGGAACGCGCACTGGTTGAGTTTGTTGGTCGGCAGCAGCGTTTCCTGCGTGAGCGTGCCGCTGTCCACGGTGCCTGCGCGCGTCGGTGTGACGGTGCCGGTCGTTTGCGGCACCGGCGATTCGACATAGGTGACCTGCCAGGTCATCTTGGTCGTGTCGAGCTGGACCTTGGCCAGTTCGCCGCTGCCCGCACCGCCCGTAAACACGGTGCTGTAGTCGAGCGATGCCGGGCACAGCCGGTCTTCGACGAGCGGAGGCGGATTGTCGCCGCCACCGCCGCATGCGGAAAGAAGGGGGGCGGCAAGGGCCGCCACCAGAATGAGGTTGCGCTTCATGTTGCTCCTCCGGATTTGTCTTGTCAGGCGGCCGGCTCCCTGTCGACCGCTTCTGTTGTTCGTGCCGTGCTGCCCGCGCCGTGCCGGACGCCGTCGTGTCGTGCCTTCCCTGCATCCCGCGGCGGCGAACCGCTCGCCGCCGCGTCCCCGCTCGTTACTTGCTGATCTGCGCGCCCACGCCGAAGTACGGTGCCGACGACGTGCTCGAGTTCGCCGACGTCGACGTGACGCCGCCGTTCACCGTGCCCTGGATCAGCGCCGCATACAGGCCGCCCGTCGCGATCACCACGCCCGATGCGGACGAGTAGGTCGCACCGCTCGCCGGCGTTGTCGTCGTGTTCAGCAGGCCCGGTGTTCCCTGGCCGTAGTCGAGCGTGAAGGCGTCTTCCTCGGCTTGCGTGGTCGGGTTGATGAACGACGCGTTGCTGCCGCGGATCAGTGCTGCCGTGTACTTGAAGTTCGAATCCGCGCCCGCGTAGCCGCCGTCGATCGCGCCCGACTGGATTGCGCTCGCCACGCCGAGCACCGCGATGCCCGATTCATCGTCGACCTGCGCGTCGGTATGCAGCGGCGGCGTGCCGAGATTCACATTGCCCGTGCGCACGACCACCGGCACGGTCGCGCCGTTCAACTGGCCGATCACCATGTGCGCGGTCGCCGACTTGCCGGTCGCGCCGACGATCGGCAGCGACGTCTGCGGCAGGATCTGCGGTGCCTTCGTGCTGTCGAGGTAGCCGCCCGCCGCGTTCACCGTCCACGGATTGCCGGTCGTCTGGCAGCCGCCGGCATTCGTCGACGTGCATGCGCCGTTCGCATCGAACGTCTCGCTCGAATTCGTGCCCTTGGTCGCGTAATTGCCCGACGGCACGAGGTGGTAGATCAGCGCGTTGTAGGTGCCCGGCAGCTTCGAGAGATCGGTCGTCGTGTTCGCAAAGCCGAGGAACGGATAGAAGTCGAAGTGGCGGTTCGGCACCTGGCCGACGTTCTGGATCACGCCCGGGACGATCGTCAGCCCGTCGTACTGCACCGTCGCGCCGGGGATGCCGCCGCCCGCGACACCCATGCCGACCAGCAGCATCGGCGGGTTCGCCTGGTTGAAGTCGGCGGCCGTCGAATAGGTCGAGCCGTTCGGTGCCGTGCCCGAACCCGGCGTGAGGACGAAGGCGCAGCGCGTCTGTTCCGCGGTCGGCAGCGTGCCGGTCGGCGGGTGGGCGACCTTGCCGGTGATCGTGGTGCCAGCGCGGCTCGGCGTGACCGTGCCGGTCGCGAGCGGAATCGGCGATTCGAGCCACTTGAGCGTGTACGTCATCGCGACCGCGTCGATGTTGACGCTGACGATCTCGCCGCTACCGGCGCCGCCGAGGTACGTGCTCTTCACGATGTCGGCATCGGCCGGGCACAGCGCGCCGTTGACGGGCTGCGACGGCGGTGGCCCTTGCGTGCCGCAGCTCGATCCGGAACATTGGGGGGCGTCGATCGGCGCGGGCGAGCCGCCGTCTCCACCACCACAGGCAATCAGGAAAGGTGCGATGGCAAAGGCCGTTGCCACCCCCTTCGATAAGGCGTGCGACATGCCGCTGTCTCCAGTCGTTTAATTGTGCGAGCTAATGTCGCTGCCCGGATTTTTGCTGTCAATTGATGAACTCGTCTAAAAAAGGCGATTGAAACAAAAGGCGAGTCATGAATCCTTGCGGATTGGGGCTTTCAGTAAGAATTAAAACGGACGGAGGGTGGTAGAGTGCTGCTGAAGTGGGGCGGATGCCACGCGCGTTCGGCTCTCGCGGCCCTCCCGCGTATAACGGTAGTGTTTAAAGCGGCGGTATCCGGTTTATCCCTATTCGGGATTGACTGGAGAAAAAAGGGCGAAATTAATTCACGGCTAATCGCGCAACGGAAAGCTTGTAAATATTTGTAAATGCGCTATCCGGATTTTATATATTGCCTGATGCGGATAAATAAAAAGCCGGCCAGCGGCCGGCTTTGCATCGCGTGCAAGCGGGATCAGCGCTTGAGGCCCGTATCCTCGGCGGCACCGATGTTGAGGTTCATGCACTGGATCGCGGCGCCCGATGCACCCTTGCCCAGGTTGTCGAGGCGCGCGACTGTGACGAACCGCTCTTCGTTGCCGAACACGAACAGGTCGACACGGTTCGTGTCGTTGTTCGCCTGCACGTCGAAGAAGCCGCTGTCGAGATTCGCATCCGCGTTGAACGGCGCGACACGCACGAACGGTTCGTCCGCGTAGTATTCGGCGAACACGCGCTGCACGTCCTGCGGCGTCGCGCGTTTCGCGAGCTGTTCAGGCGAGAAGTAGGTCGTCACGGCGAGGCCCTTCAGGAACGGCCCGACGATCGGCGTGAAGATCGGCGCGTGCGCGAGGCCCGTGTGTGCGGCCATTTCCGGCAGGTGCTTGTGTGCGAGTGCGAGCGCATACGGACGCGGGCTCGCGAGCTTGCCGCCCGGCGCCGCGTTTTCGTATTCGGCGATCATCGACTTGCCGCCGCCGCTGTAGCCGGTGATCGAGTAGCTGTGCGCGGCGAAGGTCGGCGCGACGATGCCCGCGTCGACGAGCGGACGCATCGCGAGCACGAAGGCCGATGCGTGGCAGCCCGGCACGGCGATGCGCTTCGACGTGCGAATCTTCTCGCGCTGCGCGCGGGTCAGTTCCGGCAGGCCGTACGCCCAGTCGTCGTTCGTGCGGAACGCGGTGCTCGCATCGATCAGCGTCGTGTTCGGGTTCTCGACCAGCGATGCCGATTCGCGCGACGCGACGTCCGGCAGGCACAGGAACGTGACGTCCGACGCGTTGATCAGGCGGCGGCGCTCATCGACATCCTTGCGCTTCGCTTCATCGATGCGCAGGATCTCGATGTCGTTGCGCGCCGACAGGTATTCGAAGATCTTGAGGCCGGTCGTACCTTCCTGGCCGTCGACAAAAACTTTGGTGCTCATTTCGCTCTCACTGAATGAAACGGGAGCCGCGGCGCCCTGAAACCGCCATTTTAAGACGTCATCCGGCGGGCCTGCACCGCACGGGGCGAAAAAAAGACGACCCGCGGGCCGTCTTGTGTCCCTTTGGCGCTCGCCGGCGCGGGCGTTCGGGCGTGTTCAGCCGCGGCCGGCGACCCAACGGGCGGTCGCTTCGGCAACGCGCCGGCCGAATGCCTTTCCGGTCTCGAGGTCGCCCGGCAGCGGGCCTTCGTCGGGCGTCGCATCCGCCGGCGACTGCGCGAGCAGGCCCGTCGAGCCACCCAGGTAGTTGATGTCGTTGCGCGTGGCCGCCTTCGAGTTGGCCGGCATCAGGCTCGTGCCGACCCACACCATCCCATGCTGCATCGACAGCGTGACGAAATATTGAATTGTCGAGAACTTGTCGCCGTTCATCGTCGCGGAGTTCGTGAAGCCCGCGGCGATCTTGTCCTTCCATTTCTGCGTGAACCACGCTTTCGACGTTGCATCGGCGAATTGCTTGAACTGCGCCGATGGTCCGCCCATGTAGGTCGGCGCGCCGAAGACGATCGCGTCCGCGGCGTCGAGCGCGGCCCAGCCCGCGTCGTCGACGTCGCCGACGGCGAGCAGGCGTACGGTCGCGCCGGCGTCCTGCGCGCCCGCGTGCACGGCCTCGGCCAGTTTCTGCGTGTGACCATAGCCGCTGTGATAGACGATGACGATGTTCGACATGAAGCGTTCTCCGGAAAGGAACGGAAACGGCGGCCGCAGCGGCGCGCCGCGTCACGCGTCGCCGGCGGGCGACGCGACGGATGCGGCGTGGCGCCGCGACCGGTGACGACGAGTCTAGCAAGCCGAAATGACGGGAAAGCGCGCGGGCGCGGAGTACGTCATTTCGCGGCAGGCAACCGCCGTGCGGCGGCGCGCGATGCCCGGCGCCCGACGCTCGTTACTGCCCGTAGTTGACCGTGAGTTGCGCGGTGCCGATCGTCAGCGTGCCGATCTCGTGCTCGAACATCGGGGCGGGGCGCCCTTGCGCGACGCGCAGGTCCGTACCTTTCAGCGCATAGACGGTGATCACGTAGCGGTGCGGCTTGCCGGGCGGCGGGCAGGGTCCGCCGTAGCCGTCGATCCCGAAGTCGTTGCGTGCCTCGCTCGCGCCGATGCGCCGCAGGAAGCCCGACGCGCTCGCATCGGCCGGCAGGCTCGTGACGCTCGCCGGGATGCCGGCGACGGCCCAGTGCCACCAGCCGTGCCCCGGTGCATCGGGATCGAAGATCGTGATCGCGTAGCTGCGCGTGCCGGGCGGTGGATTGCGCCAGCTCAGCTGCGGCGACCGGTTTTCGCCCTTGCAGTCGCCGCGGTCGAACACGTTCGCGGCGCCGACGCGCCCGCCGGGCGTCAGCTCGTTGCTCGACACGGTGAACGGGCCTTCAGCCCGGGCGGGCAGGGCGGCGAACGCCGCGCAAGCGGCGGCGCCGAGAAGGGCGGCGATGAACGGAGACGGACGACCCGGGGACGCAGGCGAAGTGATCCGGCGATCCACACGCATATGGCGCTTCTCCCGTCACGTGGGCCGGACCGATGCTCCCGGCGTTGTTGGCGTTGTGCGTTGGCCGTGCAGCTGATGGCGGCGATGGATCAAGTCTAGCATTAGGGTTCGATGAGCGATGCATGCCGTGGCCCGCGATTCGGACCGACCCTGATGCGGATCGACCGACGAAAAAAAGCCGCTCGCGATCGGGCGAGCGGCTCTTTCAGCCAGGGTGCCGGCCTGCGTGCCGGCGCGGCGTCATTCCTTCGGGGCCGTTGCACCGCCGTGCGCGGCCGACCACTCGGCCGGCGCGTGCAGGAACTTCTCGACTTCGTCGAGCGTCTTGGTCTCGAAGTAGCCCGACGCCTTCGCGACGCGCAGCACGTCCCACCACGTCGCCAGCGCGTGCAGGTCGACGTCGATGTCCTTCAGGACCGACACGCTTTCCTTGAAGATGTTGTAGTGGAACAGCACGAAGCAGTGGTTCACCGTCGCGCCCGCGGTGCGCAGCGCGTTGACGAAGTTGATCTTGCTGCGGCTGTCGGTCGTCAGGTCTTCCACCAGCAGCACGCGCGAGCCTTCTTCCAGATGCCCCTCGATCTGCGCGTTGCGGCCGAAACCCTTCGGCTTTTTGCGCACGTACTGCATCGGCACCATCATGCGGTCCGCGAGCCATGCCGCGAACGGGATGCCGGCCGTCTCGCCGCCCGCCACCGAGTCGATCTGCTCGAAGCCGACGTCGCGCATGATCGTCGTTTCCGCCATTTCCATCAGCGCACGGCGCACGCGCGGATACGAGATCAGCTTGCGGCAGTCGATGTAGACGGGGCTTGCCCAGCCGGACGTGAAGATGAACGGTTTTTCGGCGTTGAAGTGCACCGCCTGCACTTCGAGCAGGATTTTGGCGGTCGTATCCGAGATCGACTGACGATCGTAGCCTGTCATGGGCATTCCTTGGGTGATGAGCGAAGAGCGGGCGCGGGCCCGGTGGCGCAGCAAGGGGAACCTGCCCGAGGGGCCGGGGTGCGATCGGCGGGCCAATCGCATCGCTGCGCGCGTAGCCGGCTATTTTACCCGATTCAGGCCGGTTTTCGGCGGAATTCGCGCAGGTTCGGCGCGCGGCTCGCCACCGGCGAAACAAACGGGGCGCGAACGGCTCGATGTTGATACCGAGGATGCGGCGCCGCACCAACGGACGTCATTTAGGGGGTGTACACTAGGCGACCCTTAGAAATCGTTCAGGACTTTGTACTTTCTTCTTGCCACTACCCGCCAAGGTTCGATGGCGTGCCGACCCGGCGCGTCGCGTGCCGTCTCGCAGTCGACCATCCCCTCGATTCAAGCAGACACGGCTGAAGGTGCTGTGTACTGAACCGTCAAAATTTCGCATGTCTCTCGCAGGTCAATCATGGACGAACAACTGAAGCAGGCCGCTCTCGCTTATCACCTGAACCCGAAACCCGGCAAGATTTCGGTCACCCCGACCAAGCCGCTGTCGAACCAGCTCGATCTGTCGCTCGCGTATTCGCCGGGCGTCGCGGCTGCGTGCGAGGCGATCCACGCCGATCCGCTCGACGCACAGAAGTACACGTCGCGCGGTAACCTCGTCGGCGTGATCACGAACGGCACGGCTGTGCTCGGCCTCGGCAACATCGGCCCGCTCGCCGCGAAGCCGGTGATGGAAGGCAAGGGCTGCCTGTTCAAGAAGTTCGCGGGCATCGACGTGTTCGACATCGAACTGTCGGAGTCCGACCCCGACAAGCTCGTCGAGGCGATCGCGATGCTCGAGCCGACGCTCGGCGGCATCAACCTCGAGGACATCAAGGCACCGGAATGCTTCTACATCGAGCAGAAGCTGCGCGAGCGCATGAAGATCCCCGTTTTCCACGATGACCAGCACGGCACCGCGATCATCGCGTCGGCCGCGATCCTGAACGGCCTGAAGGTCGTCGGCAAGAAGCTGTCGGAAGTGAAGCTCGTGTGCTCGGGCGCCGGCGCGGCAGCGATCGCGTGCCTGGACCTGCTGGTGAACCTCGGCCTGACGAAGTCGAACATCCTCGTCGCCGATTCGAAGGGCGTGATCTACGAAGGGCGCGGCAACCTCGATCCGTCGAAGCAGCGCTATGCGGCGACCACCGACGCGCGCACGCTCGCCGACGCGATCGTCGGCGCGGACGTGTTCCTCGGCTGCTCGAGCGCGGGCGTGCTGAAGCAGGACATGGTCAAGACGATGGGCGAGCGCCCGCTGATCCTGGCGCTCGCGAACCCGGAACCGGAAATCCGCCCGGAAGACGCGAAGGCCGTGCGGCCGGACGCGATCGTCGCGACCGGCCGTTCGGACTACCCGAACCAGGTCAACAACGTGCTGTGCTTCCCGTTCATCTTCCGCGGCGCGCTCGACGTCGGCGCGACGACGATCACGGAAGAAATGAAGCTCGCGTGCGTGCGCGCGATCGCCGAGCTGGCCGAGGAAACCGACCAGAGCGAGGAAGTCGCGAAGGCGTATGAAGGCCATTCGCTCGAGTTCGGGCCGGAATACCTGATCCCGAAGCCATTCGACCCGCGCCTGATCATCAAGATCGCACCGGCCGTCGCGCAAGCCGCGATGGATTCGGGCGTCGCCACGCGTCCGATCCAGGACATGGACGCCTACCGCGAGCAGCTCGGCGCGACCGTCTACCGCACCGGCATGGTGATGCGTCCGGTGTTCGCGACCGCGAAGAAGAAGCAGGCGCGCATCGTGTTCGCCGAGGGCGAGGACGAGCGCGTGCTGCGCGCCGCGCAGTTCGTGCTGCAGGAAAAGATCGCGAAGCCGATCATCGTCGGCCGCCCGTCGGTCGTCGAGATGCGCCTCGTGAAAATCGGCTCGAAGCTGAAGGCCGGCGTCGATTTCGAGATCGTGAATCCGGAAGACGACACGCGCTACCACCGCTACTGGCAGGCGTACCACGAGATCGGCGCGCGTGACGGCGTCACGCCGGAAGTCGCGAAGGCCGCGCTGCGCAAGTTCAACACGCTGATCGGCGCGATGCTCGTGCACCTGGGCGATGCCGACGGCATGATCTGCGGGATGATCGACACGTACCACACGCACCTGAAGTTCATCGAGCAGGTGCTGGGCCGTGCGAAGGGCGCCGAGCACTACGCGGCGATGAACCTGCTGATGCTGCCGGGCCGCAACCTGTTCCTGTGCGACACGTACGTGAACGAACTGCCGAGCGCGGAACAGCTCGCCGACATGACGATCCAGGCGGCCGCCGAGATCGAGCGCTTCGGCATCGCGCCGAAGGCCGCGCTGCTGTCGAACTCGAACTTCGGCAGCGCGCCGTCGGCGTCGTCGCGCCGGATGGCCGAGGCCCGCAAGCTGATCAGCGAGCGTGCGCCGAACCTCGAGGTCGATGGCGAAATGCACGGCGACGCAGCGCTGTCGGAAGCGGTCCGCAAGGCCGCGTTCCCGGGCACGACGCTGTCGGGCGAAGCGAACCTGCTGATCATGCCGAACGTCGAAGCGGCGAACATCGCGTACAACCTGCTGAAGATGGTCGGCGGCGAAGGCGTGACGGTCGGCCCGTTCCTGCTCGGCGCGGCGAAGCCGGTCCACATCCTGACGCCGGCCGCGACGGTGCGCCGGATCATCAACATGACGGCAGTCGCCGCCGCGAACGCGAACACGAAGTAAGTTCGCGCCCGCGTGTGCCGCGCTTCATGCGCGGCGCAATAAAAAACGCCACGGAACCTGCGTTCCGTGGCGTTTTTTTTGAACCGCCGGCAGAGCGGGGGCGGGCGTCCGGACCGCGAACGCCCGCCGCGCGCCGTTACGCGACCTGCTGGTGCGACTGGCCGCCCGTCGGCGAACGCCACTGCGCGAGCAGCGTGCTCCACTTCTGGCGCACCGCGCGCAGGTTGTTCTCCTTCACATGGCCGTAGCCGCGAATGCCGTCCGGCAGCGCCGCGAGCTCGAGCGCGAGCGGGCGGTTGGCCGCGTTCAGCTTGGCCGACACTTCGCCGATCAGCGCTTCGTACTCGTCGATCAGCGCGCGCTCGGTGCGGCGCTCCTCGGTGCGGCCGAACGGATCGAGCCCCGTGCCGCGCAGGAACTTCGCCTTCGCGAGCAACCGGAACGCCGATAGCATCCACGGGCCGTACGCCTTCTTCACGAGATGGCCGTGTGCGTCCTTCTTTGCGAACAGCGGCGGCGCGAGGTGGAATTTCAGCTTCCAGTCGCCTTCGAATTGCGATGACAGACGCGCGAGGAATGCGGGATCGGACTGCAGCCGCGCGACCTCGTATTCGTCCTTGTACGCCATCAGCTTGAACAGGTTGCGCGCGACCGCTTCGGTCAGCGGTTCCTGCACGGCGTCGCCGTCCGCCATTGCGCGTTCGGCCGCTCGCACCTTGTCGACGAAGGCCGCATAGCGCGCTGCGTACGCGGCGTTCTGATACGCGGTGAGGAAATCCACACGCTTCGCGATCAGGGCATCCACCGCCTTCTTCGTGTGCAGCGCGATTACCGTCGCACCCTGCGCGGGGCGTGCGTCGCCCGCCGCTGCCTGCTGCACGCTCGCGAGGTCGTGTGCGGCGCGCCGGCCCCAGTCGAATGCCGCGCGGTTCTTCTCGACCGACACCGCGTTCAGCTCGATCGCGCGTTCGAGCGACGCGAGCGTAAGCGGCAGCCAGCCCTTCTGCCACGCGTAGCCGAGCACGAACGGGTTCGTGTAGATCGCATCGCCGAGCAGTGCGACCGCAAAGCGGTTTGCATCGATGAAGTCGACGGCAACGCCTGCCGCCGCGCGGATGTCATTCTCGGCGGACAGGCCCGGGAACGCCCAGTTCGGGTTCTTGATGAACTCGGCTGTCGGCGTCTGCGCGCTGTTGACGACCACGCGCGTCGTGTCGTGCCGCATCCGCGACGTGCATTCGTCGCCGGCCGTGACGATCGCGTCGCAGCCGATCACGAGGTCGGCTTCGCCCATCGCGATCCGCGTCGCATGGATGTCGGTCGGCGTGTGCGAGATCTGCACGTGGCTCATCACGGCGCCGCCCTTCTGCGCGAGGCCCGTGACGTCGAGCACGGTCACGCCCTTGTTCTCCAGGTGCGCGGCCATGCCGAGCAGCGCGCCGATCGTGACGACGCCCGTGCCGCCGACGCCCGTGACGAGCACGCCGTATGCGCGGTCGATTTCCGGCAGCGTCGGCTCGGGAATCGGCGGCAGCGCACCGCCGTCGACCGACACGGCCTTCGGCTTCTTCAACTGGCCGCCTTCGACCGTCACGAAGCTCGGGCAGAAGCCCTTCACGCACGAGAAGTCCTTGTTGCAGCTCGACTGGTTGATCTGGCGCTTCGTGCCGAATTCGGTTTCGAGCGGCTCGACCGACAGGCAGTTCGATTTCACCGAGCAGTCGCCGCAACCCTCGCACACCGCGTCGTTGATCACGACGCGTTTGGCCGGATCCGGATACGTGCCGCGTTTGCGGCGACGACGCTTCTCGGTCGCGCAGGTCTGGTCGTAGATCAGAATCGTCGTGCCGGCGATCTCGCGCAGCTCGCGCTGCACGTCGTCGAGCTGGTCGCGGTGATGGATCGTCACGCCCGGCGCAAGCAGTGCTTTCTGGCTGTCGTACTTTTCGGGCTCGTCGGTGACGATCACGATCTTCTTCGCACCTTCGGACGCGAGCTGGTGTGTGATCTGCGGCACCGTCAGCACGCCGTCGACCGGCTGGCCGCCCGTCATCGCGACGGCGTCGTTGTAGAGGATCTTGTAGGTGATGTTTGCCTTCGACGAAATCGCCGCGCGCACCGCCAGCAGGCCCGAGTGGAAATAGGTGCCGTCGCCGAGGTTCGCGAACACGTGCTTCTCGTCCGTGAACGGCGCCTGGCCGATCCACGGCACGCCTTCGCCGCCCATCTGGCTGAAGGTGCTCGTGCTGCGGTCCATCCATACCGTCATGTAGTGGCAGCCGATCCCGGCGATCGCGCGCGAGCCTTCCGGCACGGTGGTCGACGTGTTGTGCGGGCAGCCCGAACAGAACCACGGCTTGCGCTCGGTCTGCACATGCGGCTTCGCGAGCGCCATTTCCTTCGCGTTGATCACCGCGAGTCGCGCGGCGATGCGCGCGCGCACGTCCGACGGCAGCTCGAACTTCTCGAGGCGCGTCGCGATCGCCTTCGCGATGATCGCGGGCGACAGTTCATAGTGCGCGGGCAGCAGCCAGTTGCCCATCGGCACCGACCATTCGCCGCCTGCACCGTCCTTCTCGTCGAACTTGCCGAATACGCGCGGGCGCTGCGCATCGGGCCAGTTGTACAGCTCTTCCTTGATCGCGTATTCGAGGATCTGGCGCTTTTCCTCGACGACGAGGATTTCGTCGAGGCCGCGCGCGAACGCCTGCGCGCCCTGCGCTTCGAGCGGCCACACGCAGCCGACCTTGTACAGGCGGATGCCGATCCGCGCGCAGGTTTCGTCGTCGAGGCCGAGGTCGGTCAGCGCCTGGCGCACGTCGAGGTACGCCTTGCCTCCCGTCATGATCCCGAAGCGCGCATTCGGCGAGTCGATCTCGATCCGGTCGAGCTTGTTCGCGCGCACGTAGGCGAGCGCCGCGTACCACTTGTAGTCGAGCAGCCGTGCTTCCTGCACGAGCGGCGGGTCGGGCCAGCGGATGTTCAGGCCGCCTTCCGGCAGAATGAAGTCCGTCGGCAGCACGATCTCGGTGCGATGCGGGTCGATGTCGACCGACGCAGACGATTCGACCACGTCCGTCACGCACTTGAGCGCGACCCACAGGCCCGAATAGCGGCTCATCGCCCAGCCGTGCAGGCCGAAGTCGAGATATTCCTGCACGTTGGACGGGAACAGCACCGGCAGCCCGCACGCCTTGAAGATGTGTTCGGACTGGTGCGCGAGCGTCGACGATTTCGCCGCGTGGTCGTCGCCGGCGAGCACGAGCACGCCGCCGTGCGGCGACGAGCCGGCCGAGTTCGCGTGCTTGAAGACGTCGCCGGTACGGTCGACGCCCGGGCCCTTGCCGTACCACATGCCGAACACGCCGTCGTGCTTCGCGCCGGGGTACAGGTTCACCTGCTGCGAGCCCCACACGGCGGTGGCGGCGAGATCTTCGTTGAGACCGGGCTGGAAGACGATCTGGTGGGCCGCGAGGTGCTGCTTGGCTTTCCACAGCGAGAGGTCGAGGCCGCCGAGCGGCGAGCCGCGATAACCGGAGATGAAGCCGGCCGTGTTGAGGCCGGCGGCGCGGTCGCGTTCCTGCTGGAGCATCGGCAGGCGGACGAGCGCCTGGATGCCGCTCATGTACGCGCGGCCGCGTTCGAGCGTGTATTTGTCGTCAAGCGTGACGGACTTCAGCGCGGCTTCAAGCGACGCGCGTTGGCCTGCGTCTAGCGGGGCATTCATTGAACTGTCTCCTCCACCCAGTTTGGGATCACCAAAGCTTCAGTTGCTTCGACGTCTTGTGGACGTGTCGGCAGTGGCCGGCATATTGGCCGGTTTTAAGCGATGGTAGCACTGGGATAAACCCGTCGCCCACCGGCCGGCGCGCCGCGGCGCATCACTGAAATCGCGCTGGACGCTGAGTTACATCATGTAAAAGCCTGTAAAGCCGGTCCCATCTTCGTACAAATGCCGTTAATCTTGTCGGCCTGCCGGAGGTGCCCGGCCGCGTCGGCCCGTTTCGACGCAACCGGGGAGGCGCCGGCAGTCTTAAAGGAGGTGCAATGAACACACGTCATATCCAGAGTTTCCTGATCGTGTCCGCGGCGTTTTTCGCGATGACCGGCCCGGTGCACGCGCGAGGCGCGAGCGCACTGGCGGCAGCCGGCGCGCAGATGCGTCAGATCGCGCCGGCGCAGGACGCCGATGCACAGCCGGCGGCCGAGCGTGCCGTCGCGCTGAAGGCGAACGTGCGTTGATCCGCTCGCGCGGCCGCCGGGCCGCGCCGGAACGAGCGAAACGACAAAAGGGCGGGAATCGCAAGATTCCCGCCCTTTTTCGTTGTGCCGCCGATGTTCGCGGTCGCCCGGGCTGCTGGGCGCCACGCGGCCGTCTGCGTCAGGCCTTGTCCTGGACCACGCCGCGGCGGATCTGGTCGAGCTCGATCGATTCGAACAGCGCCTTGAAGTTGCCTTCGCCGAAGCCCTGGTTGCCCTTGCGCTGGATGATCTCGAAGAAGATCGGGCCGATCTGGTTCTCGGTGAAGATCTGCAGCAGCAGGTCGTCGCGGGCGCCGTCGATCAGGATCTTGCGCTTCTTCAGTTCGTCGAGCGATTCGCCGTGGTTCGGCACGCGGCGGTCGACCAGCTCGTAATACGTGTCGATCGTGTCGAGCAGCTTCACTTCCTTGCCGCGCAGCCCGTCGACCGCACCGTAGATGTCGTTCGTGCCGAGCGCGATGTGCTGGATGCCTTCGCCGTGATACGCGTCGAGGTATTCCTGGATCTGGCCGGCCGTGTCCGAGCCTTCCTCGTTGATCGGGATTCGGATCTTGCCGCACGGCGACGTCATCGCCTTCGACTTCACGCCCGTCACCTTGCCTTCGATGTCGAAGTAGCGCACTTCGCGGAAGTTGAACAGGCGTTCGTAGAACTCGGCCCATTCCTGCATGCGGCCACGATGCACGTTGTGCGTCAGGTGGTCGATGTAGGTGAGGCCGTGGCCCACCGGGTTCGGGTTCGCGCCGGGAATCGGCTCGAAGTCCACGTCATAAATGCTGATGTCGCCGATCGCACCCGGCTGCGCGCCATTCTTGCCGCGCCAGCGGTCGACGAAATAGATCAGCGAATCGCCGATGCCCTTGATCGCCGGGATGTTCAGCTCCATCGGCCCCGTCTTGTTGTCGAAGCCCCACGCGCCGAGTTCGAGCGCGTGCTTGTAGGCCTTCGCCGCATCCTGCACGCGGAACGCGATCGCGCAGATCGACGGGCCGTGCAGGCGCGCGAAGCGTTGTGCGAACGAATCGGGTTCGGCGTTGATGATGAAGTTGATATCGCCCTGACGGTAGACCGTCACGTCCTTGTGGCGATGGCGTGCGATCGCGGTGAAACCCATCCGTTCGAACAGTTGTCCGAGCGCTTTCGGATCCGGGGCCGTGTATTCGATGAATTCGAAACCGTCGGTGCCGACGGGATTGTCCCAGTTGGGGATCTGCATGCCATGTCTCCTGTGTGCTGTGCGATCGGCCGAAACGAGGTGGGGGCCGGCCGGTTTCAAGTCGAAGGTGACGCGTGCCGCGGTGCGTGCAACGCATCGGTCCATGCGACAGAGTGTAGCGGGCAGGGGGGAGCGTAAACTTGCGAACTTGATTGTCCGTGCCTACGATGACGCAATTTCCAGTCTCAAAATAATCATTGGAGGGCAGAAAATGGCGCAAGCCGAATTGGATTCCATCGACCGGCGAATTCTCGCGATTCTTCAGGAGAACGGCCGCCTGTCGAACCAGGAGATCGCCGAGCGCGTGAACCTGTCGCCGAGCCCGTGCCTGCGGCGGATCCGGCGGCTCGAGGAGATTGGCGTGATCACCGGCTACGTCGCGCTGCTCGATCCGCAGAAGCTCGGGCTCGATCTGCTCGCCTATGTGAGCGTGCGGCTCGAGAAGCGCGGCGGCCTCGCGCCGGTCCGTGCCGACGAGACGTCCGCGCGCGCGGGCGCGACCCATGCGGAATTGTTCCGCGCGGCCGTGCAGGCTTGGCCGGAAGTGGTCGCATGCCATGCGATGACGGGCGACATGGATTACCTGCTGCGCGTGCAGGTCGAGGACATGGCACATTTCTCCCGCTTCGTGCAGGAGCACTTGCTGCACCATCCGTCGGTGATCGACGTGAAGACGAGCTTCTCGCTCGAATGCTTCAAGGAGACGACGGCGTTGCCGATCAGATCGGTGCGCTAGCGCGCTGCGCCGGAAAGGAGAAGGAGGGCCGGACGCCCGCGGGGCGGCCCGGTCGGCCGACGTTACGCTGTCAGCGCGGCGGGCATCAGCGATTCGATGAACTTCGACGTGCGGTGCGCCTGGCGCTTCAACGCATAGTCGAACACCGCGGCCTGTTCCTGCAGCATCTCGGCGAGGATCGTCGAGTGGTCGGCCGGCGGCAGCGACAGGTACGCATCGGCTTCGCCGTATGCGTACTCGATCCGCATCCCGGACTTCTTCGCGATATGCATCATCGTCGCGTTGCGCGACAGGCAATGCATGTACAGCATCGTCACGCGGGTGTTGCGGCTGCGGATCGCCGCGCGCTCGAACAGCTTCGAGCCGACACCGCGGCCGCGGGCGCTTTCGAGCACCGATACGCCAAACTCGGCCGTACGCTTGTCGCCGTCGGCGGGCAGGTACGCCAGGTGGCCAACGCCAATCAGTTCGAGCGTATGGTCGAACACGCCGAACACGGTGTCGCGGCCGAAGTCGATCGTACGGACATAGTTCTCGATCACGTGGTCGGGCACCATCTGGCCGAAGCGCAGCAGGCGGTCCTCTTCGTCGAGCGAGAGAAAGTGAGTGAGCATTCGCTCACGGTCTTTGGAAGCCAGTTCCCTGACGAGAACCGGCGCAGTACCGGCGTCGCCGACAGCCTCGGCACGGCGGTTGAATTGCGTGGTCATCGTGGGTTCCTCAGTGTGTAGCTGCACAAGCGACTTGTGCGATGCAGCAGCATTTTACCTGAGAGGATTGGGGAAAACCCGTATTTGACGTTCTTTGTGCCGAGGATGAATTCTAAATCCGCTTAGTTAATTCTATATCTATTTGATTTATAACTGATTTAAAATTCATCACATGAAATGCGCGACGGCCTGTCGCAGTGTGCCCGCCGCGCAACGCATGCTGCTTCGCGGCAATCACGCGCGGGGCGACAGCCCGTGCTCCATCAGGTCGATCACCTGTTCGGCGAAGTCGCGGTAGCCGAGGCGGCCGCCCGGCTTGAGCCACGTGAACGTCCAGTTGATCATCCCGAACACCATCATCGTGACCGATGTCTGGTTTTCCTTCGAGATCCGGTCGGGATACGCGCGTGCGAGCTGGCGCGCGAATGCCGCGACGATGTCGCGCTGGCGGTCGAGCACGATTTCGCGCTGCGCATCCTCGAGATACTTCACGTCGTTGAGCAGCGCGACGTGGCGGCTGTGCGACGTCTCGTACTCGGCGAGGAACGCACGCACCAGTTCGGCGAACGCGTCGCGCTCGCCGAGACCGCGCCGCTGGCTCGCGCCTTCGACCTCGGCGATGATCAGCATCAACCGCTTCGTGTAGCGGTCGAGCAGGTCGAACAGGATCGCTTCCTTGCTTTCGTAATAGTGATAGAGACGTGCCTTCGACGTGCCGCTCGCGGTCGCGAGATCGGACATCGACGTGCTCGGGTAGCTCGTCTGCGCGAACTTTTCGGCGGCGAGATCGAGGATCTGCTCGCGCTGGGATTCGTGGTCGGGCGCTCGGGTACGGGCCATGGTCGAATGCGAAAGAGGTGGCGTTAGTGAGGCGCGGCAGCTGCGCGCATCTGCGTGGAAGAGAGGGCGGCCGGCGTGTCGTCCTGCAGCTCGAGCCGGCCGGATGCCGCGAGTTCGCGGCAGCGCCACCAGGCGATCGAGTCGCTGACGAACAGCCCGCCGCGGTCGGCGCCGGCCATGATGCCGCCGACGACGCGTCGCGCGGGCAGCCAGCTGGTTTCGGCGCGCGCGACGATCAGCGCGTCGAGGTCCGCGTACTGGCCGCTCTTGATCGTATTGCTGACCCAGTAGCGCAACTCGGCATTCAGGTGTTTCGCTTCCTGCCATTCGAGTGCGAGGCGGCCGATGCGCAGCACCGAGATCGGCGCGGCCACCGGCCGTTTGCGGGCGAGCGCCGCCGGCGAGAACATCCCGGTCGAACATGCCTGGTCGGTGCGGGTCAGCGCCGCGCGCTGCGGCGCGTCGAGGTCGGCGGCCGACAGCCGCACCTCGTTCAGGCGCTGCGGCACGTTGCGCAGATGATAGGCGACGCGACGCAGCAGCAGCTTGTCGCCGACGCTCGGCGCATGCCAGACGACCACCTGGCCGGTGTCCATCGCGAGCTGGTCGAGCCGTGCGAACTCGCCCTCGATTTCCGCGTTCCAGTCGGGAATCTGATCGCCGAGCACGCGCTGCCAGAAGGCGGCGCGCGTGTCGGGCGTCTCGTCGGCGTCTTTCAGCGGCCCGACTGCGAGATCGTCGAGCAATCCGACGACGCGTTCGTCGCGTCCGGCTTGCGCGAGCGCCTCGCGCAGCGACGCGGCGGCGGTGCCGCCCTGAATCACGTGAATGGTACTCATCGGCCTGTCATCAACAAAAGAAAACCGCCGACGGGCGGACGTTGCGACGTCCAGCCGGCCGGCGGCCCCTAGTGTAAGCGAGATGTGTGACGACGAGAAACCGGACCGGCGTGCCGATCCGACGCCGCTCAACGCTCGTCGAAGCTCACGACGACCTTGTCGCTGATCGGGTGGCACTGGCACGTGAGCACGAAGCCGTCCTTTACTTCCTGTTCCTCGAGTGTGTAGTTCTTCTCCATCCGGACTTCGCCCTCGATCACCTTTGCGCGACACGTGCAGCACACGCCGCCCTTGCACGCGTACGGCAGCGCGAGGCCCGCGCGCAGGCCGACGTCGAGCAGGCTCACGCCTTCGTACGGCAGGCGCAGCTTGCGCTTCTTGCCGTCCAGCACGATTTCGAGGTCGGCGGCCGGCGTCTGCTCGGTAATCTCGACGACCGGTGCGCCGGCCTGCGGCAGCGGCGTGCCGAAGCGCTCGACGTGCACCTTCGCCGGCGGCACGCCGGCGGCCTTCAGCGCGGCTTCGGCCGCATCCATCATCGGCGCCGGGCCGCAGATGAACGCTTCGTCGATTGCGTCGGCCGGCGTCAGCGTGGCGAGGAATTCCGCGCATTTCGCCTGGTCGAGCACACCGTTGAACAGCTCGACGTCCTGCTGGTCGTCCGACAGCACGTGATACAGGACGAAGCGGTTCATGTAGCGGTTCTTCAGGTCCTCGAGTTCTTCGGCGAACATGATCGCGTCGACGCTGCGGTTGCCGTAGATCAGCGTGAACGTGCTGCGCGGTTCGAGTTCGAGGGTCGTCTTCACGATCGCGAGCACCGGCGTGATGCCCGACCCGCCGGAAAACGCGACGTACTGCTTGCCGTGATCGGCGTTCAGGTGTGTGAAGAAACGACCGTCCGGCGTCATCACGTCGATCGTGTGGCCGGGCTTCAGCGTGTCGAACGCGAAATTCGAGAAGCGGCCGCCGCGCACGCGCTTGATGCCGATGCGCAGCTCGCCGTCGCGGTCGTAGTCGGTCGTGCCGACGCAGATCGAGTACGACCGGCGCGTTTCCTCGCCGTCGATATGGGTCTTCAGCGTGACGAACTGGCCCTGCGTGAAGCGGTACGCGTCGCGCAGCTCGGGTGGCACGTCGAAGGAGACGGTAACGGCGTCGGCGGTCTCGGGCCGCACGTCGCGGATACGCAGCGGATGAAATTGCGGGGTCGCCATATTCAGTAGGGTTTGAAGTAGTCGAAGGGTTCGCGGCAGTCGACGCAGCGATACAGCGCCTTGCAGGCCGTGGATGCGAATTGCGCGAGACGCTCGGTGCGGGCCGAGCCGCAGCGCGGGCAAACGGGCGCCGCGACGGGCCGCGGCACGAAGCGCACGACGTTTTCCCGTGGCGCGGCGCTGCCGCACTGGCCGACGGGCGGCGCGATGCCGTACGCACGCAGCTTGTTGCGCGCTTCCTGTGTGATCCAGTCGGTCGTCCACGCGGGGGCGAGCACCGTCTCGATCCGGTGCGGCGGCAGGTCGGCGGCCTGCATCGCTGCGGCGATGTCCTCGGCGATCTGCGACATGGCCGGGCAGCCGGAGTAGGTCGGCGTGATCACGACTTCGAGCAGGCCGTCGTCCGCGCGACGCACGTCGCGCAGGATGCCGAGCTCGCGGATCGACACGACCGGGATTTCTGGATCGGGCACCGCTTCGAGAACGTCCCACGCGCGCGCAAGCAACGGATCGTTGCGGTGCGCGGTGGGCGCGGCATCGGCGGGGGCGGCGGTCGGGACGGACATCGTCGGGCTCCGTTGGGTCGGCCGGTTACCAGGTTGCGCCGGGATGCTGGCGCGCGAGGCTCTGCATTTCCGCGAGCAGGTAGCCCATGTGCTCCGAGTGCTCGCCCTGCTTGCCGGTCGTTATGTGCTGAACGGGTGCCGGCAGGGTGAGCGTCGCCTCCGCGAGCGCATCGTCCACGTCCGCGCGCCATGCGGCTTCGAGCGCGGCCGGTGCCGGGCCGATGCCCGGTGCGGCGACCGCGTCGTCGATCGTGTCGGCCGCGAAGAATTCGCGCGTGTACGGAATCAGGTAGTCGAGCGCGGCCTGCGCGCGGCGGTGCGATTCGTCGGTGCCGTCGCCGAGGCGCACCAGCCATTCGCGCGCATGTTGCACGTGATAGCGGGTTTCCTTCACCGATTTCGCGGCGATCGCTGCGAGTTGTGCGTCCGTCGACGTTTCGAGCGCGGTCCACACGTGCAGCATCAGCGTCGCGTAGAGGAAGTTGCGCACGATCGTCACCGCGTAGTCCTTGTCGGCGTGTGCGGTGCCGGCGATCGGGCCGTAGTGCGGCAGCTCGGCGAGCGTGAAGTTCGCGAACTCGCGCTCGGTGCGGAAGTAGGCGTAATCGTCTTCCGTCTTCGTCGCGCCGTTGAGCTGGCGCTCGAGTTCGGCTGCGTGCGTGTACAGCATGCGTGCCTGGCCGATGAGGTCGAGGCTCATGTTGGTGAGCGCGATGTCTTCCTCGAGGACGGGGCCGTGGCCGCACCATTCGGCGTTGCGCTGACCGAGGATCAGCGCGTTGTCCGCAAGGCGCAGCACGTAGGAGAGGTGTTCGGGCGTGATCGTCATGGCGCGGCGTTACATGTGGTTGACTTCGTCGGGCAGCGTATAGAACGTCGGGTGACGGTAGATCTTGTCGCCCGCCGGTTCGAACAGCTCGGCCTTTTCGGCCGGATCCGACGCGGTGATCGCCGACGACGGCACCACCCAGATGCTCACGCCTTCCTGGCGGCGCGTATAGACGTCGCGCGCCATGCGCAGCGCCATCGACGAGTCGGCCGCGTGCAGGCTGCCGCAATGCTTGTGGTCGAGGCCCTGCTTGCTGCGCACGAACACTTCCCAGATCGGCCATTCCTTGTTCATCACTCTCTCCTGAATCCTGTATTCGATGGTTGCCGCTCAGGCGGCGTGCTGTTCGGCACGGGCGCGGCGCTTCGCTTCGTGTGCGAGTGCAGCCTCGCGTACCCATGCGCCGTCGTCGTGGGCCTTCACGCGGGTCGCGAGGCGTTCCTTGTTGCACGGGCCGTCGCCGTTGACAACGCGCCAGAATTCATCCCAGTCGATCGTGCCGTAGTCGTGGTGGCCGCGTGCTTCGTTCCATTTCAGGTCCGGGTCGGGCAGCGTCACGCCGAGCACCTTCGCCTGGTCGACCGTCGCATCGACGAATTTCTGCCGCAGGTCGTCGTTCGAGATCCGCTTGATGCCCCATTTCGCGGACTGGCTGCTGTGGACCGAATCGGCGTCGCTCGGGCCGAACATCATCAGCACCGGCCACCACCAGCGGTTCACCGCCTGCTGGACCATCGCGCGTTGCGCGTCGGTGCCCTTCATCATCGACAGCAGCGCGTCGAAACCCTGGCGCTGGTGGAACGACTCTTCCTTGCACACGCGGATCATCGCGCGCGCATACGGCCCGTACGTGCAGCGGCACAGCGGGATCTGGTTCATGATCGCGGCGCCGTCGACGAGCCAGCCGATCACGCCGACGTCGGCCCAGGTCGGCGTCGGGTAATTGAAGATGCTCGAGTATTTCGCCTTGCCGGCGTGCAGTGCGTCGATCAGCGAATCGCGCGAGACGCCGAGCGTTTCGGCTGCGCTATATAGATAGAGGCCGTGGCCGGCTTCGTCCTGGACCTTCGCGAGCAGGATCGCCTTGCGCTTCAGGCTCGGCGCGCGCGAGATCCAGTTGCCTTCCGGCAGCATGCCGACGACTTCCGAGTGCGCGTGCTGCGAGATCTGGCGGACCAGCGTCTTGCGATAGGCGTCGGGCATCCAGTCCTGCGGTTCGATCTTGCCGTCCGCGGCCATGACCGCGTCGAACCGCGCTTGCTCGGGCGACTCGGCTGCGGCGTCGAGCGGCGCGACGTTGCCGGGGATGTCGAGGGATTGCGTGTACATGGCGGAGGTTCTCGTCCGGTTGAATGTGTGCGAAGTATAAACCAACCGACCGGTCGGTTAATAAATTTCTTGCGGATTTGCAGCGAGACTCGGGTAAACGAGGGGCGTCGGGGTGCGATCGCCCGGGGCGGAATGCGGTCCGGTGCGTGAGAGGAGCGCCTTCTACGGCACAATGCCCGCTTTCCGATGAGGATTTCGCCGATGTCATTTCGAAGCAGTTTCGTCGCGACCGTGCTGGGCGCGTCCGTGTTCCTGTCGCCGGTCGCGGTCGCGGCCTCGCCGGCCGGGTGGGTCGCCGCATGGGCGACTGCGTTGCAGCCGATTCCCGATCTGGCTGCGCCGCCGCCGCTCTATCGCGCGCCCGACGTGGCCGGACGGACCGTCCGGCAGATCGTCTACCCGACAGTATCGGGACATGCCGCGCGGATTCGTGTCAGCAATGCATACGGTCGCGCGCCGCTGGTGATCGAGGCGGCCGGCCTGGCGCGCGCGGGCGACGGCGCGGCGCTTGCCGGCGGGACGAGCGCTGCCGTGCGTTTCGGCGGCAAGGCGTCGGTGACGCTCGCGCCGGGTCAGGAGCTCGAAAGCGACCCGGTGGCGATCGACGTGACGGCCGGGCGGCCGTATGCGGTCAGCCTGAGGATGGGCGCGAACCAGCGAATGACGGTGTGGCACCGTGTGTCGAACCAGCTCAATTACGTGTCGGCGCCGGGTGATCACGTGAACGACCCGGGCGCAGATGCGTTCCGCACGCGCTTTACCCAGTATGCGTGGGTGACCGAATTGGCCATCGAGGCCGGTGTCGCGCGGGCGAGTGTCGCGGCGATCGGCGATTCGATCACCGACGGGCTGCGCTCCAGCCTGAATCGCAACCATCGCTGGCCGGATGCGCTCGCGCGCCGGCTGAGCGCGACAGGTTCGGATTCGGTCGGCGTGGTGAATCTCGGGATCAGCGGCAATCGGCTGCTCAGCGATTCGGCGTGCTACGGCACGTCGCTGGCGTCGCGGTTCGAGCGCGATGCGCTGTCGCGCTCGGGGGTGAAGGCGGCGATCGTGCTGATCGGCATCAACGACATCAACTTTGCCGCGATGCCGCCGCGTGCGGGGCTCGACTGCGACAGCCCGCATACGCAGGTCACGGCCGCATCGTTGATCGACGGCTATCGGCGATTGATCGAGGCGGCGCACCGCCAAGGGGTGAAGGTCTTCGGTGCGACGCTCACGCCGGCGGCGTTGCCGGCCGGGCGCGAGTCGATCCGGCTCGAGGTGAACCGGTGGATCCGGAGCGGCGGCGGGTTCGACGGCGTGGTCGACTTCGACGCGGTGCTGCGCGATCCCGCGCGCCCGAGTGTGCTGCAGCGCCGGTACGACAGCGGCGACGGCATTCACCCGAGCGACGCCGGCTACACGGCGATGGCCGAGGCGGTGCCGGTGGAGCGGCTGCAGGCCATGGTCGGTAGCAAGTGACATCGCCATATATATAGCGCGACGGCCCGCCGGCTGCTTCAGGATCGCCGGCGGCGCGTAGTCCATCGAGCTCCAAGCCCCCGTGCGCGGCAGCGCACGGGGGCTTTTTCAAAATATTTTCACAAAGGGGGTTGCGGAGACGGGGTGGGGTGCTTAGAATCACGCCTCTTTCGCGCTAACGGAAACGCAGCGCGGGGGAAGAAGGGAAGCGGTGCGGTTGAGGGCGGGTTGTAGAGCCCCGGCGCACACGGAGTTGANCCCCAGCCGTCGCAACGAAGCAGTTAAAAAAGTTGTTGACGAACTGAGAAACACGGTTCATAATCTCGCTTCTCTGCTGCTGAAAACGCAGCGCTGCTGAGAAACACGAAGTTCCTCGCAGAAACGCTCTTTAAAAATTAACAGCCGATAAGTGTGGGCGCTTGATGGCCGCGAGCTGGTCTTCGGATCAGATAGCGAAAGTATCAAGAGTCTCACACTAAAGTAAGTCAGGTTTATGAAGTGATTCAT
>NZ_LKPJ01000047.1 GCF_001443045.1 Burkholderia ambifaria | reverse complement strand
ACACAGGGTGAACGTCGAAAGGTTGCGCAGCAATCGAGTGTGATGACAAGCCAGGTAGGACCGGGACTCACTAAACCTGAATTGCGTAACGAGCTTCGAGCTCGTTAGGAGAATGAGGTGTGAGTCAGCGGATTTCATAGGGGCCCGCAGCGGCAGGACCGGCTGCAATAAGGCCGGATATAGAGACGCAGCCCATCTGTCTGTCAGAAACGCAAGAAAGCTGTTGCAAACGGGACGCGTTCATATAGAGTGCAATGACAAACGGGCTACCACTACCGCTGGTTGGTTCGACCGTTCATGTTCGAAGGACTCGCGACCCGACTCGAATTTACAAGGTCGTCGGGAACAACAAGGACAGGGATTCGGATGGAACTGTAAGTGTTCAGTATTGTAGGCGCTTGTGGCGAAAGCACTTCGCGAGTAGCTGCATGATTGCATGAAGAGGGCAACGAACCTGCCCGGGAGCGGTCGTCGCGTGCACATCTATATATGATAATGTCCTTTATCACATATAGGAGGCGCCATGTCTGACGCAAAGGAAGAGATCCTGGCGGCCATTGCCGCGCGGTTCGCCCGGGAGGAGGAGCACTGGCGCCGGGACAACCCGGGCAAGGTGCGTTTCTATCTGGTGAATGCCGTGGATGAGCCTCCGACTTTCTCCGTCGAAGGGCAAGCCGCACTCAGGGGCGTTGTCTCGGCGCTCCGCGAAAACGGTATCAAGGCAGACACACCAGTCATGGCGTTGGATTCTGCCGAGGCCGTCGGCGGCTATACCGGAGAAATTGCAGTTCTCCTCCACGCAGTCAGCCCGGTACTGACCGGAATCCTCGGCGCGTGGGTGCAATCGAAAGTGGGCCGAAAAGTACGACTGAAGGTTGGCGACATCGAGGTAGAAGCCCGAACTGTCGAAGAAGCCGGGCAGCTGCTTCAGCAAGCACAGGCGTTGCAAGCCAGCCAGAAGGGCGAGACCGATGAAGCGTGACATGGACTTGATTCGTGAGCTTATGCTCAAGCTCGAGACCCACCCGGTGCCAGAAACCGGAATCGAGTGGCTTGCCCCCGATCAGACCGAGATCCAGGTAGTCGGCTACAGCACCCAAGAAATCGGCTACCACCTGGCGCTGCTCGAGCAGGCGGGTTTTGTTGACACTGATGGAGCAGACGTCCGGGTCCGGCATGGGGTGCCAGGAATTGCCTTCAGTGGCCTGAGCTGGGCCGGCCATGACTTCCTCGATGCCGTGCGCAGCCCCGTCGTATGGAGGCGGACCAAGGAAGTGGCGTCGGCTGCGGGCGGCTTCACGGTCGATCTTCTCCTGTCGGTCGCGAAATCGCTTCTCGAAGGCGCGATCAGAGGCGCGGTCAAAGGACTGATCGGTGGCTAACACACATCTGGTGCTCATCGGCGCGTCGGTGCCGGCGTTGGTCACATCCGCCGGCGAACGCGCTGGTGTGCGCTTTGTCGAGTTCTTCGCATCGGCGATCCGCAACCCGCACACGCGGCGCGCGTAAGCGCGTGCGGCCGGGGACTTTCTCGCCTGGTGCGCCGGCGCGGGCGTGCCGTCGATTACGGCCGTGCAGCCACTGCACGTGGCCAGCTGGGTCGAGCTGCAGACCCGTACGCACGCGGCGCCGACCGTCAAGCAGCGCCTGGCGGCGATCCGCCATCTGTTCGACTGGCTCGTGACCGGCCAGACCGTGCCGGTGAATCCCGCCGCGTCGGTGCGCGGCCCGAGCCACACGGTCCGCACCGGCAAGACGCCGGTGCTCGACGCCGCCGAGGCGCGGCAGCTCTTGGACAGCATCGACGTGAGCACGCCCGCAGGGTTGCGCGACCGCGCGCTGATCACGCTGATGGTGTTTTCGTTCGCGCGCGTGGGCGCGGCGCTCGCAATGTGCGTCGACGACGTCTATATGCAGCAACGACGGCTATGGGTACGCTTACGAGAAAAGGGCGGCAAGGCGCACCCGATGCCGTGCCACCATACGCTGGAGGCGGCCCTGCATGCGTACCTCGACGGCACCGGTCTCGTGGCTGACTCGAAGGGGCCGCTGTTTCGCACGATCGCGCGTGGGACGCGGCAACTCAGTCGCACGCCGTTGCCGCAGGCGAACGCGTATGCGATGGTACGCCGGCGTGCGGCGGCAGCCGGCATCGCGACCGCCATCGGCAACCACACGTTTCGGGCGACCGGCATCACCACCTACCTGAAGAACGGTGGCACGCTCGAGAACGCCGCGGTGATGGCGAATCACGCGTCGACGCGCACTACGCAGCTGTACGATCGACGCCACGATGCCATCCACCTCGACGAGGTCGAACGGATCCGGCTGTGAGCCCGGCTGCTGTCTTGCCACGGGAGCCGGTTATGGGCAATCTATTCACGCGACGGGGGCCCGACGAGTGGGGCTGTGGCGGTTCGGTCACGAGTGCGCCGGGTGCTGCACGTGGTCGGCGTGGGGGATGTCGTTGGTCACCGGAGCGCTGGCCGTCACGACCCCGAACAGTACCGCGCCGATGCGCAGGATTTTATCCCGTCAGCACCGGAGGCCGCTCGCTTGGCGAGCCTCTCCAGCGGACCGTCGCGACACAACTTTCGTTGAAATCGCGTACGGGGCTACAGCTTTGGTTGACGATCGGGCGCCGATCGACATAACTTTAGTTGAAGTTGACGTCCGCGCTCAGCCTTTCTGGGATTGAGTTTGCGGAAATTTCGCGGCACCGGGGGATGGTTACAGCATTAGTAGCGCGAGCATTCGGCAACGACTGCGCGGACAGAATTCGCCCGCGCGCCTGTCGTCGCTGCTTTAACCGCTAACCAGAGACATCGCGGTCACTAGGTGTTGCTTTGAGCTTTCCTGGTGCCCCCTCCCATGTTCCGACCACGTTGCCGACGCAATAGGGCGGCGGCTGGCGGACCACGAGGCGTCCGCGGTGCCGGCAATGGCGGGCATGGGCTGTAGGCCGTCTCGAGAAGCGCGGGGCGCGCACCTAGATTCGGTAGAGTCGGCGGCACCGCTGTATTGACTCGCCGAGGTTTGTTTGTGGGCCATGGGATGCGGTAGGGTGCGACTTTGACTGGGTGGGCAGGAGGATTCATGAACAAGCAGGAACTTATCGACGCTGTTGCCGCGGGCGCCGGCGTCAGCAAGAGCGAGGCAGGTAAGGCGGTCCAGGCGGTGTTGGATGCCATCACGGAAGCGGTGAGCCGCGGCGCGGTGGTGCAACTCATCGGTTTCGGCGCGTTCTCGCAGGGAAAGCGCGCGGCGCGGACCGGTCGCAATCCGTCTACCGGGGAAGAGATTGCTATAGCCGCCGCTACCACAGTGAAGTTCACGGCCGGCAAGGCATTTAAGGATGCGGTGAACGCATCGTGACGAAGCGCGAAGTCGAACATCCCGCCTATGCGGGCTTGCACCGCGAAATCACCGAGGTAGTTGCATCTACGCGCGCGGCGGCTGCTCGGAGCGTGAATGCGCTAATGACAGCGACATATTGGGAGGTTGGTCGACGGATCGTGCTGTTCGAGCAAGGCGGCGAGGGACGGGCGGCTTACGGCGAGGCGGTGATCCGTCGCTTGGGCACTGATTTGTCGCTGCGATTCGGTCGTGGCTTCGGGTGGCGCAATCTTGCGCAGATGCGCGCCTTTTACCTGACCTGGCCGGCTGACCGGATTGTGCAGACGTTGTCTGCACAATCCGCCGCCGCTAACATTGTGCCGACACCGTCTGCAAAATCGACCAAACGGTCGTCTGTTGCGGGGCTTGCGGTCACGCCGCTTGAACTCAGCACCGTCGCGCAGGCGTTTCCGTTGCCCTGGTCGGCCTATGTGCGTCTGCTTTCCGTGAAGACCACTGCAGCGCGCGACTTCTATGAATCCGAGGCACTGCGTGAAGGCTGGTCGGTGCGTCAGCTTGACCGGCAGGTCAGCAGCCAGCTCTACGAGCGGCTGGCGTTGTCCCGCAACAAGGCTTCGCTTCTCGGAAAAGCCGCAGCCGCGCAGCCGGGGGATCTGCTGACACCCGAAGAGGCGATCCGCGATCCGTTTGTACTCGAGTTCCTCGATATGAAGGACGAGTACTCGGAGTCGGATCTCGAGGCCGCGTTGATTCAGCACCTCGCTGACTTCCTGCTGGAGCTCGGCGACGACTTTGCTTTTATCGGCCGGCAGCGGCGCCTCCGCATTGATGACGCCTGGTTCCGTGTTGACCTGGTGTTCTTCCATCGGCGACTGCGATGTCTGCTTATCATTGATCTCAAGGTGGGCCGCTTCAGCTATGCAGACGCCGGCCAGATGCACCTCTACCTCAATTACGCGCGCGAGCACTGGATGAAGCCTGGGGAAAATCCCCCGGTTGGTTTGATTCTGTGCGCCGAGAAAGGCGCTGCAGAGGCCCACTATGCGCTGGACAACCTGCCGAACAAGGTGCTCGCGGCGGAGTATCAGACAGTGTTACCGGACGAAGCTACGTTTGCGAGGGAACTGGAGCGGACCAGGAACGAGTTGGAGCGGCGCGGCCGCGGCACCTAACTTTCTCAACAACCTCGATACGATGCCTGTTCGCTGGTGACCGAAGCTGGAGAGACGCGCGACGGGCACTTGGGTCGTCCCCGTTTTGAACTTTAACGGCGAACCGAATCATGCGAAAACAGTCTTCCTTGTGCCGTCGGCCTCTCACGAAAGCACCATCCTGCGCTGGCGACGCTCAGTGCCGGCCGCGGTGACGTCGTTGCGATCGCCACGTTGTCGAAGGCGTTGCAACTCTCGTGCTACTTGGGCGTCGGCGAAGATATCGAATTGCTTCGGCATGCGGAAATTGCCCTCAATCGGTGTGTGGCGCGTGCCGAAGAGGGCAGGTCATCGCCAGACAAGGCTCGCCCGATGAAGTCTGCGTACCGTAAGGCGTTGACGCGACGCTACTACGAACGTCACCTGGGATAGGGCGCAGATCCGGAAGTTGCACGGAAGTGACGCATCGCCAGACTGATGCGTGCGCGATGTATTTGTTATAACATTGTATTGACTCGCCATGAAGCGAGATTTAACATTGTTATAACGGTGCAGTCATGAGAGTTTCGATTCGCAGAATGGGCAATTCGCAGGGTGTGCTGATACCGAAGCCGTTCCTGGCTCAATTGGGGTTTGAGGACGAAGTAGAGATGGAAGTGGAAGACGGCACATTGGTTCTGCGGCGCCCGCAAAATGCCCCTCGCGAAGGTTGGGGAGAAGCCAGCAAGGCGCTGGCCGACGCGGGCGAGGATCGCCCGGTCATGGGTGAGCTCGGCAACGCGGACGACGCGGAGATCGAATGGTAACGCGTGGCGAAATATGGCTCGTGGCCCTTGATCCGAGGCTGAGCAACGAGGTCCAGAAAGCGCGTCCATGCATTATCGTATCGCCCCCGGAGCTAAACGACCACCTCCGCACGGTGATCGTGGCGCCGATGACATCGAAGGGCCGACTGACACCCTTCCGCGTACCCGTGACGTTCAAGCGCAAGCACGGTTTGATTATGCTCGATCAGGTCCGAACGGTGGACAAGGTCCGGCTCGTCAAAAGGGAAGGGGTTGTTGCCGAACAAACGCTGCTGGCTACGCTGCGCATCCTACAAGAAGTGTTTGCTGAATGAGGGAAAACGATGTTTGAAACCATCCGTCGAGAAATGCAGGAGCTGGTGATGTTGGTTCGTCGCACGACCGAGTGGGACATGTCGATTGCGCATGGCGTCGTGAAACTCGAAGAGGTATCGCCAGAAGCACTGGCTGCCCATCAGGCTCAAACAGCACGCGTCGCGGCACTACAAGAGAAATACGGGATCTGACGGGAAAATTGATGAGTGATCCCATCGAAAACCACTTCAAGCTGCGTCGTCCGTGTGAGAACTGCCCGTTTCGCAAGAAAGGAGCGATCCCGCTCGCGCCTGGTCGCCTCGAGGGGATCATCCAACATCTGATGCGGGACGATCACAGTACGTTCCAGTGTCACAAGACCGTGCACAACGCACACACGGGTGGCCAGTGGGATGACGACGGCAAATACGTGGCGAGCGGTCAAGAAAGTATGTGTGCGGGTGCGATGATCTACCTTGAAAAGATTGGCCGTCCGACCGTCGGCATGCGCCTCGGCCGCGTATTTGGCCAGTACGACTCGGAGCGCCTGTTGCCGGCCTTCGACGATATCATCGACCCAAGAACTGACGACGAAAGGCTATGACGATGACGCAAGACGAAAAGCAGATCATTGACCGGCAGGTCCACGAATGGACCACAGAGCTGAAGCGGTTGGCCGGCCAGATTGCTACAGCGAAAGGACAGCCGTGCGCGATCGTGATGATCACGCCGATTGACGAGGGCTACGAGGACGTCGTGCCCGAGCTGATCGCCGAGGACGCCATGCGTGTCTTGCATCACGGCTGGCCGGAAGGCTTCGAGGTCGCAATCCTTAATCAATCTGCATAACCGATCCGGGAAGCGAAAATCATACGGGCGCAAGAAGATGCATCGAATAGCCGTTACGGCGGAGCGGACAGACATGGCTTCGAACAGCGTAATCCTCAACCAGATGGACACCTACCGGTGGATGCAAGAGCATCTCGGCGGGCCTGAAGTCTATCCCGGCCATCCTTTGGTGCTGGCCACGATCATCATGCACGCATTCGACACGTTCGACGCCGCAGACAAGCCCACCGGTCACGGATGGAGTGAAGCGCTGGCGGACTGCCGCGTGCCCGGGGCCGGCGATCACGTCGGCGCGGCAATGCGAGTCCTGCGCATGCGGCACGATGGCGCAACAGCGGATGAGATGGTGGCAGAAGCGAACCGATACTGGAATTGCGGCCGAGCCGGCGGTCACGTGAATAACGTCGACGCGGGTAGCGCACAGTCTGTCCGGATTGAACCGCTATTTCGAGCGAAGGCTGATAGCTGGTTCGCGTCGAATCCGGTGTCGGCATAGGGAACGGATCCGCGATGTCTTCGAGGATGCAATTGGACTATCGGATAGACACCCCGGGGACGCGTGAGAAGGTCATGTTGTTCCCGAACGGAATCGGCATCCCGGCCCGGTACGAGGTGGGCGCCACCGGTTTCACGGAAGGGTGTCGCATTGATCACGGTACGCTGGCTGTCGATCCTGCGTGTCGCGTTTCCACCGTACTGCACGAAGGCGCGCACTTAGCGATTACTCCGCAGTGCTTTCGTTCGTTGATGAACGGCAACCTCTTTGCAGGACAACGGGAAATGCTGCGAATCATGAGCGAGACAGACCTGCATCCCGACGAGCCGCTCTATCGCGCCGTCATCCAATGCTCGGACCCTGAGGCTACGGCGTGGGCTTGGGCGGCAGGTATTGAGCTCGGGCTGCCGGGCAACGAAATCATTCGTGCTGACGAGTACGGTGGAGACGGCGAGGAGATCAGACTTGCGTTGCAAATGCGCTCGTACATTGGTGTTCACGGGCTCGCACACGCCGGGTTTTGCGAGATTCGTGAGCGCAACGGCATGGCTGCTTGGCCGTACATGAAATTCTGAACGCAGGAAGTCGTGCGGCCTGAGATGGCATTCTGATGTGACGGAGAAAATGCCATGTACCGGCTGCAGGTTGTTGAAGACATTTGCTCGAGAAGGCGAGACACGTTCGAGCGCGTGCTGACGGTCAGCGATATCGACGGCACGCCGGGAACGTGCCTCCACGCCTCGATTCTGCTTCAACAGTCGCTCGAAAGGTTCGCAGCTTGCGAGGCGGTTGTACGCGGGGGAGATGGCGCAGGTGATGGTGGAGCTCGCGACTCGATGGGTGCTTGGCAGGGCACTATTGGGTAAAAGGCGTGTGCGAGGACCGATACCCTTTCGTGGCTGACATCACTGCGGACCAGTTCGGGTGGCCGCCATTCGTCGTGCTACCGTTGGATGCGGCACGCGAGCGCTATCAACCCGGCGATGATGCGACCTGTGGGTTTGCCGTCAACAACGAGCTCGGACGAATGTTGGGTACCGTGATGATCAAGAAATGAGAGTGGAAAGCAGGAAAGAAAATCAGGCTCGCCAAGCCCGAGCCCGAACGAAGAGTGCCGCTGGTATTCAGTCGGTCGGTTCCATTCTTGGAACGGCGCATCTGCCGGACGATATTGTTCGTCATTCTGCCGAACTCGCCGAGGAGTTTTTCTCGGCGGCCGAGGTGAACGAGTTTTGCGGTGATCCGGTCGAGACCTACGTGATTCCGCGCTGGGCCAGTCGAGGCGGCGCCACATGGCTACCGAATCTCACCGAGCTGGGATATCACCGTGCCGAAGGCGGGTACCGGGGACGCGAGGAACTTCTGGTCGTCACCGCTGGCGTCGATATGCATACCGACGACGAGGGGCTGGTTTTGATGGTCGTGCTCCACAACGACGGGTTGACGTTCCGACAGGGAAAGGTCCTGCACAAGCCAAGAGCAGGAGACTGGTTCATCTTCGAGGACCGTCTGCCGCACGGCGTCGACGACGGGCCAGTCCGGGCAACGTTCATTGGATGGAACATCCCGATCGTTCCGGCCTGACACTCAATAACAGGAGAGAAACGATATGTACCTCGGCGCGACAACGATTCGATGCCCGCTTTGCGGCCGCCCCGCGTTATGCAGCGCGAGCAAGGGTATGTGGTGCGGGCACTGTAAGAACGGCACGGTGCGATAGGGAAGAGGAATAATGAACGGCAGTAAGCGTACAGTGGGACGGGCAGGTCGACCGGGGTTGGCGAAACACCTGTTGATGCCGTTGCCAACTGAGAAGATCCAAGCGCTGTCACTCGAAAATCATTTGGCGTTGGCAACCATGCGTGGCGGCCGCGGTGACCTCGATCAACTCAGTTGCTTGATCCGCGTCGTCTATCTCGCGTTCTACCTGCGGGAAGCGACCGCGGCCAGCGCCGAGGTCGAGCCTTACCGCCGCGCCGAAGCGGCGCTCAATGCGTGCATCACGCGAGTCGAGCTCGGCGAACGCTGCCTACTGCTCGACCACGAACTGGTAACCGTCGAACGCATTCTGGTTGTCCACGACGAGCAGCTTGCCGCAATTCCGTGGCATCGCTACCTAGACGCTTGGCAACGGCTGCAACATTACATCGTGGCCGGCAAGCGCTCGCCGATTTCAACCGTAGTGGGCCCCTGACCGCAACGATCGAAGGGCGAGTACCAACAATTTGATAGAAGTGGCGAGATAACCTGTATTTTCTTGCGAGCTGGCTCCCGTCGCTGGCGAAAGACGCAGGCATGTCGCTGGAGGGCGCAGTGCTGGTCGGGACGATGTTCCAGGTCGGCAGCATCGTTGGCACGTTGCTCCTCGGACCGGTCATCGACCGTTTCGGCTATTACAAGGTTCTCGGCACGTCGTTTGCGGTCGCTGCGTTGTCGATCGTCGTCATCGGTCACAGCGCCGGTTCGCCGTGGGTTCTGTTCCTGTCAGTGACAATTTCCGGCTTTGGCATAGTGGGAGGGCGGGCCGCCGTCAACATCCTGGCCGCAGCGTTTTACCCCGCCGCGCTCAGGTCGACGGGGGTAGGCTGGAGCCTTGGCGTGGGACGCATCGGCTCAATCGTGGGTCCGGTGGTGGGCGGCTTACTGATCAGCATGCAATGGGGTGAACGGGAACTGTTCACTGCGGCCGCCGTGCCGGCTGCGATCTCGGCGCTGACGATCGCGTTAGCATGCCGTTATACGCGTCGCAGTTGCGACGCCATCGAACTCGAAGCGGGTGGCAGCGTTGACGGCGGCGACGCTGAGCACGCTGCCCAATCAAGCCTGATGCGGTGACATCACCTCCATCGCGACCGACGAGGGCTGGCTGTCTCGTGCCGGCCTGAAGGATTTGTATGGTAATGAAATCGTCAGCTAAGCGATGAGCGAACGCGCAAAGCCTCGACTATTACAACCCGGTGCCGCAACCCGCCTGACGGAAAGATCCGCTTTAGGCGCGCGAATGCATACAGGGCGTGGTCGGGGAGTCGCACGATCCAGAGGTCCGTACATGGACGCCCCCGGCTTGCCAAGCATTCAGTTCGACGATATGAAGGTAGATTGCAACCGTACATTCGGACTTTGGTTGCGGCGATGCCGCTGTCCCTGATGGGTTCCGCTAGTCGGTTCCCCGTCGCTTTGGCGCACTCGCTGGTGCTCGGACATTTCGGGCTCTACCGGCCCCGGTCTGACCTGTTTGCCATCACGTTGTGACTGCCCGAGCAATCGGTGGTTGGTTCTCCTGCTGTACTTCTTGTACCGAATCGACCGGACTAGTTACGCAGCCGCACCAGCGGATGGATAACCAGCCCGGTCCGGTGGCAGGCGACACTGGCCGCGCCACTCATTCAGCAATCTTGTAGGACACGGGTGCGTCCGGCGCCATGCCACCTCGGAAATCCTTCAGCCTGGCGTCGTAGTAGACTTCACCCTGATCAGGCAGGCAGTGGTGGTCCGTAAGCACGCATGAAGGTGTCGACGGCCCGCTCCACGACCGCCACGGCTTCATCATCGCTGAGTTGCAGTTGAACGTTGAGCAGGGCTGGTTCTACCCACTCAGATTCAAGCAAACCGCGGAAATGGGCAGCCGCCACGTTGGGATTCACCTGGCGCAGCTTACCGGCCCTGATGATGCTCTCGAAGTAGTGTTCCACGAACTTCATCCCGCGGCGTATCCCGTTCTCATAGAACAGGCGGCCCATTTCCGGATGGCTGCCTGCCGCCGCGATCACCATGCGCTTGGCTGCCATCTTCTGCGGGGTCAGGAAGTTCCTGATCACATGTTCGCCGAATCCCTGGAGCGTGACCTTCACTTCCGCGCCGGGATCCAGCAGGGCTAGCACTTCCGATGCCTCTGGAGGTAGCCCGGTTTCCAGTGCTCCGCCGCAAGCCTGGAACTGTCCCATTAGCTCGCCACCATGTTCCCGGGCCGAGCGGCGCACCAGTTCCATGAATAACGCTTCCTTGGACGCGAAGTAGCGATAGAGCGTCGCTTTCGAGCCGCCAACTCGGGTGGTGATTTCCGACATCGTGGCCTGCTCGAAACCCACCTCCTCGAAGACAGCCTTGGCAGCAGCCAGAATGGCCTCACGCCGGGCCTCAGTCAGTACTTTCATATGCAGAATCGTTCTCGAAACCAATCGGTACAGTTTTGCTTGACAGCTCCTAAAGGTCAAGCATAGCCTATTCGGTACTGTACCGTTTCGTTTCGTTATGGAAATAATCAATTACCACGGCACTCCATCATCCGGCCCTTCATCCCGGATCATCCGGCTTGCCTTGAACGGCACCATCGGCATACTTGCATTAAGTGGCTGCGTATTGCAGCCCGCCTATACACCGCCGCCGCTACCCCATCCCGACGGCTGGTCCGTTGCTGCCGTGGACGAGCCAATCCATACGCAACCTGTGCCGGACGGTTGGTGGCGTTCGCTCGGTGACCCGGCCATCAACACCCTGACCGACGCCGCGCTGGCCGACAATCCGAGCCTCACCGAGGCCGTGACACGCATCGACGAAGCCCGTGCGACTGTCGGCATCAACGCCGCCGCCGCCGCGCCCAGCCTCACTGCCAGCGCCAGCGCGACGCGCGCGCAACAGCAGAACTTCGCCACGTCCGATGCCACGGCGCTGAGCAACTCGGCTTCGATCGGCCCGGCCTTGAGCTGGGAGATCGACCTGTTCGGCCGCATCCGCAACTCGGTCAACGCGGCCCAGAACCGGCTCGACGCCCGCACCGCCGATGCGGTTTCAGCACGGCTCTCGCTGGCCGCCGACGTCGCCAACGGCGTGCTTTCACTGCGTGCGTGCGACAACTCCCGGCGCGTGCTGGCCGACGACATCGCGTCGCGGGAGAAAACCCTGGCCCTGACGCGCCTGCGCGCCGACACCGGCTTCGCGCCGCCCTCCGACCGCGCCCGCGCGCTGTCGGGCATCGCGACGGTACGCACCAACCTGGCATCCCAGCAGGAACAGTGCGCACGACAGGTCAACTCGCTGGTGACGCTGACCGGCAGGGATGCGGCGACGGTGCGCCGGGAGGTCATCGGACCGGGCACGGCCGTCGGCTTCATGCCGAAGGCGCCGGCTACGGCACCGCAGTTGCCCGCGACCGTGCTTGCCGCGCATCCCGGGGTGATGTCGGCCGACCGGGAAGCCGCGGCCGCCTGGGCCGACATCGGCGTGGCGCGAGCCAACCGGTTACCGCGCCTGAATCTCGCCGCCGCCCTGGCCGGCCAGTGGATCTGGGCCGCGGGCTCCAGCTTGAATTTCGCGACGTGGTCCGTCGGCCCCGCGCTGACCGGCACCCTGTTCGACGGCGGCGCCGGCGCCGCGAACGTCAGCGCCGCACAGGCGCGCTACCGGCGCGCCGTGGCAACGCTGCAAGGCACCGTGCGATCAACCGTCGAGGACGTGGAAAACGCGCTCGCCGCGCAGGCGTCCGCCCACTCCCGCACGGTCTCCGCGAGCGACGCGGTCGATGCCGCCCATACCACGCTCGTGGCCGCCGAGGACCAATGGAAGACCGGCGCGATCAGCCTGTTCGAACTCGAGGACAGCCGCCGTCAATTCTCCTCGGCTCAGGACGCGGAAATTTCCGCCCGGCGCGATCAGGCTCAAGCCTGGGTTGCGCTGGTGAAAGCCACCGGAGGCGCCATTACACTGACTTCGGAATCCGTCAACCATGAATAAACCTGCCAATTTTGCCGCGGCCGTCGTCAGCCGCAAGCGACTGATCCCCGTCATCCTGTCCGCCGCCGCGCTCGCCGCGGGCATCGCCTTCTTCGCGACACGCACCACAGCCACCCCGGCGCCGCCCCGGCCCGCGGCGGCCCTGACGGTCACCGTGACCACCGCCACTCAAACCCAATGGCCCGCCACGCTGGATGCCAGCGGCGCGATCGCGCCGTGGCAGGAGGCCATCATCGGCGCTCAGGTGTCGGGCCTGCGCCTGGCGGCAGTCAGCGTCAACGTCGGCGATCGGGTCAGGCGCGGGCAGGTGCTCGCCGTGTTCGACGCGGATCTCCTGCGCGCGGATGAAGCCCGCCTCCAGGCCGCGTGGGAGCAGGCCGAAGCCAATCGCCAGCGCGCGCTCAGGCTCAAAGGCTCGGGCGCGATCAGCGAGCAGGACATCCTGCAGTACGTGACCCAGGCCGACATCGCCAAGGCCCAGTTGCGCAGCACGCAATTGCAACTGCGCTATGCGCAAGTGACGGCGCCCGATGACGGCATCATCAGCGCCCGCTCGGCGACAGTCGGCGCCGTCTCCAGCAACGGCCAGGAACTGTTCCGCATGATTCGGCAGAACCGCCTGGAATGGCGTGGCGAACTGACTGCGTCGCAACTGGCGCAGGTGAAGGCAGGCCAGCGCATCAGCCTCGCGTTGCCCGACGGCACGGCGGCAACGGCCAGCGTCCGCCAGACGGCCCCCAGCGTTGACGGCCAGACACGGCTCGGCATCGTCTATGCCGATCTTGAACCCGGCAGCGCAGCCCGTGCCGGCATGTACGCCAACGGCAGCGTCGTGCTGGCGCAACGTCCGGCCGTCATCGTGCCGGCGGCCAGCGTCATCATCCGCGACGGCCGCAGCTACGTGCCCAGGCTCACGGGCGTCGATCGGGTCACGCTGCAGGCGGTCGCCGTGGGCCGACGCCAGGGCAGTTCCGTGGAGATCGTTTCGGGTGTCGCGACCGGTGACAAAGTGATCGTCCAGGGCGCCGCCTTCCTCAACGACGGCGACATTGTTCACGTCGTCACCGCTGCGCCGGCAGCCCAGGCATCCGGAGGCCAGTCATGAACTTCGCCACCTGGTCAATCCGCAATCCGGTACCGGCTCTGCTGCTGTTCATCCTGCTGACGCTGGCCGGCCTCTACGGCTTCCGGGAACTGCCCGTCGCCAATCTGCCGGACCTGGATCTGCCGGCCGTCACGATCTCGCTGACCCAGCCCGGCGCGGCACCCGCCCAACTGGAAACCGAGGTCGCGCGCAAGGTCGAGAATTCGTTGGCCACGCTGTCCGGGGTCAAGCATATGACCACCACCATCACCGACGGACAGGTGAACATCAAGCTCGAATTCATCCTGGAAAAGAAGCTGTCCGATGCGCTGATCGAGACCAAGGACGCCGTGGACCGGATCCGCTCCGACTTGCCGGCCGACTTGCAGCAACCGTCGATCAGCGCGGTCCGGGTGGGGACCGAAGCGACGCTGCTCTATGCGGTCGCGTCGTCGCACCTGGACGAAGAAGCGCTGTCGTGGTTCGTCGACGATACGGTGAACAAGGCCGTGCTGGCCGTGCCGGGCGTCGGCAAGTTCCAGCGTATCGGCGGCGTCGATCGCCAGGTGCGAGTGGAAGTCGATCCGGTGCGTCTCGCGGCGATGGGGGCGACCGCCGCCGACGTGTCGCGGGCACTGAGAACCGTGGAACAGGAATCGTCCGGCGGCCTCGGCCAGTTGGGCGGCTCGGAACAAGCGGTTCGCACCATTGCCACCGTGCGCGAGGCCGACGAATTGAACCGTCTGCCCGTCGTGCTCAGCGACGGCCGCCGCATCAACCTGGACCAGGTGGCCACCGTCAGCGACACGTTTGCGCAACGCACGCAGACGGCCCTGCTCGACGGTAAGCCCGTGGTCGGCTTCACGCTCTACCGGGCCAAGGGCTTCGACGAGACGCGCGTCGCCGCCGACGTGGCCGCCACGCTGGACAAGCTCCACGCGGCCGATCCCAGCCTGAGCTTCATGAAGATTTCCGGCACCGTCGACTACACGCAGGAGCAGTTCAAGGGCTCCATGCACATGCTGTACGAAGGCGCGCTGCTGGCCGTGCTGGTGGTGTGGTGGTTCCTGCGCGACTGGCGGGCCACGCTGATCTCCGCCTCCGCGCTGCCCTTGTCCATCCTGCCGGCGTTCGCCGTCATGTACTGGCTCGGCTACTCACTGAACACGCTGACCTTGCTGGCGCTGGCCGTGATCGTGGGCATCCTGGTCGACGATGCGATCGTCGAGATCGAGAACATCGAGCGTCACGCCCGTACCGGCAAGCCGATCATCCAGGCGGCCGGCGACGCGGTGACCGAGATCGCGCTGGCCGTGATCGCCACCACCATGACGCTGGTCGTGGTGTTCCTGCCCACCGCGATGATGAGCGGCGTGCCGGGCCTGTTCTTCAAGCAGTTCGGCTGGACGTCCGTGGTTGCCGTGCTGTCGTCGCTGCTGGTCGCGCGGGTGTTGACGCCGATGCTGGCGGCCTATTTCCTCAAAGCCCATCCGGGCGAAATCGAGACCCAGGACGGCCGCCTAATGGTCCGTTATCTGGGTCTGGTGCGCTGGTGTCTCGCGCACCGCAGACTCACGCTGATCGCCGCCATGATGATTTTCGTCGCGTCGATTGCGCTGGTACCGCTGCTCAAGACCGGGCTGATTCCGCCCTCGGACCGGGGCTACAGCAACGTCAACGTCGAGCTGCCGCCGGGTAGCAGCCTGAGCACAACGCAGGCCACGACGGAAGCGGCACGGCACGCGATCGGCGGCATCAAGGGCATCGAGCACGTGATGACGCTGGCCGGCGCCGGTGCAGTACGCCTCGCCACGATGACGCTGGTGCTGTCGCCCCGCGACACGCGGCCGGATCAGACCACCATCGAGAACCAGGTTCGCCGCGCGCTGGTGGATGTGCCGGGCGCCCGTTTTTCGCTGGGCGTGGGCGCGGCGGGAGAAAAGTTGTCGCTGATCCTTGCCAGCGAGGACACGGCGGCGCTGAAAGCGACGGGGCAGGCGCTGGAGCGGCAGTTGCGGAGCGTGGCGGGGCTGACCAACATCACGTCGACTGCAAGCCTCGAGCGGCCGGAGATCGTCGTGCGCCCCGACGCGCAACGGGCGGCCGAGCAAGGCGTGACCACGTCCGCGATCGGCGAGGCGGTGCGCATCGCCACCAACGGCGACTTCGACGATCAGGTGGCCAAGCTCAATCTGGACAATCGCCAAGTGCCGATTCAGGTCCGCATTTCCGATGTGGCGCGGCGCGACCTGGACACCGTGTCGAATCTGCGCGTGCATGGCCGCAACGGCGTCGTGCCGCTCGCCAGCGTGGCCGAGCTGTCGGTGGAAAGCGGCCCGTCCGAGATTGATCGGTATGACCGGCGCCGCTTTGTGACCGTCAGCGCGGACCTGGGCGGCACGCCGCTGGGCGAGGCGCTGTCGGCCGCCAAGGCGCTGCCGGCGGTGCAAGCGATGCCGTCGAGCGTCAAGCTCATCGAATCCGGCGATGCGGAAATCATGGCGGAACTGATGAGCGGCTTTGGCGCGGCCATCGTGATCGGCCTGCTCTGTGTGTTCTGCGTGCTGGTGCTGCTGTTCCATGATTTCTTCCAACCGCTGACGATCCTTTCGGCCGTGCCTTTTTCGCTGGGCGGTGCCTTTGTTGCGCTGCTGCTTAGCAATGCGATGCTGAGCCTGCCATCGCTGATCGGCCTGGTGATGCTGATGGGCATCGTCACCAAAAACTCGATCCTGCTGGTGGAATTCGCGGTGATGGGCATACACGAACGCGGTCTGTCGGTGTATGACGCACTGATCGATGCTTGCCACAAGCGTGCGCGGCCTATCGTGATGACGACCGTGGCGATGATCGCGGGCATGTCGCCCATTGCGCTCGGCCTCGGCGCGGACGCAAGCTTCAGGCAGCCGATGGCGATTGCGGTGATTGGTGGGCTGGTGACCTCGACGGGCTTGAGCCTGCTGGTGGTGCCGGTGGCGTTCACCTATGTGGATGGGTTGGAGCGGCGACTGCGTGCCCTTTTTCGTCGCGGCCAGTCATACCCCGCAGCAGCATCGCCGCAAAGGCAGGAGAAGGCAGAAGCATGAGCAGTTGGCGCAACGACTTCTGGTAGTCGTCAACCGTCCAACTCTGCGGGGTCAGTTCAAAATCTGGTGGACACGATCCTCGCGGTCAGGATGCGGCCGAACAAGATGACCTCACTGGGTACTTACAGTGTTACGCTCGTGCAGACTCAAGAGAGAAAAAAGCCCCGAGCAATCCGGGGCGTGAAGAACGCGCAGGAGGAGGCCTGCGCGTCCGAGACACCTGGGTGAGGTCAGTTCGAACCGGCCCGAGCGTTCAGCACTTTTGCGTGATGAGCGATGTGGTCGGCAATGAACGATGCAATGAAGAAATATCCATGGTCATAGCCCTCGTGCCTTCTGAGCGTAAGAGGCTGCCCCACGTTCTCGCATGCTTTCGCAAATACCTCTGGGTTTAATTGCTTCTCACTAAGAAATTTGTCGTCCAGCCCTTGGTCGATGAGAATGCCGTCGCGAAACCTACTACTCATCGTCTGCATAAGTTCGCTGGCGTCATAGAGCCTCCATTCGTTGCGGTCGACGCCCAAGTAGCCGGTGAACGCTCCCAACCCCCAGTCGCATTGCATCGGTGCCGCAATTGGGGCAAACGCAGAGACCGACTGATAAATATGCGGGTTGCGTAGGGCCAGTACCAAGGCACCGTGCCCGCCCATCGAATGGCCGAAAATGCCGAGTCGGCGTCCATCGATGGGAAAATGCTCCAAAGCCAGCTCTCGAAGCTCGTCTTTGACATACGAATACATCTTGAAATGCTTGTTCCAAGGCGCCACGGTCGCATCGACATAGAAACCTGCGCCGGCACCAAATTCCCAAGAGTTCTTTTCCCAAGGAATGCCGGTATCTCGAGGACTGGTGTCCGGCGAAATCAGCGCGATGCCATGCTCTGCTGCATAGCGCTGAGCACCAGCCTTAATGGGAAACGTCTCTTCGGTACAGGTCAAGCCGGCGAGGTAAAAAAGCGCCGGCACCTTCTTCGTGGCCGCTTGCGGGGGAAGATAAATCGAAAACTTCATCGGCAAACCGACTGTGCGTGAAGAGTGTCGATAAACAGCCTGCGTACCACCGAAACTTGCATGTTCCTCGATCTTATCGAGCAGCATCGAATCCCCTTAATAGATGATGACAGACCGGATGGATTCGCCCTTCTTCATCAGGTCGAAGCCCTCGTTCACTTGCTCGAGTTTCAGATGGTGAGTGATCAAGTCGTCGATGTTGAGCTTGCCTTCCATATACCAGTCGACAATCTTGGGAACATCGGTGCGACCGCGTGCTCCGCCGAAGGCAGAACCCTTCCACTCTCGGCCCGTGACGAGCTGGAACGGGCGTGTGCTGATTTCCTGGCCGGCAGCGGCGACGCCGATGATGAACGACTGGCCCCAGCCCTTATGAGTGCACTCCAGTGCCTGACGCATCAGAGTCGTATTGCCTACACACTCGAAGGAGTAGTCAGCCCCACCATCCGTGATTTGGACGATGTGGTCGACAAGGTTGTCTACTTCCTTTGGATTCACGAAGTGCGTCATACCGAACTTCTTCGCCAGTTCGACCCGGCCCGGGTTGATGTCAACGCCGATGATTTTGTCGGCGCCGACCATCTTCGCACCTTGAATCACATTCAGGCCGATTCCGCCGAGCCCGAACACGACCACGTTCGCGCCCGCTTCAACCTTGGCCGAGAAGACCACTGCACCCACACCCGTGGTCACACCGCAGCCGATATAGCAAATCTTGTCGAAGGGGGCATCCTCACGGACCTTTGCCACAGCGATTTCGGGCACGACGATATAGTTCGAGAACGTCGAGGTGCCCATGTAGTGGAACAACGGCTTGCCGTCAATCGAGAAGCGCGAGCTCGAATCCGGCATAAGGCCCTTGCCCTGTGTCGCGCGAATCGACTGGCAGAGGTTCGTCTTGCGAGACAGGCAGAATTTGCATTGACGACATTCCGGCGTGTACAAGGGGATGACGTGGTCGCCCTTTTTGAGCGTGCCGACGCCCGGACCCACATCGACTACAACGCCGGCTCCTTCGTGACCGAGAATTGCCGGGAATAGACCTTCTGGGTCTGCGCCTGAAAGTGTGTAGTAGTCGGTGTGGCAAATGCCGGTCGCTTTGACTTCAATCAGGACTTCACCCGCGCGCGGGCCAGCCAATTCCACTTCTTCCACGGTCAGAGGTTCGCCCGCCTTCCATGCGACTGCTGCTTTCGTTTTCATCATCTAAGCCTTTGTGGGTAAGTTGAATTGAGGGTTCGCTCTCGCGCAAGGCGCATCAGGCGGTCGCCTGGCGAGGCTGCGCAGTGCTCTGCGCGGGTAGTTGGGCCGTCGCAAACACGCCGGCCATCACGATGAATCCCGGGATGCGCTTGACTTGGTCCGTCCAACGACGCACGGATGCGTAGTCGCTGAGTGACACTCCACCCTCGTCCGAGAGAATCACATAAGGGAAACACGCGATGTCCGCGACCGTCGGATGCGTCGCGTCGCACAGGAACTTGCCGCCAGTCTTCTCACGCATCCAAAGATGCTCGTCCAGAATGCGCAACAATTCGTGAGCGCGTCTGCGGCATGCTTCCTCGTCGAAATCGAAGAAGAAGAGGTCATGCAAGCGTGCCGCGGAGATAGAGCCGGTGAGACTGTCGGCGAACGACAACCACATCTGGATTTCGCCGACCAACTTCGCATTTACGCTCGGGTACCACTGACCGCTCTTGTCGTACTGAGAGGCGAGGTAGACCAGAATCGCCTGCGCGTCGCGCAGCGTAAGCTTGTCGTCGGTAAGTGCGGGTAGTTGCCCGAGTGGATTGACTCGAAGGAACGCGTCGGATTTATGGGCCTTGCTCGGATAAAACTCGACAGGCTCAAGCTTGTGTTCAAGTCCGAGAATGGAGAGCAGCAGCCGGACCTTGTAGCAGTTTCCGGAGAGTTCGTAGTCGTAGAGCGTAATCATGAGTGACTCACATTAGACGTCGAGCACGAGCTTCTTGCTCTTGCATCGGGAAACACACGGCATGACCCACTTCCCACTCTCGCGTTCGCGCTTCGAAAGATAGGTATCGTGGTGCTCGAGTTCGCCGCTAAGCACGGCAGTCATACACGTCCCACAGACACCCTGTTCGCAGGAGGCCTCGATAGGAACACCTTCGTCCCAGCATGCTTTCAGCAGCGTCTTGTCCGAAGGCACCGTGAAGGTCTTTCCAGACTTGGCAAGCGTTACTTCAAATGCATCGCCGCCGGTCGGAATGTCAGTATTCTTGAAATATTCGAAGCGGACGGACTCTTCCGGAATGCCTCGCTTGCATGAGACGTCTTTCACGGTGTCAATCATCGGTCCCGGGCCGCAGGTGTACACCTCAGTCTGCTCGGGGTTGAGCTTCTCAACTATCTCTTCGAGCCTCCGGCGCGTGCCTTCAACGTCAAGACCTGCGTGAATGAACACGTTGCTTCCAAGGGTACGGAGTCGTTCTTCGAACGGCGTGTGCTCCGGGCCGCGAACGAAGTAATGCATCGCATACTTGTCGCCGTTTGCGTTAAGCGCCTGTGCCATCGCGAGGATCGGCGTGATGCCAATACCGCCAGCAATCAAGACCGGCAGACGGCCGTTGCGGCGAAGAGGGAATCCATTTCGGGGGACAGTGATTTTGAGCTCAGTACCTTCCTTCACATCGTCATGCATAGACTTCGAGCCACCAAGTGACTGAAGCTCTCGTTTGACGCCAATGAGGAAGGCTTCGCGCTCATGCGGCGCGTTGATAATCGAATACTGACGAACGACGCCCGAGGGCGTGGTGACGCTGATGTGCATGCCGGGCGTGAGCTGCGGCAACGAGCGGCCAATTGGCGTAAGGCCGAACGACACAATGTCGCCCGTCTCTTGAATGCGGGACGTAACTTTGCATCGGTACTCCGCCGAAGACGTCTGAGGAGCGGCGACGACGACTGGAACGGAGACCGGCGTCTGGGTCGATTTCCTAGCCGCGACGACCTTCGTTACCAGCTGCGCCGAGTGAGCCCGCTCGAGCGCTCGGCGAAATTCACCGAATACGTGCGAGAAGTGCTCCAAGAATCGCGTGGTAGGGCGGTCTTGCAGCAACGCATTGACATGAACGAAGGTCTTATCGGACGAGTGCGGCTGGAGATAAAAGTGCAGGCCCGAACGCCCGTTTTCCCCGACCGAGAGCGCCACCGAGTCGCTACCAAACTGTCGAAGACCAACACTGCCCGGATCTTGGTCGAAACACTCTGCGAAGCAGGCGCCATCTTCGAGCAAAGCCTTCGCAACTTCGTCGTTCGGAAGATGGAATGGCAGACTTCTAATGAAGGTGAAGGTCGAGCCACCTGCTTGCGTTTTGACAAGAGGCGGTTCGCCAACAGGCGCGCCGAGCGATGCCCAGACCAGACCACCGGATTCACGCACTGAAAAGGTGGTGACGCAGGCCTTGCTAGGTTCCGTCGCATCGCGATGAGCAGGCACAAAAGTGCAGCCGCCGGAGCCGCTCTCATACGTCCAGCCATGATATTGGCAGCGCAACTCCTGACCGAGGTTGACGCCAAGTGTGAGGCGCAATCCACGGTGAGGACAGCGATTTTCCCAAGCATTCGCGATGCCATTGTCATCGCGCCAAACGGCAAGCTCCTGTCCTGCGAGGGACGTCTGGTAGACGTGGCGATCCGTGAGAACGTCACTGCCGGCGATGGGGTACCAGCGATTCGTATCGAATGAATTCATGAATCTCAATCCCTATATCAATCACGGATAGCACCGTATGTGAGGCCACCGTCGCGCATCCACTTGCGATAGGCCGTTGCGAGTACGTCAGCACGGACCGGATTCTCGGTTTTCGCAGTGAGGGGGAGACGTTTTGGAACCTGGTTGACAAGAATCATCAGGTCCTGACCGAAGATGGTCTGCTGGAAATGACGAAGCTGTTCGTCCGAATTCACATCGTCGACGTAGCACATAAGGGTGTGCGCAATGCACCACTCCTCGTCGACCGGCTGTACGAACAGACAGAGGACGTCCCACCGCGACGGGTCTGGCGGACAGGTCTTGTAAAGAATCGCGATGTACGGCCGCGTCACGCGATAGATGTAGTCCATATCGAGCGCGTCCGTGGCGGTGGCAGAGCCGCGCGGCTGCGGAAACTTGCACTCGGTGGCGATGATTTCGTCAACGCTTTCGTCGTGCTTCACGGTGTACGGCGCAACCTCCGTGTGCGGCTCGGCGCCGAGAATGTCGGTGTGAACGAATGGGAAGTGCGCCATGTCGAGAAAGTTCTCAACGGCGCGAAGCCCCGAGGTATTCACGCGCGTCGAACCCGCGCTCACGATGCGCCGGTCCGGTTCCGCGAATTCAGGTACCTCGAACAGTGCCCTCGGGTTGGACGAAAAGGAAAGCCAGAGTGCACCGCATTGCTCTTTTGCAGACATGACGCGCTCCGTATCGTCGTCATGCCACTTGGCCATTACTTCATTGCCCTTGCGGATGTAGGAGACCGCCCGACCAAGCAAGCGCGTATGAAATATACGGTCGGGAAGGACGTCTTCCAAAGCCGCTACGGGGTGCCAGTCCTCGAACAGTTGGTGGTCAAAGTCCACGTCTTCCTCCATAATTGGCTTGTCAGATTGCGTAACTGGTATACCAGACTCTATAACAAAAAAAATCGCTGCTGCAAGCGATTTTTCGTTGGGGGTAATACCGATGACCGCTCTGACGAACGCTAGGAAGGGAGTAAGAAAGAAAACGGCCTGCGAACGCAGGCCGTGAGAGACGAGCACTTAGAGTGCGAGTGCGAGCCTGAGGTCAACATCGGGAGTCACCATCGCATCAAAGCGGTAGCCGCGGATGACCAAGTTGTAGTGTGAAGAAAGTAACGCCTTTGCCGCCGCGGCGTCCTTCTTCTCTAGGCACTCGACTAATTGGGAATGCTCGTCGCGGAGTTGGCAATAGTCAAAACCCACCCGAAACATCGCATTGATGAGCGCTTCGCGGCGGCGCAGATGGTGATGAATCTGATTGAGCGTCGCGTTATTCAGGAACGAAATTGTTAGTTCATGAAATTCTCGACCGAGTTTGTCTCCCAGATCGTGTTTCCCCTTCTCGAAGGCCGCCTTCTCCTTTGCGGTGTGCGCACGAAGCGTCTTGAGTTGGTCAGCAGTGATGCTCTTAATTAACTGGTCAATGACCCCACTCTCGAGCACGAGCAGCATCTGATAGAGCTCGAACGCATCATCAAAGGTCGGACGCCAAACGGAGGAAGAACGCTTCGGTGAGATCTCGACCAGTCCGTCTTGTGAAAGACGGATGAGCGCCTGCCGAACGACGGTTCGACTAACTCCGTAGAGTTCTGCAATGTCGCGCTCGTTCAGTTTCGCGCCAGGCGGCAGTTTCCGGTGGTAAATAGCGTCAGCAATGGCTCCGACAATCTTCTGGGTCAGCATGTGATGGGTAGATGCGCGGGCGGGCGCGTAGATGTTGGGGGCAACAATCGGTGAGGTTGGTACCTAAGTAGGGCGTTTTGGCGCCAGAGTTAGGACGAGACAGTACGCATGCACTCATCCCGGTCAGCCAGCTATCCAAGCGATCATTGTAGCGTCCTTGGCGGCAAAGCGGCCAAAAGGTATATCGGGAGAAACGCTACGTTGGCACGATTCATGTTCGCTTCGCGCCCCGAAAGTTTGGATGCAGGAAATCCCTGATTGCATCGAGATTTTTTGATACCTAGTCTGGTATACCAGATTTGATGTTTGGCCTCTTAGATTTTAAGAATCGCATCATCTTACCCCACAGGAGCAACTAATGAGTGCGTGTGAGCAGTACAAGCCTCTTTTGGAGGACAAGTCGTACCTTCGACACTTCTGGCATCCGGTTTGCACTCTTGCCGAGTTTGAGCGATCGAATCCCTCTGGACATGGCCCGATGGGCGTCACGCTTCTAAGTGAGAAGCTTGTGCTGGCGAGACTTGATGGGAAGATTGTTGCTGCACCAGACCGGTGCGCGCATCGCTCCGCTCAGCTTTCCATCGGCCGTATCGCCAAGTGCGAGGGTCAGGACACTTTGCAGTGTCCCTATCATGGCTGGCAATACGATACGGAAGGCGCATGCAAGGTTATTCCGGCCTGCCCTGACAAATTGGTGCCTCCGAGAGCCAAACTTCAGATGTACGACTGTGCAGTCAAGTACGACATCGTCTGGGTCCGTCTGGACAACTCGTACGACTGCACGGAGCTTCCGTTTCTCGGTGATTGGGACAATCCCGAAATGCAAGTGATTGTCGCCGACTCCTACATCTGGAATACGGTGGCTGAGCGCCGTTGGGAAAACTTCACCGACTTCTCTCACTTTGCTTTCGTGCACCCGGGCACGCTATACGACCCGTTCTTCGCGAGTCATCCGCTGGTTCTCGTGAACCGCGTCGATGGTGAACTTCAGTTCAAGCTTGCGCCGCCGCGCGAGATGGAGGGCATTCCAGAAGAGGCGCCGATGGGTGACTTCACCTACCGATGCACCATGCCCTATTCGATCAACTTGGAAATCAAGCTCTGGCGCGACGACTCGCGTTTCATCCTGTGGACGACGGCCTGTCCAGTCGACGAGAAGACCTGTCGGAACTTCATGGTCATCATTCGCGAGCGTGACAATCAGCCTGACCACATGCACCTGGCGTTTCAGAAGCGAGTGTTGGCGGAGGACCAGCCCATCATCGAGTCGCAATGGCCCGCAGAAGTGTCCGCTAATGAAATTTCCGTCGCAACCGATAAGGTCTCGATTCAGTATCGGAAATGGCACCGGGAACTGTCCCTTGCGGCACCGAACGGAAAGGAGGCTTTTAGGGACGCGCTCCGCACGAACATTATCGACGAGATGCCTTCGTAACCGGCTGAGCACTGGGCCATTACGCTAATTTTAGTGTCGACCTATTTGGCCAAAACCTCGCCTGCTGACAGAAAACGGTCGGCAGATTGAGGCCGGCTCAAGGATGTAGTCATCGCTGTCGCATGCGATGCCAATTCCGCGAAGTCTGAAAAGCGCTTCTCCACGTTGCGGCTCCGATTGCTTGCCACCGGCGTTTTGACTTCGCACTTTTTGGTATTCCAGCTTTAGAGGGTAAGAAACCAAAACAGCAAAGACCGATGGGCCTTAAGGAAACTTATCCAAATGGCACGAAGGTAATTAGTTGACAAAAGTGAATTTAGGAGGCAGAAATGGAGCGCGTACCGCTAATTAAGGACAACCAGTATCTCCGGCACTTCTGGCATCCAGTATGCACCGTAACAGAGTTGGAGCGGGCGAAACCGTCCAGCTTCGGCCCAATGGCAATCACGCTGCTGAGGGAGCAACTCGTCGTTGCAAAGCTCAACGGAAAATACGTAGCGATGCGAGACCGCTGTGCGCACCGTTCAGCGAAGCTCTCGTGTGGTCAGGTGGCCGACGGCCAACTCCAGTGTCCGTATCACGGCTGGAAGTACGATACGTCGGGAGCATGCACGAAGATTCCCGCTTGTCCGGACAGCCCCATTCCGAACAAGGCACGAGTAGAAAGCTTCGACTGCGAGGAAAAGTACGGCCTGATTTGGGTTCGGCTCGACTCCTCGTTCAACTGCACCGAGATTCCCTACTTCAGTGCGGCGGACGATCCGAAGATGCGCATCGTTGTGCAAGAGCCGTACTGGTGGGACGCCTCTGCCGAGCGTCGCTGGGAAAATTTCACGGACTTCTCCCACTTCGCGTTCATCCACCCCGGCACGCTGTTCGACCCGAATAACGCGGAGCCACCTATCGTCCCTATGGACCGCGTGAACGGACAATTCCGCTTTGTCTACGAAACGCCGCCGGACATGGATGTTCCTAATCAGGCCCCGATTGGAACATTCACATACCACTGCAGTATGCCGTTCGCCATCAATCTGGCGGTCGAAAAATATTCAACCAACTCCTTGCACGTGTTGTTCAACGTCTCGTGTCCGCTGGACGAATCGCGCACCAAGAACTTTCTGATTTTTGCCCGCGAGCAAGGCGACGATTCGGACTATCTGCACATCGCATTCAACGACGTCGTATTTGCGGAAGACCAGCCTGTCATCGAATCGCAATGGCCCGCGCAAATGACGACCGACGAAGTTCCCGTGATAACGGACAAGGTCTCCGTCCAGTACCGAAAATGGATGCGTGAACTGAGCGAAGCAGCAAGGGATGGCGCCGAAGCATTCAAGGCTGCTCTACACGAGCCGGTTATTGAGAGCGATCGGCAGTACGCAGATTTGTGCGTACGGTAAAGCACTGACGCGAATGCCGATTCTTCCAGGAGATGTAATGACTAAAAAGATGTTCAAGCTGGCGTGCGCCGGCCGAGGCGTTCAACCGTCTTCGATGGAGAAGCCAGTTACTGACTGGCTGGACGATGAACTTCCGATTGGAGAACAGTTCCGTCTTTTGCACGAGACGGGTCTGTGGGATTTCATGGATCGGATTCCCGTAGATGATGATCAACTGAAGCAGTATTTGAAGGCGAGCGAGAAATATAACATTCCCGTTTTGTCGGGAAGCTGGACTTACGTGTTAGGCAAGGACGAAGAAATACTCAAGTCGAACCTGGTTCGCGCCCGTGAAGTCGGATCAAAGTTTCACAACCTTATGGTCTGGGCTAAACACGCGGACGGACATTACGTGACCGACCAGGAGGTGGTTGACTCTTATTTGTACACGTATGACCTTGCGAAGCCTTACGGGCTGACGATCTCGTATGAAGGACATGTGGACATGTGGTCGGAGGATTTTCGCCGGGTCACGAAAGTAGCAGAGATGGTGAGAAGCCGAGGCATCCCATTCAATTTCTGTATGGACTACAGCCACTGCATTTTCAAGATTGAGAATGAAGTGGAACATGCGGTCTCGCAGATGCGGGGCGACAAGGAGTCCATCCGTAGGCTCGACCCTTACAACAACGACAGTTTCGCAGACGAATGGCTGAAGCAGAACATGGTCGTCTGGACCCAGGTCCGCCCGGCAGCTCCGAACGGTCCTCGCAACTGGTGGGCGTTTGAAACGGGGCCTTTTGACGGCTTGGGATACAACAGACCTGGCCGCTCTATTCAATACCCGTTCTCGAACCCGAAGCCGGGTGAGTGGCACACGGACGAGTGGCATGCCCATAAGCTCGCGGCAACAAAGGAACTGGTCCGCAAGGTAATCGACCAGTACCTTGAGGTCGATGATTCGACGATGGAAATCATGACCATCGACAACATCAACCTCGCAGCGTACGGAACCGGTTGGAAGTACAACATGTTCGCCGACAGTTGCCTGGTCGCAAAGTTCGTTCGAGAGTTGTATGCGGAACGCGTAGCTGTGCATGAGGCCAAGAAGAAAGCGGAATCGCTCGAGGCCTTCGTGAATGCGCACCGCGCATAAGTCCAAACATCGCGCGCGGCCGGTGCCGCGCGAGACGGCGTGGTCCCCAATGCGGCGATTTGCGACCCATGCAAGTCGCCGCATTAAATATGTGTCTATTATTTATAGATTTAGTGCCAGCGTCGAAAACAAAACTGCACCTACACGTTGATGCTGGTTGACCTCTGAATCTGCCTACAGAGCGAGAGTGTGTCATGTTAGATACTGAAAGCAATGAGAAGTTGCCGTTGGGCGAATTGGTCCTCCTAGCTGTACAACACGTGTTGATTATGTATGCGGGCGCCATAGCGACACCGCTGATTATCGGCGCGGTGCTCAAACTGCCGAAGGACCAGGTAGCCTTTCTGATAAATGCTGACTTGATGGCCGGAGGAATTGCCACACTGATACAGACGATCGGCTTCAAGGGCGTGGGCATCCGATTACCCATCATGATGGGCGTCACTTTCACAGCGCTTGGCCCGATGCTTGCAATTGGGTCTAATCCTGAACTTGGGTTGCTCGGCATTTATGGCGCTACGATTGCGGCCGGCATCTTCGGCATCTTAATGGCGCCAGTCGTTGGCAAACTGCTCCGATTCTTTCCTCCCATCGTCACGGGCTCGGAGATTTTGATGGTGGGCTTGTCGCTGATGGGTGTCGCAGCGGCGTGGTCTGGCGGCGGCTTTGGTAATCCGGACTTCGGTAATCCGGTTTATCTGGGTATTGCAGGTGCTGTCCTGCTGTTTGTATTGCTCATGGTCAAGTTCGCATACGGCTTCCTCGCCAATCTTGCGATTCTGCTCGGCCTTGCATTCGGCTTCGCCATCGCCGTGCCGCTCGGACAGGTTTCGCTTTCCGGTCTGCACGAGGCGGCATGGATTGGATGGGTAATGCCGTTGCACTTCGGCCTTCCGAAGTTCGACTTGTGGGCCACGGCATCGATGTGCGTCGTCATGCTCGTGACCTTCGTCGAATCCGCCGGCATGTTTCTGGCGATTGGTGAAATCACGGGGAAGCCCATCAACGAAAAGGACCTGACTCGAGGCTTCCGAGCTGACGGTATTGGCAACATCATCGGCGGTGTGTTCAACACGTTCCCGTACACCTCGTTCGCGCAAAACGTCGGACTGGTAGCCGTCACGGGCGTGAAAAGCCGCTGGGTTTGCGCCGTTGGCGGTGTGATTTTGATTCTTCTCGGACTGGTCCCGAAGTTGTCGGTCTTGGTCGCCTCGATTCCGCCGTGCGTGCTTGGTGGAGCGGGCATCGTCATGTTTGGCATGGTGGCGTCCAACGGCATCAAGACACTAACGAAGGTGGACTTCAACCGCACGCACAACCTTTATATCGTGGCTATAAGCGTTGGGGTTGGGATGATTCCGGTGGTTTCGGAGAAGCTGTTCGCAAAGCTTCCGAGTGCGTTGAGCCCAATCCTAAGCAGCAGCATTCTCTTGACTGCAGTTGTCGCTATCGTCTTGAATGTGATTCTGAATGGTCTGAGTACGGACGAAGAAGCCGCGCGTCTCTCGTTAGAGACCGCCCGGGACGTTGAAATCTAGGCAGAGTTGCCCAAGGTCTGCCTATGTGAAGGCACCGGCGCGTCCCTGACGCCCGGCGCCTCTTCGCTTTCAGGCGACTTACATCTTCGCGGGGTGCCACCCGCATTCTTGCGAGTTTCGGCGACTCGCTGTGTCGCGAGCCTTCTGGTACTCTGAAATAACGCATGTGATGGAGGTCAGACTATCAACGCCTATAGGTCTCGCGTCACGGCTTCCCCTAAAGCGGGCACTACGGTAACGTAATTTGCGAGCTCTACGCGGCCGGTCTTCCAGCATCACCTCGGGTAGAGGATGCTGACTGCTATATCTGCTCCGAGGCGCCGGACCTACCTAACGTCATCGCGAAGCCTGTGGGACGCCTGAGCTATGGACTGTACGCTAGCCCCATCTACGCTCGTCGCCAAGGGCTCCCATCGGAGCCCAAGGAACTGGTGCGGCATGACCGAATCGCCCTGCGCGAGCCGGAGAACACCGGACAGGTAACGCTTCATTCTCAACAGACCTCGCACCCATATATCAGTCGCACCATCATTGAAACGAACGACTATTGGGTAATGAAGACCTGCTGCGTTGATGGCTTAGGAATCGCGCTGTTGCCGGACTTCTTCGTCCAACCTGAAATACGACATGGCAGTCTTATACCGGTCCTGCCCGACTGGAAGCCAGAGACGAGGCGAATTTTATGTGCCTACCATCGACAACGTTTCGGAAGCAAAAAACTTAAGAGCTTCATCGATCTCGTCGCCCAGAGCATCGTGGACATTCCGACGTTCAATCACTATGTGGCATCGTCAGCCACGGTGCTGCCGGAAATGCCGGCAGAGTGACCGCTAACGAAGGCACGCTATGGCGTGCGCGGCAAACAATGCAATCTAGGGAGCGGCCGTGCATCTCGTTCCCCGCACTTCGCCGTGCATGACCACTACACCGTCGCAGCGCATCCATAGGTCTTCGCGTACATTTCTGCGATGTGCTTGCCGACTGTGTATTCCCGTATCGAACCGTCTTGTGTGGAGCCGCAGGAGGCCAAAGGCTTGATGCGATAGAAGTAGTTCGGGTCGAAAAAGGTCGGGACAGAGTAGCGATGTCTGTCGGGAGCCGTATTCAGCACGCGATGCATGTTCGAGTGGTACAGACCGTTGGTTAGAACCGGGACCATATCGCCGAGGTTCACGATTAAGGTGCCGGGAATGTAGGGTGCGCGGACCCACTCGCCGTCGGCATTGCAAACCTCAAGCCCACCAACATCGTCCTGAAGCAACATCGTCAACAAGCCCCAGTCGGTGTGAGCACCCGCACCGAGTTGATTGCCCTTGCCGACCTTGTCTTGAGGCGGATAGTGAAGCAGCCGCGTAGTAATCATGGGCTGGTCCAGCCCCTCTGCGAAATAGTCCTCCGGCAGCTCAAGCGACAATGCCAAAACGCTCAATAGGTGGCGCCCAAGGGCCAGCATGCTCTGCAGGTATGCGTCAGTTGTTGGAGCCATCTTAGGTAATGTCTCGGGCCATTGATTCTTGCTGTTGTACTCGCCCTTGGTCACATATGCCTGCAAGCCATCAATGCCGGCCAAGAACCCTTCCTTTAGGTCTGGTAGAGAGCCGTCATCCAGGGCTTGACTGGCGATGGGTTCATAGCCGCGCATAGAGGGGTTTTCGTTGAAATTGATTTTCAGCTTTACATCATCCGAAAGAGCAAAAAACTCGCGCGCGATAGCCAACTGTCCTTCCGTCACGGAGTCCGGTACGCGGTGGTTTGAGATGTAAAAGAAGCCGGTGTCTCGACAGGCCTTGTGGACCTCCCACGCCACCTTCTTTCTGAGCTCGATGTCATCGGAAAAGCTGTCTTCGATGTCGATGACTGGGATGAACTTCGCAGTTGCAGGGGGAGTATAGGTGATCATTTTCTCGTTCCAGGGTAATCCGACGACTGGTTGAGCGACCGCACCTACGAATGGGCTCGAAGGGCTGGTAGGCCCAATCTATCGCTACAGATTTCGCCGAGGAAGGGCATCCATGAAACGCATCGTTTCAGTTTTGCGATGTAAGTTCAGCGCTAGTCTCTCACCGCTGGCGCCCCATCAGGCGATCGCTCTCCGAGCGAAAACTGCCGACGGATGCATTGCTTAGCAATGCGTGATCAGTGCGAAATGCTCGACTAGGGGCTTTCACTGATTTTGAAATGCTTGGCCGTTTGGCTTTTTTGGAATAACTTCTGGTGTACCAGTTGTGCGCACTAGAAGGCCAAAGTGTCAAGCCCTTTTAGAAGCGACTCTTGCGCGATGTCGGTTCCCTGAAAAACAGAACGGCCTACGCCCCCCCACATAGGCCGCAGCCGCCACTCAAGTGACAGACCCGCCCACGGAACTGGGTACGACGAGAAGAGCTCATGTAGGGGCGGCAGCTGATACAGATGCCGCTTGAAGACATTAGGAGAACTATATGAAGAAAGGTCTGGTGGCAGTCGCGGCTAGCCTCATGTTTGCAACGCAAGCGCACGCCTTTGAGTGGGTGGACGACTCCATATCGTATTGGTACGGCCCGTACTTTAGAATGCCTGGGTCTACCAGTCCCAACCATCCCAACGGCAATAACGTCGGGATGAACAACATCGAGTTCACTCACACGGACGGTTTCAAGTACGGCACGAACTTCTTCGACGCGCTCTTGTTGATGTCCAATCGACAGGACCCGGCCAATTCAACCGGGCACCAGCCGCAAGGTGCCTACGAAGGGTGGTTTGTCTATCGAAACGACCTGAGCTTCAACAAGATTTTTAACACCGACAAGTTTGCCTTCGGCCCGTTCTCGGACATCGGGTTCAATTCAGGATTCAACTGGGATGCGAAGAACAACTATTATGCTTCAGGTGAACTCGCATTCCGATTCGGCCCGAGCTTTCACATCAAAGTGCCTTTGGGATTTTGGCAGATTTCGGTCGGAGCGTACAAAGAATTCAATAACGATGGCTACTACGGCCCAACGAATTTTCACTGGACCTACAACTTAGAAAGCTCTTGGAATATTCCGTTCACGATTGGCCCCGTTCCTCTTAGCTTACAGGGTTACCTGAATGTCATTGGGCCGAAGGGTGCCGACTACACACAACCTACGAAAACCGAGGTGCTCCTTCACCCGAAGATTATGGTCGACGTCGGTCAATTGGCATTCGGCAAGAAAAACTGGCTTGAAGCAGGCATTGGTTGGGAATACTGGTATCACAAATTCGGTGCAAATAACTCGATCGGTGGCGCTATCCAGAGCACGCCGTTCGTTGAAGCGAAACTCCATTTCTGACACTCACCTTCGGACATCAACATGCTAAAGATATACCGAGGTGCGCTGTGTCGCACCACGTTAGCACTGCTCGGTCTTCCGTTTGCAGCGGTAAGACGCTCACTCCGGACCAAATCGGAAGCATGAATTGGTTCGTCGACGGCGTGCAAGGCTAGCTCACAGTATAAGTGAGCTGCCGAAGGCGTTGAGAGGCCTGCGCGCTCGTGGCCTGCGCGTTCTCAGAATGTCGAGCGGCAATGCAGTGATGCATTCCATTCTGCTGCCAGACGGTCACGGAAGCGCATTCGCAACAACCAGTTCAATTGCCGGTAAATCAGACATTAGCTACTGAGAGAGTCGATAGAGGAGAAACCATGAAATGCACTACTGTCGTCTGCATCGCACTGAGCGTGATCTCGCTGACTTGCGGAATCAGCGCATTCGCACAGTCAAGTGCGCCAACGAGCACGTCTGCGGCGCAGGGCGCTACTTCATATGTGCCAATAAGCAACGTAACGCTGCGTCGCCAGGTAAAAGCCGCGCTCAAAATGACGAAGGGCCTTACTTCCTTCGACATCGCGGTGCGAGTAAAGAATGGCCAGGTCACCCTGCAAGGCACAGTGAAAAGCCAGCAGCAAATCGACCTTGCCGGTAAGGTCGCGAGCGAAGTGCCGGGTGTGACCTCGGTCAAGAACTCCGTCACTGTGAACCGACCGAACAACTCATGGCGATAACCTGCAGGCGAGTTCGGAATTTCAATGAGGTCTGTTGACGAGTTCAGTCCGCACGAGCAAACACTCGAACTTCGACGGTCTGCCGTACTCTTTTCATGAGGTAGAGGGCGGTACTTGTCGAAGTTAGGTCTCACCGCTGCGAGGAAACGTATGTCCTGCATCCCCCCTTATAAAAACTACGAAAGCCAAGAACGAATTAAGCTCAATCTGTTCACTATTTTCAATGCCATTCTTAGAGAGGAGAGCGTATCGCGCGCAGCTGTGCAGTTGAACATGTCGCAATCCGCGGTCAGCGGAGCGTTGTCGAGGCTTCGAGACTTGTTCGGCGACCCGCTGCTCGTTCGCGGCAAATCACGGCTGGTTCCTACAGAGCGCGCGCTAGAAATGATGCCTGCACTTTCGGCCATCGCCGAGTGCGTAGATTTACTCACCGGCCGTTCACAAGGAAAGATAGATGCCATCGTTCCGCGCAAATGCGTCATATTTTGCGCGGATGAGATTTCGACCTTTCTCATCCCGGTCATAACCGCCGAAATCCTGTCGAGCTCAGAGCACACCACGGTTGAGTTCCGATTCATCGATGAGCTCAATATCTTCGAAGAGCTTGACGCCGGGCGCTTAGATACAGCGGTTACGAGTGCTCTCGATACGGCACCCTTTGGTCACGAACTGGTTGGAACGGACGAAATCGTTTGTTTGATGAACGGGCGACATCGTCTCGCCCATCACGCGTGCCTGTCGCGAGTTCACTATGAGAAGGCAGAACACGTCGTATTGAACTCGAACTTGAGACGACAGCAGTCGGTGTTGGACAGTCTCCTTAGAGACAGCGGAATCCGACGGCGTAGCACGATCGCATTGCCCTATGCCGACGTAATTCCGCATCTGCTTCAACGGTCCGATTTGATTTTCACAACCACCCGCAAGTTCGCCGCGCACTATTCGTCGCTCCTACCGCTCCATACTGTCGCACTCGAGACCGAGCTGCCGACTATCAAATACTTCCAGACTTCAACCGCCGCGACGAAAGACCCGCTTCGAGTCGAGTGGGTCGCATCCAAGGTCAGGGCTGCGTGTGGCTTGGGCCTGGCAAGCGACGATGCAGGAGGCCGAACAACGGTCGATACTTCGATGGTTCACGTCAGTTCTGATTTTGGTGAACCCATTCTGAGGAGAACAACATGAACTGCCAGACAATGTTCAACTTATTCTGCATCAAAGTAATCAAACAATTCGAGTACTATACGGCCATATCTGGACCGCTTGAAATCAAAGAGGCATCCTCGCCGATATATCGCGTGCTATCCTAAACAATACCCGGCGTGCGTTCAATGAATTTCCGGCTTATGACCCTTTGGGGTTGGAGGGGCGGAAGCGAAAGAAGACGACATCTGCGGTAGCGAGCATGGTGGCCTTCGTCATCGCGAGCCCGGGGCTCGACGACGAAGTTGCGCGCTCGACCGCACATTGACGACAGGGTAGTCAAGGTCCTGGTTCCGACGTACTACGCACGCCGGCATTTTGTTTTCGAAGATTCAGGAGGCAACTGACCTGCCCCCGGGATTTAGTCCGGACTGCAGTTAGAGTCCGAGGTTAAAACTACTGCTTCGCGTCGTGCGCCCGCGCGAACTGCATAGGCGTCAGATAGCCGAGCGAGCTATGAGGCCGCTCGGTGTTGTACTCGTATACCGTTCTTCAATCAACTGCTTGGTGTGGCGCATTGAGACGAACCAGTGCTCGTTCAGGCATTCATCGCGGAACCGCCCGTTGAAGCTCTTGATATAGGCTTCTCCACCGGCTTGCCGGGCCGATTGAAAGACAGCGTGACACCGGCTTCGTAGGCCCTACCTTACCAGCGAACTCCGGCCCGTTGTCGACCGTGATGGATGCGGGTAAGCCTCGCATCTCCTTGAGCCGCTCGAGCGCTTGCTGCACTCGTAAGTCCGGCAGCGAAGTATTGACCTCGATGACCAAGCACTCGCGTGTGTAGTCGTCGACCACGTTCAGGCATCGAAACCGCCACCCATAGGCCAGCCCGTCAGCAACTAATGGTATGGTCCACCCGCTTCTTCTATCGTAGTGGCGCTACCACCCATGGAGGCTGCCATGAACTCGGTCACGTTAGGAATCGATCTCGGCAAGCGCTGGTTCCACGTCGTCGGCTGCGACGCTGCCGGCAAAGTCGTGCTGCGCGAGAAGTTGGGGCGTAATCAACTCCTGCAGCTTATGGCACAACATCCACCGTGCCTTGTCGGCATCGAAACATGCTGTGGCTCGCAGTATCTGGCCCGCAAATTTCAGGGCTTCGGACATGACGTCAAACTTCTGCCAGCACAGTACGTCAAGCCGTTCGTCAAATCGCAGAAGAACGACTTTAACGACGCTCAGGCTATTGCCGAAGCTGTCCGACTTCCGACGATGCGGTTTGTGCCGCTCAAGTCAGAGGAACAGATGGATGTCCAGGCGCTGCATCGCGCCCGCGAACGCATGCTCCAGCAACGCCTGGCATTGACCAACCAGATTCGCGGACTGCTGCTGGATCGCGGCATCGAGATTGCACAGGGGTTCTATGCGCTTCGCACCGTGTTGCCCGCTCTGCTCGAGAAGGAAGACTCCGGTTTAACTCCCATGATGCGCGATCTTGGACGCATGTTGCTCGACATGTGGAATCGCACGGAAACAACCATTGAACAGATGAACGACCGGCTCAAATGTCTCTCACGTGAGAGTGACCTTTGCCGACGCCTTCAAACGATTCCAGGCGTCGGTGTCTTGCTGTCGACCGCCATCGTCTCCGCAGTCGGCAATGCATCAACGTTCCGGCGGGCACGCGATCTCGCCGCCTGGGTAGGGCTGGTGCCACAACAGCATACAACCGGCGGCAAGCCCCGTTTGCTAGGTATTACAAAGAGGGGAAACAGTTATCTGCGTCGCCTGTTCGTGCAGGGCGCCCGCGCGCTATGGGTATGGAAAGACAAGCATCCCAACGATCCGATCCAGCACTGGCTAATCCAACTTGCCGAACGCCGGCATGCGCACATTGCAGTCTGCGCACTGGCAAACAAACTCGTACGCATTGCATGGGCTGTCATGCGAAGCGGCGCGGAGTTTAACCTGAACTACCGCACTGGAATCGCAGCAGACCGATAGCTCTACCCCTGACCACCGTTACTTTCCGCAGCTCGCGCAGCCAATCAGCATGGCGCAAACGACCATCCGTCGCTTCCCCAAACCCGTATGGACTTCCGGCAGACATCATGCCGCGCCACTAATTGGGACGGAAGCGTGCGACTACATCATGCAGGCCAGATCCGGATTCGATCGGATCGCTATAGGCCGGATAGATAAACGCGAGTCGTCTATCGCCACCAGTCTGCGCTTGCGGTTTGCGGGTGGACCATAGAGAAGTCCATTGACCAACTCTGATTCGGGCCTGTTGGTAACGGCAGCGGCGTGCGCTCGACAGCCGCAATACGCTTGTGTCGCGCGCTTGCGCACGCTCAGTACCGCCTTGTTGAACAGGCGCCAGACGCGCTTGTGGTTGGCGAAGCAGCCATCCCGCTGCAACAGCACGTGAATCCGGCGATGCCGTACTAAACGCGGGGAGCAGGTCAAACCTTGCAAAGGTCACGTCTGCCACCTTGCATCATCGGTGCGGTTGTTCCCCAGGTAGATTTCTCTTGGACTGCAGAAATGCTTAGTGCGGACGCTTGACGTAAGAAGCGTCCGCACGGTTGCGAGGAACTCGAAGCAATCATGAGGCGATGTACTGTCCGTCACCACTTGGATTGCGTCTCTCCTAGCACGATTTTGTGAATGTTTGACGAGTAGACCCACTGACGAGCCTGACGCTCGATATTTTCCATGAACAACGGCGGCCCGCTGAAGAAGATTTGAGAGTTCGCATGGGTAGGGCTTACGGCGAGCGACGTTGCTATTTCAATTTCCTCTTCCTTGAGTCCAATTCTATGGTGCACTTGCCCGTACTCCTGCAGTTCGTCAAGCTCCCTCCGAAAAATGGTGCGCTCTAGTGTTCGAGAAAAGTTGTGAACCTCGAAGGTCTCACCGGCGGCTGCGAGTCGCTTCGCCACGGCTGCAATCGTAGTGGCTCCCAATCCCGCTGAGAACAGGATGTATCGGGCGCTGCAGTTCATGACAATCTTGGTATTCCGAGGCGTCCCGAGGTAGAACTCGTCGCCGTGATTCCATGAAAATTCGGAACCGTCACACCTCTCTCTGGCGTCTGCTTCCTGCCGAACGCCCACAACGAACGCGTTTTTTTGAGACGGGAGATGCCATAGTGGATGTGTGCGCACTACACGACAGTCGTGGTCGCGAGTGAGGTCGACGATTGCGCCATCGTCGAACGAGGGGATTTCCGAACGATGCTTGGTCTCGACTTCGACCGCATGGTATCCCTGAGCGAGTTGCCACCTACGGGTGACGACCGCGGCAGTCATGTTGTCTTGCATGTCTTCTCCAGTACAAACCCGATGAATTTGGGAATTGCTCGGTGTGCCAAGCAGCCTTGTAGCCGGCCGAGTTCTGCATTCTTATTCGTTCTAGGTTAGGTCGCTTCAATAATGAGGGCAAGACAGGGAAATCGAATGCATTGTATATGTCATCGATGATGTTCATGCGCAGCAATGCGTCGGGATTTGTTCGATTTATGAAACTGATCGTCTTGTAAATGGGGTGATGTGGATCTGATTATGAAAATCTTTTACTAGATAGGAAACCTATAAATTCGGGAGCTGTTTCCATTGATCCTTTGTTATATGCGCTGGTATAATTCGACAGGCGTGGCGCAGGTTACGCGCGAAACGTTAGCCTCCGTAGTGACGCTGGAAATGCGCGTCGCTTCCTTCCGAGATGGTTCAACGATGTCAAAAGATAGCATCGACTCCCACATGATTTCCGTCTTGCACACGCTTCTCACTGAGTCGAGCGTATCGCGTGCCGCGAAGATTCTGGGACAGTCGCAACCGGCCGTGAGTGCCGCGCTTCGGCGGTTGCGAGAGATTACTGGTGACCCATTGCTCGTTCGAAGTGGCAGCCGAATGGTACTGACAAGCCATGCGTTGACCCTGGTGGAACCAACCGCGCAGGCTCTTACGAGCATCGATGCAATCCTTAATCCGCGAGACACATTTGATCCGGCATCAAGCACGCGCACGTTTCGAATCGCGTCTCCGGACTACCTCGACGTCTTCTTCGTACCCGAGGTGATTGACGCGTTTCATCGGTCGGCCCCGCTTGCGAAGTTAGAAGTCAAGCACCTTCTTATGATTGACGGAGGTTATGAGAATGGTCTCGAGACTGGCCTGTTGGACCTTGTCATCGGAAACTGGAGAACACCGCCTGAGCACCTTCATTTGCACCCGCTCTGCGAGGATGAACTCGTTTGTCTCTTGAATGCAAATCATCCTATTGCTCGAGGTGAGCTCACGCGAGACACCTACGAGAACGCCGAGCATTTATCGGTCACGACCTATAACGCCGGCCCGTGGGGCACGATTGATACGGAACTTGCTCGCAACGGCCTGGCGCGAACAGTCACAACCACGCTTCCGTACTTCGGAATGGCACCCTATGTGGTTGCGCGGTCGGAACTATTGTTCACAACGACGCGAGCGCTCGCCACGCACTATGCACAAATTCTGCCTCTGCGCGTTGAACCGCTTCCCTGTCCGTCCGCCGCGCTGACCTATTATCAGTTATGGCATGAGAGAAGTCACCGGAGTGCCGCGCTGAGATGGCTTCAACGCCTTGTGAGAGGAGTTGCGCAAGAAACATTGAAGAAGCCACAGCAGCGGGATTTGCATAGGCTGGTGTAACGTCTCGTTCCGAGCGACGCCACCCCCGTTACTATCTTCACGCCCCGATAAGCCGGCAAAGCCAAGACCGATGCCCGCGATGCCACGATCATTGCCGAAGCCGCTCGCTCGATGCCGCACACACTGCGCTCGCTTCGGTTGGCGAACGCAACCTTCGAGTAGGTATCGACGAAGGTCTGCTGGTAGACACGGCCGACGCCCTTGAGGCTGCCGACATAGAACGTATCCTGCGCGCCGCAGTAGCCCGGACATTCGGATTCGAATTCGCCGTGCACTTCCTTCTCGTGCTTGGCGCGTTCGAGCGCGACGAGCTGCGCCTCGGTGAGCACCAACCCCTCCTGGGCGGATTTGGCTTCCAAAGCCTTCAGGCGCTTCGGCATGGTCTCCAAATCGTGGCGCAACCAGATGCTACGGACGCCTTGGGGTGAGACGGACAGGGCATGCCGTTTGAGGACTTCGTTGGCGATACGCACCTGACCGTAGGCTGGCAATTCGAGGGCCAGGTCGACAACGGCGGCCTCGACCTGCGGGTCCACGCGGTTCTTGAGCAGCGGCCGGCGGTGGGAAATCTCCTGCAGCGCAGCTTCGCCGCCTCGATCGTACAGTTCCTTAAATCGGTAGAAGCTGTCGCGCGAGTAACCCATTACGCGGCAGGCTTGGCTGACGTTGCCGAGTTGCCGGGCCAACTCAAGTATGCCGACCTTGGCACGAATTACCTTCTGCTCCTGAGTCATGGCGGACTCCTTGCTGTTCGCGGCGCGCATTGCCGCTACGGGCTACACCCTCTGCGCCAATGCGCGCCAGCATGAAAAACCAACCACTGTCAGATTTAGTGTAAGCACCCGATCAGCACCGTAGCGCATGTCGTTGACGGAGGGTATCCGCGATGCTATCGGATGGGATCGACGTGAGCGGTAGACGGCAGCATCGGCGCCACGCTCCAAGGTAGGAGTTCGTCGATGCGGTTGATCGGATGGTCAGCGATACGCTCGAGCACGTAGGCGAGATACGCCTCCGGATCGAGGCCGTTCAGGCGCGCCGTGCCGATCAGGCTATACATCGCGGCGGCCCGTTCACCACCGG
>NZ_LKPJ01000046.1 GCF_001443045.1 Burkholderia ambifaria | reverse complement strand
CTTTGTCCCCGCGCCATTGAGCGTGCCTGCCTCATCGGCCTTGACCCAGTTGCGCAGCGACTGGTGTGAAATCCCCAGTTCACGAGCAACGTCCCGCGCGCCTTGCCCGTCCTTCACTCGCTGTACCGCGAGCGTCCTGAACTCCGCGGTGTATGCCTGCTTCGGTATTTTGAACATCGATTCTTTCCTTCCTTCGGGTCGAGTTTACACACGACCTGCTGGAAGGCGAAATTTCAGGGGAAGCTCAGACGTGTATCCGCACCACGTCACAACCCATCGCGAGACGCGAGACCTTGCCCCGGCGTGGAGTTTGACAAGGTAAGACGAGCGCAATGAGTGGTGGCGCGAACAATTGCGTGCAGCGAAATCTATCGAATACCTGCGTGGACGGCCGGACGACATCCACGCGCGCTCACGACGTCGAAAACAGCCACAGCGGGTCTTCGCTCGCGATGCCCGCGGACAGCAAGTCCAGCCCGAGTTTGAGGCTGTGCATCAGGTGCCATTTCGCCGAGCAGCAGCTCCAGGTTCCCGCAACCAAATGAACCTGTCTTGAACTGAATACCTGCCAGGCGTGCAGCCGGGTTCGCTCCCGCGGACCCGGTCTCGAATACAACGATGTCGTTTTTGGACGACATCACTGGCAAAAGCAAACGTTGTTCAATTCCGAGTCTCGATGCCGATATTAAGATTGTTGGTTACCGACGTGACACCGACGACTTGGCGCGCACTCGCTTCTGCGAGCTGAATCTGAGCTTCCTCATCGACGTGGCCGATCAGCGTCACGACGCCGTGTCGAGCAAGCACGGTAATGTCTGACGACGCAAGATGCGGCGTAGCCGACAGAGCGCGCCGCACCTTCTTGGCCAATAGGCGGTCCGCTGCACGCTGTTCTTTCCGAGGATTTGCCGCATGCGAAGTGCCCGTCACGACAGCCGGAACGTAGCCCGTATCCGGACCTCTCTCTGCAGATGCGTTGACGCAAAATGCCAGGCAAGTGATCGCGAGAATTGAGGTAAATGTATTTTTCATACTGGTTCCCTAGTTTCGACAATGGATAGACAAATCAGCCTTCGAGCTTCCTAGTGCTTTCTCGCTGACCACGTGAATCATAAGATTCGTTGCTCACGATTTATATACGTCCACGCCGAAAACTCAATTCGTCAACAACCAAACCAGCGTCGATAGTCGATTGTCCACAACCATCCTCTCTCACGGATGTACGAAGGTATATATCACACAATTCTTTAGGATATGTTCATCAGAACATTTGCGCAATAGTTAATCACAATTCTTATTGGTACCTTGCCATATCCCAACATCTTGTCAGACATGGGAATGAAATCCACAAAGACCGTATTCCGCATATACGAAATTTTGTTACTCATTGCGCTCACGCTGTTCTTCTGCGTTGAATCTCTGCTCGACGTGATCTATATGCAGAATGAGAGTGAACTCGCTCCCATGATTGTCGTGCGCGCAATCCGGCTTGCGCTGATCATCGGCGCGTTTTCCAGGTATGTAGTTGCGATCCGAATCCTTGCATTGGTATGCGGAATCAGCGCCATTACCGTTGGTTTTTCACTGCCATGCTTGGCGACGATCTCTCCCGTCCTCGCTGGTGTGCTGTGCGTTGGCGTGGTAATCAAAGCGTCCACCGGAATCTACATGCTGCATCAGATCAGTAATCCCGATTCGTTCGGTGCACAACCGCTCGACGCCCACTGAACACCAAACTAATGAAGCACCGATTCGCCTAGCTTGATAGTCATCCCCGACGAAGCCGAGAGCGTTGTCGGAGATGTTTTACGGAACATGCCCACGACGACGAAACGGCAATCCAATTTTTTGCGCAAAAGGAATGCGTGCGACTCGGTGTCCGCGTTTCCTCGGGCGGGTGTAAAAACTCGATCCGTGGTCGAGATTGCTGACGGCAACCGAGCCGTACCACCCGAAATGGGGCCGCCGCACGTTGATCAGCCTATAGAGAACGACTCGAATTCTACCGGCGTATAGGTTGTTGCTGATGGCAACGGTCCGGCCGAACTGCTCAACGATATACGACGGGCTATTCGATATTCTCGGCCGTGATTGGGCCAACCTGCGGTCGACGTGATCACCCCACTCGGCTGCCGCGAATGGTAGAAGTCCCGCGGCCGCCATCGCCCCCCCGGAGAGTAGAAGCACTGTGCATCCCCGAATTCGCTTGCGGACATGGCATACCGACTCGCATGAGACCGACGCCACCTACGAAGCGGACATGCTGAATTGCGTACAGGATCTCGTCTGGCTGCAATCCATTAGCATTGCGTACGATTACTATGTCTCGTGACCGGCCCCATCGATCTCGGTCAACGGGAATACCGATCACTTCAGGGCGCCTTACAGTGACTCAGCCATTCAGTGGTTGTTCGCGGTCGCCTTGCGGAGTTTCGCGACGTCCGCAGCCTGCACGGCCGGCGCGCCGTTGTTCCAGCCGGCGCGCATGAACGTCAGCACGTCGGCGATCTGCCGGTCGTTCAACTGGTTCGAGAACGCCGGCATCGGATACGCGGACGGCACGCCACCGATCACGAGCGTGTCGCTGCCGTTCAGCGTCACGTTGATCAGCGACGATGCATCGGCCTCGAGCACATTCGGATTGCCGGCGAGCGGCGCGAGCAACGGTGCATAGCCGCGCCCGTCCGCCCCGTGGCAATGCAGGCAGTAAGCGTTATACACCTTCGCGCCCGGATCGGCTGCCGGCCGGCCCAGCGCGACCTGCGTCGCCTTCGGATCATAGCGGTACGGCGGCGCGCCCGTGCCGCCTGCCGCCGGCAGCGATTTCAGGTAGCGCGAGATGGAAGCCAGATCGTCGTCGGTCAGTTCCTGCGTGCTGTGGTTGATCACGCTCACCATCGAGCCGAACGCGGTCGCGTGCTGGTTCGCGCCGGTCTTCAGGAACTGCGCGACGTCGGCCTCGTTCCAGCGGCCGAGCCCGGTGTTGTGCTCGCCGGTCAGGTTCGACGCGAACCAGTTGTCGATCGACGCGCCGGACAGGAACGCCGCGCCGCTTTCGTCGAGCGCCTTCTCCTGGAAGCCGACACCGCGCGGCGTGTGGCACGACCCGCAGTGCCCGAGCCCCTGCACGAGATACGCGCCGCGGTTCCACATCGCGTCCTTGGCCGGCTTGTCCGCGTACGGCGTCGTGTCGAGGAACACCGCGTTCCACAACGCGAGCGGCCAGCGCATGTTGAGCGGCCACGGGATGTCGGACGGCCGGTTCGCCTGCTTCACCGGTTCGACGCCGTGCATGAAGTACGCGTACAGCGCCTTCACGTCGTCGTCCTTCAGCTTCGCGTACGACGGATACGGCATCGCCGGATACAGGTTGTGACCGTCCTTCGCGACGCCCTTGCGCAACGCGCCGGCGAAATCCGCTTCGGTATAGCCGCCGATACCAGTGTCCGGGTCGGGCGTGATGTTGGTCGTGTAGATCGCGCCCATCGGCGTGACCATCTTCAGGCCGCCCGCGAACGGCGTGCCGCGCGGCGCGGTATGGCACGCGACGCAGTCGCCGGCTTTCGCGAGATACGCGCCGCGCGCGACGAGTGCGCTGTCGGCGGGCGCCGGCTGCGCGGCATGCGCGGCCGTGCCGCCCACCAGTGCGGACAGCGCGAGCAACGACGCGCGGAGCGTGTTCAGGTTCAGGGTGAGATGTCGCATGGTCGTCTCCTCCCCTCAGGCCGTTTTCAGCTGGTTGCCGACCGGCAGCTTGCGCAGCCGCTTGCCGGTTGCCGCGAAGATCGCGTTCGACAGCGCCGCCGCGGTCGCGGCCGTGCCCGGCTCGCCGATCCCGCCCGGCGCTTCGCCGCTTTTCACCAGGTGGACTTCGATTGGCGGCACCTCGTTGATGCGCATCATCCGGTAGTCGGTGAAGTTGGTCTGCACGACGCGGCCGTCCTCGATCGTGATCTCGCCGTACAGCGCGCCCGTGATCCCGAAGATGATGCCGCCCTGCACCTGCGCCTCGATCGTGTTCGGATTGACGAACATCCCGCAATCGACCGCGCACACGGCGCGCTTGACCTGCACCTCGCCGCCGTCCACCGCGACGTCGATGACGATCGAGAAGAAGCTGCCGAACGCGTGCATCACCGAGACGCCGCGCCCTTGCCCCTTGGGCAGCGGCGCGCCCCAGCCGGCCGCCTTCGTCGCGACGTCGAGCACGTTGCGGGCGCGCGGCGTCTTGTCGAGCAACGCGCGGCGGTATTGCACCGGGTCGGTCTTGGTCTGCGCGGCCAGTTCGTCGATGAAGCTCTCGACCACGAACGTGCCGCGCGTCGGCCCGACGCCGCGCCAGAACGCGGTCGGCACGTGGCGCGGCTCCTGGCGCACGTAGTCGACGAGCTGGTTCGGCAGGTCGTACGGCAGTTCGGCCGCAACCTCGACCGCGTCGGGATCGACGCCGTCCTTGAACGCGGGCGGCGCGAAGCGCGCCATGATCGACGAGCCGACGATCCGGTGCTGCCACGCGACCGGCTTGCCGCTCGCGTCGAGGCCGGCGGAGATCTTGTCGTAGTAGCACGGCCGGTACATGTCGTGCTGCACGTCTTCCTCGCGCGTCCAGATCACCTTCACCGGCGCGTTGACCTGTTTGCCGACCTTCACGGCCTGGCCGACCATGTCGGTTTCGAGCCGTCGGCCGAACCCGCCGCCGAGCAGGTGGTTGTGCACGACGATCTTGTCCGGCGGCAGCCCGGTCAGTTGCTGCGCCGTGTCGCCTGCGCGGGTCGGCACCTGCGTGCCGACCCAGATCTCGCAGCCGTCGCCGCGCACGTGCACCGTGCAGTTCACCGGCTCCATCGTCGCGTGGGCGAGCAACGGTTGTTCGTAGACGGCGTCGACGCGCGTCTTCGCGTTCGCGAACGCCTTGCCGACGTCACCCTCCTTGCGTGCAACCGCGCCCTTGCCGTTCGCCGCCGCCTGCGCGAGATCCGCGAACAGATCCTTCGTCGACACCTTCGCGCCCGCGCCTTCGTTCCACTTCACGACGAGCGCCGACGCACCGCGCTTCGCGGCCCACGTGTGATCGCCGACCACCGCGACCGCGTTGTCGACGCGCACGACCTGGCGCACGCCGGGGATCTTCCTCGCGGCCGTGTCGTCGACGCTCGCGACCGTGCCGCCGAACACCGGGCTGTTCACGATCACCGCATACAGCATGCCGGGCAGGCGCACGTCGAGCCCGAACTGCGCGGTGCCGTCGACTTTCTCCGGCGAATCGAGGCGCTTCGCGGGCGTGCCGATCAGCTTGAAATCCGCCGGCTGCTTCAGCGCGACGTCCTTCGGCACCGGCAGCTTCGCCGCGGCGTCGGCCAACTGGCCGTACGATGCGCGCCGGCCGCTCGGCGGATGCTGCACCTCGCCGTTCGCCGCGCGGCAAGTGGCCGGATCGACGTTCCATTGTTTCGCGGCGGCCGTGACCAGCAGCGTGCGCGCGGTGGCGCCCGCGCGGCGCATCGGTTCCCACGCGTAGCGCACCGACGTCGAGCCGCCGGTGAGCTGGCCGCCGAGCAGCGGGTCGAGGAACAGCTTCTCGTTCGGCGGCGCATGGTCGAGCGTCACGCTCGACAGCGGCACTTCGAGTTCTTCCGCGATCAGCATCGGCAGCGCCGTATAGACACCTTGCCCCATCTCGACCTTCGGCATCACCAGCGTGACCTTGCCGGCGCGGTCGATCTGCACGAATGCGTTCGGTGCGAACACGCCGGGCGGCGCGGGTTCGGCTGCGTCGCCGCCGATCACCGAGCGGCGTGCATCGTCGCCCGCTGCCGGCAGGCTGAAGCCGAGTAGCAAGCCGCCGCCGGCCGCCGCACCCAGCGACATGCCGAGCTTGAGGAACGAACGGCGCGACACGCTCGCGCCGGCCCGACCGGCTTCGATCAGTCCTCGTGACATGTCATACCTCCTTGGCGGCTTGCTTCACGGCCGCGCGAATGCGGTTGTACGTGCCGCAGCGGCAGATGTTGCCGGCCATCGCCGCGTCGATGTCGGCGTCGCTCGGGTTCGGGTTCGACGCGATCAGCGCGGTGGCGGCCATCACCTGCCCCGACTGGCAGTAACCGCACTGGACGACGTCGAGCGCGCGCCACGCCTGCTGGACCTTGTGGCCGGCCGGCGTCGCGCCGACGGCTTCGATTGTCGTGATCTTGCGGCCGGCGACCGCCGCGACCGGCAGCACGCACGAGCGCGCGGCCACGCCGTCGAGATGCACGGTGCACGCGCCGCATTGCGCGATCCCGCAGCCGAACTTGGTGCCGGTCAGGCCGACGACGTCGCGCAGCACCCAGAGCAAGGGCATGTCGTCGGGGGCGTCGACCGTGCGGGTTTCGCCGTTGATGTTGAGGTTTACCATTCAGCCTCCAGGGCCGGTAATTGGGGAAGCGCCGCCGGCGCGCGCCTCTGTTACTGCCACCGAGCGAGCCATCACTGCATGGCAGCTCCGAATAAGCCTGGCGTCCGCACTATATGTGCGTCAATACCACGAAGCGCGACGCCACCGGCGAATATTTCGCGTATCACATACCCGGCGCGGACAGCCGCTGAAGCAGCAAAGCCGAATCGCATCGATTCAGTCCGACATTGCCTGGCAAGCGCGTCCGCAGCGGTCAAGAAACCTCCGCGAGGGTGCGGACAATCTCATTGACGCTGCTCGCGCCGTCGACCATCATCACCCGCGATTGGCGCGAATATCATGCCGAAAATCCGCCTCCGCCCATAGTCTCTACAACGACATTTACAGCTAGGCTTTCGGACAAGCGGACGGGGCGCCCCCAACTTGGCCGACTCCGCTCGCTCCGCTTCTGGCCCGGTAACCTTGTCACACCGGGACTACATACCCACGTATAGTGGGACTCCCGCCTCGGACGTCGTACACTTTGCTCTCGAGTCAAGCAATGTTCCTCCCAGCGCGATCGACATCCGTAATTCGCACACTGTCCAGAATTCTCTTTCTACTTCAGCCATGCACGTGCGTTCAAATGATGATGGTAGGCAAGGCGATACCAACCCACTGTCCAGCCCGGTTGCGATTGGTGACACCGATTACCAACGGGAGCGATACCCATTACTCACCGAAGCGGAAATACACCGAATCACGCGATTCGGTGAAATCCGCGAGTGGAACGACGGCGATCAGATCTTCCGTGTGGGCGAGCCGGGCTTCGGTATGTTTGTCATCCTTTCGGGCTCGATTCGCGTCACTCGCCGGGATGCACTGAACCGACAGATTGTTGTCAAAGAACTGGGGGATCATCATTTCGTCGCCGAGGTTGGCCAGATATCAGGAGCGAGATGCCTGGTTGACGGCGATGCAGCTGGCAACGTCCGCGCACTTCAAGTTACACCGGCCAGGCTGCGCGCATTGTTGATCTCAGAAGCAGAGCTCGGCGAGCGCATCATGAGAGCCTTGATCCTGCGGCGAGCTGGACTCGTCGAAGGCGGCAGCGGCATCATCATCGTCACGGAATCAAATTCGCCGACTCTCAATGCACTTCAGAACTTTCTCACACGGAACAGCATTCCCCACACCGTAGTCGATAGTACGGATCTCGAGATTGCGCGCTACGTCAACCAATACCCCACCGATTCCGCAGAATATCCGCTCATTATCTGCCCGGACGGAAAGGTTCTCTGCGCGCCAACCCAAACAGAACTGGCGACAGCGCTCGACCTCATTCCAGTTTTTGAGGATGCCGAAGTGTTCGATGTCGCGATCGTCGGCTCGGGCCCTGCCGGCCTCGCCACTGCGGTGTATGCAGCATCGGAAGGCCTAGCTGCCGTCATTTTGGATAACCACGCACCAGGCGGACAGGCAGGCGCGAGCGCGCGTATCGAAAACTTCTTCGGTTTCCCGGCTGGTATACCAGGGTATGCACTGACCGCACGCGCATATATCCAGGCTCAGAAATTCGGTGCGCGCGTCGCGATCCCGGTGGATGTCGAAGCCCTGGAATGTGACACATCTCCATTTCGCCTCCGGCTCGGCAATAATGGCGCGGTGCGGGCCCATTCGGTTGTCATAGCTACAGGCGCGGCTTACCGCAAGCCTGCGATCGAAGGGATCGAGCGTTTTCAGGGGCGAGGCGTGTATTACTGGGCCTCGCCGGTAGAAGCCAAACTATGCGCTGGGAAAAATGTCGTGCTTGTCGGCGCCGGAAACTCGGCCGGACAGGCGGCCGTCTATCTGGCATCGCACGCGAAACATGTCAGCATGCTTGTTCGGGGACCGAATCTATCCGACAGCATGTCGCGCTATCTCATCGATCGCATCGAATCACTGGACAACATCGACATTCACTTCAATACGCAGATTGCGTCGTTTCGCGGTGAGGATGAGCTGCAGGAGATCGAGATTACCGGCTCCGACGGAAAGCGCACATCGAAGAAAACCGAGCACGTCTTCCTGTTTATCGGGGCGACACCTAACACCTCGTGGCTTGATGGATGTGGAGTCACCGTCGACACATCTGGCTTTGTGCTAACGGGATCCGACGTTTCCGCACAAGCTGGAGAGCATGAAACCAGTGTCCGTGGCGTATTTTGTGCCGGAGACGTGCGGCATGATTCCACCAAGCGCGTGGCGGCCGCTGTCGGCGATGGAGCAGCGGTCGTCTCGCAGCTTCACAAGTTTCTTGCCAGCATGACCGCATAAAACAGCGTCGATAACAGGCGCGGCAACGGTGATGCCACCATCACCCGAGACAGCGTCCAATGCAACCGGTCCCGCGCTGTCTAGACACACGAATTGTCGAGCGTCACCACCGTGCTCGAACAACTTTTCGCGCCCGTATTCCGGATAGGTGACGGCAATGCAAGCAGCCGTCGTGGCCCGTTAACACACGACATTGACTCTTGCAGATGCGTTGACTTCGCAATGGCCTCAGCCGCCGATAAGGCACAACACATCGACCTCCGTCTTTCACGCTTTCCATGGAAGCAGAAGCGCAGTACCGTCCGGCAAGAACACGTCACCCGGTCAGATTTCAAGCGTCGCATGGAGAGCGGTCAGATCCAGTTCAACGTGCACGTCGGACTTCGCCGGTCCGAGAACGAGATCCAGTGCCCCTTCAGACTCCGCTGCAAACTGCGTGTTGCCGCGCGAAGCGACCGTGCCACAACACGACTGCAATGCGCGCGATTTTCCAATCTCCATCATTGAGGGAGCAATCACATTCGCATTCCTCCAACGCAGCTGGATCTCGAGCCAGTCGATGAAAGCACGAATCGACCTCGGAATGTAGCGCTGGCCCACATAAAGGGCAAAGATCTGCAGCGATGTCGGTCGATTTTCGGCTAAGAGGCTCACCAAACGCCCGTTGGCTATTTCGTTCACTACCATTCGGCCGCACACCTGTGCGATTCCGCTACCTTCAACAGCGTACTGAACTGCCGAACGCGCATCACTCACGGAGATCCGCTCGGGAAATTTCAAGCTCACCTCGCCTCCGTCCACGCAATATCTGAAGTCACGCACGGGGCCGAAACGGCGGGGGAAATAATGAATGATGTCGTGGCGATCCAGATCGCCAAGCTCATGCGGAACGCCGCGTCGAGACAGATAGGCCGGGCTCGCGACCGTCACTGCGTTGAAGTCGCCAATGCGTCGCCCGCGAAGCGACGAATCCGGCAGCGGCCCTACCGCGATCGCACAATCGATTCCGTGCTCGACCAGGCCGCCCGGATCGCCACCGATTTCTAGGCGAAGTTCCACTTCCGGAAACGTCAGGCGAAATTCCGGGATCAGCGGCAACACCGTATGAGCGATCTCCTGATCGATGTCCACCGACAAGCGGCCACGCGCCACATCCCGCGCGCCGGCGAGATGAGCCTTCACTTCTTCGATCTCGCCCAGCACCCGCTCGCAGTGCTCAAAATACTGCGCGCCCTCGGTAGTCAAGCGCACGCATCGCGTGGAGCGCTGCAACAAGGTCACGCCGAGATGATTCTCGAGGTTGCGTACCAGGCGACTGGCCGTTCCGGCGCTGATGCCAAGCAGTTTTGCCGCTGCCGTGAAGCTTCCCGCACGCACGATGTACGTGAAAATCGACATCGCCTGCAGTGTGATTTCCATGGTTTTCTCCGAACGAATTCTGAGGAATGGCAGTATCAAGCCCGTCAAAATCCAATCATCTCCCCACCATCCAATCGGTTTGGAATTTACGTCTGCTGATTCAATGACCGATGACCCATCTTGCTCACCCATCGGCATTTCGGGTCATCGGGAGGTCCCGGGCCGAACTCGGTCATCGCCAGCATCCGGCCCAAGTTCTGCCTTACTTGCGTGTCGTGTTCTCGAAGAAAGCGAGCAAATCCGCATTGACCTGATCGGCGTGCGTGATCGCGATCCCGTGCGATCCGCCCGGATACACCTTCAGCGTCACATTCGGCGCAATCGCGGCCGTCCGGCGCGCCGACACGTCGATCGGAACGATCTGGTCGTCGTCTCCGTGCAACACCAGTACCGGCACGTTGATCTTTCGAAGATCCTCGGTGTAATCCACTTCCGAGAACTCCCGGATACAGTCGAACTGGCCCTTGATCGAGCCCATCATGCCCTGCGACCAGAACGAATCTATCGTCCCCTGCGAAACCGTCGCACCCTCACGATTGAAGTTGTGGAACGGCACCGCCAGATCCCTGTAAAACTGCGAGCGGTTCTTCACAACACCTTCGCGAATACCGTCGAACACTTCCATCGGCAAGCCGCCCGGGTTCGCTTCCGTCTTCAGCATGATCGGCGGTACCGCACCGATCAGCACCACTTTCGCTACACGCGCCGTGCCGTGACGGCCGATGTAGTGCGCCACCTCGCCGCCACCCGTGGAATGGCCCACCAGCATCGCACCGCGCACGTCAAGGTGATCGAGCAGCGCAGCCAAATCGTCCGCATAGGTATCCATATCATTGCCGTCCCACGGCTGCGCCGAGCGACCATGCCCTCGACGGTCGTGCGCAATGACCCTGTAGCCGCGACGGCCGAAGAACAGCATTTGCGCATCCCATGCATCCGAAGTCAGCGGCCAGCCGTGCGAGAAAACAACGGGCGTGCCATGGCCCCAGTCCTTGTAGAAAATTTCGGTATCGTCACCCGACTTAAAGTAACTCATTGCGCAACTCCAAACTTGTCTTGAATTGAATACATGTTCGGCGTATCTGCGGACGGCGCGTAACGGCATCGGACCATGACACGCCATCCGACCGTACTTCCGTTAATTGTGCTTGATATCGAAACGATCGGCGTTCATCACCTTCGTCCACGCGGCAACGAAGTCACGCACGAACTTCTGCTGCGAATCGTCGCTGCCGTACACTTCCGACAGCGCGCGCAGTTGCGAATGCGAACCGAACACCAGGTCGACACGCGAGGCCAGCCACTTGAGCTCGCCCGTCGCACGATCCCGACCTTCATAGGCTTCGTTGGCCTCCGAGGTCGGCTTCCACTCCGTGCCCATGTCGAGCAGATTGCGGAAAAAGTCGTTGGTCAGCACTTCGCGACGGTTCGTGAACACGCCGTGCTTCGAATCGCCCACGTTCGTGCCGAGCACGCGCAGGCCACCGATCAGCACCGTCATCTCCGGCGCCGATAGCGAAAGCAGTTGCGCCTTGTCGATCAGCAACTTCTCTGCCGGGATCGTATATGCACCTTTCAGGTAGTTGCGGAAGCCGTCAGCGATCGGCTCGAGAACCGCCATCGAATCGACATCCGTCTGCTCGGCGCTTGCGTCGCCGCGCCCCGGCGTGAACGGCACCGTGATCTCGACCCCGGCTGCTGCTGCGGCCTGCTCGACACCCGCATTCCCCGCGATCACGATCAGGTCGGCCAGCGAAACCTGCTTGCCCCCCGTGGCCGCACGGTTGAATTCCACCTGCAGCGCGCCCAGCACCTCCAGCACCGTGGCCAGTTGCGCCGGCTGGTTCACTTCCCAGTCCTTCTGTGGCGCGAGACGCACACGCGCGCCGTTCGCTCCGCCGCGCTTGTCCGAACCACGGAACGTCGAAGCCGACGCCCACGCAGTGGAAACCAGTTCTGAGACCGACAGACCCGATGCGAGCACCTTGGTTTTCAGCGCGCTCACATCCTGTTGGTCTACCTGGGGATGATCCGGCATCGGAATCGGATCCTGCCACAGCAATTCTTCGCTGGGCACTTCCGGACCCAGATAACGCACGCGCGGTCCCATGTCACGGTGCGTCAGCTTGAACCACGCGCGCGCGAATGCCTCGGCGAACTCGTTCGGATTCTCGAAGAAGCGGCGCGAGATCTTCTCGTAAGTCGGGTCGGCACGCAGCGCAATATCCGAGGTCAGCATCGTCGGTACACGGCGTTTGCCTGGTTCAAACGGATCCGGCACACTGTCCGCACCGGCGCCGCCCTTCGGTTGCCACTGATGCGCGCCAGCCGGACTCTTCGTTAGCTCCCAGTCGTAGCCGAATAGATTCCAGAAGAAATTGTTGCTCCACCGCGTCGGCGTCGACGTCCAGATCACCTCGAGGCCGCTGCCGATCGCATCGCCCGCCTTGCCTGACCCGAACGAACTCTTCCAGCCCAGCCCCATCTGTTCGAGCGGTGCCGCTTCGGGCTCAGGCCCGACGTGCGACGCATCACCCGCACCGTGGGTCTTGCCGAACGTGTGGCCGCCCGCGATCAGGGCGACGGTTTCCTCATCGTTCATCGCCATGCGTGCGAAGGTCTCACGGATGTCGCGCGCCGACGCCAACGGGTCGGGGTTGCCGTTCGGGCCTTCCGGGTTCACATAGATCAGCCCCATCTGCACTGCCGCCAGCGGCGTCTCGAGCTGACGATCGCCGCTGTAGCGCTTGTCGTCCAGCCAGGTCGATTCCATGCCCCAGTAAACGTCCTCGTCCGGCTCCCACGAGTCTTCCCGGCCGCCCGCGAAGCCGAACGTCTTGAAGCCCATCGATTCCAGCGCCACGTTGCCAGTCAGTACGATCAGGTCCGCCCACGAAATCTTGCGTCCATATTTCTGCTTGACCGGCCAGATCAATCGCCGGGCCTTGTCCAGCCCGACGTTGTCCGGCCAACTATTCAGTGGTGCGAATCTCTGTTGACCTCGCCCTGCACCACCGCGGCCGTCCCCCGTCCGGTATGTGCCGGCACTATGCCACGCCATGCGCACGAAAAACGGCCCGTAGTGACCGAAGTCCGCCGGCCACCAGTCCTGCGATGCCGTCATCAGCGCGAGCAGGTCGGCCTTGACCGCCGCCAGATCCAGACTATTGAATGCTTCAGCATAATCAAAGCCCGGATCCATCGGATCCGCCTCGCTCGAATGCTGGTGCAAAATCTTGAGGTTCAACTGGTTCGGCCACCAGTCGCGGTTCGTCGTCCCGTTACGCTTTCCATGGTTAAACGGGCACTTTCCCACATTCGACATCTGGATTCTCCTCGTGTTGCAAATACGCAATCTTCAGTAAATCAACGTATATCCGAGCGTTCACTGATCCCGGAACTCCTCACTGCAAATCCGCAAAGTAAAAAAAGCGGAACACCTTCCGTAACGATCTTCCAGATGGCTTTGTCGCTCGCGACCATCTTGCGCGCAGGCCCGACGTTCTCGGTGACCTGACTTGCATTCTTTCTCACGGTCGTCCCGAACCTGCTGGCATCGATCAGATGCGGAACATCGATCTCGCGGATTTGAACTCCCAATTCGGCGAGAGCAAATCGGCTTCGACAGCATGGCGTCCAGTCGAGCCGGCTGGCCTATCGACACGAGTTTCCTTCCTGGCTTCAATCGCCCGTGACACGTCGACGCACAAATGTTTCCGTACGGGACAACACGCCCCCGCCGGACGAGCCATATCGCTCCCTACTGACTCAAAGGAGTTCGATGTTCCCCAGATCAATTGATACGACTAGTGGTTCGGATATCGAAGTACCGTCAGGCATCCGCGGATAAATACGACGACGCGTAGGAACTCGGATGCCCGAGACGGTCACATAGTCGCTCACGTAGTGCGCGCCAGGCGTGTTTCCGGCAATCTCTACGTCATAATCCATACGGCGAATCAAGTTGTCGGGCCCGACATACATTGCCTGCACCTTGCTGAATACTTCGAGCGTCGCGGGGTACACTACACGGATCTTCCGCCACCGTTCACCTTGCTCCGACCACGGTCCGACGTCTTCACATTCGACACCATCGAAAGCAAGCAGGAACGGAGAATTCAGATACGTCCACATCGCACATCCAGCAAAAAAGGCCAACTGCAACGCATTCCACGGCGTCTCCAGCGTGTGGCCAGCGAACAATTCGCGCGGCTGCGCCTGGGCTTCAATGACGCGCCCCGAGCCGTCGAGGAGCGCAATGCGATCACCAGTGAACTCGCTTCGCGCGGCCACCGTCGCGAACGGTCCATGCGATGCCCACTGGCGATCCGTTGCAACCGAGACACGCGTGCGATCCAGCACGCCGCTCTGCCCTTTCAATCCCCACAGCGCGCCGCCCTGAATCAGATCGGCACGGACCTCCCGAAATGTCCGCCATTGCTCGATCCCGCCATGCGCATCGATAATGCTTTGAGCGACTTTATTCATTTCTTCACCCCAAAGTTTAAATAGTTCATAGACAGAATCGTTCTGAACCCCACATCAATTCAAAAACCGATATCGCATCCAATCCATGTCATATATAGTTTTATCGCCTAGATAAACAGATAAATCCCAAAAAATAGGCCACGGAGAAGTACGACATTCGATATAATCAATACGCATCTAAATACGACAAATCAGATATGTTAGATTAAATATTTCTATCTATAAAAAAATGAGACAATATACTTCTCCAGCAAATCCAACACACGGACGATGTGATATTTTTTCACGATTTTCAACGAAGACAGACTGTGAGCCTGCGATCTCAGTCGTGCGATTGATTGATCCTAATCGGCAGTTCATACGCCTGCACGTCGACGCGCCGAGACCGCATTCAGGGACCAGTAGGTGCTTGATACCGATACGTGACTGCCTCGGCAAGCGAACGATGAGGTAGCCACTTGCCCCCCATTCTCGACCATGCGTACGAACTCTCTGCACGCCTTCACTACGGACCTTCATCCCCGTGCTGTCGACCGCCGGATCAATCGGCTCGGTGCTTTGAAAAAGCTTCTGTTGAACCTCGTTCTTTTGCGACCAACAGCAGAGCACCGTGTAGCTTGACCCGGGCAGGGTGATAGAGAAATCCAGATCACGAAGACTCCGCGCGGGACCCTGCAAAACACTCAGCGGCAAGCTGACCACGGCCTTCAGACCAGACAATGCCCCAATAGGCGCATCGTCGCGCAGGCGTGAGCAATCACGCTTCAGTTCGGCATCGGCCGCACTCGCAATGGCGATTTCTTCGTCTCGCATCGTACCGATATCTCTGTTGATCAGTCCGGCGTTGCAGCCCACTCGGTTCCCGGCGCGATATCGCACCCTTGAATCTCGCGTGTTGCTTGCGTGCCTGCTCATCTTTCTGACAAAAAATCGATAACTTATGAAAGAGTACGAACTGTTGTCACGCGGTTCATGGTGCACCGTCGCACGTAACCTTCTTCATGCTCAACCTGACTGATGCTGCATTGCCGCGGCTCCTATGATCAACGCTGCTTACCAATTCTCAAAGGACATTTATGAGTATGATTTGAGACAAACATCGACCCTGTCCTACGCGTCACATTGAGTCTACAAATAGCCCTATTTTGGTTCGGCACCATCAGAACGTATCCATCTACCGAAGCACGGCCTTTCCATATGTTGGGATGTGACGGCGAGATGTCGGCGCACAACGTTCCGTGGTCAATTCCCGCAATAAAATTCTGGTTCATGCACAAATGATCGTAACCTTATAAAAATAATTTCGGACCTCTGCATTACTTCACTGCACCCCCTATAATTCATCATTTTGATGAGAGACTTGGTGGGCAGAATGCATCGAATTGGTTTTCTCCTGACGGAAGGTTTCCAGGTGATGGCAATCGGGACTCAGGCTGTGTTCGAGATTGCGAACGTCGTAGCAAAAGAGCAGATTTACCATCTAACGAATGTTTCCGTCGCCGGCGGGCCGGTTCGTTCGTCGCTCGGTCTTTCGGTTCTGACTGAACCCGCAAACACGGCCGCTGCAGCCGATACATGGATGATCGGAGGTGTGATTAATCCGGGCACCCGGACCTCATCGGCCGCCGAACTTCAATTCGTCAAAGAGATTGGCAGCAGTGCCCGGCGCGTGGCCGGGCTCTGTACAGGTGCGTTCATCCTCGGCGAGGCGGGCCTGCTCAATGGAAGACGTGCCACAACCCACTGGGCCTATGCAGACGAACTGCAACGGCGCTTGCCGCTTGCCCAAGTCGTGCGCGACTGGATCTTTATTACCGATGGCCCGATTTGGACGTCCGCCGGGCTGACTGCAGCCATGGATCTCGCGCTCGGTATGGTGGAAGAAGATATCGGCCCCGAGTTTGCGAACTCGGTTGCGCGTGCACTCGTGATGAATCAACGACGTTCGGGCCGGCAATCGCAACAATCCGAGTTGCTGGCACTAGCTCCCAAGTCCGACCGGATACAACTCGCGCTTGAATACGCTCGCGCCAATCTGGCAGGGCCCTTGCGCGTCAGCGATCTCGCACGAGCCGCACATATCAGCACTCGGCAATTCGCGCGCATCTTCCTCGCGGAGACTGGCGAGTCTCCTGCCAACGCGATCAAGCGGCTGCGACTCGAAGCGGCAAGGGTCCTGATCGAGCGTGGCCGGCATACGCTCGATACCATTGCACGCGAAACGGGATTTCGCGACCGCAATCACCTCCGCGAAGCGTTCGTTCGCAGTTACGGCCTGACTCCTCAGGCGGTGAGAAGATCCGTTCGCAATTCGATCGAAGATCAGCCCGAGGAACTAAGCGAAGCTGCCTGACCAACTGGCACGCGCGGGACGAGTAATTGATCTCGCGTCCTCGGCCGATCAACCTCCATGAGCGGCGTTGATCCTGTCCTCACCACGGCCAATCGAGTCGCCAATCTGGCGACGTCAAACCGCCCTCGACGAACGACACGCAATAGCCCGGTGCCACGCTTGTGTCGCGCGGAGATATGACGACATTGCCTATCACGATTTCCGTCGCGGACATCGGTCTTCGACCGACAAATGACCGCGAACGCCGAGCGTCAAGGTGGACCCACCCACTGATCGGAAAAGTCGGCGCCACCTGAACCTGCATCGCGATGCCAATCATTAGCATCACCTGATAGTTCAAGGGCGCCGCCTTAGACATCAAACGAAAGAAACTGTCGATATCATCATTCGATTCGATCGTCAGCGATTCGGCTTCGGCATGTGCTCGCCAACTGCACTGTCCAGCAGCTCAAACATCAGCCGCACATGCCGCAGGCACCGGAACGTCGATTGCGTGGCCGCGCCCGGCACACTGTCGACAGTCCGATCGACGACGAATGACACTCCTGCGGAGCATCGAGTTCCTGCCTAGTTGCGGATGCCCTACTTCAACGCGGGGAAATCCACGACCGTGTCATTCACTCGATTGAATACGTTCGTGAACGTGATGAGCGCGATGGCCAGAGCAACATCAACGACGGACTCGTCCGAGTATCCTGCTGACCGGAAAGCCTCCAATTCCTCTGACGCAATTGTTCCGCGGCTTTCCTGAAGAACCCGAATGAACCGAATCAGCGCATCGCGACGTGCGTCACCAGTGGGCTCCAGGGCCCTAATCGCGCGCACGGCATCGACCGCGATACCGGATGCCTTGCTGGCCAGGCTATGTGCTGCCACGCAGTAGTCACAACCGGAAATGGCGCTGACCACGAGTTTGATCGTTTCGCAATCCTGTGCGGACAGCGAGCCCTTCGAGAGCACCGCGTCGGCGGAAAGAATCGCCTGCAGCGCAGGCGTGTTCAGAGCACCGATGGCCGCATAAGCGTTCGGAACCATGCCCACCGCCTTGCGGATGGTGGCAAAAACCTCGGCGGTCGCGTCAGTGGCCGCAGCAGCGGCAGGCGTATTGATCCGGGCAGTCATTTGGTCAGCTCCATTTGAGGTTGTCTTCGCGGGCGAGCCATTCGCCATCGAAATTTGATAGAAGTCTTGTTGATTGAATCGGTCAGGCACCAAGGGCACCGTACAAGCATCGTCCAGTTTCAGGCACGGGCGTTTCTGCTAAGGACCGCGTTGAGAGCCAAGGCGATCAGTTCGGCCAGCGCCGCCACGGCTCCGATGCCCCAGACAGCGCCTGAGCTCAACACTGCGGCGCCCAAGGTACTGCCGACAGAAAAACCGAAGTACATGGTGGACGTATTGAGCGCGAGGGCAACCGGCGCTTGCGCCGGCGCGCCGGCCGCGATGAGCCGCGACATCTGGGCCGGGAAGTACGACCAGACAGTAAAGCCCCAGACAGCGACTGCAACAAGCACCGGAACCAGGGCAACCTGCGGCGGCAGACGCGAGGCGATAGCCAGCGCCAGGAACGACAGGCCCAGCAGCATCAGCGATCCGTGCACCACCCGATTGGCTCCGAATCGGTCATTGAACACACCTCCAGTCATTACCCCTGCTGCCGCAGAAAGCCCCCATAGAGAAACCGTCGCCGTGATTGCATTCGGGCCGAAAGCAAGGACGGCATCCAGGTATTCCGCGATGTACGGATAGGCAGCAAAGGCGCCGATCGACCAGAACAGGCTAACTCCAAGCAAGTGCTGAATCGGAGCCTGGCGGATCACGGACACACGGTCGCGCAGGCTCGCCACGGCAACTCCTTCTCCGGCGTCGCGGGCAATACCCGCGAAGATGCCCGCAATGGCGATGACGCTCATTACGCCGACCAGCAGAAAGGTCGCACGCCAACCGAAAGCGTGACCGATCATCCCGCCTAGCGGCAGTCCGAGCGCGATGGCCAATGTCTGGCCCGCGCTGACGATGGCGAGTGCGCGGCCTCGCATGCTCGGCGGCACGATGACACCTGCGAGCCCATTGGCCGCTGGTACGTACAGGCCTGCAGCGATAGCCATCAATACCCGTGCTGCGATCAGCAAGGCGAACGATGCGGATACCGCCGCCGTCACGTTGCCGATGGCGAACAGCGACATGGCTGTGAGCAAGACCCACTTGCGCGCCATTCGGCCGGTGGCAACCGTGGAGATCGGTGATGACAGCGCCAACACAAGGGTGAAGACGATGACGAGCACCGCAACGGTCGGGACCGGCAAACCGAAGTCCTTGGCCATGACCGGCAGCAGCGGCGCAATCATAAAGCCCTCTGTGCCGATGGCGAACGTTCCGAGGGCAAGGAACCCGGCCGGCATGAGCGCGGCTCGGGAGTTCACGGCGAGCGACACGTTCATGACGCGAGTCTCGTTGATGTGGGTCCGCACCCGTGCGGATCCAATGGTATGGCCGGATGCGTCAGACCGGGATAGGGTTCGCGGCGATCTCGGCATTGAAGCCATCGATCAGCACGTGTTCGCCCAGGCCGGGATTGTCGCGCAGCGCGCGAATCGCCTCGACAAAGACTTCGGGCTCTTCGGTCGCCAGGCCCTTCATCGTTTCTGCGATGAATGCATCGAGCGGCATGGCGCGCGGGTCGCCACTCTTCTTGATGAGGTCGGTGTCGACCCACGGAGGCGCGATTTCCTGCACGGACACGCTCGTGCCCTTGAGCATGAAGCGTTGCGACAATGCATACGAATGCAGCGCCGCCTTCGAGGCTGAATATACCGCGTTGGTCGCGATCGGCACATAGGCCAACACCGAGGTGTTGTGGATGATCGTCGCGCGAGGCTGCGCCTTGAGGTGCTCGATCAACGCCGAGGTCAGACGAATCGGACCCAGCAGATTCGTGTCGAGGATTTGGCGGGAGACGGAATCATCGATCCGGCCGGAAGGATCATCAAACGGCATGATCCCGGCATTGTTGATCAACACGTTCAGCGACGGATAGTCGCGAATCAACTGCGCTGCGACGCGGTCGATGTCGGCCGCATCCGAAATGTCCAGCGCCACACCTTCCATGCCCGGATTGGCTGTCGTGACCTCATCGAGCAGAGCCTTGCGGCGCCCGGCGATGATGACCTTGTTGCCTAGTGCGTGAAACTGCTCGGCCAGCGCGCGACCAATGCCGGAAGTGCCGCCCGTGATGAAAATGGTATTGCCCCTCATCTGCATGATTCTTCATTTCCCTTGCGCCACCATGGCGCTTTCGATGTATGAACTATGCGGGAGTTGGGTTGCACCTCAAATGACATATAAACGGCGATAACAGTCATGCAAGCCTCGTGACGGGAACGAATACCCGGTCGTCGGCTGGTTCCCATGAGAATCCTGCGCTCTCCCCAGGCAGCGGCAGAAGGACCATTACTCCAGAAACAGATCTATCTGCGCCACGAAGTCGTCGATTTCCTGGAACAGGAAAGCATGACCCGCGTCCGGGTAGAGAATCAGCTTGGCATCTGGCGCTTGCTGCGACAGGACATAGGACCGATAGGCCGGCAACATGACGTCATGCGCGCCGTTGGCGACCAGGACCGGCATGCGCAATTCTTTTGCGCGGTGCAAGACGCCCGGCCAAGTCGAGATGGCCTTGATCTGCGCCATGAAAGCCTCAGCCGTGACCGCTGGCCCCACATGCGACTGCTCGGCAATGCGATCCAGCGAAGCTTTGCCCGCAGCGACACTTGTTTCGGATTCGGGGTAGAACAGGAACAGGAAATCGGCAGCGTCGTTGACGCTGTGCGACATAACTTGCGGCACACGGGGGTGAGGCTGAGGGCCGTCCGTGATGCCACCCGGACTGGACCCCGCGACGATCAGGCGACGGATGAGATGTGGAGCGTCCAGCGCAAGCTGTTGAGCGACAACGCCGCCGAGAGACCAACCGAGGACGTCGACCTGCCCTAGCCCCAGTTCTTCCACGACCTCGACAGCGACTACCGCCATTTCGGCAATCGTTTCCGGCACTCGACCTTCGGATCGACCGATGCCGACACTGTCGAACCGAATCACCCGCCTGTCGGCCGACAAGACCTTGATGAACGCCGGATCCCAGTCGTCCATGGTGCCACGGAAACGCTGAAGCAAAACTAGAGGTATGCCACCGTCCGGTCCGTCCTGCATGGTGGCGAGTTTGCCATGGCGCGTGTTCAGCCAGCCGATACGCGAGGTGTCGCCCATGTCATTCCCCCATCCCGTTGTGATGCCGGCAGGTTATCTCGAGACAGGAAAGCTTGAATGACGTAAAGGCGTCTAATCAGGTCACGGGACTGTGCCGTCTTCCATTGGCTTCGGGTCGCGCTTCAGGCTTGTGGGCGCTTGCCCATAGTTGCGCAGGAAGGCGCGCCGCATCCGGTCGCGGTCAACAAAGCCGGTGTCGCGTGCAACGATGTCCAGCGGATGGCGCCCATCCTCCAGCATCACACGCGCGGCCTCCAGGCGCAGCCGCTCGACCGCTTTGGCTGGAGACTGCCCCGTCTCTTCGCGAAACACGCGACTGAACTGGCGCGGCGACAAGCTGGCTGCTTCGGCCAGCTCCTCGATCGACAGCGAATTGCGCAGGTTTTCTCGCGCATAGGTCAGGGCGCGCTTAATTCGGTCGGAGCGCGGTTCCAGCTCCAACATCGCCGAGAACTGAGACTGCCCGCCCGGGCGGCGATGATAGACGACCAGTTTGCGGGCGATGGACCGGGACAGAGTTGAGCCGTGATCATCTTCAAGCAAAGCCAACGTCAGGTCGATCGCCGAGGACATGCCCGCCGAGGTCCAGATATTGCCGTCACGGATGAAGATACGGTCGTCATCCACCCGCACCTTCGGAAAACGCAACTGCAGATCGCGCGCATGTGCCCAATGGGTCGTTGCCGTGCGCCCATCCAAAAGACCCGCCTGTGCCAGCACAAAGGCACCTGTGCAAACCCCTGCCACCCGTCTGGCTTCGCTACCGGCGCGGGCAACATAGGCGCACAGTCCAGCCGAGACGCGCTTGGGAACCAGTTCGCCAGCCACCATAAGCGTATCGGGCACGATGTCCACCGGCACGGTTTCAATGCCAGCGTTCATCGAGGAGTGGACCGTGCCGCCATGTTCGGACAGTAAAGTCAGCCGGTAGCCATCGTCGCCAAGTTCAGCATTAGCGAGCTCAAAGGCCGCCAGCGCAGCCAGCCCCATCAGTTGGAACCCGTCTTCAAGAATCAAGCCGACCTGTCGCATCAAGTCTCCGTCGCCAAAAAATGCAGGATCATAATAATTTTGCGGCGATCTTGCAGGGAACACCAGAATTCGTGGTGCTTGACACCCACCTGATCACCTTGGCGTGAAGGAAAATATAGTTATCGCCGTTTGACAAGTAAAAGTATCACTTCGCCAGTCATTGTCAGCCCGGAAATGCGAAATGCTCGTGAATTCATGAAGTCCGCGCGCAGCGCACCAATGTTGTCACCGGAAGCGAGCCACGAAGGTCGAGTGGTGTTCAGGTGCAACTGCAATAGGCTCGCAGCCCTGTCCGTCGCCACCCGTAGATCGAAGCAAAGTTGTCAACGTTTGCGAAATAAAAATGTCACTTCAGAGGTTGACACCGACGCGGGATCGGAAAATTTCCAATAAATCATAGGCTTGCGTTCCGCGAAATAAATTCGTCACCGCGCGTGGTGTCGCGAAGACCGGTGTCAATTCCCGCAGCGCCAGCAGTCGCCGCCACGCGATTTACAACCCTCGGGTTTGAACAGATGATCGTTGATCGCGCGTGCAACTTTCGGAGCTGCGCCCTATCCCAGGTGACGTTCGTAATAGCGTCGCGTCAACGCCTTGCGGTACTCGGACTTCATCGGCCGAGCCCTGTCTGGCGACCAACCACCGCCTCCGTAACTGCCACCACAGAACGCGCATCGATACGGCGACTCGAGCAGGCAGACATTCACGACGTAGGGGGCCTCATAACCGCAGCGGCGGCACGCGGTTTCCAACTGCCGATAATGCGCCGGACAGGTGTTGAATTTCAGCATCTGGTGCACCACGCTATGGTAGCCGCGCGCAATGCAACTGCGACAGTGACGAAAAAGTGAGCTGTACTGGCGCCGCTGACTCGGGTGCAGCAGCCCGATCTCGAGCGACGTATAAGGAACGCCGAGGACGCTGTGTAGTCGCGCAACGCTTACGCCCCCCAGTTGCGGTATTACGCCCTCGTACGGATCGATGTCGGGACCCATTACCCGTGCCACAACATTCCCAGGCAATGCATTTACCTTCTCGAACTTCCACAAAATCGACACGAGCGATTCGCAGGGATCCAGCCAGCGCTTGTTGAATACGTAACCCATCGACGGTGTAAGCTTTTGCTCGTCGAGCGTCAGAATCGGCAGGCGCGGCGGCTGAAGCAGCGCTCGGCTACGCGGTGGCGAGAACGTGGCCGGTCGCATGGCGAGATTGAATGTAACCACATTGACGCGCCGCGTGCGTCCACAAGGTCGGCTTGGGACAGTAACCCGGTGCATCCATTAATTCGCTATCCTTCAAAACGATTTCGACTGCACGTGCGAACGACTCCATCGGAATCTCAAGACGGCCCGGCAGACTGGCCTTGTGGTGGGCCGCCTCAAACGCCCGCCAGAGTTCACCCGCGTCGTCGAGCAAGCGATGCCCGGCGTCGAAAGCCTGCGGCAGATAGAATCGCGTAAAACTCCAGTCGCTCGTCTCGGGATACGCAGTCTGGTCGTAACCGTTCAGACAAGTCGCGACATCGTCGACGTCGCGGATCTCGCACGCCGGGCGCAACTTGATCGACATGACCTGCAGGTGCTCGCGCGCGCCAACGCACTGCGCGCGCTCGCCGGCGGGAATCGACGCGCGGCACTCTGGCTGGCGGCCGCCGCCGTCCCTGATCGGGATCTGCTGCGCGGCACCGAGCGAGACGACGCGGTGCCGGCGCTACCGCAAGCATCCGAAGGCAAGGAGATCGTGACGGACTATCGCGCGATGGGCTTCACGCTCGGCCGGCATCCGCTGGCGCTGCTGCGCGATCGCCTCGCGCTCGATCGCCTGCAGTCCGCCGAGCAGCTCGCAGCGCTGCGCAATGGACAGCTCGCGCGCGCGTGCGGACTGGTCACGGTCCGGCAGCGGCCGGGGACGGCCAATGGTGTGCTGTTTATGACGCTCGAGGATGAAACAGGCCAGGTCAACGTGATCCTGTGGCCGGCACTGCTCGAGACGTATCGGAAGGAAGCCCTAGGCGCCTCGTTGCTCGCGGTCTATGGAGTGTGGCAGACCGACGGCAAAGTGCGACACCTGATTGCGCGCAAGCTCGTAGACCGGACCGAGCTACTCGGCGCCCTGCCGACGAGCGCCCGAGAGTTTTGTTGATCCACGGATTTTCGACGTCATCCGGCTTGCGCGCCTGCGTCGATATAGTTGCCGACATTGGCGAACCGAGCGCGATCTTGCCCGGCAATCCACGCCGGGGCCTTACCTCTCCCGCTCCAAGTCTGTCCTGTCTCAGGATCTCGGTACTTCGGCGCCGACGCGCCCGTTCTGCGCCCGCCTCGCTTGCTTGCAAGTTCGCTCTCATGGATTCCGAACTCATCCATCAGGGCGCGAATTGCCGCGATCGCATCGTTGCGCGCCGATTCGCGCGCTTGCGCGATCTGTCTGTCGAGGGCCTCAAGTTGGGCCTTCAGTTCCGGATATCGCTTCGTCATAGTTCGATTTAATGGTGTTGATCAGGAAGCGTTGTCTCAGCAGTCAGCTTCGGCATCATCAGCAGCTTCGCCTTGTAGGCGAATACATCGTTTTCGTCGATGTCGAATCGGCGCAGCCAATCATTGCTCTCGGCAGTCGTATCGAAGTAGGGCGCGGCGGCTCCCATCAAGCCGCGCTGCAGGCGCCACACCGTCGTCGCTCGAACAGCCTTCAATGCATTGTTCAGCACGACGTAGTTCGCAGGCGCGACCGGCGGCCCCTTCCCTGCCTCATCGGCTGCGCCGCCGGGCTCGGGTTCGGGGCCGGCCTGAATCACGACCCCACCGTTCATGTCGTACAGCGCGAACCAGTCCGGCGGCAGTTCGCTTCGTAGCGCGGCGATACCGCCCACCTGCTCCAACAGCGACTTGTCCAGGCACGTGAGCCAAGACACCGTTTTCAGTTTCGATCGCAGGTGCGTCGCGTTGAGCAGTGGATTGCCGACGTCGAGCGCTAGATAGCGCCGGGCCAACCAGTATTCCGTGGGTGTGTTGGCCTCAGCTTCCGTCAGGCTCAGATTCACCGCGAATCCGGCATAGCCGTTGTAGGCGTTCAACCGTTTCGCAAAGTCGACGAACAGCTGCTGGAACGCACGAGGATGGGCTACCAGAAATGGCACGGGCACCGAGAAGGTCAGTGCGCTGGCGCCACCTTCCGGCATCGATTCTTCATAGTCGAGGATCCCGAACACGCGGAACTCCCACAACCCGGCATCCTCGGCTTTCTCGCCAGATGAGAGATAGGCTGTCACGCCTGCGTCGCCCCGCGCCCGGAACACCTGCGGGTCGACCTGGCCGTCTTTCAGCTGCACGGGTTTGCGACCGTCCTGCGTCAACCAGCGAAGGCGCGGACCGGCATAGGCCGCATACTCCGCGAAGCACGTCGCAATCTCGCTCTGCACGCTTTCCTGATACGCGTTTGGAAAGAACAGTGCAGCCCGTACGACCATAGCGGCACCGATGTAGTCGTGCCGTTGCTTGGGCAGGAGCATCCCCCCTTTCAACAGGGCGTCCGTCTGGGCATTCTTCGCCCACTCGATGAGTGCTTGTTCGTTCATAGTCGTCAGAATAGCGGAATCAGTTGCGGCGATGCCGAGGGCGCCGCACCATCCGGCGGCCGCGGGCCGAAGACACTGCGCGAACGTGTCGTCGCGCCTTCAAGCTCGTCGAACGGGTTCCAGGGCGCAGCCTTTGACGCGCCATCGGTCACGTCGCGCGGGGCGGGTCCGAACACGGGAACTTCCGCGGGATTGCCCTGTTTCTTCCCCTCGTTGTCCGGACACCCACAATCCTCCGGTGTTAACAGGACAGCGGACGCGTGGGGGCCTGCGATGGCCTCGTCCTGCATTTGGTGCCGCGTCGAATATGTGTCCCCTTTGAACTTCATTTCGACCACGGCATCGAGGTTATCTTGCGTTGGCTCCTTCGCGGGGTTCTTAACGATCACCACGTCGGGAATCCGCACGTTGCCGGCGCCACGCTTGTACTCTCCCTCCCAGTTGCCCTTGATCCACTGCGGCAACCAGCCATATGTCTTGTTCGGCGTGCGAGGACTCATAATGGGCGTGGGTGGCCGAACCGTCATCAGGTATTTCACTTCCGCCTTGTAGATGCTGGTCGTGAAATTGGTATCTTCCTTCTTCAACTCGGTGGCCACGCAGATCTGTCGCAGGTCCTTGCCGTCTACCGATTTCCCCGGACTGTTCTTGCATCTGCACATGAGGCTGCACAGCTTCGCGTGGTCCTTCGGCCGCAGCTTCGAATTCAGGTACACCCGACTCGTCTCGCCGTCACCCGGTGCCGTTCCTCCGATCGACCACCCGCTCACGTTTGGGCACTCCCGTCACCGTGAAACGTGATCGACCCCGGCTCGGCCGACTCGTGCCACTGCGTGAAGCCTTGCGAGTCGGTCTGTCCGGTGATCGTGGAGCCGCCCGGCGTCCGGAATGAGTACGGGTGGTTCGGGACTGGGCTCCCTGTTTCGCTGTTCAGGACTTGAAATCGCCCGCGGTAGCGGTCGGTGGAGTTCGGATCCTGCTGTGGTACGACGCTCTTCCCGCCACCGATGCCGCCGGCGGCGCCCGACACCTGCTCAACGTGTGCGGAACCTTGGGAGGCTATCAGCGACGCCCCGCAGGCCGTTTTGTCGCCTTCAGTCGCCACCGGCCGGCCGCCGAACGTCATGCTGCTCACCTTCACGTCGACGATCGGATAGACGCCGCCGCATTTCGGACACGCCACCATGTCGCCGAGTAGCGCGACGGGTTTGCCGAACATCATGTTCGTGGATGTACAGGCGAGTACACGTCCACCATGCGACGTCGTATCGCCTTCGCGAATAAACGCGTAGGTCATAGCCAGCCCTCGGTTTGTTATGTCGGACGAATTTAGCACCAATTCGCGCCCACGCATTACAGTCGTCGGCTCGCCCGATCGTCAAAAATTGGTAGCCAGACACACAGCACAGTGCTCTTTGGAGTGGATCGCGTTCAGGCACCGCGGGCGGACGCGTACAGGTCCCAACTTTGCGCATGCGCACGATCAGAATCACAACTGCGTCGCTCACCGTGAGGGTGACTTCAAACCCAGTCAGATTTGTTGTATCGAACGTCGGCATCCGCTTCCTGTACGCACCACGGGTCGCGATCCACGCGTGGACTGCCTGCAGGTCGGTGTTCAATTCGCCCTAGTGCGCGGGCACCGGTGCGCGGTTCAGGCCGGCCGAGCCGTCGAGTGCGGCCGGCACACGCAGCGCCTCGAGCGGCGACAGGCACCTGTGGGTGTCCGGGTGCTCCGCGATGAAGTCGGCGACGCGCTGCCCGCCAATGTTGCCCAGGCGCGGCACCGCGTTGTATCAGCGCTGGCGCCGCGCAGTCGTCAGCGCGAGCAGCTGCGCGAAGGTAGCGACGCCGGCGGCCGCCAGGCGCTCCACCAGCCGAGCGTCGAACCAGCCCTCGAGCGTGTGCTCCAGCTGCAGCGCCTCGACGAGACTCGCCTCCATGCGCGCGAGCGCTGCGTCCTGCCGCTCCCGCAAGCGGCGATTGCGCGCGACCTTACGATCGAGCGCGATCGACGACGCCGGCGGAAAGGTTTCGACGTACATCGCGACGAGCTCGCGCTCGTTGTAGACCGCGTCCGGATCTACCGCGTCACGAAACATCTCGAGCGTCGGCACTTCCCGCCCGACCGCGGCGCCGGCGTGCGCGTCGCGCGGCAGACTGCCGGGTTCAGGCGCAACAGGTGCGCGGCGTCGACGTCGCGCCGCGATCGTGAGCGTGTCGCGCAGCGTCGCCAGGGTGCGCCGGGCGACGCGCACATCGGTGCCCGGCACGCCGTAGTGCGCATGTAGCGTCGCCTCGTCGAGCCCTTCCAAATAGGCGCGATACAACGCGAAGTGCGCGGCGGTCAGGCGAATCAGCACGGCGGCCACCTCACGACGCTACCCGCGACGACGTCAAGAAAACGAATCGTCCCACCCCCTCACATCCCGCGGCTCATCCCGGTCCGGTTCGATCTCGCCAAGGACAATCGAATGGGTGGTCGGCAAGAATTCAATGTCGTGGAAATCAACACGATTGGTCACGCCCGCGTCGAGCGTGACCAGAACAGCGAACGGTATCGCTTCGTCGAGTTCCAGCGTTTTGTTGCCGACCGGGAAGACTAAATCGCCGGCTCCCGTACCCGCCATGAACGTGAACACCATCATGATCCTCGTCAGCAGCGTGCCCTTGAGCCGCACTACCACTTTGCCATTCCCGTGATCAACCGCTTCGAACTCTTCCAGTAGGCCATTCGTTGCCGGCCAGCGGATGCCGTCAACGAGCACGAGGTGGGCCCACTTGAAATCAAACGCCGAGCGCGCATCAAGACGCACGTCAATCCCGTTTGCGAAGGTATGGCCGTCCGCGATCAAGGTAGCCATGAGGCCGGGGACGGTTCCGGCGACCAAGGCTTCGGCGAGTTGTCGCGCAACAAACTGGGCGTTCTCGTCCTGAAACGCCGCCAACGCCCCGCTCAGACTGTTCGTGCAGACCAGCCGCGGGTGCACCGCGCAGAAACGTTGCCAATCCGGATCGGTCGACACCACCAGCACCGCGGTTTCGTGCTCATCGGCCCAGTGTTCGAGCGCCAGCAGCGCGGCCGCATCGGGAAACTCATGCTTCTTCTTGCCGGACTCCGCAAACGGCGCCTGCGCGGAAAAGTACCGGTCGAACAAGGTGCGCATGTCGACCCGAGCCGCGACGTCGAGTACCTCCGTGCCAGTACGCGCCAGCCATCCGGCCAGCCTCGTCTCCGCCGCACTCTCTGGCGCGGCCATCTGTGGCTCGATGATCCGAAGCTGGTCGAGCGCGTCACGGGACAGCACCTGCGCTCGGTCGGCCATCCGTACCGCGCGGGCGAATCCGCTCCTCGCCTCAGTCGCATCGCGCGCCAGATGCGCCAGCAGTTCGCGTTGCACCACGTCCGGCATCAGCAGGCGGACACGGTCGCTGCGATGGAACTGCTCGACGCGCCGCAGCAAGCCGCCTTCGAGGTTGCGCTGTTGCGCGTCAAGCACCGAGGTGTCGAGCGCGATCGCGCCGAGCTGGTTCGCGGCGATCAGCGAGACGATCCGGGGATCCATAGTGGGCTCCTGGCTATTCATGACGGTCAGACTCGGGCGACTCCGCAGGCGGCAGAGAAACCAATTCATGCCCCTTTAGCACCCGTCCATCGGGCGCAACAAACACGAACTGATCGTGCTCGGCATAGACCTGGCGATCCGATAGCGCGATCGTGCGCGTGTTGACGGCCGCAACGAGATCGGCGGGCAGATCGACGATGCCGGAGCGGCCGTCGAAACAGCCACGAAGGGCGAGAGTTTTCGACAGCGGACAGACCACCGAGGTGTCGGCCGACCCGAAGCCGGGCGAATAAAAACCGCCCGCCATGTTCTCGTTGTTCCAGCAGAGCGTCGCCGGATTGTCACTGGTGACGAAGCCGCCGGAATCCGCCGCGGCGCGCAACACCACCCAGGTTCGACGCTGCAGTTGGTCGTAGACGACCGGTAGCATTTCGAGCTCCGTCACCACATGTCGAGTCGTCGTCACGTCGACGCGGTACTCCCCCGCGTCGACAAACGCCTTCATTGCCTCGTAGCTGATGTCGGGCGGCTCCATGCGCCCCGCTTCGATCGCGCGCTGCTGATCCTCCCAACGCTTTTGGGTCGCCACCATCTGTTCCATCATCGCGCGCATGGTCTGCTCGTGAAACTGACGCAAGTTCTCCCGTTGCCGCGGGCTTCGAACCGCGAACAGCGCGATCAGCTCGAGCAGGACGTCAAGATCCGCGTCGCTGCCGACGGCGCGGCGGGCTTCGGTGCGGACCAGGGCCGGGCCGGCTTTCGATTCGAAGTCGGCGTAAATGGCCTCGATCGCGTTCGGCTCATCGCCGTCGATGCGATTGAAGTCGCGTTCGGCCGCAACGTTCGACGGCGTCGTGTAGAAAACCCGCCGTCGCCGGGCGTTGACGACGTAGAGCCGCGAGTCCTTGCGCCGGTCGTGCGTGAACCCCTTCAAGTAGCACTGCGGCACGTAGTGGTGTTTGCGGGCTTCGCCGCCGGCGTTGTCGCTCATGCGACACCATCGACCGTCCGCGCCGTCGTTGGCGCCGGCGGAATCAGGTCAGGGACGTCCCGGCATTCGCGCTGCAAGCGCGTCCGGAGGTCGGGAATCAGTTCGACTGCCCCTTTCGATCTGACGTAAGCACGCTTCAACTCGTCGAACTCGCGATGCAGGCGCTCGACGCAATCTAGGGTCGGTGCTGAGGGCGGCACCTTGATGGCGGACCGAATCCGAAAGGCCAGTTCTCCAGCGAGCAGCCCGTAAAGGATCGCACGTTGACGGTCCAGCGCATACGCATCAGCGGCGTCGACCCATTCCTGCGCGGCAATGTCATAAGTCCATTTGTCGCTCTCCGCGAGCGATAACGGTAGTTCACGACACTGCGAATAGATCTCGATCGGCAGAGTCGTCCACTCCTTCGCGAGCGACCCGTCGTAGGTCAACGGTGTCCACTCGACCGGCTCGCTCGCGGGCTCGTCGTCGTGGTCAGGGTCATGGACCCGCGTCAATTCCGCGATCAGTGCGGAGCGCGCATCAGCATAGCCGACGGCCTGTTTGGCGAACGCCTCAAGCATCAACGCCGCGTCGAGCTGCGCGGGCGCGCGTTGCTCGGCGAGCCTTTTCGCTTCGTGTCGGCGGCTTAGATATTGGCCCAACAACGTGATGCCGCCAGTAACGACCGCCCCGATCGCCGCGCTCGACGCAACCACGCCGATCCAGTTCACCGGCGCTTGCGCGACGGTCGGGGCGACTTGAGACGCCGCGATCACTACTTCGGATGCCACCATTTCGAGTTTTCCATTATGTGTACGATTCGCCACCCGGCAATCGTGGAGGACGTGCGGTCATGCGACGCGCGCGGGCATCACACTCGCCGGCGTCATGGTGCGAAGCAGATGCGCGAAAACCATCGGCAACTGACGCGCGAGCGCGATCCGCTCGCGCATCTCGGCGCGATACCAGTCGAGCTTCGCGGGATCGTACTGTCCGCCAAGCCATGTCATTCCGGGGCCGGTCAGCATGTTGCGCAGGCCAATCGTCAGTGGACCGCAATGGCTGAACTGGTGGTACTGCTTTTGCGCCGCACGCAGCGCCTTGACCGCCTCTGGACTCACCTGCAACGCCTGGGCATTCCAGTCCAGTTGCTTGAGCGCGTGGTGCCCTTGCGTGCAGGGGTCCTCCTGGTCGAGCTTCTGCCAATAGCATCCGAGGCGCGGCGGGGCTTTGCCTGCTTTGTGGAGGATCAACGGCGTGTCGGTCGAGCACAGCACCGCCATCGCCACGCCCTCGATCGCCTGCCGCATGGTGTTGCCCGCGGCCGGTCCCTTGCCGGCCAGGAGCAGCTTGGTCGCCACCACAAGGTCGTCGATCACGCCGAACGCAAAGGCTGCCACCAAGCCGTTTCGCGTGGTCTCGCCGGCGGCCTCGAGGACGGCGGGGAACGCTTTGAAGGCCGCAGCGAGGTCCGTCGACAATCGGTCGAGTTCCGGGTCGAGCTCCCGCGCGAATGCGTCACGAACGGCTTGATCCGCATCGAGCAGTTCGTGCCTCACGTTAGCGGGTTGGGTGAAGTCGATCGGCGAGGGCGTCATAGGGAGTCCATCAGGGCGCATCGTGGCGCGCCTGCATCGCGGGCGTCGCGCGCAGGTTGGCGTGGCACTGCGCGAGCGCGCGCTGCAGCGCCTGCTTCTGGTCGACAAGCTCGGCGAACGCCTGCTCGCTGCCCTCAAGCTCGGCCGCGGCGTCGAGCAGCAGCTGGCGCAGCATCGCCGGCAGACGGTCGCCCGCTGCCCGCACGTGGCGCCGTAGCTGCTCGGGCGTGGTCGACCGGAACGCGGCAGGTGTCTGGCCGCTCATTGCGCACCGCCAACGGGTACCGGCGTCGAACCGGTGTCCAGCTGCGCGAATCCGCGGCTCGCCAACTCGCGTAGCGTCAGCTGCTCGACCTGGCCCGCTACGAATACGACCGGCAACGGCAGTTCAAAGGCATCGCGGACCTTGGCGATGAACGAACAGTCCGTGTCGGGTTCCTGCAGGCTCGACACATTGATGCCGACGACCGCCCCGCCGGCGTCGAAAACCGGTCCGCCGCTGGCCCCGCCGTGAATGTGGATGGAGGTCTCGAAGCTCGGGAACGGCAACATGACGCGATCGCGCCCTTCGGGATAGTGCGTGACGATGTGTCCGTCGTAGAAATGCGGATTTAGATCGAGCCGGCCGCGCTCCCCCTCCTCAGTGAACACGGTATCCGGATAGGCGTACGTGTAGACGTATTCGTCAATCACCGGATCGCGCGCGCTCAACCGCAGAGCCGGGTTGAACAGCGCCACACCGGTCCGGTCATCGGTCATGTGGGTCAGCACGCACAGCGCAATGTCGGTGGTCGGGTGCAGCACCGCGTGTACCACAGCACGTTCAAGGTAGTCGCCGTTGGTTCCGAATTGGAAGGCCCAGAGACCGGGGTTCCCCTGAGCATCGGACGCGAGCGCGCTTTCGGCGACGTGCCGGGCCGTCACGAGGGTGCTCGGCGCGACGAAAAAGCCCGTGCCGATCACCTCCGTCGCGCCCGCGTCGCCGGTCTTTCGATACAGCGGCACCACGGCGCTCGACGGATCCGCGAGACGCCCGTCCTGAAAGCGCGTCTGGAAAAGCTCAGGGGCCGCGACGCCGACGAGCGCGGCAGTCCGGTGCCGCGCGGTAGTCACTTGGCCCGGCCCCTGCGCTTGTGCCCGAGCACGAGCTTGCTCGACGCGTTGTGCGTAGGTGCCGCGTTGCCGTGCTTCGCCCATCTGCTTACTCCGTTGGTGGTCGTTGGTCGGGCCGTCGCGGTGTGTGGGACGCCACGGAAACCGTAGCGGGCCGCATGGTACGCGGGCGCCGTCGCGACCGGGGTGGTTCGCCGCAATCGCCCGCCCCGCCCCGTTCAGCCGCGCCGGTCAAGGGTCAGACGAAAGTGTCGCCGAGAACAGCGAATCTGACGAGCAAAAGTGTCACACCTGATAAGCATAGTTATCAGATGTCGCACTTTTACGCGCCTGCCCGGCCGTGCACCGGCGCCGGCCATGAAAAAACCCGGCCGGCGCCGGGTTCGAGAACGGTCTTGATACTGCGCCCGCGCGCGCCGGCCGGGTCCTTATCTGTCCAGCGCGTTCTCGTGGAGCGTCGCGACCTGCAGAGCTGTTTGCTCGGCGAGCTGCCAGAACGTCTGGGCCTCATCCCAGGAAATCGGCGGGTTCGCTCGCAACAAGCTGTCCGCGTAATTGCGTGCCTGCGCCTGGACTTCTCGGTTGAGCTGGTCAGCGGCGGCCGCGATCCCCTGCAGACGCTGCATCCGTTGCTCCGCCGCTCGTTGCTCGGCCTCGCGGCCGCGCGCGCGCTCTAGCGCCGCCTCGGCCTTGGCCAAGGTGGCATCGATGCCGGTCTTCGCCTGCCGAGCCCGCTCAGCTGCGAACTTGACGTGCAAATTGACGCGTGTGAAGTAGTCCGGTGGGTCGGCTTGCTCAGTGGCAAGCGTAGGATTTTCAGTAGTCATCGTGTGGTCGGTGTTCCGAATAGGGAGCGATGCCCGACATGCCGTGCGCGATCGGATTCGTCCCGCCCGTCTGGTTGCCGAGGCGTCGGCGGCAATCTTGTGATGAAAGCCATTCGGAAGAATACCCGACGTGGCACAGCGGGCAAAGGACGTAGACCAAATAAACGTCGTCAACGTTTACGAAGTAAAAATGTCACGTCGCCGTCCGGCACCGGTGGTAAGCAGCAAAACCGAAGTGAACTGATGACGTTGCGCGTCGCGCATTAGAGTTGTCACCGAGCGCGCCGTCGCGAAGCCCTGGCTCAGCAACGTAGACCAGGACGCCGGAGACTCTTAGCGAATTCCGGTCGGGTCTCGACTAAGGTCCAGCACAAAAACGACAACGCGCCCGTCTTGAACAGCTCGGGTGCCAGACGAGAGCATTTCACGCAGTTGACTCGACGTATTGGGACGCGCTTTGCCACGTCCCGGGCTCGCCAGTGCCTTGTTCTTCGGTTGTCGATCGCCGAACCAGAGGACGAGATAAATACCTCGGCCATCGGCACGCCAGTCTTTGGTGTAGAGCGCGTCGAGTTGTCCATCCGCGCCGCGCCAGAGTTCCCCGTGCCACTGCCCCTTGACCTCGATTGGCATTCGCAGTGATCCTACGGAGCAGGCAATATCGACTTCCTTATCACCGGCGACGTGCGTCTCGGGTTCGAGCGTAATGCCCACCGCGCCCTGACGTAGCAACCCGAGCAGGTGATCGCGGCATCGTTCCTCCTCATGCGCAACGCCTTGGTCGTCGTAGAAGCCGCGCCAGGATTCGGCGTCGTCGCTCTTAACTTTCGCTTGCACGACCTCAAGTTCGTCCAAGATGATGGCCTGCAGATCGGCGGCCGTCGCCGGCCGGCCATCAAGGGTAATCGCACAAATTGCATCAAGCGTCGGCGGCGTATAGGAATGTTCAACTCGAATTCGCGCTTGCTCGGCAGCAACGACACGTAATGTGGGGGTGTAGCCGTCGGCCGGTGCATCGCGGAGGCGTCCGATAGCAGCGACGGCCTCATCGCCTGGGTCATTGCCGAGGTGTCGGATAACGCGCGCCAAGTATTCTGTGGCGTCCCAAGGATTGGTATTACCCGACGTGGCGTTATGCGGATGACCGACGCACGGCCACAGTGCACGAAAGACCGCGACGATCCATTCGAACTGCCTAATCGTTAGCACCTCGCGAATCTCATTGTCGGAACCGCCACCCGCCCGATTCCGCAGGTGCCAGAGGAGCTGCGGTTCCAGCGGTCCGGCCTCGAGCCGAGCCACGGTATTGTCGAAGTCCACGATCAGGCCAACCGCATCCCAGTTGCGTCGCCGCTCCTCATCCATCAACCCTGTCCGCATGCTAGTGACGCGCTTCAACTCCTCGCGCCATCCGGACCGAACAAGTCGGTCGATTAACTCCTGCTCTGGTCCGCTGGGAAGATCCGGAAATCGATCAAGCCATTCGACTGCAAGCTGCGTACCCTCGCGCGAGTAAGAATCTTCCCGCATTAGCGAGTACAGTCCATCGACCTGCGTGCACTTCGCCTGAAGCTGGGGTTCATGGTAGACGCGCATCGCATCCATCCACAAACCCCGAGCTTGCAGTGCAGCTGCAATGGCGGCCTCCAGCCCCGGGATGCTGGCATGTACGTCAATCTTGGTCCGGCGCAGCTCGAAGTAGCCAGCCATCAATCGATCGTCGGAGACTGCATCGAAACCAGAACCGATTCGAAAGCGCTCCGCCAAAGCGGCAACGATGACGTATGCAGCTCCCCAGTGCGAGCCGTGCGAAATTCCCTCGGCGATCTCCGACGCAGTGGGCTTCGCGGGCTCGAGCCGAAGGAATGCTTCGAAGCCTTCATAGATTGCCTCCGCTAGATCTTGGCCAAGCCAATCCGGGATGCGCTCGTGCGCAGGCAAGTCTATCCGCAAATCAGAAAAAAAATTCAGATACGCTTTAGCTGGTCTCACGAGGGTACTGACATCACCGCTCCTCAACCGATCGATCACTGCTGCAAATTGCTTGCGGTGCTCGGCATGTTGCTTGGCCATTATTTCACGACGCTCGCGCCTCCGTTCCTCGTCGTCGATCTGCCACTGAGGAATTCGTGGTTTTGAAAGCTGATCGAGCCATTCGACCAGGTCAGGGCGATGCGCGGTGAAGCGCGCAGCGGCCACACGCACCTCCGAGCCTGCTTCGCGGTCATGGCCGACGAGCTCCACAAGGTCGCGCCAGCGTTCGTCGCTGAAGTCGGTCGAATCCAGCACCGCAAGCAAGGCAACGACGTCGTCTGCCGTCGGCGCCAAGCTCGGTGACCGTCGTCGCAATTCCCACGCACGCCACGCGATTCTGTCGTTCGCCGTGCGCTCGAGGAGGACGATCCGCTGAATCGCTCGGCGCAGTGTCGTGTCCTCACGAATCACCTTATCCAGCTTGAGACGCTGTTCATTTTGGTAGCCGACGCTCGCGTCGAACGGTTCTAGCCATGTCCAAAGGCGCTCTGCGTGAACTGTGCCGGAGGCCACGATACGTGCCACGAGGTAAAACACGAAATCCGTCAACGCTTGATTGCCGGGACGGGTATGGGTTGGGCCCAGCGTCGCTGCGATGGCCGCGAGACAGTCAAGTAGGCCCGCGAGCCTTGAGTCTGGTAGACCTCGTTCAATTCGCCAGAGCACACCAAGCGTGTGTTGGTCCTGCTTACAGTAGTTCGCTACTAGCTCGGCGATTGCCCGATCGTCAAACAGTTCATAGCCAGCGCCATCCAATAGCTCGAGGGCAAGCTGGATTGCCAGATGACTGCCCTCCGCCTGCAGTTGATCGATGATGGACGACCAGTTTCCACTGGTCATAGACTCGATAAGGGCTTCACCCGCGGCACTGCGGTTGCCGAAGTCCGCCTGCTCGTCTAACACTATGCTGCGAAGATTCTCGGCAAGATCCAGCGCCACCGGCGTCCCCTTAATCGCTTCGAGTACCAACAGGCGTAGAGCAAAGGGGGTCTCTGGCTCTGTGATCAATCGCCTTAGCTCGCTCATCAGTTCCCGGCGCGCGATTCCCCGCATCGAATATCGGTGCCACGCACTAAAGTAAGGATTCTCCGCTGCCAGCTGTTCGAGCGCGACCAGTAGGGTACGCGCCTGGTCGATCGTCAGATCGTCCGCATCGCCATATTCAATGACACCCATCGGGTCGGCCGCGATTACCGCGGTTGCAAGCGCTGGATCGCGGGCCAGCCATGCGTGGATCCCGCGCAGGCTAGCAGGCACGAGGCCATATGAGTGAAACAGTGACAGTAGCCGTCGTCGCTTCCGCGCATCGTTGGCTTGTTCGGCGAGCCAGCGAGCGCCCAGAAACTCACCAATGCGCCGATGCCAGTAGGTAAATCGGTCTGCACCATCGGCTTTGAATAAGCGGGTGCGCAGCATATCGGCAATAAACTGACCACCAGGCAGGAGGCTGACGTCAGCAAGCGCCAATTCGCCCTCGATAACGTTCGCGGCGGCAAAGCGGACCACTGCTTCACTGCCTGTCAAAATCAGGGCGGCCGACGCGGCGCCCGCGGCCGCGAGTCCGGGATGCTTTGCAAGCTCGCTAGCGGCTTTGGCGTTGCTGTGCTCGAGGCGCAGCAGCTCCGTCGCACGATCGAACAGCTCATATCGTGTTTCCGGGAGCGCCCCCTCGCGCGCGACGCGGCAGATCAGTTCAAGCGTCTGCGGATTCCCAAGTAAGCCGTTCAAACCTCGCTCATTGAAATGTGCGACCACAGAGCGCGCGCGCTCGTTGCTTAAGTTGGTGCTCAGGAAGTCGATCGCATCATCATCGTCGAAGGGTTCGAGATGCAGTTCGAGCGGCTCTTGCGAATACTGCTCGCGAATAGCTTCGCGCCCCGTGGCGCTACGCCAGTCGGCAACGCGGCACGACATGACGAAGCGAGGATAGCCAACTGCTCCAAGCTTGCCGAGCACGAGCTCAACCGCGTCGCCTTCTTTTCGAATGCTTAGCTCATCCAACGCGTCAATCACTAGCACTTGGGCGTCGCCAAGCAGGGTGCGCGGATCAGGACGGACAAGGAGTTGCCGAGCGGTACATCGTGCATACCCTGGCGCCTCGGCAATCCAATCCAACAGGGAAGTCTTCCCCATGCCCGCCTCGCCCAAGATGACGAGCGGCTCCGTCCGCTCACGTAGAGCCGACTGACTAACGCGCGTCCGGCCATCATTTGTGTCGCACCAGAGTGTGCGTTCGACAAAACGGCTCATCGATTTGTGATGATCATCCATCGTGCCCCAGTTGCTGCATTGTCCCGCACTATTCGTCAGTGTAGCGACGTGTCGCCGGCGCAGGCTGCTGGCGGTCGTATCGGAGCAGCACGCGCAGTCGGGTCTGATCGGCCGCGTACACTCGTATGCCTTCCGTCTGACAGCACGAGGCACCCCACATTGGACTTTTGAGTCAAATGACGATCAAATAAAGCCAGCTCCGCATCCTATTGTTTTCAAAGGAAAAATTTCTCATCCGGCCGGCGCACCGGGCTTTGTTGCGATATCGGATCAAATACGACGGCCGACCTCTCGTCCTACGCCCAATGTGGCACGTATTTCATGTACTTCCGACCGGCGAGCTCATCGTACGGACGAATCACGCCCTGCTCCACCGCCTCTTTGATATAGCGGGATGCCATGGCACTATTTTGGGGTGCGATCCCGAATCGCTCTCGCAGCGACGTGTTCGACATGTAGTCCCGCGAGACGTAGCGCAAACAGGCGTGCAGATAGCACGCGCGAATACGGTCGCGCTTGTCCATCCTAGACAGGGAGCGATGCGCGAACAGGGATGCACGCGTGCTATCAATCGCGATCGCAAATTCTGGTGCCGGCAGCTGATAAAACTCGGTTTCGTGCACAACCTTGTCGACACCACTGCCACGTTCCTCGCATATGCCGAATCGACGCATAAGCGAAGCGAGCGCCTCATTGCGCGAGCGCGGTGGAGTGTCCAAGAAGCGGTCAACGTCGACCAGCGGCACACCAGGATTAGAAATCTCCATGCGATCCGCAAAAATCTCAATCATCGGCCCGGCTCCACCCACCGTGAAGTCCTGATGAATCAGCGCATTGGCCACTAACTCACGGACAGCTAACTCCGGATACATCGGGACAGTGCGCCGCAGCGCCTTGCCGATCACCTCGTTCGACGGAACAAGGTTGTTGACGAAGCCAATTAAGCCTTCGAAGCCGGACGCATAGCCCTTGTTGCCAACCTGTTCGCGCAAAGTGTTGATCCGGCTGTTGTCCGTGTAAGCGATGACGCGGACGGCCTTGCGACGCAGATGCGGGAAGTCGTCGAGCCGCTTGGCGAACAGAATGGCGCCCAGATTGGTAACGTCCCAACTTGCGGCAGGGTTCCGGACCACCAGTCCTTCGGCCTGAAGGCGCTGCATGATCTGCGCGCGACTCTCGGGCAAGGGGATCTCCGCAAGATCGAAATACGCCGGGTAGTCGAGCAGCGCGACGACCTCTTCATCCGATATGCCTTCGGCGGCAATCAGCGCTTCAAACGGCGTCTCGTCGAAAATTCGCCAAAGCGCACGCTCCTTTTCCGGAAATTCCTTGAGTTTCTTACGGTACGATCCAACACGAATGAACTCATTGTGCTGGAACTGTACCGGATGCCGGTAGGCCCGCCCGATCTCCAGCAGCACCACGCGATGCTCGTTCACCACGACTTCGAGGAACTGAAACGGGATCTTCGGGTTGATCAATCTGAGCAGCCAGTTTTCGAGCTCCTCGTTGCCAACTTTGGCGCCACGCGGGTCGAATTCGGTTCCCACGATCTCATGGGTGGCGTCATCTACACCCCATATCAGGTAACCGTGTGCCTTGTTAAACAGGGCTGCGGAATTCGACAACGCCGATATGTACTCACCGATGTCTTCGGGCCGTTCGTTATTACGCTTGAATTCCAGCCATTCTGTTTCGATGGGGAGGCCGACCAGTTCGCGCACAAGACTGGCAAGGCGCTCCGGATGGCGCTGTTGGGTCATGGATATCGAGGGGCAAAAGTCATAGCGTCCAGCATGTTACCAAGTCGACGGTTACGCTGGGGAGCTACACCCTGGCATTGCCAGTCAGGACGCCAACCATGCTCGCCGGGACCCTGCCTTGTCACCACGCTAAATGTGGGCGCGCCCAATTGAGGTTCGACACCGCCGGAGAGAAAGCCGCCCTTCCAGTCGCCCGCCCGGATCGAAGAACCTCCCGGCCCGCGTGTGACGCCATGCCCAACGAACCCGCCCACCGGCGCGTCGTCGCCCGCGCAAGAAATCCAAGGGCGCCGGGACGGTGATGGCACCGCATTTCGATCGCCGCGGTGGGAGCGCTCAATTCCCTAGTACAACATCCCGCAAATAGATTGAATAAATAACTGCCTTGGTTATCATGTCTGGATGAGCCGAGGCCGACATGCAACGCCAGTGAAGCTGGCGAATAAAGAACGACAGGAACTGCGATCGCTGATCGAGCGGAAGACGGCTACGCAGCGAGACGTGATGCGGGCGCGGATCGCGTTGTGGGCCCACGAGGGTCACTCCAATACGGTGATTGCGCGGGAGCTGGGTGTCTCGGTGCAAACGGTCTG
>NZ_LKPJ01000045.1 GCF_001443045.1 Burkholderia ambifaria | reverse complement strand
AGTCGGACGGTCCAACTGGCTGTTCGCCGGGTCGTTGCGCGCCGGTCAGCGCGCGGCTGCCATCATGAGCTTGATCCGCTCGGCGCAACTGAACGGGCTCGATCCGCTCGCCTATCTGAAGGACGTCCTGACACGCTTGCCGACCCACAAGGCCAGCGACATCGACGCGCTGCTGCCGCATCGCTGGCAGCCACACTCGACCGCCGCCTAAACTCGCTCGTCAAGACGCGTTGGCTAGCCGCTTACCGATGGACGACCCATGAAACACCTCCTGGATTAACGTGTTGCAACGGCCGGTTGAATTCGCCCTGGCTGCCCCGATCCGAGTGACGCAGTGCGCCCGGAGCGGGTCGGCGGCGGAACCACGCCATCGTCAGCGCGTCCCTCACGAGATCCGCCGTTATCCACGGCTTGATCGACCAGCCAACCACCTCCCGGTTGAACAGGTCGAGCACCACGGCCAGGTACAGCCAACCCGCGTCGGTCCAGATGTACTTGGTGTCCGAGCTGAACACCTGATTCGGCTCGGCGGGCGTGAACTCGCGATTCAACAGATTCGGAGCAACCGGTAGCTTGTGCTTCGAATCGGTCGTCGCCCGGTAACGGCGCTTGTACCGGGCTCGGATGCCGTTCTCACGCATTAGCGCGTTCCACGCGCTCCTTGCTGGCTGGAAAGCCGCGATCACGGATTTCCTTGGTCATGCGTGGCGAGCCGTATGCGCCCTTAACCTCGGCGCGCACCGTCCAGATCAGCGTCAGCAATTGCGTGTCCGTCAATCGCGGTGCCCCAGTCTACCGCCGCGCTTCCACGCGCGATATCCGTTCACGCTGACCGACAGCACGTAGCACAACGACGACAGCGGATATTGCCCGACATGCCGGTCAATCCAGGCATACCTCACAGCAGGTCCTTCGCGAAGTATGCTGCCGCTTTTTTTTGGTTCTTCACGGATTAGCGTGAAGGCGTTGCCCAAAAGGAAAGCGGTGCCCGAAGGAATAGACTGGTTGTGCGACCAATCAGACGATTCCAACGACCACCGCTTTCATGGCCGATCATAAACTTGACCTCCCGTTCTGGGAAGGTTTTACCGTTTCCGAACTCGAGCGCACGCCTGGCGTGACGCGCATCACCTTGTTGCCCGAAGTTGGCCATTCCGCTCGTTGCTCGGGCTGCGGCCAGCGCAGCGAGCGCGTGCATGAACAAGGCTGGCGGACGATTCGCGACCTGCCGATGCTGGGCGACGCGGTCTGGCTGCGCGTGCGTCTACGTCGGGTACGGTGTGCCGGCTGTGGCCCTCGCACCGAGCGCGTGAGCTGGTTGGATCGCCACGCCCGAATCACCCGGCGCTTGGCCGAATTCGTCGGGCACTGGTGCGAGAAACTGCCGGTCGCCCACGTCTGCCAGTTGTCAGGGCTGCATTGGGAAACCGTCCGGCGCATCGATACGCGACGCTTGCAGGCGCGTCTTGAGGCGTTGCCCGAGGCGCAGCCGCGTCGGCTGGTGATGGACGAATTTGCCCTCTACAAGGGCCACCGTTACGCCACGGTGGTGATGGACGCCGACACGCGCCGCGTGTTGTGGGTTGGTGAAGGCCGCAGCCGGGAAGCGATTCGCCCGTTCTTCGACTGGCTCGGCGTCGAGCGGTGCAAAGGGATCGAAGCCGTCGCGATGGACATGAACACCGCATTCGATCTGGAGGTGCAGCAGCACTGCCCGAATGCGCGCATCGTGTACGACCTGTATCACGTGGTCGCCAAATACGGCCGAGAAGTGATCGACCGGGTACGCGTCGATGAAGCCAACCGGCTCAAGCACGAGCGTCCGTTGCGGCGCGTGGTCAAACGCTCGCGCTGGCTGTTGCTGCGCAATCGCGAGAATCTGTCGGCCGACCAGCAGATCAAGTTACACGAGTTGCTGGAAGCCAATCAGGCCCTGATGACCGTCTACGTGCTCAAATCGGTGCTCAAGGAACTCTGGCAGCCGATGACCGCATGGCAATGGCGTCGCGCCTGGCGGGCCTGGCTGGCGCAGGCTCGCGCCAGTGGCATCGAGCCGCTCCGGCGCTTCGCCAACAAACTGGCCGCGTACTGGCGAGGCATCCTTGCCCGCGTGCGATGGCCCATGCACACGGGCCAGCTCGAAGGCATCAACAACCGCATCAAGGTCATGAAACGCATGGCCTACGGCTACCGTGACAGTGCCTACTTCTTCCTCAAGATCAGGGCCGCCTATCCCGGTAATCCGTGAAGAACCTTTTTTTTGCAATCTTAAGCTCCATCTGCAGGCGCTTGTTCTCCGCTCGCAGACGCGACAGTTCCATCTGCTCCGGCGTAACCGGCTTCGCTCCGGCGCCGTTGAGCTTGCCCGACGCTTCGCCCTTCACCCAGTTGCGAAGCGTCTGCTCAGAAATGCTCAGCTCGTGGGCCACCACGAGCCACTCCCTGGCCATCCTTGACCCGCTGTACGGTGGCCAACTTGAACTCTGCCGTGTACGACTGTCTCGGTACTTTGACCATGCCTGATTCCTTCCTTTGCGTCGAGTTTATACACGACCTCTTGGAAGGCGAAATTTCAGGGGAAGCTCACTACCACTGCGCAGACAGGGATTTCGAAAAGTTCGGTGGCCCGGTTTGCGCTAAAGATGTCGGATGGACTGGTCATTGCTCGCTTGCCGCCTCATATGCTCTGATCAATGCACTTTTTTTGAGAGGTCACGCGCGGCACTGAGCGCGGCCATGAACTCATCGAGCTTGATCGGCTTGGTCAGGTAGCGGAAGAATCCTGCCTTCGTGCCCTTTTTGATGTCGTCTGGCATGGCACTCGCACTGAGAGCAATGACGGGGATATGCGTCGTGGCCGGGTCTCTATGCAATATATTCATGGCTTCGACACCGCTGATGTCGGGTAAATGAATGTCCATCACAATCACCTCCGGAAGCGACGTGCGCGCAAGCTCGATGCCGAGTTGCCCGCTCACTGCGGTCATGAGGCGCATATCCGAGCGGCGCGCGATGACTTGCTCGACGAGCTTCAGGTTGGCCGGGTTGTCCTCGACGTAGAGCAGGGTGTGCAGTGACGCGCCTTTCTGGACCGGCGCTTCGGCCGGCGCGGCGGGTTCGGCGCCTGCCGATGTGATGTCCGGGGCGGGAGCTGACTTCAGCTCGATCCAAAACACGCTTCCTGCGCCGACCGTGCTTTCGACGCCGATGGCGCCGTCCATCAGTTCGACCAGGCGTTTTGCCACCACGAGGCCGATGCCCGTCCCTTCCTCGGCGCCTGCCTCTTGTCCAAGACGATTGAATGGTTGAAAAAGTTGCTCCAGCTGTGCCGGCGACAATCCCGCACCTGTGTCCCGGACGCTGACGTGCACGCGGTCCGGAGCGCCCATGTTGCACGTCACATCGACCGTACCTTGCTCGAGGTTGTATTTGATCGCGTTGGAAAGAAGGTTGGTGAGGATTTGCTTCAGGCGAGTCCGGTCGGCATGCACAAAGCTCGGAATGTCGAACTGCGGAAAGCTCATGTGAATGTGACGCTTGTCCGCCTGCGTTTCGACCATACTTTGGCATTCGCACATGATTTCGGATAGCGACACCGCTTCGGGCGACAGGGACACCTGCCCGGACTCGATCTTCGCGAGGTCGAGGACTTCATTGATCAGCTCCAGCAAATGCCATCCTGCCCGAAGAATCTGGTCAATACTGGCCCGCTGGGAGGGCGTCGGCGACGGAGAATCGGACGCCATCAACTGAGCGAAACCCAGGATCGCATTGAGCGGGCTGCGCAACTCGTGGCTCATGCTGGAAAGGAAATCCGATTTCGCGCGGTTGGCGCGTTCGGCTGCTGCCTGCGCCTGCTTTTGGTCTTCGATATCGGTGCAGGTGCCAAACCACTTGACGATATTGCCGTTGGCGTCCCTAGTTGGCAATGCGCGGACGAGATGCCACCGATAAATGCCATCGCTTGCCCTTCTCAAACGTTGTTCCATTTCAAATTCACCGCCGCTTTCTATTGCGCTCGTCCAGCGATCGATAGTGGGTTGCAAGTCATCCGGGTGCACGGTTGTATGCCACCCCACACCTTGACCTAGCTCAAAAGTGAGTCCGGTATAGGTACACCATCGTTGGTTGAAGTAGTCGACCCTACTATCCGGCTTGGCTGTCCAAACGATATGGGGAATTGCGTCTGCGAATGATCTGAAGTGCCGTTCGCGATCATCAATCTCGCCCACTGAAGAAGGCAACTCGGGCGAAGTATGCGTACGTGGCTTTCGCATGATGAACCGCCAGACGAAGCATGAATGCTCCTATAGTAGACACTACCGCGGCCCGGCTGACAAGAAATTGGAAGACGCGACAGGGATTTTAGATAAGGATGTGAGGCCAGATGCGCGCGCTATTCGCGGTGATCATCGCGATAAACTCTCTGCTGCGCCGGGCGGGCGCCGTCTCGGCCGAGACTGTCATTTTCGTGTGCCGAGGTTATGAGACGGTAACGGGAATAACGCCCTATGACCGAAGCAACTGTGACCAAGAAGAGCAAAAACCCGAAGGCGCCGAAGCTGTTCCTGAGGTCGGACGGAATTCGTGGATGCCAACGGGTTAAGCAGCGATCTGATTCAGATAGAAGCGTTGCGTAAATGTGGCAGGCGATTGGCAATTGAGACGCGCCTGCGTACGTTGCCGGTTATAGAAGATCCCGATGCATTTTCTGATCGAGCGCCGTGCCCGCTCGCGCGTGGTGAAACGTTGATGATAGACCATCTCGTTCTTCAACGTTCCGCAGAAGGATTCGATCGGGGCGTCGTCATAGCAATTGCCGCGGCGGCTCATCGATGCCCTCATGTCGAACTGGCTCAGGAGCGATTGATAGGCCAGCGCACAATATTGCGACCCGCGATCGGTGTGGTGAATCAGCCCTGCAAGCGGTCGTTTGGTGGAAACGGCACGAAACAAGGCCTGCATGACCAGATGTTTCGTCATCCGTTCGCTCATCGTGTAACCGACGATTGCGCCGCTGTACAGGTCCTTCAGGCCGGCAAGATACAGCCAGCCCTCGTCGGTCGCGTATAGGTGATCACCGCACCAGGCTTGATTGGGTGCCGTCTCCGAGAAATCCTGGTTCAGCAAATTCGGCACGACAGGCAGCCCGTGCTTCGAATTCGTTGTGGCTTTGAAGCGGCGTTTCTGCTTGCTGCGCAGTCCCAGTTTTCTGCGCAGCCGCCTGATCCGGTGCACGTCGATTCGCACGCCACGTTCCTCGAGATGTTGCTGCAGGCGCTCGGGCCCGAAACTTTCCCGGGTTCGCTGATGGGCCGCGAGCACTTCCGCTTCCAGGCGAGGTTCTGCAGCGTTCCTTCGGACGGCTCGCGCTTGCGCCATGCATCGTAACCGCTCACCGATACGCCCAGCACGCGGCACATCGGCGGCACAGGTTAGTCTTGTCGCATGTGTTCAATCACACCGTACTTCACCGCGACTCCTTCGCGAAGTACGTTGCGAACTTTTTTAGGAGATCCCGCTCCATTTTGACCTCGGCCAGTTCGCGCTTGACCTGCGCCAGCTCGGCTTCCATTTCTGTCAGTGGCTTCTGGTGCTGACCGACATCTTTCAGCTCACCGGCCTTCGCCGCGCGCACCCAGTTTGCCAGCGCCTTGATTGGGATCGACAACCGCCGGGAAGCTTCCGATATCCTAACACCTTCAGTCAACGCCAGCTGGACCGCTTCGTCGCGAAGCCCCTTCGTATAGACCGCTCTTGGAATTCGATTCATGCAAACCTCCATTTCTCGGTTCTACGAAACGTTGGCTTCCATTTTTTCCGGCCCGCCTCAGTCGGTCACTGTTGCGTGCGCATTTACTCCAAGGCGGCCCATCATCGACTTCAGAAGCCGCCTAGAATTACCGCCAGCTGTTCGTTGCGCGACTGACCGACAAGGTGTTCGTAACCGAGGTCACGCCGACCACGCCCCGCGCGGTGTTCACAGCAAGGTCTATGCTTTTCTGGTCCGGGACCGTTCCTTGAAGCGTGACCACGCCTTCTTTCGCGCGCACCGCAATATTCGATGCATTGAGCCCATGAGTTCGCTTGAGCGCGGCCTTCACTTGTCGTCGCAACGTCTTGTCATTTGGCCGCGCCGAGGAAGCTTCAGGAGACTCTCCGGCAACAGATGGAGCGGTAGGCTTGAGCTCGTTACGTCCAGGAGGCGTTGGACTACCGCTCGGTCCAGCGGACTGAGCATTCACGCCCATTGCTACCGTGCTGGTTATAAGCACCAGTGCGTATGCAGCAATTCGCTTCAGTTTCATATTTCACCCTCAGTTTTTTCTAAGGTAGATTGATGGTATGCAATGCACGTGTCGCTACAACCCTGCAAGGCGCTGCAAGCCCTACGCACTTTCGATAAAACCCATGCGACGCGGTGCGGGTCTCTTGGCGTAGGATTCCACACCTGATAATGCTTGACCGGCGGCATGCTGAACCCCATGCTGGCGATGTGCAACGGGAAGAGTGTCGCGTGGTACTGCGCAAACCGCCTTGTCGTGGTGAACACCATGTCCGAAGTGGCAACCAACCTTGGTATGACATCAATGTAAGGCAGTACTACCGATATCTTACGACGCAATCCCTGCGACCTGAGATATGTCGCCAAGCCGTCACCTTGACTTTTCCTTTCGACGTCCAATGAAACGTGTTCCAGTGTCTGATCTTGGCTCGCTGAAACGCTTCCGAGACCCGCTAGCCGATGTCGCATGCCCATAACGCACACAAACTCGTCCTCCGCTATTAGCTCTGATTTCAGATAGCTTCCGGGAGGCTGGCTAAAGATGGCTACGTCAACCTCATGCGTCTCCAGTTTTTCCGAGACATCGTCTAAAGAGCCAATAGAACAAATCTCGACGGCGGTGGCCGCAGAGTCAGTTCGAATCGCAGCCGTGATGGGACGGGCTAGGAAATGCGAAAGCTCGTCGACGCAAGCGACAACACAACGCCGAGGGACTGACTGTTGTTTCGGTCCTAGGGTTCGAGCAGTGATGACGTCAAAGGTGTCCGTGACGACTTTGACGGAGTTGGCGAGTTCCAATCCATGCTCTGTCGGTACCATTCGTGGCTTCCCGCGAACGAGAATCGGGTCACCAAACAATTGTCTCAGCCGTGCCAGCGCTGCACTTGTGTTCGACTGCGACATGTTCAACTTCACTGCAGCGCGCGTGACACTTCGTTCGCTAAGAATTGTGTCCAGAATGGTAAGAAGCTGGCCACTTATTCGGTCGCTGCGAAAATTTTCCCCATCGTGATTGTCATCATCTCGCATCAAATCGAAATCCCAGCCACCACGTCAAAAGGAGCGTGGAGAAGCAAGTGATTCATCCTGCCTCTCCAACAAGCAGGTGACAATTAAAAATGCAGCTTCACTTCAATGAACGGCGTGCTCTGGATTGCGCCGCCGACGCCGGAATGGACCCCATACTTGTGGTACCAGTATTCCCAACCAATACCTGCCTCAATCCAGTTCTTCTTCTTGAACATCAACTGGCCAACGTCGAGCATCAGCTTCGGGTGGAACAAGAATTCTGTCTTGGTGCCGCTGTTGTAATCGTATCCCTTCGGTCCAATGAGATTCAGATAGCCTTGTAAGCTGAGGGGAAGAATCCCAACGGTAAACGGGATATTCCACGAGCTGGCAGCCGTCCACGTCGCGTGATAGTTGATGGGACCGTTGTACCCGTCGTTGTCGAATTCTTTATAGACACCGACTGAGAATTGCCAGAAACCATTTGGCACCTTGACGTGGAAGCTTGGGCCAATCTGGAAGGATAGCTTTCCGGATGCGTAGTAGTTGTTTTTCGTGTCCCAATCGAAACCAGTGTTGATTCCAATGTCTGAGAACGGACCGAATTCGAACTTTTTGCTTCCAGTAACGGCGTTTAGACTTACATCGCTTCGGTATACGACGTAAGCCTCGTAAGCTCCCATGGGCTGATGGTTTGTTGACACCGCCGGGTCGACTCGATTCGACATAAGCAGTTGCGCGTCGAAGAAGTTGGTCCCGTACTTCCATCCATCAGTGTGAGTGAACTCGATAGTGTTCTTGCCCACGTCGCCCCCCCCGGGGTGCTGGGGAGTGGTTAGCCCGGGTTCTCGATAGGATGGTCCGTAAAACCACGAGATGGAGTCATCGACCCAGTCGAACGCATACGCGTTCGTGGCTACCCCGATTAAGGCCAAAGCGCTTACCACCAGACTCTTGCGCATTATATTTACTCCTACTTTATAGAACTGTTTGCGAGGCGGGCACTTGGCTCGCCTGCATCTCAAAGATCTAAGTCGCTGTCTAAGATTGCCAACAAATCAAACTTCGAAATCGCGTGCGGTCTCCAACGTGATCCGTGCAGCTTCCTCGTTGGAGCTGACGCCATTGAGCACGATATTTAGAATCACTGCGGTTACGGTGGTGAGGAGAATGCTGCTGCTGAGGATTGGTGAAAGGGCCGCAGGAAGCTTAGAGAAGAATTTCTCAGAAACCACCGGAATCATCCCAATGCCAATGCTGATGGCGACTACATAAAGGTTCTGGTGTCGGTGAAGGTCGACCTTTGAGAGCGTACGCACCCCGTTGGCGGCAACCATTCCGAACATCACCACACTTGCACCGCCAAGGACGCAAGGAGGAATCGATGCGACGATGACGGAGAGTTTGGGTACTAATCCGAGAAGGATGAGAATCCCACCCCCCACGGCGCAGACCCAACGGTTCTTCACGCCAGTCACCGCGACGAGCCCCACATTCTGCGCGAAAGACGTATAGGGAAAGGTGTTAAAGACACCACCAATGATGTTGCCAAGACTATCCGCCCGAAAGCCGCGAACGAGTGCTTTCTCGTCGATGGGCTTTTCGGTAATCTCTGCGATGGCGAGAAACATGCCTGTGGACTCGATGAAAGTGACCAGCATGACTACACACATCGAAGCTATCGCCCAGACATCGAACTTGGGCATGCCGAAGTGGAAGGGTGCAACAAATCCGAGCCACGGCGCTTCGCTAAGTCCGGCGAGGGAAACCTGTCCTAGGGGAACTGAGACCGCGAATCCGAAGACCAGCCCGAGAAGAATGGCCAGATTGGCGAGGAAGCCGCGCCCGAACTTGACCATCAGAAGCACAAAGACCAGAACAAGGCCAGCTATCATCAGATAGGTCGGATTTCCGAAGTCCGGGTTGCCGAAGCCACCTCCCGCCCACGCAGCGGACACGCCCATCAAGGACAGGCCAACTGCCAAGATTTCCGTTCCCGTGACGACCGGAGGAAAGAACCGGAGCATCTTCGCAACGAACGGCGCTACCAGAAAGCCGAATACACCTGCGGCAATCGTGGCCCCATAGATACCAAGCAATCCAAACTCGCGGTTTGAGCCGATGGCAATCATCGGCCCAATGGCAGTGAAGGTCACGCCCATCATGATGGGCAAGCGGATACCTACGCCTTTAAATCCGATGGTCTGAACGATAGTCGCCAAACCGCCAGCCAAGAGGTCGGCGTTAATCAACAGTTCGACTTGGTCCTTCGGCAGTTTGAGGACTGCACCGATAATCAGAGGCGTAGCGATGGCCCCTGCGTACATCACGAGGACGTGCTGAATTGCCAGCACGAGGGTAGCTCCCGGCGTGAGCTGCTGCTCTTCCGCCCCAATTTCGACCTGAGACATCTTCCTGCCCCTTCCTTCTGTAAGTAGCCGGTCGCTAACGAGTCGCGACCATTTAAGCTCTGAACGGGCACGTGTAGGAGCCGTCCTCCCAACGCACTTTCAAGAAACTGGATGACGCTGTTCAAGACCTCCGCATGGGTTGAGACAGTTCGATGTGTCGGCCGTGGGGTAACCGTCGTCGTATATGTATGTAGTACGAACTTTTGACATTTTGCTGCGGGCTGAGTCCGGGTTCGCATCCCTGATGCGTCGTCAACCAAACTGGATTGTGCGCCGGAATCACTTGACTATTTGGTGTTTTAGTGCGCACATCGGGTATACCAAAATGTAGATCAGAAAAACTCTCGGGGCAATCATTTCAAAAAGGACCGATGCTAGGACTTTCCCTGCGTTCGCCGCCGTACGTAACGACCTTGGACGTGATGCCTCGAAAGGCTTGTAGGAAAGGGGGCAAGTTGGTGTGACCTGCCCCCCTACAAACAGGGCCAGCCGGAGTCTAGTAAAGTTTGTTTTCGGAGAAGAAGACGAACATGAAGAAGCGCTTTACGGAGCAGCAAATCATCGGGTTTCTGAAGGAAGCTGAAGCCGGTATGCCGGTCAAGGAACTGTGCAGGAAGCACGGGTTCAGTGACGCGTCGTTCTACACCTGGCGCGCAAAGTTCGGCGGCATGGAAGTCTCGGAAGCCCGCCGGCTCAAGGACCTCGAGGTGGAGAATGCCCGGCTGAAGAAACTGCTGGCCGAAGCAATGCTCGATATGGAAGCGTTGAAGGTCGTCGTCAAGGGAAAGCCCTGAGCCCGCAAGCCAAACGCGAAGCGGTGTCGGCGATTCGAGAGAAGGTCAACATCTCCGAGCGCCGCGCCTGCCGGCTTGTCGGGCTTTCTCGCAGCGTGCTGCATTACGACGCGAAGCCGGACCACGAGAATGAGGTGCTAGCGGCGCGTCTGGTGGAGTTGGCGCACGAACGTCGTCGATTCGGCTACCGCCGACTGCACGCCCTGGTGGAACGCGAAGGCACGCACGCCAATCACAAGCGCATCTATCGTCTGTACCGTGAGGCAGGGCTGGCTGTGCGGCGCCGTCGCAAGCGCCACGGCGTCATGATTGAGCGCGAGCAGCTGGCATTGCCGGGCGCGCCCAACGAGGTGTGGTCAATCGATTTCGTGATGGATGCGCTTTCCAGCGGCCGGCGCGTGAAGTGCCTGACCGTTGTCGACGACTTCACGAAAGAGGCTGTCGACATCGTCGTCGACCATGGCATCTCAGGTTTGTATGTCGCTCGGGCATTGGACCGTGCAGCTCGCTTCCGCAGCTATCCCAAGGCGGTGCGAACAGACCAGGGACCCGAATTTACGAGCCGCGCGCTTGACCAGTGGGCGTATGCGAACGGCGTCACGCTGAAGTTGATTCAGGCGGGCAAGCCAACGCAGAATACGTACATCGAATCGTTCAACGGCAAATTCCGCGACGAATGCCTTAACGAGCACTGGTTCACGACGCTCGCGCACGCTCGGGCTGTCATCGCGGCATGGCGTCAGGACTACAACGAGCAAAGGCCGCACAGCGCACTGAACTACCTTGCGCCGTCAGAGTTTGCGGCGAAACATCGGGCAACCGCGGATGCTCCTGCCGCTTTCCAGGAGCTGGTTTAAAAGGACTTTGCTAGAAGCCCATTGGCCCTATTGAAGGGGGCAGGTCACGTCTTCCGAGACTGGCTTATCCTTCGATGACGACTGGACTCCTCGTCCGGAGCATGCCAACTTGAACATCTTTTTTGCTCATGTGTAGTCCTAATTCCGATTCCGAGCCCAAAGCTCTTAGTAGGTTTGGTCGGCACGTCGGATTGTCCAGCGTACTCGACTAGACTGACTTCGCTGAATCAACTGGTGGTTAGGTGCGTACGGGTTCGGGTTCGGTCTCGGCTGCGGTTTCATCCATCACGGTGGTATGCAGCGCCTCGACGAATGCTTGCCTACCTTTAAGTGCAGCAAGCGACAGCTCGCGATGCCACTTCCGGTACTGGATCGACACTTTGTCCGTGGCGACAGAAATTTCGCCGCCTGAAACTTCAGCCGGCCACTGCGACTGAATAACCGGCTGGTCTTCTTCAAGCACTCGTTTCTGGAAAGCGAGATGCAAGTGGTCAGGCTGATTGTCTTTTTCTCGGATGATGACCATGAAATTTCGACAAGTCTTTGCGTCAACTGGGCAAGCCGTTGTCCAGAGAACAAAGCGCGAGTCGTTCTTCCACAGTTTGATTTCGAGGTTGATTGAGTAGGGCATCGTGCAGCGATAGTCGAAGTCTCCCATCGGAGCCTCTTCTGGGATACCCTCCATCTCGCGGGGAGGCGCAAGCTTGAACTGTAGCTCGCCATTGACGCGGTTCACGACTACCGCCGGATGGCTCGCAAAGAACGGGTCATAAAGCGTGCCAGGATGAACGAACGCGAAATGCGAGAAGTCGGTGAAATTCTCCCAGCGTCGTTCGGCAACCGTGTTCCAGATGTACGAGTCGGCGACGATGACCTGCATCTCTGGGTTGTCCCAGTCGCCCAGGAACGGAATTTCCGTGCAGTTCCAGGAATTGTCGAGTCGAATCCAGATGATGGAGTACTTCACCTCGCAATCGTGGGTGGGCAGCTTTGCACGGGGCGGAATCGGACTGCCCGGGCACGCCGGAATCTTCTTGCACGTGCCAGTGTCGTCGTATTGCCACCCGTGATATGGGCACTGAAGGAAGTCTTCTCCGTCACGCTGGGCGATGCGACCCAGAGACAACTGCGCAGCGCGATGCGCGCAGCGGTCTGCGGACGCAACGATTTTTCCGTTCAGCCTGGCGAGTACGATTCGCTCGCCCAGGACCATGACGCCCATCGGCCCATGGCCTGATGCGTTTGCCCGTTCAAACTCTGCCACGGTCGCGACTGGATGCCAGAAGTGTCGAAGATATGACTTGTCCTCCAGAAGAGGCTTGAATTGCTCAGCGAAATTCATTTTCTGCTCCTGTGGGGAAACATACTGCGCGTATTCGTCCGATCTGAGAGACCAAATGGCTTAACTGGTATACTAGACTAGTTGGCATGCGTAATGACGTAGTCGGCCTGGATACCAGCAGAGAGTGGCGCATAATGTTCGGAAATCGACCCTTGGCAGGAAGAGGGTTTTATGCGCTGCACAATATGCGGGTCCGAGAATCCTCCCGGCGCGCGGTTCTGCCAGGAATGTCAGGCCGTGCTGTCCCGCACGTGTCCGCATTGCGGACATGACGCCGAGCCGGCAGCCCGCTTCTGCAGCAATTGCGGGACGTCGCTGGCTGCGCCCACGGCTGCGTCACCGCCGTCCCGACCATCGGGTCGGGAGCCGCCGCCGACTCCCGTTCATTACACACCCGATCATCTCGCCGAGCGGATCCGTGCCGAACACGCGGCCATGGAAGCGCGTGGCGAACCCGCCGGTGAGCGCAAGACCGTTACCGCGCTGTTTGCAGACATGGCCGGATCGACCGCGTTGATCCACGACCTCGATCCCGAAGTGGCGCATCGCTTGATCGTGCCCGTGGTCGAGCTGATGATGGAAGCGGTCCATTACTACGAAGGGTACGTCGCAAAATCGCTCGGCGATGGCATCCTCGCGCTGTTCGGCGCACCGATTGCCCACGAAGACCATGCACAGCGCGCGCTCTTTGCTGCATTGCGCATGCAGCAGGCGATGCGGCAACATGGAGATCGTATTCGTCTGCAGGAAGGTGTTCCTCTGCAGATTCGCGTCGGCGTTCACACCGGCGAGGTCGTCGTCCGTTCGATCCGCACCGACGACTTGCACACCGAGTACGATCCGCTCGGACATACGATCCACATCGCGTCGCGGATCGAGGGCATCGCCACGCCCACGTCGATTCTCGCCAGCGAGTCCACCCACAAGCTGGCCGAAGGCTACTTCGAGTTCAAGGCGCTGGGGGCAACGCAACTCAAGGGAATTCCCGCGCCGCTGTGCGTCTACGAGGTGCTGGGCCTGGGCGCATTACGCACGCGCCTGCAGCTGGCGGCACACCGCGGTCTCGCGCGGTTCGTCGGCCGTGAAACGGAGATGGAACACCTGAAACGGGCCCAGGAGACCATGAGGGCCGGGCAGGGGCGCGTGGTCGGCGTGGTGGGGGAGGCGGGCGTCGGCAAGTCTCGCCTGTTCCACGAGTTCAAGGAGCGTTCACGGCGCGGCGCGCTGGTGCTGGAGACGTTCTCGGTATCGCACGGCAAGGCGTTTTCGAATTTGCCGCTTATCGAGCTCCTGAAGAACTATTTCCAGATCACGACGCAGGACGACGAGCGACGCTGCCGGGAAAAAGTCATCGGCAAGGCGCTCACGCTCGAGCGCAGTTTCGAGGACCTCGTGCCGTACATCCTCTATCTGCTTGGAATCGGCGAAGGCGGGCCGGTACTCGTCGAGATGGATCCGCAGGTCCGGCGCGACCGTACCTTCGACGCGATCACGCAGCTTCTCGTGCGAGAGAGCCAGAATCAGCCGGTCCATCTGCTGTTCGAGGATCTGCAGTGGCTGGACCGTGAAACGGAAGCCTTCCTCACCTACCTGATCGACCACGTGCCGGACGCGCGAATCCTGCTGTTGGTGAACTACCGGCCCGAGTATCGGCCCGCGTGGGCTCACGCGGAGCACTGGAGCACGCTCCGGCTCGAACCGCTTGGCCGCTCCGATGCGCAAGGGCTGCTCGCGGCGCTGCTCGGCGAGGATCGCTCGCTCGTGCCCCTGAAGCAGCTCATTCTGGAGAAGACGGAGGGCAACCCGTTCTTCATGGAGGAAGTAGTCCAGACGCTCGTCGAAGAGAAGTCGCTGCTCGGCGACGCCGGGCGTTATCGCATCGTGGAGATCCCGGCGACGCTGCACATTCCCACCACCGTGCAGGGCGTGCTGGCTGCCCGGATCGACCGGCTTCCGATCGAGGAAAAGGAACTGCTGCAGGCACTCGCGGTGATCGGCCACGAGTTTCCGTTCAGCCTGATCCAGCGAATTTGCGGTGAGGTGCCGGCACGGGACGACGAACTGCGGCGTCTCCTCGCACATCTGGAAGCGGCGGAGTTCATCTACGAGCGCCCCGCCTTTCCCGAAGTCAATTATTCGTTCAAGCACGCACTGACCCAGGAAGTGGCCGGGCGCTCGTTGCTCACGGAGCGGCGCACCACGCTGCACGAGCGCACCGCGCAGGCGATCGAGGTGCTGTTCCCAACCCGCATCGCCGATTACTGCAGCGAACTTGCGCATCACTACAGTCAGAGCGGAAACATTCCCAAGGCTGTCGAGTACCTGCATCGCGCAGCCCAGCAGGCGTTGCGCCATGCTGCCCATCACGATGCAATGAATCACCTCGGCGCGGCACTTGCGTTGCTGAAGGGCTTGCCCGACACACCGATGCGTGCGCATTGGGAACTGACGCTGCTGCTTTCCCTCGGGCCTGTCCTGATGGATGTGCGCGGGTACGGCGCGACCGAGGTGGGCGCGACCTATACGCGCGCGCTCGAGTTGTGCGAGCGGGTGGGAGAGGTATCGCAGCGCTTCGCGACGCAGCTGGGATTGCGGATGTTTCACGTGGTACGCGGCGAGTATGCGCTCGCGACCGATCTGGGCATGCAGATGCTCAGTACGGCCCGCGATGCGAACGATCCCGGCTTCCTCATCGAGGCACATAGCGCACTGGGTTCGTGCTTTTTCCTGCAGGGCGATTTCGGCGCGGCTCGCACACACCTGGAACAGGCCCTTGCGATCTATGATCCGGAGCAGCATCAGGCACACGCGTTCGCGCACGGGGTGGATCCCGGCATCCGGGCGCTCAGTTTCCTTGTGTTGACCTTGTGGATCCAGGGGTATCCCGACCAGGCGCTCAAACGCAGCGTCGAAGCGCTTGCGCTCGCACGGAACCTTTCTTATGGGCCGTCTCTCGCGTTCAGCCTGACCTACACGGCGCACTTGCATCAACTGCGGCGGGAGCCGATGCTTGCCGCCGAGCGTGCGGAAGCGGTCATTACCGTATCGACCGAGCACGGATTTCCGTACTGGCTCGCTTGGGGAACGCTGTTGCGAGGCTGGGCGATGAGCGCGCAGGGAAACATCCAGGACGGCATCGCGCAGATGCGGCTGGGCCTCGACGCGCAGCGGGCAGCCGGCGGCGAAGACCAGCGTCCTTACTCCCTCTCGTTGATCGCCGACAGTTACTGGCGCGCGGGCGACAAGCAGGCGGCACTGGACATGCTGGAAGAGGCCAGGGCGGTCGTCGAGCAATCCGGCGAGCATTGCTACGAGGCCGAGCTGTACCGGCTCTCGGGAATCTATCTGGCTGGCGGCGCGGGAAAGGACGGCACGGCACCGGAATGCGACGCCGAAGCTGTCGACTGCTTTTACAAAGCGATTGCGCGAGCGCGCCGGCAGGGTGCCAGAGCGCTGGAATTGCGGGCAGCGTCGGATCTTGCCCGGCTGTTGCAACGGCAGGGGAAGACCTTGGAGGCAATGCAAGCGCTGTCCGAGGTGTACGACTGCTTCACGGAAGGCTTCGATACGAGCGACCTGCGAGAGGCGAAAACGCTGCTGGATGCATTGCGCGCGCGCGCGGGGTGAACGAGCCCGCGGCGCACGACGACGCATCGTGTGACCCCGTGCCGTCCACGACCTGCCGCTGCTTGAGGAGACGGGCATGACAATCACGCACACAAGACACCGCAACGATGTTCCGCGCAAACCGATCGCGCTGGCGTTGCAGGGCGGCGGGATGCACGGCGCCTTCACCTGGGGCGTGCTTGACCGGCTGATCGAAGATGGCAGGCTCGAAATCGAAGGTGTCAGCGCGACCAGCGCCGGCGCGATGAACGCTTCCGTACTCGCATACGGGCTGCTGCAGGGCGGCGAGGAAGGTGCGCGTCAGGCACTGCACGACTTCTGGCAGGCAGTCGCGCAATCGGCGGAGCGCTACAACCCGCTGCGCTGGATGCCCTGGCTGAAGGGCACGCACAGCTTCGGGCTCGATCATTCGCCGCTTTATGCGTTCGCCGACATGATGCTGCGCGTGTTTTCGCCGTATCAGTTCAATCCGGGCAACCTGAATCCGTTGCGCGAAGTGCTCGAAAGCCAGGTCGACTTCGACGCGCTGCGCAAGCACTGTCCGATCCGGTTGTATCTATGCGCAACCAACGTCGAGACGGGGAAGATCCGCCTCTTCACGGGCGACGATGTCAGTGCCGACGCGGTACTTGCATCGGCATGCGTGCCGACCCTGTTCCAGGCGGTCTCGATCGATGGCGAATACTACTGGGACGGTGGCTATATGGGTAATCCGGCCATCTATCCGCTTATCTACAATTGCACGACACGCGATGTCGTGATCGTGCATATCAATCCGCTGGTGCGCCGCGGTGTACCGATCACGGCCGCGGAAATTCTCAACCGGATCAGCGAGATCAGTTTCAACTCGTCGCTGATGCGCGAGATGCGAGCCATCGCGTTCGTCACCGACCTGATCCAGCAAGGCACGATCAAGCGCGGCGAGATGAAGGAAATGCTGATCCATTCCATTCGCGCGGACGACGCGCTGAGCGCGCTGAGCGTATCGAGCAAGTACAACGCGGACTGGGGATTCCTGAGCGAGCTGCGAGACCACGGGCGACGCGAAGCGGACGCGTGGCTCGCGCATCACTACGGAAACATCGGACAGCGGTCGAGTCTCGACATTCGCAGGGAATTTCTCTGAGTGCATCGCGGTAATGTCGGCATGGGGTATTCGTGCATGGGCACCCCGGGCCAAGGAGCAAACGTGAACCGGACGCAGGCGCGGTTTGTCGCGTTGTGGTCGTGCTGCGGCGGGACACACGCCGAGGATGTCTATCGCACGCTGGCGCAGTGGTATACCGAGCCGGCTCGCCACTACCATACGCTCGCACATGTACGGCGATGTCTGCGTCATCTCGACCTGGCGCGCGATGCGATTCCCGAACCGGATGCCGTCGAACTCGCGCTCTGGTTCCACGACGTGATTTTCGTCCCTGGTGCGCAAGACAACGAGCAACGTAGCGCGGACTGGTTCCGACGCGAGGCAGACGGGCGAATCCGCGCGTGCGACCACATCTGCGCGATGATTCTCGCGACGACCCACCTGGGCATTGCTGCAGAACCGGATACCTGTTTCGTGTGCGACATCGACCTGGCGGTGCTCGGTGCTTCTCGCAGCCGATTTCGCGAAGATGGCCGGCGCCTCCGGGCAGAGCGCCCCGATCTCGACGACCTCGCCTACGACCGACATGAACGGAAGATTCTGCGCGGGCTGCTCGAACGCCCGCGCCTCTATCTGACCGATTTCTTCTACACGCGCTGCGAGGTGCAAGCGCGCAGGAATCTGAGCTGGCGGTTGGGTTTGCCGATTCCGGAATGATGGCGAGCAGGCTGCGGTTGGTGCGGGTGCTCAGCGCTTGCGATGCCCGGTAACCTTGGTCCGAGTGAGCATCGCTTCGCTTGCGCGGATCGAAACTCGCGCAGCGAAGGTCGCCCGCGACCGGGGGACGAAAGTGGCGCGCTGAACCGGCGGATCGGGCCCGGCATCGCCGGGCTGCGCCGCCGATCACGCTATTTCACTGGGGTGAGCACCGGCGCGCCCTTGTTCTTGATCAGGAACACGACGAATCTCGCCGGCTCCGTGCTGCTGGCGTTTCGTCCGACCGTGTGCACGTCCTGGGATGCCTTTGATTTCCATGCGTTTTTCCGGTTAGACGCCTTTAGGTCTGGTAAGGCTTTGCCTTGCGGACCCAAATAATTACCCAGACAAAACAATGGGTTAGTGTCTACCCGTTGCTAACGAAGCAGATGGCGTTCTCGCGGGTGGCTGTATCGACGACGAGTGTTTCCTCGACCGGCAGTGCCAGTTCATCCTTTCGTTAGGCGCTCCGACTGGTTGACGGAATGGGGTTGTCCGCCGTGATACTCGGTAAGATCCGCTTTGCGTAGAGCGCCACGGGAAAGTTGAATGTGCCGCGCAAATTGATGCCCTCGATATGAGTGGGGGCGATTCGCCGGAGCTGCTTGGTCGAGATCTGCTGCCCCCGGCTACGTTCAATGTTCTCCAGGGGGCGTTGCATGTGGGTGGTGTTCCACGCCATCAAGATGTTCGAGAGCAGTGTCAATGCCGATTACCCCGCCGCGAGCGACTCCTGGCGCCGAGCAAGCTCCACCGGAATGCGACCGATGTGAATTGCGCGTTGCACGGTATGCCCCGCTTCTCCCCGATTCAGTGCATGTTGCAACTCCGACCGGAAAGAGGCATTGGTGAAGTAGTCAATCAAAAAAATACTTTTGAATAAGCAGCCGATGTGAATGCCACCATCGTAGACAGCCTGTCCTCGAGCCGCTGATCCTGACGTCGAATCTCGACTTCAGCAAATGGGGCGACGCGTTCCCCGATAACCGCATCCTCGGTGCTGCCACGCTCGATCGGCTACGGCGCGGCGCGTACCGCGTCGTCATTGAGGGCGAGAGCTTCCGCAAGCCGAAACCGATGCCCGAAAATGGCGAAAACGCGGTTGCAAAATCAGGCAAAAAAACGCATTCTTGAGTACCTTCAAAATCGCGTTTCGGGGCCATTCTAGGTGGCCTCATTACGCCGATCATCCCCAGCTCGATTACGCCGATCCGTGACACCGTGGTCGACTACGATGTAGATTCCACCCTCCGTGGCGAAAGGAGCAACTGAGTTTGAAGAAACTCGGCAATCGAATCCAGTCCGGGCTTCTTCTCGGGCGCGATGGCCAGCCGGATCCTGAGCTGGTCGTTAATGGGGGTGACTTTGAGCTTGCTCGAAGCGAGCGACGACGGGCTGAGCGAGCTCTGCGGAAGCAGTGCCGCGCAGAAACCGTTCTCGACCGCTGCGGCAATGCTGTATAGCGCGTTGGAGCGAAATGCAATCCGGTGGAGGGGGGCTTGTTGGGCGGCGAGCCGCAACGTCATGTCGCGCAATACGCAATCGACGTCGAGCAGGCCGACTGCCGTGTAGCTGTCCGTGCGCTTCTCGCTTCCCACGGGCTCGGCCCAGACTAGCTTCTCTTCCCACAGCGGCAGGCCGGAATCGATATCCACATCCTGGGTGAGAACCGCTAGGTCCAATTCACTGCTCTCGATCTTCCGGCGCAGCTTCCGGCTCAGGTCGCATTCCACCGAGGGGACGACTGCGGGGAAGTTGTCGTGCAAATAGGTCAACGCGGATGACAGAAGGGCGGGGGCATAATCGGCTGGTACGCCGATACGGATTTCACCGGCAATCGGATCACGCAGAAATTCATTCAGCGCTACACTTTCGAGGCGAAGCATGGCGCGAGCATGAGCCAGCATTTTCTCACCCGCTGGTGTCACCCGAAGACTCTGGTTGTTTCTCTCGAGCAGCCGCTGTTGCACGCACTCTTCAAGGCGTTTGATTTGCATGCTGACGGCGGACTGCGTGAGGTACAGGTGCTCGGCTGCGCTCTTGAGGCTACCGGTGAGACAGACCGTGGCAAACGTCTCAAGTACATTAAGGTCCAGCTTTCCTCGTCGCATCACCTAACTCCGCTCACTGCACGTTCATATCGATGCTCGATTATCCTGTCGTCTATGTAAGGATGCAATCAGTGATCGCGCGGGTAGTGATAGTCGGTAACGGCATCCGTATCGCTGACAGCAGCCTTGAGGTAGTTGTAGAGGCACTCCACCGCGGCAGGGAATTCGGTACGTCCCTTCAGAAGGACTAGGTCCGCCCTCGGAAGCTTGGGAAAGCCTTCCTCTTCCGTGAGGATACGCCATCCGGGAGGCACCATGTTCTCGGTGACGACGGTGATTGCGAGTCCCGAAGTCACGGCTATCTCCCCACCCGCGTAGCTCGGGCCGCAGTAGGCAACGCGCCATTGCTTTCCTGCGTCCGACAGGGTCCGCAGGGCATGCTCCCGAAAGACGCAACCGACAGGGAACAGGGCAAGAGGTATGGGATCCTGCATGTAGGCAAATCTATCGCGCGCGCCCACCCAGGCCAGGGGAATCGACGACACCACTTCACCGGAATCCTGCTGCGGCTGCCGCGTCATCAGAACCAGGTCGAGCTCACCTCGTTCGGTCATATCGAGGAGCGTCCCGCTTAGTTCCCCCACGATTTCAAGCGTGATATGGGGATACAAGGATGCGAACTGGCCGAGAACACCAGGAAGATAGACCTGCGCGTAGTCGTCGGGCATTCCCACGCGAACTGTTCCTTCAACCGGGCGAGCCGCGAGCGACGCCAGTGCGGCACGGTTCAGCTTCAACATCTCCCTCGCGAAGGAAAGCAAAACTTCACCTTCCTCGGTCAGCCTGATGTCCCGTCCCGTTCTGTCCAGCAGACGTTTGCCGACGAGTGCTTCCAGCCGCTTGATTTGCATACTGACCGCGGATTGTGTGCGGAACAGAAAATGGCCCGCGCTCGTGAAGCTGCGATTGTCCGCCACGGTCACGAATGCATGGAGAAGGGCGATTTCCAGGTGTTCGGACATCGGGTGCCTCCAGGTGGAAATGAATGGCGACGCGTGCATCGCCCGGCAGCCGATGCGCGCAGGCATCGCCGCTGCCGGCCGGGCCGGCAGATCTCGCAGGTGGATGTCAACGGCCGTGCAGGGGCTGTGCCTTTGCGTCCTTCGTCCAGTTGTCGATTTCACTCGAGTGGTTCGCGACGAACTCGGCGACGGCACTGTCGTAGTCCTTGGTGTCGGCGGCCTTGACCATGACTGTCTCGAGTTCGTCGTTCGAGAGCTTGTACTGGCGGAAGAATGCGGCTGCGCGCGGGTACTCCTGGCTGAAGCCCTTCCTTGTCAGCACGTGGACGCCTTCGGCACCGCCCATCACACCTTTCGGATCCTCGAGGTAGCGCAGCTTCCAGCGAGCGAACATGGTGTGCGGGCTCCAGCCTGTCACCACGATCCAGCTCTTCTGGTTTTCCGCTCGCGAGAGAGCTGCAATCATTGCAACAGCACTCGCGGGACGAAGCGTGTAATCCTTCAGCGAATAGTCTTGAAGTGCCTTGCCGGACGCGCGCATCAGGCCAGCTCCCGGGTCAATTCCCTGAATGGCGCGGCCGAACTTCTCGGCTACACCCGGTTTGTTCAGGTCGCTGATGCTCTTTACTTCGTTTTCCGGTACATAGTCCGGAACGACCCAGCCGATCTTTCCGCTGTAGATGGTGCCGAGATCGTCGACCTTGATTTGGTATTTATCCCAGTATGCAGCCTGGGTTCCGGGAAGCCACGCCATCATCATCGCGTCGCTCTTTCCTTCTCCGAGCGCTTCGTACTGGAGGCCCAGAGACGCCGACGTGAGACTGACTTTGTATCCGAGTCGCTGTTCGAGAATCGTCTTGGCAATCTTGACCACGACTTCGGAGTCGGGCTCCGCAAACCAGGTGAGCCTTACCGGTTGGTCGGCCGGCGCGGCCGCGTGAACCAGCGCACTGAATCCTGCCATCGCCGCAGCGATGATCCTTCGGGACATGATTCCTGACATCTTGAAGCCCCTCCATGAGAGGTTGACCGACGCAAATCGAAGCCGGCACTCGCCACCTGCAGCGTGACGAGCGCCTCGTGTGATTGAGTTCCGCACTTCTGCCGCGCGACCGGGAGCGCGGCACAGGGACGGACTAGACTTCCGCACCGTGCTTGATTTGCCAGGGCGGGGTCCAGTCGCCCTGGACACGCAGCTCGACACCTGCGTCCTCTTCGATCACGCGGCAGACCGACATCTCGCCCGCGCTCGCGCCGTATCGGCGCTCCGCTTCACGGAACCGGTCGTGGGTCGCTTGAGCCAGCTCGGAGCGGGTGCCGGTCTCGCGAAGCAGTGCATCGATGAGGCCGAGGTCCTTCAGGCAGAGCGCGAGAGGGAAGGACGGGTCGTAGTGACCGGCGAAGATGGACGGGACATCGTGGTTCAGCACGAAGCTGTCGGCGGCGCCTCCCTTCATGGCTTCCCACCAGACTTCGGGTTCCAGGCCAGCCTTCTTTGCCGCCACCATCGCTTCGCCGATCGCCGCGGCGTGGACTTTCCAGAGCAGGTTGTTGACCAGCTTCGCGACGTAGCCGTTGCCGTGCTGTCCGACGCGGCGGATTTCCCCCATCGCCTCGATGACCGGGCGGACCGCCTCGATGTCCCGGTCTTCGCCGCCGACGAACATGATCATGTCGCCTCGAATGGCTGCGTCAACCGAGCCGGTGACCGGCGCATCGATGGCGCGGCCGCCTCGGCTCGTGAATTCCTGGCCGAGCGCTCGCATCAGCGTGGCGTCGCTGGTCGTGAGGTCGATCCAGTACTTGCCAGAGCAGTCTGCGGAAAACAGCCCGTCCTTTCCGCGCGCAACCTGTTCGATCTGGACGGGACCGAAGACCATCGACACAACAACGTCGACCGATTCCAGCAGCTCCCGCGGTGTTGCCGCCCATTGGGCACCGCTTTCGATGAACGACTTGCCTGCGTCCGTCCGGATGTCGTGTACGACCAGCGGGAAGCCTCCGCGATGAATGTTGCGAGCGACCGGGCCGCCCATCGTGCCCAAACCGATAAAGCCAATCTTCATTTGAGTCTCCTCTCGTGTCGTTGAAGGGGTGACCCAATGTAGAGCGGGCAATTTATCGACTCCAACGAATTCGCGTGATGGTGGCCATCAAAACTGTTGATAGACCACACGACCGGGCTGCCTCGACGTGTCCCGCGCCACCCTCAGTGCGATGTCCGGGTCAATGTGTTTCTGGGCTCCGGGGCAAACAGGTGGCAGATTGCGCCGCCAAGCAGCAGTGCGCCGACACAGCAGGCAAGCGTCGTCTGGACGCCGTACTCGCCCATGATGATCGGCAGCAGGAACGTCGCGCCTGCGCCGCCGATTCGGCTGACCGCCACGGCGAGGCCAATGCCCGACGCGCGCAACTCGGTGGGAAACAGCTCCGGCAGGTAGACATAGTCGAGCACCGTACTGGCGGACATGACTAGCGCGAAGACCGAGAAGAAGACGACAATGAGATAGGCCGGCATGCCTGTCCACAGCGTCAAGACCAGCAACGTCGCCGCGCACACATAGAAGCTGCCGATGAGGAACGTGCGACGCCGGATGCGTTCGACTATCCAGAGCCCGAGCAGGACGCCGACGAGCAGGAACACATTGTAGATGACGCCGCCGGCGCTGGGATCCTCGAGCTTGATCGACGCGAGGACCTTCGGGATGAAGGTGCCCAGCGCGAAGAACGGAATCACCTGGCAGAAGAAGTACATGGCGCCCACGAACGTGTTCTTGCGCCATGCCTTGCCGAACAGTTGCAGCCATGAACTTGTTTCCGGCGACTCCACGGAAAGGGGAAGGGCGATGTGTGGACCGATGTGCTTCGATACGATTGCCGCAGCTTCGCTGTTCCGTCCTTTCGTCAGAAGCCAGAGCGGCGATTCAGGGGTGCCGATGCGAATGGCCGCGGTAATCAGCGCGGGAATCACGCTGCTGGCAAGTGCCCAGCGCCATGCGTCCGGTCCCCAGCGTTCGATGTAGATACCGGCAACATAGGAGGTCACGAAGCCTGCAACCCACGCGACCATGATGGTGCTCATCATTCGCCCGCGGTGACGTTGCGGAGACAGCTCACTCACGAGCGAAATGCTCACCGAATAGTCCGCGCCGATGGCGACGCCGAGTATCAGGCGCAACGCCAGCAGTTGCGCCGGGGATTGTACGAAGTACTGGAGAATTGCCGCGACCGCGAAGACCAGGATGGTCAGGTTGTAGATGCTCTTTCTGCCGATTCGGTCGACGATCCGTCCCGCACCGAGACTGCCGAACAGGATGCCGGCGAGCGACCCGGCAGCAATCAGGCCAGTCCACATCGGGTCGAGATCCAAGGCGGGGCCGGCCAGGGTCAACACGGTGCCGATGATGCCAATGATGTATCCGTCCGTGAACTGACCGCCCATTGCGCCAGCGGCCGCCTTCAGGTGAAGTCGGCAGAGCGGGGCGTCTTCATAGGGTGTCGTTCCGTTACGCGAACGCTGCCTGCTGCCAATTTCGAATGTCGTGCTCATGCATGTCTCCGGGCTGGTTTTGCTTGCCTCGATCCTCCCGATCCGGGCGCATGAGTGTCGTGCGCGTGCCGGATCGGCCCAGGGGCGCGTTGGCCGCCGGTGGCGAGGACGAGGGAATGTAGGGTTGTCTGCGTCGCGCGATGACGAAGCGCAAATGCTCGGCGCATCCTCGTGGTCAACGTCTGACTTCGCGCCTAGCAGGCGCCGACAGGGTGGGGCTGCGTGCCCCGTTACCCCAACAGAATAAAGACCGGGGTTTTGGCGTTAACCATGGCTTCGCGACACATTTCCGCCGATTCGCGACATCAGGTTCAGAAATTGGTAAAGATAACGAATAGAAAATGACGCAGGTTTCGAAACCGAATGGGACGGCTTCGAAACCATGCGCTAGACGTGTCCGGAATCGGATATTCCGTCACGAGTCGGAGGAGGGCAGTATTATCAGCGGTTTGCTAAATAACCTTATCAAGGGTTACTGCATCCACTGCTGCACAAGTGAGCGATGGGCATCGATCCAGGTCTTGGTGCCCTTCTCCGGCGTGGTCGCGCCTTGCTTGTTGATTTCGGACATCAAGCCGCCCAGCGAGTTGTCGTCCATCTTCCATTTCTGGAGCCACCGCTCGACGTCCGGGTGTTGCTTCTTAAATGCCTGGTTTGCGATACCGTAGATCGAATCAGTCGAACCGAACTCGCCCTTCGGGTCCTTAAGGTACTTCAACTTGTACTTCGACCAGATCCAGTGCGGTTTCCACAGCGTGACGACGATGGGTTCCTTTCGGCTCTCGGCTCGTTCCAACGACAGAATCATTGCTGATTCGGACGACGGCGTCACATCCCAATCCAGCTTGTAGCTGTTCTTCGCGGTTTCGGCTTCACGCATCAGGCTGCTGCCGGAATCGATGCCGACAATCCTCGGGCGGCCACTCGAGGCGAACAAGCTCTTGTTCGCGTTGAGCTGGTCGATGCTGTCGACGTTGACATAGTCGGGAACGGCCAAGCCCAGGTTTGCTTCCTTGAACCACGGACCAACGAGGGCAACGCGTTCCTTGACCTTGTCGTAGGCCGGCTTGTCGAGCGTCGGAAGCCAGACTTCGAATGTCACGTCGATTTGCCCGTTGGCGACTCCGTTATAGAGGAGTGCCTTGTCGGCGTTCTGCAGCTTGACGTTGTATCCTTTCTCGTCGAGCAGAATCTTCCACATGTTCGCGACGGCGATGTTCTCCGCCCAGTTGTTGACGCCGATCGTGATTGCCTTGTCGTCGGCATGTGCAGCACCCACTGCCGAGAAGAAAACAACGGCCGGCATGAGGAATTTCAGTAACTTGGACATCTTCATGGGGTCTCCCTATTGGAAGGTTTTTGGGCCAAACTTTGCGTGGGCTGTAGCGCAGCTAACTGCGCCGTAGTGCGTTTCAGGTCATGCAGCAAATTTAAGGGACTCACCTCGCAATACCGGCTTTCCGAGCACGATGTCACTCGCGCGCTCTGCCAGCATGATCGTGGCGGCGTTGATGTTTGCACTGGGCACCGAGGGCATAACCGAAGCGTCAATGACGCGAAGCCGTTCGATGCCATGAACCTTCAGGTCTGTTCCGACGACTGCCAAGCGGTCTTTCTTCGGGCCGATCTTGCAGGTGCCGCACGGGTGATACGCACTGGACGCATCCATCCGAATGAACTCGTCCAGCGCTTCGGTGGCACTGACGTCGATACCGGGCATGTCCTCGCGGAAGTGATACCGGCTGAAGGCGGGTTGCTTCGAGAACAGCAGGCCCAGGCGCATCGCCTCGCGCATCACGCGCCAGTCCTCTTCGGTATCCATGTAGTTCGGGTCGATGGAAAGGGCCTCTTCCGCCATATTCGACTTCAGTCTCACCTGGCCGCGACTGGTCGGCCGCATCGGACCAACGCCGATTCGATAGCCGTTGGTCTGCCGAGTCGGAATCCAGTTCTTGTCGAAGAACACCGGGAAGAAATGGAACTGGATGTCCGGATGAGTGATGTAGTCGGCACTCTTCAGGAAGGCACCGACATGACATTGATTGACCGAGGCGACGCCGGATTTGAACCCGAACCATTGCACGCCGGCGAGCAGCATCCGGTGCAGTTGCAACTCGCGATTCAGCGAGACGGGCTCTTTGGTCTCGATCTGGATGTGGCACTCGAGGTGATCTTGCAGGTTCTGGCCTACACCGGGCAAGTCAACTCGGACATCGATGCCCTTTTCCTTGAGGTGTGCGCCCGGTCCGATGCCGGAAAGCATCAGCAACTGCGGCGAGCCGAACACCCCGCCGCAGAGCAGCGTCTCCTTGCGAGCGAGCACGTCGACGATCGAACCATCGTGCGACACCTGGAAACCCGTCGCCCGGTTCCCGACCATGTTGATTTTCCGCAAGGTGCTCTGCGTCCAGATGGTGAGGTTGCCATCGTCCTGACGCGAGTGCAGATAGCCATACGAAGCGCTGTTGCGGATTCCCTGGTCGACACTCATCTCGAAGCGCGAGACACCTTCCTGCTGGTAGCCGTTGACGTCGTCGGTCAGCGGGAATCCGGCTTCGACGCCAGCGTCGAGAAAGGCCTGGTTCAGCGGGGAGAGGCTTTCCTGGCGTTGAGCGTGGATGAATCCATCGGTGCCTCGGTAGGCGCTCCTGATGTCGCTGCGCTCGATCTTGCGGAAGTACGGCAGACAGTTTTGCCAGTCCCAGCCGGTCGCGCCTTCCTGCGCCCAGCGATCGTAGTCGAGCGGGTGACCGCGCAGCCAGGTCATGCCGTTGATGGAGGAAGAACCGCCGAGCACGCGGCCGCGCGGCTGTTGAATACGCCGATTGCCGAGGTTGCGCTGCGGCTCCGTCTCGAACCAGTAGTTGTACTTGGATGAGGGCTTGAAAATCGAGCGAAGGCCGGCCGGCATGCGGATGACCCACGAGTTGTCACGGGGGCCCGCCTCGATCAGCAGCACGCGATTTCCGGCGTCGGCGAGACGCCGTGCGAGAACGCAGCCAGCCGAACCGGCTCCGCCAATCACATAGTCAAATTCCAGTACTTGGCTCATGGTCACGCTCCCGCAGCACCATGGGTCTCATGGTACGTGTACCGCGTCTCGATGGGCGACGAGATCACCCATTCGGCTTCGGCCCCTTCGCCGATCGTCACGAGATCCCCTTCGGCGATGTCGAGCTCGAGACCGTGCTTGAACGTCAGCTTCGCACGACCGCGCACGACGAGGAACGTGGCGCCCGGAACGTATCGATGCGCAAATGTGTCATCGTTGCATTGCCAGGCATCCCAGCCCGCAATCCTCTGTTCAATGTCGTTCGGCGCGGATTGCCTGGAAACGGAAGGGGTGAGGCGAGATGAGGTCATGTCGGACGTGCCAGGTTCAATAGAGTATGGACGCGAGCGGGCGGATTCGTCTGCCCGCAGACATACTGGCGCAGGCCTGTCTCGTGCGGGCTGCGGCAGCGGTATGTCTTATCGCGAAATCACAGTAACCAGCCGATATGGTCAAAGCAAACGAAACTATCTGATGCGGTGATTCAAATATTTTGATGAACCGGCTCAAGAAGATTCGTTTGCCCGGGCTCGATGTCGTCTACCAGAATTGAACCGTACACGGGATTCACGCCTCTCGACGGGCGATGCGGGACGCTGTCGGTGCAGGTGTTTTCCGTGCCATGCAGTTCGGCCGTCACGGGTCGAGCGCCGTTTGCGACGACTATGAAAGGCGAGGTCCCAGGCTGTGGAGACAGTTGACTACGAGAGGGTTTATGCGCGGCGCCTTGAGCGGACGCGCGAGATGCTGAAGGCCGAGGGCATCGATGCCGCGGTGCTGTTCGATCCGCTGAATCTGAGGTATGCGACGAACTGCCGGAACATGCAGGTGTGGTCGTCGCATCACATGGTGCGGTACGCGTTCGTGCCCGTCACGGGCAATGTCGTGATGTTCGACTATGGCGGCGCGCTTCACCTATCTGCGGGCAACGCGCTGATCGACGAAGCCCGGCCCGCCAAATCCTGGGACTACTTCGGGTCGGGTTCGCGTGCCGAGGAGCATGCCAATCTGTGGGCGGAGGAAATCGCCGACTTGCTCACTGAGGTGTGCGGGAAAGGTGCGGTGCTGGGGCTGGACCGTATCGACCTGCTGCCACTGCGCGCGCTCGACAGGCTTCACATTCGGACCGTCGATGCGAAGGGGCCGCTCGAGCGCGCGAAGTCGATCAAGACTCCGGACGAAGTGCAGATCATTCGCGACTCGATGCGGGTCTGTACCGATGCCATCGCCTACATGCGCGAGCACGTACGACCGGGCGTCAGCGAGAACTACCTGCTCTCGCTGCTGAACCAGTACAACATCGAGCACGGTGGCGAGTATCAGGAGACGCGGGGGCTCGCGTCCGGTCACCACACGAACCCGTGGTTTGTCGAAGCATCCGAAAAGATTGTCGAGGCGGGCGAGATGCTGGTGTTCGACAGCGACCTGATTGGCCCGCACGGCGTTTTCGCGGACCAGACGCGCTCGTTCGTAATCGGCGATGTGCGGCCGAACAACGAGCAGCGGACGAACTACGCCCTCGCGTACGAGCAGCTGCAGCACAACATGTCGTTGTTGCGACCGGGGCTTTCGTTCCACGACTTCATCGGCAACACCTGGGAGATGCCGGAAGTGTACGTACCGAACCGCTATGCTGAAATCGTGCACGGTCTCGGGTTCGGCGTCGAATACCCGCTCGTGTATTTCCCGCCCGATGCACCCGCTTACCAGTACCCAGGGGTCTTCGAAGAGGGAATGACGGTCTGCGTCGAGAGCTATGTCGGCGTGCCGGGCGGTGTGGACGGCGTGAAGCTCGAGCAGCCGGTGCTCATCACCCGGGACGGACCGGTTTCGCTATCGGAATGTCCGTTCGAACTGGACTACCTCTAGACGATCCAGTCGCGCGCGCTGCCTGAAACGCGCCGGAGCGCGGCGCGTGCGTCGCGGCGGGTTCGTTTCGGCGCCGCCATCCGCGATGCCAGCTTTTTACTTTTTGCGTAACTGACGATGACTGTATTTGACGAGCAACGACTGTATATCGATGGCGGCTACGTCGATGCGACGAGCCGCCGTACCTTCGAAACGCTGGACCCCGCTTCCGGAGAGTGCCTCGCACGCGTGCAACATGCTTCGAGCGCGGATATCGACCGGGCCGTCAAGGCTGCGAGGGACGGGCAACGCGAGTGGGCGGACATGACGGCGATGCAACGCTCCAGGGTGCTACGTCGCGCGGTCGACCTGCTCCGAAGCCGAAACGACGAACTCGCGGCGCTCGAGACGCGGGACACCGGCAAGCCGATTGCGGAGACGACCGCGGTCGATATCGTCACCGGTGCGGACGTTATCGAATACTACGCAGGCCTGGCAACGGCCATCGAAGGCGCACAGATCCCGCTGCGCGAATCGTCGTTCGTCTACACGCGGCGGGAGCCCATCGGCGTGTGTGCCGGTATCGGCGCGTGGAACTATCCGATTCAGATTGCTTGCTGGAAGTCGGCGCCCGCGCTCGCGGCCGGCAACGCGATGATTTTCAAGCCCAGCGAGGTGACGCCGCTCACCGCGCTGAAGCTCGCCGAAATCTACACGGAAGCCGGCCTGCCGCCGGGCGTTTTCAACGTGGTGCAGGGCGATGGCCAGGTCGGCGCGATGCTCTGCGAGCATTCGGGCATCGACAAGGTTTCGTTCACCGGAGGCGTGCCGACCGGAAAGAAGGTGATGGCCCTCTCCGGCGGCTCGACGTTGAAAGAGGTGACGCTCGAGCTCGGCGGGAAGTCGCCGCTGATCGTCTTCGAGGATGCGGACCTCGAGCGGGCAGCGGACATCGCGACCACGGCCAACTTCTTCAGTTCGGGCCAGGTATGCACGAACGGAACGCGTGTGTTCGTGCACCGGAGCGTGAGCGCGAGATTCGAGACGCTCCTTCTCGAGCGGGTGAAGCGTATTCGTGTCGGCGCGCCTTCGGACGCACGCACCAACTTCGGTCCGCTCGTCAGCGCGCTGCAGCTTCAGAAGGTGCTCGAGTACATCGAGAGCGGCAAGCAACAAGGTGCACGACTTGTGGCCGGTGGGACACGTCTCGTGAGCGGCGAGTTTTCGCGGGGCCAGTTTGTCGAGCCGACGATTTTTTCCGATTGCCGCGATGACATGCGCATCGTCCAGGAGGAAATCTTCGGGCCGGTGATGAGCGTCCTCGTGTTCGACGACGAAGACGAGGTTATTGCCAGAGCCAATGCGACTGAATTCGGGCTGGCTGCCGGTATCGTGACCGAGAACATTTCGCGTGCACACCGTGTCATCCACCGTTTGGAGGCCGGTATCTGCTGGGTCAACACCTGGGGCGAATCGCCGGCGGAGATGCCCGTCGGCGGATACAAGCAGTCGGGTATCGGGCGGGAGAACGGGATTGCGACGCTGATTGCCTACACGCGGACCAAGTCGGTTCAGATAGAACTCGGTGCTTATGCGGCGGTGTTCTGAAAGTGATCTTTGGCTCTTTCGCTCTGCGGTCCAGCACGACTAACGACGCGCTAGCTTCTGTTCGCGCCGCGTACTTCGACTAGGGGATGAAGCCGATGTTCCGCGTTGTGCGTATGCGGTTGCATCAAATGGCGTGATTCCCTAGTGGCGGGTTCGAGGCGATATACGCTGAGGTCTGAAGGAGAATCGTTGTTCGCTGCTGCGCGGGTTCAATGTGATTTCGATGGGATCCGATGCAGCAGCTGGCAGGCATCCCGAAAACAGCATGCCAAAAATAACTGCTTGTCAACTTAGAGCGATTGGGTTGCTGGTCGGATTTTAGTTGGTGTTGTCCAGTATTTTACATAATTAACATCCTCGACATTTTAATTGGGGTCGAAATAATTCACCTTGGAAGTACAGCGGAGCAGTCTCGGCAGCACAACAAGAGGAATAGAGGCCGCTCGGATGGATGCTTCGAAAACTGCTCCCGATTGTTGATACGTATCAATTTAGCCATTTGACGTTCCGAGTCGCAGGGCCAGTTTCTCGGAGATACGATGACGACGTCCGCAGCACATAGTTTGGTTGCTGGCGGCCGACGCCGTTGCGGTTCCGTCAGGTGCTCAATCCGGATCGGGCAAATCAGGACCCAATTCCGCTTCAATTTGTTCAATGGATGCCAATCCGGCCTCAAGCGACGCAGACCCGTCACGGGCTGGTACTCTGCGACACCCATAAGATGTGCCATTCCACGGAGTCATATTCGGGTCGGAACGAGCTCCAAGTATAGGGACGGAAACTAGGACTTGATCCACTGGACCAAGTCTTCGAATAGGAAGGAACATTTCCGCTTGCCGAGAAACGGTTCGGCATATTTCCGAACTAGGTCGGCGGTAAGTTCGCCTTTCACCTTGGCTTTGGCATTCGCACGAATGAGTTGCAATTGGGCCGTACTCTCGAATCCCCCAAGCAGCCATTTTGTGCTCGTGATGAGGTGCTCGACCCGTTGCTCCTTCCCACGTCCAATACAGGCGTTCTTTAGAAACCGGCCAACCGACCCAGCAAGTAGTCTCTCCGCGTGGAAGGGCTTGCAAGAGGGTACGCGTTCAAGGGCTCGATCGAGATTGTCCGTCTCAAACAACGTTTCATAGAAGTTCGGTAGCTGGTCTGCAAGGTCGCCCTGCCGAATCTCGTCTTGAGTGCCTATCAAAAATAGGAAGGGGGCATGCCGGTGGAGTTTCAATGGTGCAATCGCGTGCATCCCTTCACATACCGCCATCACAACGCCGAGGTTGCCTTCACAGGCGACATTGATGGGTCTCAGTAGACTCTCAAGACCGGCCCAGCTCAGTTCAATTTGACTGGGTCCGACAGCTAGACCTTTGGTCCTGCTGCCGTGACACTCAAAATGCAAAATCGGCCGCAGTCCATTGACACAGTCAGTTCGGACTTTCTCAAGCGCGATGCGCAGGTCACCCAGGTCTACGATGCGCTTGTATTCAATGGCGCGTTCGTGATCCGAATAATCCCGCAAGTCACGCAGCTTATTGTAGACCGCGAGGCCGGTTTGCAGGTCGTGCTCGCTCAAACAGTCGAGGACTACAACGGCATTATTCGCAAAACTGGTTACGAAGCAGAATTCATTCTTTGGTGTGCTCATTATTAGTGGTCCTTGATTGCATAGTACGTTTGTCTTCCAAATTCGCCTTCTGACCGCGACATGGACGGTGTGCGTTCTAGCAATCCAGCGGTACCTCGTCACCGCTGGCACCGCGGAAATCTGTCATCCCGCCCAGCGCAGGGCCACCCCAGCGGCAGAATAGGTCGGCGTAGTTGACGTCGGCCGGCTGGTAGCAGGACGCGCGCTGGATCACAAACGTCAGAAACGCGAGCAACAACAGGCCATCTACCGCATCAGTCGAGAAATAGTCGTTGCACCAGGCGTCCTCGAACTGGAAATCTCGCCGTTCTTCTTCACGTTGGAGGTCAGTCCATTCGACCTCGTCAGGCATCTGGCCGCGATGCAGGCCGAACACATGGGCGAAGCCATGACCGTTCACCAGCACCGAGAAATGGTCATCCAGAACGAATACACCATCCGGCTGGCAACGCGCGCCGGCGTAGCGCGTCAACGTCCTCACCGGCCCCCAGCCATCGAAATCGCAGTCCCGATCCAGCTGGTACGCAAACACATGCCGAAACGGGCGGTAGGCCCTGTCGGTCGCGCCGTGATCGAGCAGAGTGTCGAACTGAGTCAATTTCGCGATTGCAGCAGCGAGCGTGCGATCGTCGAGCGTCGACTTGACCTCGATCACGCCGAGCACTGCCTCGAGCGGCACCAGACGCCGCGCGTCGCCGCCGGTGTCGAGCGGTAGCGCCGGACAGTTCAGCGCATCGTAGACGATCACGTCGAATTCGGGCGTGGTCGCGTCGCCGGCATAGAACACGTGGCCGCGCGTCACCCCCCATTTGGACGGCAGGCGCTCGCGTAGGAACTGCCGCACGCGCGCCTCGCGTGGATCGCCTTTGTGGTCCGGACGAGCGTGCGCGGCACTATCGGCGAAGGTGGCCCATAGGCTGGCGGCAGTGGCGCGGAGCAACTGGCGAACATCGACGGGCGGCGCCCGGTGCGTAGACGACATAAACACCTCGATGGACGGGTGGATTGGGCGAAGCCCTGAGCCGACAAGGCGCAAAGTGCTATACCCCTATTTTGACCAATTAAGCGTAACCCTGGAAATACGAGTTATCAGGGTTAATTTATATTGGGGCCAGACTCTAAAAAGCAAAAAAGCACCGATCGAGCCGCCGGGTGCCACTGGCTGCTGAAGCGGAGCTCAATGGCGGCTGATCAATTTACGAGAGGGCGGGCACGGTGTCCGGCCGATGCTTCGATCGACGACATGACATCGGAGGCCCGACCGCGCGCCGCAATCCGATCTTTGACCGGCGCGTTCGAAGAACCCGGATGCCGCCTCGGTGAGACGCTTGCAACCGTACGACGGATCACGTACAGTGACTGCGGACTTTTCGTCCACGGTCCCCGACCGGAGTTGCTGTCGCTCGCTCGGGTCGCGACGTCGTCGCGAATTTGGTGGTCCACGTTTGTGAACCTTCTCGAGATGGTTCTGCGCGTGTAATCGACAGCGTGTAGTAGATGCAGAGCCTCAAAAAAGGAAGGGTCATATCATGATCACGCTCAGCGTGCGCTCACGCGCAGAACGCTTGACGATCCCACGCGGTATTCACGAGGCGATCGCGCCCGTGTTGCCGGCGAAGCTGTTCCACCTGCAGGAAGCATCCGCGTTCGCCTTCGGTGTACTGAAGGACGCCTCGTTGGTTGCGGCAATCGATGCCGGCGCGACGTTCGAACCGCACGATTTCAGCCGGCCCCGTTTCACGGAGCGCCTCGCCGCGCTGTCGGGGGACCGTTTCATGGCCGAGGTGGCGACGCTTGCCATCGATGGCATCACCGTGGGCATCGACGTCGAGCGGTATTCGGAAGCGCGGCAACGGCGCGATCGCTACGACGACGTCGCGTACCACGTTCGCGTTCGCGTCGATGGTTTGTCGCCGGACGCGCTCGCAGAAACGCCCGTGTTCGCGCTGCCCGATGGCTTCGGCGGGCCTGCAGGCGGCCGCGGCATTCGTCTGGCGTCGAATCACGAATTCAAGTCCGGCGGCGACTACAAGATCTCGGTCATCCGCAACGGCCCGGAGCTGCTCACCGCGAAACTGATCGACGGCGTCTGGAACGGCGCGATGTACGTCGCTCTGCCTCACGAAGGCGCTGACGATAAGCGCGCCATCGGGTCGGTGAAGGCCGCGCTCGCGCGTGCGATCACGCCGGCCATCGATCCCTGGGTGCGCTGCTGGATCTTCCGGCCGGACGGCTACAACGAACGCGCGTGGCGCGTGCACCTCTCGCTCGGGGAAGCGGCTCGCGCGGCGCTTGGTGGTTCGACCTTCGTGTTCGACCTGCCGCTGCACCCGCAGCGTCTCTTCCACGCGGATCGCGGCTTCCTGTTCGACCTGAATCCGGCAAAAGGCGTATTCAAAGGCAAGTTCGTTGATGGCCTTTGGTCGGGCGATTTGTATTCGAATGGGGTCAGCGAGGCCGAAAACGCGGTGCCGGTTGGCGATCTGCGCGCGATGCTGATCCGGAACGTCAACATCGCGCTCGGCCGCCAATAATAATCGCCCTGCGCGCAGCCTGTGCCCCTATACGGTTTCGGCCGCTGCGGGGCGCGCAGGGTACGCTGCAGGACGTCAGACGGGACACCCAAAAATGATCAACTACCTCACGCCCGAGCTGTTGGCGCACCTTTTTCCTGCGACGGTGGCCGCGGACGAAATCGAAGTGACCGAGCCGCTGTCGATCGATCCGTCGATCGAAGCGGTGGGGATTGATTTCGCCGGCACGCGCTTTCTGGTGTTTTTCGCCGACGTCATGACCTATGCGGGGGACGATCCCGACTTTGTCCGCCAGACGGCGGCCGCGTGGAATAACGGCTTCGTTCCGGCGGCCGGTTCGCGCCTCGTGAAGTTCGTGCGCAGCGACGCCGATCCGGACAGCATGTTCGACCCGCGCGCCTGGCCGCTGCCTAACCCCGGGATGATCTGGCAGTTCATGGAGGCCTTGGCGATCGCGGTCGAGGGGCACGCCCTCGCGTTCCCGGCCGTCGGCCAGTATTTCTATGCGCCTCAGACCGGTAAACTCGACTCGCTCTATAATAGGATGTCGCGTCGGTTCGGGCGCGGCGAGTATGGGGTCGCTTTTCAGTGCGTGACGCGCCCCGCCAGCGACGAGGGAGGATTTTATGGCTTTGAACGCATCGAGCAAGCTGCGCCCGAAAGTGGTCGCGATGCAGAAGCTCGGCCTCGCCGTGGTACTTGAGCATACGGAAGCGGCCGTGGCAAATGGATCGCTGCCGCCGCGCGCACCGCGCCCACGCTACCGCGCGAAGCTACGCGTACGCGCCCCGCGCCCTGCCGAAGCCGGGCAAGATTAAGCATCTCGGGAAACAGCAACCGCCACCTTCGGGTGGCGTTTTTGTTGGCGGACGCACGGGCGACGGCCCTTATCCGGACAGCTTCTCGCTTCCAAGACCTCTGGCAGACCACAAGAGAGAGCCCATGACTGAAAACGTCGAAGGTGTCGCGAAAATCGTTGACGTGCTGCGGTCCGTGCCGTTCTGGCTCTTTGCGGGGATCGCGGTGGCCGCGGTCGCAGTCCTCACCCTTCCATCGGTCGGGGCGCTTACCGACCCTGCGCTCCGTACCTTTCGGGACAACTGGGGCGGATGGATCTACGCGACCATGGTGGTGTCTGGTGTGCTTGCCGCTGCGCGGCTGCTCGCGGACGCATGGACGGCGCATCAGCGGCGACGCCATGCGCGCGTGCTTTTCCTCCAGCCGCTGATACAGCAGTCGTGGTGGCATCTTGCTCGTCAACTTGACGGCTCCTCCGTGTCTCAACTGCAGTTGCGTGTTCACGTGTCGAACCGGAGCGACGCCCCCGTCCGGTTGCTCGATGTGCGGTTGACGCGGCCATGGCGCCGCGGCTCGCTCCTAATGGCCGACGTTGCATTGCCGGACGCACGACGGATGTACAGCAGGAATCACGCGGTTCCACCCGGTCAGGTATCCGAGGCCGTGATCAATGTCTCGTTGCGCGGGCGGCTGAAACGTCAGGGACGGCCGCTCCGGATCAGCGTTTCAGTCACCGACCAGAACGGCGCGACTTACCGACTTTCCGGCATTCGGCTGCGCACGATGGACCCTGTGATCGGCTTGCGAGAAGGGATCGCGCAGGCGTGGAAAAGCAGGAAGCAGGAACAACGCGAAGACGAAGCTCCCTTGCCGACGGTCTGGGAGCACGCGGGCCGCTTCGCCGACGTTGACGCGGTCTTGTTGGAGGAACAACGACAGTACGCCGCCAACGGTCGAATTCGCGGCGGATTGGGAAGCCTGAACGTAACCTTGCAGCACGAACCCGACGGCGGAGTGGTCCGCGTCGGGGACGTGCCGGTCTTGCTTTGGCGCGCGGACCAGCGGCCGCCGGCTGTCAGTTCCGAGAATCTTGCGCGGCTGCTGCGGCTTCATGCTGCCGCGGACGCGAACGGAAAGGCGACGGTCGAAGATTACCTACTCAGCCATCTGAACAGGCGGTCGCCGTATGCCGACATTGCGTACTTCGTCTTTCTCGCGCTGCATCGCTGTGGGCGCACTGTCGACGCCGTGGCGGCCGCCCAACGTCATCTCGCCGGTGACCAAGTTTTCGGCTATAGCAATCTGCTCGGCACGCTTGCCGCGCTGGTGTCGCGCGAGCACTTCGAGATGGACCCTCGCCTTTACGACGAGCTCGCAATGCTGCTTGCGGACGATAAGGAACACAACTTCAAGCTTCTCGAGAAGATGAATCTAGCCCGACTTCAGCACAATGACGCCCATCCAAGGGCGGCGGGCCCGGAACTCGACGTGTGACTGTCCTGCCGCGGCTTTTCATTGCGCGACGGATGGTCGAGGTCGAAGAATCGAGTGAACGGGAAGCGTGCTTGCACAAGCGCCGCCCAGACAAACCTCGTTAGACACCTGAATCCTCGCAAGTAGCACTCGAGTGTCCCATCGCTCGTTCTTCCCGTCTTTCAGCTGGCTCGGCGGGAATTCATGAAGATTGCCCTAAATTGCAGGGTAAATCGGCCGATAGGATAGGTGCAGTCACGTGATTGCGAACCGGCGGAAACAAAGCGAATGAAAATGATGAAGAAACTGAGCGCGCTTGCGGGGTTGGTTCTCTGCTTGCCTGTGTACGCTGCATCCAACTTCTGCACAGTGGCGGGTCACTATCGAGGTGTTTATGTTGGGGGTACTGACGGCGGCACCCTCGAGGCAACGGTTGCCGCAACAGACGGAACGTTGCACGGCAACGGCGTTTCGGCGGACGGCAGGAACATCCCTATTGCCGGGGTCGTCACGCCGGGTGGCAGGTTTTCGAGCGGTTCGGCAGCGACTCTCGCGAAGTTTGACGGTGGATTCTTGATCGGCACTGAGGGACGGGTGTACGGGCGCGGGACTTGGAGCCTGCGTGGCAACGACTTTGGAACGTGGCAAGTCGTGAGGGATGAAATCTCCGCAGATTGCCAATAGATCGCGTCTGTGCTCGATTCGCTGGTAGCTGATTCTCCGATCAAAAGCTTCGCGCGTTGCCGGCTCAACGGCGTTGCGTGAACAGACGCAGAAGCTCGTCACGTAGCTCGGAGACGTCGAGAAGATGTCTTGCTCGCGTTACCGCCACGTACAGCAACCGCATTTCGTCATCGTCCAACGTCAGGCGCCCGTCGATCAGCTTGAAGCGGAAGTCGTTTGCGACCTTCACGCGTTTCCACTCGAGTCCTTTCGAGCGGTGGATGGTCGAGATCACGTAGTCAGCGCCTGCCTCGGGCGTGACACGTCGCGCCAGTGCACGCAGGTACCCCGTGCCACACTCATCGACGATCTGCACGATCGGCAGAAGATCGCTTCCTACGGCGCTGCGGGCGAACGACTGGGCATCCTTCCACGTCTCGAAAAGCGAGAATGCAGCTGGGCGAAACGCTCGCCTGCCCGCGAGCAATTGATCGGCTCCGTCCGCGAACGCCTCTATCTCCGCCGGACTCATGCGGATCGCCGGTCTATGACCGGCTTCGAGCCCGGCGGCGAATTGCCAGATCGCCGTCACATTCTTCCGGCACAAAATGGCGTCGACAGGCGGTGAGATGCTCGGATCCTCAACCATGATCGAGCCGATGGTGTCCTGGCCGCGGATGGGCGTCGCTTCGCCCAGCAAAGCGAGAATTCGGCTGGCAAGCATTGCCAACGTGGGCCCGAAGCGGAACGATTCAGTTAGGACGCACTCGGGGGCGGCAATCTGTGCCATCGCGTTGATCGCGCCGCGCCATTCATAGATTTGCTGGTAGGGATCGCCGACGTAGATGATTTGCGCATGGTGCTGACGTGCGAGTACGGACAACATGACGCCATCACTATCTTGCGCCTCGTCAAATAGGATGAAGTCTGCATCGATGCGCGGTTCCGCTTGCGCCCAGACTTTCAGCAGCACATCCGGCGAAATGGCGCTTCGCCCTTGTGGGTGGGTGCTCTCGTCCCAAAGCCGAGCGACATAAGGAAGCAGCCACTCGCGCAGCGAGTCGGCGGTCTTGCTGTCGAGCTTCTCGTCGACCGGAATGTGGCCAGCCTCTGGTCGCAGCGCTGCCGAGCGACAGAACATGCCGAGACCGTCGCCAATCATTTGGCCGATCTCGTACGGCGTGATTTCGACGGGCTTGCCGTTGATGTTGGGCACTCTGACCGGACCAAGCCGATAGCGCAGCGCGAGTTCGTGCGGCGGCTCGAGCTGGAGCTTCATCCTATTTCGCAGGGCCGACGTGACAGATGCATAGGCGTGTGAGTGCATCGTCCGCGATCGGACATTCGAAGGAAATCCCGTGCGCGCGTGGTCGGCGATTTCTCGGTTGAACGCGAGATAACTGCCGCGCTTGCCTCCGAGATGATCGGCAACCAACCGTAGCGTTGACGTCTTCCCCGCGCCAGCATAGGCCTTGATCTTTAAGCCGCCGCCGCGACTTGCTGCATCAACGATCGCGGACTGTTCTGCTGTCGGTTTGAACAAACGGGGCATGGTGAGTGAGACAGACTGAGGAGCTTGGTATTGTGCCTGAAAGCGGCGCCCCGGAATTTCCCCGAGGCCTTGAGTCCCCGTTTTAGCGGACGCCGCCGCGTAGTGATAGGCAAAGCATCGGCTGCGCGGACCCCCGTCCAATCAATTGCCTTTTTTCGCAACTGGACTACCGCGGGGCGGTTGTTCGTGAACGCTTGTTTGCTTAGGCGCCTGGTGTGATCATCGCCGAACCCCAGTCAGCGAGGCCCCCGAAAGCGAGGACATCTATGACCATCAGCTAAGGAACGATCGTACTGGCAGTGGCCGGTTTCGGGTCCGGTGTGACGAGCGCATGCTATTGGTATTGGTCGGCTCAGGTGGGCTTGCAGCGACCCGCCGATGCGCCCTATGATCCGACCGATCAGTTAGCGTTCGAGCCGCTCGAACTCGATCAGAAGCAGCTATGGGCAGATGTTCGGCAAACCGAGCGGTCCGAGGCCAATTGGACGGCGCTCATAACAGCCAATCGGGAAATGGGCCGTCTGAACAAAATTGCGGCGGCCTGGACCGGCGCGGCGGTGTTGTTCGGAACTGGCAGCACGCTTTGGTCGGCGCTGGGCTGGTCTTGACACGAAAGCAGCGCTATTGCCATGTGCGCGTCTGCCCTCTGAGGGCGATGTGAATTTGGAGGTCCCGCGTTCAGCCGCCTTTGGCGCGTGGTATCACACGACGCCGATCGAGCGCCTCGCGGCGTATCAGGAACTACCACCGACCTAACAACCAACGATCAAGCGGAGCCAAGGGTGAGAACTAACGTCACCGTTGTTGCCAAGGCCAGGGCGAGGCACGCCGCACATTCAGTTTTGCGTGAGCGGATCGTCGAGCACGTCTTCGTGGGCGAGGCCATGCGGCGCCTCTGGCAGCTCGGTATCCTGAACGTCGAAATCCTGCGCGCGGAGTTCGACGCGAGCGGGTATGACCTCGTCATGTGCTGCGGCAGCGTGATGCGGCATGTCCAGTTCAAGGTTTCGTTGGTCGATGGCGCACGTGCGCAGGTGACCATCAACCAACAGTTGGCACACGCGCCGAGCGGGTGCGTGGTCTGGCTCGGCGTCACGGAAGATCTCGAAATCACCGAGTACCGTTGGTTCGGCGCGGAGCCGGGTCGTCCCTTACCCGACCTCACCAATCACGCGACAGCGCGTCATGCGCGTGCCAATGCACAAGGCATCAAGGCGGAACGAGCGAATCAGCGAGTCCTCACGAAAGGCGAGTGAGGTTCCCTCGGTTTTTCGCCTTCCAGAGGCCCTTGGTTATGCAGCCGCATCCTTGGTCTGCTGAGCTTTGATCCAGTTTTGCAGGAACTGATCCGGCGATATGAAGCCGAGCGACGAATGACGACGACTGCGGTTATAAAACACTTCGATGTATTCGAACAAGTCCGTCATCGCTTCCTGATGGGTACGGTATCGCGTAGCATGCACCCGTTCGTTCTTCAGGCTGTTGAAGAAACTT
>NZ_LKPJ01000043.1 GCF_001443045.1 Burkholderia ambifaria | reverse complement strand
CGCGCCTGGCGGGCCTGGCTGGCGCAGGCCCGCGCCAGCGGCATCGAACCGCTGCGACGCTTCGCCAACAAGCTGGCTGCGTACTGGCGAGGCATCCTTGCTCGCGTGCGCTGGCCCATGCACACGGGCCAACTTGAAGGCATCAACAACCGCATCAAGGTCATGAAGCGCATGGCCTACGGCTACCGTGACAGTGCCTACTTCTTCCTCAAGATCAAGGCCGCCTATCCCGGTAATCCGTGAAGAACCAAAAAAATTACCGAATCGGGAATCAGAAACTTAATTTCCAATACATCACCTTGCATGACATTGCTGAACATCGAATTTCGGAAGATACGCTATATCAAATGAACTAGACCTCTTCTCCACCACATCAATCACATCAACTCCAAATTGATTGCTCACTACTATATATTTTTTGTCGACACTAAAGGCAGCGTCATAAACGGCACCACCGTACACCTGACTTTCGATAATTTCTATTTTTGACCCCAATGAAAATACAGATAGATGCATCACCTGGGGATAACTTACATCAATCTTGTTGGGCAGTCCAAATACAACCAACATCGAGTTATCAAGACTAAATACCCCTCCATGAATGGCATGCCCTACCTTTGCAGACCCGAAATTTTTACCGTCTTTTTCTATTGCCATTCGACCACGAACGACATCGGTCGCCAAATAACGCCCATCACACGAACTGACAACTTCCGCACTCACGTCACCGAGAGATATTAAAAGTAAAATCAAAGAAGAATATTTTCTCACACCACATCCCATAGCACTTGATATGCATCTTTCATCTCACACCAATGCAAAGGAGGACTTTTTGCATCATACGGATTGGCCATTTTAGTTACTGCTAGCCGCTTGAACTCGGAGTCGCTTGGCAAGCTTACATTTCCGCCTTGAAAACCGCAACCCCAAAAGAGGCGCCGGGCGATTTAATTTCCACACCCCCTGCATCTACAATATAAAACCCAAAACGACTAGAGACAAGTATCGATTCTTGATTGGAGCCAATCGCAACATCACATATCCCGCCATCTATGCCCACCTCATAATCAAACGCAACCTCGACTTTAGCATATAAATAGAAATAAAATCTGCCTGCGACCCACGAAGGTCTACTGCACTTCTATCCAGCAGAGCGACAAGCCATCGACGCCATATTGTTCAATAACTCTTCCCATAACCCGAGGCATCTTCAATGTTCCGGTATCGCCCACCAACTTTTTTTGACCGATATCGAGCAAAAATGACCAACAACCCTCTCCTAATTACTTGGTTACTTCACCGGAGATAAGTTGGGATATTTTTTCTCGAGCACCTTACGAATCGACTCAGCATCTTTGTAACGCGCATGAATGGAGCGCCCATCAGCGAGATCGCATTCACATTGATCCAAGAAAGGTGCACTGGCATCACTTTGCAGCGCAGCAAAAACAACCCCCGTTCGAGGGTCACCGATAAGTTTGTAGATATAACCGTCATAGTACTCCCCAGCATAATCGTAATGATTAAGCGGTGTTCGCACCAAAATAACCACCCTCTTATCTTCTCGATCTCGCCCAAGATTCACAAAAAACACATCAGATATTTCCGGGATCCCATCATCTTTCAAATAGCGATCAAATAATACGTCATGCCAAACGCGGCTTTCATCAGCAAACAGCATATGTGCATCAAGTATATATGGTCTATTATCTTTAGAATAGCCAGGCACCTTAGATGTGTTCGCCACAAAATAAATATACACCCCTTGCATCACAGGACCAGCATCAACAAGCGGCGACTGCAATTTATGATTTTCGTCAGCACGAGCCTTCACCGCATCCTGAACGGCGGAGGGGATGGCGGCGCGAGACCAAGGTGTGGACAACAAAAAAAATATCAGAAATGAGATGCTAAATGCAAAAAATCGTTGTTCACGCATAACAGTCAACCCTCGCTCAACGAAAAACTCCCGAGCACCGCAAAGATATTACCTCTCCAAGATCAAATCGCAATCACCCCTCCTCTTGACGCCTTAAATTTGTTTCTGCTATAAAGTTTGACGCATCATTAAGGACAAAATATGCATAACGAAAAAACTGTTGACGCGCAGGCAATCCACCAGCACCTCCTACCAAGCGAAAACATGCCTTGACGTCAAAATCGCCAGCACCTTTGTCGGCCTTTTTGTCAATTCGAGTTCTGACCCAGAAATAGCCAGCAGAATCCGCAGCCACTTCGGCATCACTTTGAAGAAGAAGTGGATTAGGATCACTCGTAAAATCCCTGGCACAGTACTCGCCATATTCCCGATAACCCTTTCTCCAAGTTAGATGAATTAACCCACGCCCACAGAAACGCGGGCCGTCGCCTAGTTTTATATTCTCGCCAGCAATCGCTTTACTCTGAACCTCCGCGGGTCGCTGAGCTATGTATGTTGCGCGATCCCTGCCTTTCAAGAAGCCAAGCCTGCCCAGCCACGCATTCTTATTATCAAAATCGAAGGCCGCATCACTCGCAGAGTAGCTCTCGTACATTTTTCGAAAATATTCCGCATTGCCATTCTCTCTTGTCGAGCATAGTGCACCTGTTTCTTTTAATACCTGACCGAGAAAATGCGCCCTTCGAAGACTGCCATTTCCCAACCCGTATTTACGATACACATGATTGAGCGCCAACCACATCCGCCGAGGCGACTCCCCCCGAGCATCGCTGTTTCCTTCTGTAAATCGCTTATTACTCTCCGCCCATGAAATATCGCCGCCGGCGTCGGGCATTGAACTACGAGGAAGCAGTTGAATTTGCTCTCTCAAATCCAACCAGCCGCATCGTCTGAAGTGACGAATGAACTCAAGCGGATGAAAAAACCACAGCTTCTGCCCTGCTGGAATCCCGTTTTGTCCCAAAACTGAACTTCCTTCAGGTACTTGAGGAAATCCCTGTAGCCCTTCTCGTTACCGTGGTAAAAGCCGCCCTCATCGAGCAGCCTCGCATAGCGTCCCTCGTTGTTCGTGCTATCCCACTCACTCGGCGCGTGACAGACAAGGCCGCGCAACTGTCGCCGTACCTGTGCAGTCGACAGCACTCTGATCTTGTGAGCTTCCGGCGCCTCCCCCGTCACCGCTGGCACTTCGTGCGAAGCAGCATCGTTCAGCATTTTCTTCAGCGCATCCACATCGCACAGTCCGTCACTGCTGAACGGCGTATTGCCCTCACTGACTTTCTGCCAACCCACAGAAGACAGGAAGTCCGCATCAGAGAACTTGTGGATGCTTGAATCATTGATATCGATGTAGCCAACCTTGTCTGCCGCCCAGTTGACCTGCATCCACGTCGCACGCGCATCTGCCGCCAGAGTTTGGGACGGGGACAGGATGCGGCCAAAGCGCAGCAGCTCGTAGCCGTCGCTTGGACAAGGCGGATAAAGCGCCGTCGCACGCTTGTACAGATCGTATTCGTAGTCCTTTTCCTCGACGGGGTGCGGCGTGAGCAGCGTGCGAGTGCCGTCTTGCGCCAGACTCCAGACATTGGTGTATTTCGAACCGATGCTGAAGTAGGTCTCAACGAGCAGTGGCAGCGCGTTCGAGCCCTCTTGACCTGGCTTGAATTCGATTCCATGCAACTTGTTTCGGGCATCGGCCTTCTCAGGCAAACGGCGAAACCGGCTGCCTGCCGGAATGACGAAATACGCATGCCCCCACCAGTCCGTTCCGGTTGGCGGGTTGGGCGTGCCGTTACCCAGCTGCGTACGCCCGAAATACGCGTCGAAATCCTTCGGCAACATGAAGATCTCGAAATGCAAATGCGGCATACCCTCATATTCGCCACGCCACCCCAACACATCCTTGCGCCGAACCTTCTTGCCCTCCCCGGAGACCGCCGGCGTCACCTCCCCCTTGTTCACCGAACCGGTNTACGCATGCCCCCACCAGTCCGTTCCGGTTGGCGGGTTGGGCGTGCCGTTACCCAGCTGCGTACGCCCGAAATACGCGTCGAAATCCTTCGGCAACATGAAGATCTCGAAATGCAAATGCGGCATACCCTCATATTCGCCACGCCACCCCAACACATCCTTGCGCCGAACCTTCTTGCCCTCCCCGGAGACCGCCGGCGTCACCTCCCCCTTGTTCACCGAACCGGTCGGCATGCGCAGGAACTCGGGCATATCCTTGGCGTTCGCACTGTGCTGCTGATACTCGGCCAGCGGCAGCAGATGCATGTACAGCGAATAGAACGTCAGCGTGCGGCCTTCTCCAGTCTCGGTCGTATGCTTGAGCAACACAAATCCCGTATGGCTCACGCCGCCGTCAACCCCATGCTGACAAACGCGATAGGCAACGACCTCGCCGTCGGCAATCGCGTGCACCTTGCCCTTCGTATCGGGCTGAAGATGCACGCCGCAATGCCAGCGCCGATCAAACGCAATCGGATAGACGCCGTGGTCGCATTCGAACTTGTCTACCGCATCCATCATCGGATCGGGGTTCGTCCCGGTCGGGGTCGCGAGACCGGCTTTGGGCAGAAATGGCGGGCTGATGATCATGATCGTTACCGTGTGTGGCTGTTTTGTCGCTGGGCTGGTAGTCGCTCACCGGCAGTTGCGGCAGGCTGATGGACGTATTGCCGGGCCCTTCGAACATGAACGAAGCCGCCCGGATACGGAATTCACCCGGACAGTTGAAGACGACATTGCCGTTCTCGATGGTCATCGACGCGCCGCCGCTGGTCACCATCGCACTAGTTTTGGCGTTCACGAGCACATCCATATCGGGAAAACCGTGCCGTCGGATGTTCGCGAGTGAAACAGACCGGCAGAGAAACGTCTATGGGCCGGACGCCGATATGACGCGACGCTCCCATGCCGTCCGCGAGCAGCCGGTCATACGTATATGGGCAATCGTTATAGAAGGTTTCAGAATGATCGCGGCCACCGCAAAGCGGTGGCCGCGGCACGCGGGATCAAACGCGAAGTCTGTAGACGCGTCGATGGATTTCGTGCGCAGCGAGCACGCGACGTCGATCATCCGGCGGCCGGCGCAGCGGAAGGAAATCGCGAATCTGGTGGTGTACGTGTGCTCGCCGCAGGCTTCGGCGACGACGGACGCCGCGCAGTGCGCCGACGGCGGCGTGCTCGATACGATCGCTTGATGGCGCGGATGGCCCGAATGACGAGCACGGCAGGCGCGGCGACGCGCCTGCCGTGCTATCGGGAAGCGGCCTTGTCCGGCTGGAGCGTGCCCTTGCGATCGGCGTCCATGCAGGTATCGAAGCCGTGTTGCGTGACGACCCCGGCCTTGTCGAACACGACGAAGTAAGGCCGGTGATCGTTGCCGTGCTCGATGAAGTAGTTGTAGCAGACGCCGCTGCCGTTGCGGACCATCCATACGCTGCGCGGGTTGCCGCCCGCGCGGACGACGTCGGCACGGGTTGCACCGTGCCGCGACGCGGCCCTCGCCAGCGGCGTGCGCGAATACGAGAACGGCAGCCACGAGTCGAACCATGCGCAGCCGTGCAACATCAGGCAACTGGCGGCCAGGGACAGCGTCGCGGCGGGACGGGACATCGAAATCAATCGCATGCTGGGTGAAATCTGCTGCGCCATGCCGGCGTGATCGAAAGCCCCATGCTACTAGACCTTTGGGTCCGGATCGAAAAGAAATGTAGAGACTTGTGTCCGATGCGCCGCATCGCGCCGGTCCGCCCGATTTCGATCGTCACGAATCGTTGGGCTACCGGGCGGATTCGCGCGCACGTGCGCATCGTTGCGCCGATGTGCCGAATCGGTGCAACGGCCGTCATCGTCATGCGACCCATTCGGCCCACAGCATCGTCAGCACCGTCATCAGCGCGGGGCCGACGAACAACCCGATCAGCCCGAACGTCTCGGCACCGCCCAGAATGCCGAACAGCACGAGCAGGAACGGCAAGCGGGTCGAACTGCCGATCAGCACCGGCCGCACGAAATGCTCGGCGACGAACACGACCACGAAGCCGACCGCCAGCACCACGACGGCCCACGCGGTCGCCCCCTGCACGAACAGCCAGAGCGCCGCGCCGCAGAATACGATCGGCGCGCAGAACGGTAGCATCGCGGCGACCGCCGTGACGAGACCGAGCAGCGTCGCGTGCGGCACGCCCGCGAGCGCATACGCGACGCCGAGAATGGCGCCCTCGCCCAACCCGACGACGACCAGTCCCGTTACCGTGCCGTACACGGCCGCGACCATCCGTTCGATCAGATCCGCACCACCGCGGCCGAACGCGCGCCGCGCGCCCTGCAGCAACGCGCCCGACAACTTGTGGCCGGCCCTCAGGATCACGAACAGCGTGACCAGCATGAAGCCAAACTCGAACAACGCATGCGCGAGCTTCGAGCCGAACTGCCGCCCGAATGCGATGAACTTCTCGCCGCTCGCACCGTGCATCGCGGTAGCCGCATGCAGCGGATGACCGAGATTGGCTTGCCACCAATCGGTGATCTGCGCGGCACCGTACGGCAGCCGACTGACGACGTCCGGCAACGGAATGCCGTTGTCCTGGATCGAGTGCAGCCACATGCGCAGGTCGTGCTCCTGCGAGATCGCCTGGCCGAGCGCGAGCGCGACCGGCAGCACGACCAGCAGCGAAACGCCCGCGGTAATCACGGTCGCGATCAGGGTCGGCCGGTCGCGAAACCAGCGGTCCGCTTCGAAACGTTTCAGCAACGGCCACAGCGCAATCGCAATCACGCAGGCCCACGCGATGGCGGGAAGGAAGTCGCGGATCACCCACAGCGCGAGCACCAGCAGCGCCGCATACAGCACGACGCGGGCGATCTGCTGCGCGCGCGGCCGCGCGGCGGAATCCTGGGACGGGGAGACATGTGCGCGCATGGCACCTCTGTCGAAATGAAAAAAATGGCGGCTCGCGCAGGCCGGAAGCCTGTACGAACCGCCATTCTATCCATCGGCGCCGCAACGGCATGCGCACACAGTGCCAAGCATCGTCAAATGCGTGCCGCGAACGCCGCGCCGCCGCGCGGTGCAATGCGTGGCTCAGGCCACCTTGTCGGCGACGCGGTAGCGTTCGAGCCAGTGCGCGTACGGCGCGGGCAGCGTCCACGACGGACGCTCGACGCCGAGCTGCTTGGCCGCGTAGTACGGCCAGTGCGGATCGGCGAGATGCGCGCGGCCGACCATCACGAGGTCGAGCTGCTGCTCGGCGACGACGCGCTCGGCGAGTTGCGGCGTGTCGATCCCCCAGGCGGACGACACCGGCAGGCCAACCTCGCGGCGCACGCGCTCCGCGACCGGTGCAAGGAACGCCGGGCCCCACGGAATCCGCGCGTCGGGCGTCGAGAAACCGACCGACACGCTCAGCATGTCGAGCCCTTCCTGCTTCATCCGCTGCGTGAGCGCGATCGATTCGGCGAGCGTTTCTTCATCGCGACCGTCGTATTCGATCACGCCGAGACGCGCCGTCAGCGGCAGGTGCTCCGGCCAGACCTGGCGGACGGCCTTCAGCGTGTCGACGAGGAAACGGCCGCGGTTTTCCGCCGAACCGCCGTACGCGTCGTCGCGCTGGTTCGCATGCACGGAGAAGAAGCTCTGGCCGAGGTAACCGTGCGCGAAGTGCAGTTCGAGCCATTCGAAACCGAGATCGCGGGCGCGCTTCGCCGACGCGACGAAGTCGGCCTGCACACGGGCGATGTCGTCATGCGTCATCGCGCGCGGCGTCTTGGGCAGGTGCGCGCCGAACGGCACCGCCGACGGGGCAATGGTCTGCCAGCCGCGCGGATCGCCGTCGGCGATGTGGTCGTCGCCCTCCCACGGACGGTTCGCGCTCGCCTTGCGGCCCGCATGCGCGATCTGGATGCCCGGCACCGAGCCGGCCGCCTTGATCGCCGCGACCGACGGCGCGAACGCCTCGGCCTGCGCATCAGTCCACAGCCCGGCGCAACCCGGCGTGATGCGGCCTTCCGGCGACACGGCCGTCGCCTCCGCGATCACGAGGCCCGCGCCGCCGCGCGCGATGCCGCCCAGGTGCACGTGATGCCAGTCGTTGACGACGCCGTCTTCGGCGACGTACTGGCACATCGGCGGCACCGCGATGCGGTTGCGCAACGTGACATCCTTGAGTTTGAACGGTTCGAACAGGGCAGACATCCACCACTCCTTTGCTTGGTTCTACGAAACGACTGGATGACCCGCCGCGCGGTGCGCACGGCGGAACGATTCGGGCCGTCGCCGGGACGGTTGCGCCCGACGACGGATACGGCCCGGCGCGGGTCTTGCCGGCGCCGGGTCGACTTACCGGCGGCCGAGCTGCGCGAGCAGCGCCTCGGCCGCGGGTTCCGACGACGCGGGGTTCTGCCCCGTGATCAGCAACCCGTCGGTGACGACGTGCGGCGCCCAGTCGGCGCTGCGCTCGAACTGCGCGCCGTTGGTCTTCAGCATGTCCTCGACGAGGAACGGCACCACTTCCGTCAGCTCGACGGCCGCTTCCTCGCTGTTGGTGAAGCCCGTCGCACGCTTGCCGCGCACGACCGATTCGCCGGTTTTCGGGTCCTTCACGTGGCGCAGCACGCCCGGCGCGTGGCACACGGCCGCGACCGGCTTGCCGGCCGACAGCGCGCGCTCGATCAGGCCGATCGAATGCAGATCCTCGGCGAGATCCCACAGCGGGCCATGCCCGCCCGGATAGAACACCGCGTCGTAATCGTCGGCCGACACGTCGGCCAGCTTGCGCGTGGCGGCAAGCTCGGCCTTGGCTGCCGGATCCGCATCGAAGCGGCGCGTCGCGTCGGTCTGCGCGGCCGGATCGCTGCTTTTCGGGTCGAGCGGCGGCTGGCCGCCCTTCGGCGATGCGAGCGTCAGCTCGACGCCCGCATCCTTGAACGCGTAGTACGGCGCGGCCAGTTCCTCGAGCCAGAAGCCGGTTTTCTTGCCGGTGTCGCCGAGCGTGTCGTGCGAGGTCAGGACAACCAGAATCTTCATGATCGGACACTCCTTCGAAATGGGGGAACGGGGCCGCGTCGGGCGGCAGCCAGCGAGACGCACGCCGCGTGCCGGCGACGACGGTGCGCCTGCCGGTTAGTCCGCTGGCAAGCGTCAACGTGCCGCCCCGTATCGAAAATGTTGCCCACCTCTATTAGACCAGTCGTCTAGAGGTGGCTCGAAAAAAAACGCCGGCGTCTCCTGCACGGCCGGCATCGCGGCGCGAATTGGCATTTTCGCGTCCGGCTGAGTGCGGCAGGAAGCGGCGTCGCATTCATGAGACCGGATGATACCTCCCGATTAGACCGGTCGTCTAGTAACGTCGCATTCGGCCCTGTCGGTGTCATGGCTTTTGCGGCGGGCGCGCTGCGCAAGTCCGTTGCCGATCGCGCCCCGCACGCACCGCCGCGATCGGCTAGCCTTGCAGCGGCCCGTCCGTATCGCCGGCCTCGATCACCGGCATCTCGAGTCGATGGCCGCGGACGCCGTCCGCGAGCAATCCCAGCATCAGGTCCGCCAGCGAACGTCCGGTCGCATGTCCGGTCGGCTGCACCACTGCCGTCACCCGATACGGACGCGCGACGTCCGGCGGCACGCCGTCATAGACGATCAACGACATGTCGTGCCCCAGACGCACCCCGTTGTCGACCAGCGCGCGGAACGCGCCGCCGCCGGCGATATTGTTGTCGACGAGCAACGCCGTGGGCCGTTCGGTCCGCGCGAGCAACGTCTGCACGCCCTGCTGCCCACCGTCGCGCGTAAACGGACACTCGACGAGCAGCGCCGGATCGGCCTCGATGCCGGCCTCGCGCAGCGCCGCGAGATAGCCGGCACGACGCTGCATCGCGAAATTGAGCGACAGCGGCGCGCTGATCATCGCGATGCGCCGATGGCCGAAGCCGATCAGGCGCCGCACGGCATCGCGTGCGCCCGCTTCGTTGTCGAAATCGAACCATGCGTAGGGCTCGGCGGTTTGCGTGCGGCCATACGCGATGTACGGAAACGCGTTCGACCGCAGGTAGGCGATGCGCGGATCGTCGACCAGCGTGCGCGCGACGATCAGCCCGTCGACGAGCTTGCCGTCGACGAGCCGTCGATACGTGTCCAGCTCGGCGTCCGGCCGCGCGGCCGCGACGATGAAGTCGAGATTGCGCTCGGCGAGCCGCTCCGTGATGCCCGCGACGACTTCGCCGAAACGCGGATCGCCGAGGTCGCCCGCGCCGAACGGATACACGATGCCGATCGCATCGGAGCGCCCCGTCGCCAGCCGGCGGGCGGTCGGGTCCGCGACATAGCCGAGTTCGCGCGCGGCCTTCATCACGCGTTCGCGGGTCGCCTCGCTCACGTCGTCATAGCCGTTCAGCGCGCGACTGACCGTCGTGCGCGACAGCCCGAGCGCCTCCGACAGCGCCTTCAGATTCACCTTCACGTCGCTCCTCGCGTTGTGTTTTCCATCCGTCCGAGCCACTTTCTGGCAATTATTTCCGAACAGTAGTTATTACCGTCAAATATTTATCTTTTGACGTCCAAACCGGTTTGAAATAGCATCCAAACCGGTTTGGACATCGATGCCGCCGTCAGTCGTTCCCTTTCACCGTCAACGGAAAACAACGCCGACATGACTTACTTTCCTTTTTGCCGCGCGACCGCGGCCAAACGTTTGCTGTTCGCCGGCGCCGCACTGGCCGCCTTCTCGTCCGTTTCGCATGCGCAGACCGCCGGCGCTCCCGCGCCGACGCCTCACACGCAGCAGGCATACGACCCCGAAGGCAACTTCACGATGCGCTGGACCCGCGCGGACATTCGCCAGATCGTCGCGCAGTCGCATACGGCCGGCGCCGACAAGAACTCGCTGCCGCAAGCGCTGACGATGCCGGACATCCCGCAGGATTTCCCGCTGATCAATTCCAACGTGTGGGTGTGGGACACCTGGCCGCTGGCCGACCTGCGCGCGAACCAGCTCAGCTACAAGGGCTGGGAGGTGATCTTCTCGCTCACCGCCGATCCGCACGCGGGCTACACGTTCGATGACCGCCACGTCCACGCGCGCATCGGCTTCTTCTATCGCCGCGCGGGCATTCCCGCGTCGCAGCGGCCCGCGAACGGCGGCTGGACCTGGGGCGGCCATCTGTTCCCGGACGGCGCGAGCGTCAAGGTGTTCGGCACGTCGCCGATGACCAACAACGCCGAATGGTCGGGCTCGGCGCGCCTCACGCACGGCGACAACGTCAGCCTGTATTACACCGCGACGTCGTTCAACCGCTCGGCGCCGGGCGGTGCCGACATCACGCCGCCACAGGCAATCATCACGCGCGCCGACGGCCATATCCACGCCGACGACAAGCACGTGTGGTTCAGCGGCTTCGACGATCACAAGGCGCTGCTGCAACCGGACGGCAACTACTACCAGACCGGCCAGCAAAATACCTACTTCTCGTTCCGCGATCCGTTCGTGTTCACCGATCCGGCGCACCCGGGCAAGACCTACATGGTGTTCGAAGGCAACACGGGCGGCCAGCGCGGCGCCCGGACCTGCACCGAGGCCGATCTCGGCTACGCGCCGAACGATCCGTACAAGGAAGACCTGAACGCCGTGATGAACTCGGGCGCAGTGTATCAAAAGGCCAATGTCGGCCTGGCGGTCGCGACGAACCCGCAACTCACGGAATGGAAGTTCCTGCCGCCGATCCTGTCGGCCAACTGCGTCGACGACCAGACCGAGCGCCCGCAGATCTATCTGAAGGACGGCAAGTACTACCTGTTCACGATCAGCCACCGCACGACGATGGCCGCGGGCGTCGACGGGCCGGACGGCGTCTACGGCTTCGTCGGCAACGGCATCCGCAGCGACTTCCTGCCGCTGAACGGCGGCAGCGGGCTCGTCCTCGGCAACCCGACCGACTTCTCCGCGCCGGCCGGCGCGCCGTATGCACAGGACCCGAACCAGAACCCGCGCGAATTCCAGTCGTATTCGCACTTCGTGATGCCGGGCGGGCTCGTCGAGTCGTTCATCGATGCGATCGGCCCGCGCCGTGGCGGCACGCTCGCGCCGACGGTGAAGGTCAACATCAATGGCACGTCGACGGCGGTCGACCGCACGTACGGACGCAGCGGCCTCGGCGGCTACGGCGACATCCCGTCGAACCTGCCGGCGACGGGCGACGGTCACAACGGCGGCCCCGGCACCCGGCCGTAACCATCACGGCGGCATAGCCCGTCCGTTTTGCAGGTGCGCATCGCGCGAGTCGCGTGTGCGCCTGTCCTTTTGCTACGCAGACCGCGCATGCCGCCCTTGCCGGCGGCATGCGCCCTTCTTTCCCGCTTCGCGCGGCGAAACGGGCCCCCGCATGAGATCGACGTTTTCCCGCTTTTCCTTCCGGCTCGCCGGACTCGTATTCGCGTGTGCGGCTGGCGCGCAGGCGGCGCACGCGGCATGCGCCGCGCCGCCCGCGAACGCGACGCCGCAATGGCGACCCGCCATCCATTACACGCCGCAACGCAACTGGATGAACGATCCGAACGGCCTCGTCTACGAAAACGGCCGCTATCACCTGTTCTATCAGTACAACCCGCTCGGCCACGACTGGGGCAACATGTCGTGGGGCCATGCGACCAGCACCGATCTCGTCCACTGGCGCGAGCAGCCGGTCGCGATGCACGCGAATGCCACGGAGGAAATCTTCTCCGGCTCGATCGTCGCCGACACGCACAACACGTCCGGCCTCGGCACGCCGGGCAAGACGCCGCTCGTCGCGCTCTATACGAGCGTCTACAAGGCCGGTTCCGGTCACGCACCCGGCACGCAGGCGCAGTCGCTCGCGTACAGCCTCGACCACGGCGCGACGTGGCAGCCCTACGCGCACAATCCGGTGCTCACGCTCGACCCGGAGTCGAAGCAGTTCCGCGACCCGAAGGTGTCGTGGTACGCACCGGGACGCTACTGGTTGATGACGACCGTCGTCGCCGACGCGCACGTCGTGAAGCTCTACCGTTCCGACGACCTGGTCCACTGGTCGTTCCTGAGCGACTTCACGCTGCCGGACGTGCCGCATGCAGGCGCGCTGTGGGAAATGCCCGACCTCGTGCCGCTGCCCGTCGACGACGATCCGCGGCACATCAAGTGGGTGATGATCGTCAACGTCAACCCGTGGTCGATCGCCGGCGGTTCCGGCGCGATGTATTTCGTCGGCAACTTCGATGGCCGTACGTTCGTTCCCGATCGCGTCGCGCCGGCCGGTTCCGATCCCGCTCAATTCCGCTGGGTCGATCATGGCGCCGACTTCTATGCAGCCGGCACGTTTTCGGGTGCGCCGGGCGCCCGCCCTGTCGCGATCGCGTGGATGAGCAACTGGGACTACGCGGCGAAAGCGCCGACGGCACCCTGGCGCGGCGCGACGACATTGCCGCGCGAGTTGGCGCTGAAGACGATCGGCGGCGAACCCACGCTCGTCGTGACGCCGGCCGCCGCATTCGATGCGTGGGCCGACGGGCGGCCCGCCGTGCATGAAGGCGATCTGAGCGTCGACTCCGCCACGCGCATGCTGCCGGCCGCGACGCGCGGCGTGGTCCAGCGCATCACGGTGACGATCGCGCCGCAGCGCTCGGCCCGCGCGGGCTTGATCGTGCGCGGCTCGGCGGACGGTGCGATCGGCACCCGGATCGTGTACGACACCGCGAAACGCACGCTGACGCTCGATCGCTCCCGCTCTGGCGCAACGGATTTCGCCGGCACCTTCAGCCGCGAGCACATCGTCGATCTGCCGCTCGAGCACGGACGCCTGCAGCTCGAGATCGTCGTCGATCGCGGGTCGGTCGAAGTGTTCGCGAACGGCGGCCGCACGGTGCTGACGGACCTGGTCTTTCCGCCGCTCGATGCGGACCGCGTCGCTGTGTTCGCCGAGCATGGCAGCGCGACGTTCTCGGGGCTGACGGTAACGCAGCTCGATGCGCGCGACCCAGCCCGTGACGCCTGTGCATCGCGCTAGCGATACGGATTGACGGCGGGGGCTGCGCCGCCCGACGTCACGTCAGGCGAGGCAGCCCCCGCCGCTTGTACGCTCAGAGCAGCCCCATCCCGCCCGACGCGATGATTTCCGCGCCGACGATGAATGCGGACTCGGGCGCGCTCAGGTGCAGCACCGTCGACGCGATTTCATCCGGCGTGCCGAAGCGGCCGATCGGGACGAGGCCCTTGATCTTGTCGGCCGTCTCGTCGAGCGTGGCCGCATCGAGCCCGAGCTTGCCGTACAGCGGCGTCTGGACCGGCCCGGGGCTCACCACGTTCACCCGCACGCCGTGCGGCAGCAATTCCGTCGACAGCGTCTTCGCGAACGAGTTGACGGCCGCCTTGCTCGCCGCATACACGGACGAACCGGGCATCCCGATGTGCGCATTGATCGAACCGTTGATCACGATCGATGCGCCGCGGTTCAGCAGCGGAACGAGCGCCTGGATCTGGAAATACGCGCCCTTCACGTTGGTGTTGAACACGAGGTCCCACATCGCCTCGTCGCTATCCGCGAACGGCGCGAGTTTCGCGACGCCCGCATTGATGAACACCGCGTCGAGCCGCGCGCCGGACGCCGCGATCGCGTCCGCCAGCGCCCGCGCCGACGCAACGCTGCCGGCCTCGTTGCGGATCGCGAGCGCGCCGTCGCCGAGCGTCTCGCGCGCGGCGGCGAGCGTCTGCTCGTCGCGGCCGGTGATGATGACCCGCGCGCCTTCGGCCGCGAATGCCCGTGCGGCCGCGAGGCCGATGCCGCTGTTGCCGCCCGTGACGAGTACCGTCTTTCCTTCGAAGCGTTGCATGATGTTCTCCTGTGAACCTGTGAGTTGACCGTGAACACAGCATGCGCGCGGCGCCCGGCCATGCCGTACGACCGGCGCGGCAGACATGTTCGAAATCTTCGAACATGTCTGCCGGGGCCTGCCGGTCGCGAGCCCGGCTGACGCTCTCAGCCCGTCACGTCGATCCCGTCGAGCAGCCGCTGCGCGAGCCTCGGTTCGCGCAGTTGCTCGAGCCACCATTGCAGCGCGCGGCCGTCGCGGTCGCCGCGCCACGCAACATACAGCACGTTCGGCTCGCGCGGATCGACCGTTTCCTTCTCCACCAGCTCGCCGCGCGCGAGCAACGACGCGACCCGCCGGCGCGGTACCCAGCCGACGCCGAGCCCGTCGCGCTGCGCGAGGATCTTCGCGCGCATCGACGGCACGGCGAGCACCGCCTGGCCGCCGAGCAGTCCGTACGCACGGCCGGCCGTGCGCCGCGACGAATCGGCGACGACGACTGCGCGATGCGCGCCGATCGCGTCCCGGGTGAGCCGCTCGCTCGCCGATGCCAGCGGATGGCGCGGCGATACCGCGAACACCCATTCCATCACGCCGAGCTCGAACCACTTGAAGCCCGGAATCGCCGGCGGCTCGTTGGTCGCGCCCACGACCAGATCCGCGCGGCCGTCGCGCAGCGCTTCCCAGGTGCCGCCGAGCACTTCGTGCGTGAACCGCAACGACACGCCCGAATCGAGTGCATCGAACGCGTGCACGACCGGCAGCAGCGTGTCGAACTCCAGCACCTCGTCGCTGACGATCCACAGCCGGTCCTCCCAGCCGCTCGCGACCTGCCGCACGCGCTGCGTGAGCCGGGCGACATCCAGCGCGAGGCGCGACGCCTCGTCGGTCAGCAGCTGCCCGGCCGGCGTGAGCTGCAGCCGGTAGCCGCGCCGATCGAACAGCAGCGCGTCGAAACGCGCTTCGAGCTGTCGCGCGGCGTGCGACACAGTCGACGGCGCCTTGCCGAGCCGTGCGGCCGCCCGCGACAGGCTGCCGGTGGCGCGGATCGCATCGAGCAGCGCGAGTTCGTCTTCGGACAGCATGAGTTGCACTCCGGTCGGGGGGGGTGTGGTGGATCGTAAGGCAGCGGCGGGCGGCGGTCCAATCGAATGACGCTGTGCGCGGGGTGCGGTGGATGCCGGGCCGGCCGGTATTCATCTTGAAGCGGGTCTCGCGAATCCGGACGGCCTTGCGTCCAGCGCTCATCGCTCCGGCAACGGCACGCGCCTTCCCGGGCCGCCCGAAGTCGTTCGCGTGTTCCCGGAGGCCATTCAGGCGACGAACTTCCGGTATGCTGACCGGCATCAAATCCGGACATCCGAGGTAACCACTGCGATGGACATCGCGATCCGCATCGAAGGCCGTCACGACCTGACCGGGCAAATCTTCCGGCAATTGCGCACCGCGATCGTCGACGGACGGCTCGAGGGCGGCGCTCGGCTGCCGTCGACGCGCGATCTCGCGAAGCAGCTCGGCGTGTCGCGTAAAACGACGCTCGACGCGTTCGAGCGGCTCGTCGCCGAGGGCTACCTGAACACGCGCGCGGGCGACGGCACGTTCGTCGCGGACGGCCTCGCGCGGGTTCCGCATGCGGCGGCGGGCTCGACGCCGTCGCTCGTCGAGGACACGCCGCGCGTCCACGCGGTCGACGCACGGGCGCTGTGGGACGACCTGCCCGATGCGCTCGCGATGCCCACGCCGCAGGACTCGCCCGCCTTCGACTTCCGCGGCGGCGTGACCGACAAGACGCTGTTCCCGTTCGACGCATGGCGCCGCTGCCTGCATCACGCATTGCGCCAGCAGGCGCGCGGCCCCGGCCAGTATCACGACCCGGCCGGCGATCCGCAGTTGCGCGGCGCGATCGCGCGCTACGTCGGGTTCAGCCGCGCGGTTGCCTGCGGCTGGGACGACGTGCTCGTCACGCAGGGCGCGCAACAGGCGCTCGACCTGATCGCGCGCGTGGTCGTGCGGCCCGGCGACGTCGTCGCGGTCGAGAATCCCGGCTATCCGCCGGCTCGCGCGGCGTTCGCGTCGCTCGGTGCGACGGTGATCGGCGTGCCGGTCGACGCACACGGCCTTGTCACCGAGCGGCTGCCCGACGACGCACGGCTCGTCTACGTGACGCCGTCGCACCAGTTCCCGCTCGGGATGCCGATGACGCTGGACCGGCGCGTCGCGCTGCTCGAATGGGCGCAGCGCCGCCGCGCGGTGATCATCGAGGACGACTACGACGGCGAGTTCCGCTTCGAAGGCCGGCCGGTGGAGTCGCTGAAGAGCCTCGACCGCACGGGCCTCGTCGCGTACGTCGGCACATTCTCGAAGACGATCTTTCCCGAACTGCGCATCGGCTACGCGATTCCGCCGCGCGCGCTGCGCGGCGCGCTCGCGAAGGCGAAGCAGATCGTCGACTGGCATACCTGCACGCTGACGCAAGCGGCGCTCGCGCGCTTCATGCTCGAAGGCGATTTCGCGCGGCACCTGCGGCGCGTGCAGAAACACTACGACGCGCGCCGCAAGATGCTGCTCGCGCACCTGCGCGGCGACCTCGCGCCGTGGTTCGACACGATCGTGCCGACCGCCGGCATCCACCTGGCCGCGCACCTGAAACCGGGGCTCGACGAAGCCGCGCTGGTCCGCGCGGCCCGCGGGCACGACATCGGCCTGTACGGGATCTCGGCATTCCACGTCGGCTCGGCGGCGCGCGCGGGGCTGCTGTTCGGCTATGGCGGAATCGACGCGCTGCGCATCGACACCGCGCTCGCGAAACTCGCCGAGCTACTGGGTTCGAACAGCTTCGGCAGCTCGCCACTGGTTACCTGAATTTCGCCAGAATTGGTCATTCAAGCAGGCCAGTTGCACGCTTAAAGTGGGTCCTGTCGCGCCACCGTGCGCACCCAACCGAAAAAGGACCTGCCATGCAACCGCGCCTGAACTTCTATACCGCCAGCCCGAACGCGATCAAGGTAATGCGCAACGCCGAGGAATTCATCGCGAAGAGCTCGATCGAGAAGCCGCTCGCCGAGCTCGTCCGGCTGCGCGCGTCGCAGATCAACGGCTGCGCGTTCTGCGTCGACATGCACACCACCGACGCACGCAAGGGCGGCGAGACCGACCGACGCCTGGCGACGGTGGTCGTCTGGCGCGAAACGCCGTTCTTTACCGACCGCGAACGCGCGGCGCTCGAATGGACCGAAGCGCTGACGCTGGTCGCCGACAACCACGTGCCCGATTCCGTCTGGGAAGCCGTGAAGCCGCACTTCAGCGACACGGAACTGTTCGAGCTGTCGATGCTGATCGCGACGATCAACACGTGGAACCGCTTCGCGATCGCGTTCCGCAAGATGCCCGAGTAAGGAGACGACGATGATGCATTCCCGCTCCATGCTCCGCCGCGCGCTCCTGTGCACGGCGCTCGCGCTCGGCGCCGCGCTGCCGGCCGCCGCCCACGCGCACGGTGCCGACGACAACGTGCACGCGATCATGCGGCAGGCCGTGCCCGAAGCGCCCGGCAAGCTCGCCGTCGTCGCGACCGTCGACTATGCGCCCGGTCAGTCCTCCGAAGCGCACAAGCACCTCGGTTCGGTGTTCGCGGTCGTGTCGAAAGGCGAAGTGCTGTCGCAGGTGAACGGCGGCCCGGTGCGCCGCTACCGCGCCGGCGAAGGCTGGTACGAGGCGCCCGGCTCGCGCCACCAGGTGTCGCGCAATGCAAGCGCGACCGAGCCCGCGCAGCTCGTCGTGTTCGGGCTGACGGGCGAGCACGAGCCGCTGAAGTCGCCGATCGATCAGTGACGACGTTTCAGGCGCGCGCGCCGTGGCACGCGCCTGTTTCATGACCCAGACCGGTTTCCCCGCCGGTTGCGTGCGGATGCCTCACCGGTTTCCGCCGCTTCGCCCGCCATTTCCCCCCGCCGCTTCCTCATTAGCCGCTCCCTACACAGCGCCCCCCGCACGCGGCCGTCCGTCGCGCGACCTCCCCGCTCGTCCGCACCGCCATGCGACGCACGCCCGATCGCGCTCGTCGCGCGCGAAAACCCTTTCTTGAAATTAACTAACTCATCAATTAGCGTCGTCTGCATGAACGCGAAATCCACCGTCGCCAGGCCGCGCGGGCGCCGCCCGTCGGTGGAGGACTTCGACCTGCGCGATCACATGCTCGATGTTGCGATCCAACTGTTCGCCGAGCGCGGCATCGCCGCGACGACGGTCGCACAGATCGCCACGGCCGCCGGCGTCACGTCGGCGATGGTCCATTACTACTTCACGAATCGCGAGCAACTGCTCGATGCGATCGTCGAGGAGCGGCTCGCGCAAGTCATCGCGTTCGTGTGGCGGCCGACCGCGCCGCAGATCGAAGGCGATCCGTTCGCGCTCGTCGCCGAACTCGTCGACCGGTTCTTCGACGTTACGCATCGCATGCCCTGGCTCCCGTCGATCTGGCTGCGCGAGATCGTTCACGAAGGCGGCCTGCTGCGCGAGCGGATGGTCCGCCGCATTCCGCTCGAGCATGTCGGGCGTTTCGCCGAACGCATCCGGGCCGCGCAGCAGGCCGGCACGCTGAACCCATCGCTCGAACCCGCATTCCTGTTCCATTCGATCATCGCACTCGTGATGCTGCCGCTCGCGACCGCGAAGCTGTGGCAAAGCGCGCGCGGCCTGCCACCGATCGATCGCGACGTGCTGCATCGCCACGTCCGCGCGCTGCTCGACTCCGGACTGCAGCGGCCCGCCCCCGCGCCGGATGCGCGTTCTCGCGCGCCACGGAGGCCGTCGTGAGCACCGCCTGCCCGCTGCCGCTCGCGCTGGCCGCCGCCGCGCTGCTCGCCGGTTGCGGACGGCCGGCAGACACCGGCGCGACCTACCAGGGCTACGTCGAAGGCGAATTCGTCTACCTGTCGTCGTCGCAGGCGGGCACGCTGACGCAACTGTCGGTCGAACGCGGCCAGGCCGTCGCGGCCGGCACACCGGTGTTCGCGCTCGAGGCCGTCAGCGAAACGGCCGCGTTGCAGCAGGCGCAGCATCAGCTCGCGGCCGCACGCGCGCAGCTTGCCGACCTGCAGACCGGCAAGCGCGCGCCGGAGGTCGCGGTCACGCGCGCCCAGCTCGCGCAGGCCACCGCACAAGCCGCGCGGGCCGCCGCGCAACTCGCGCGCGACGAACGCCAGTACGCGGCCGGCGGCGTGTCGAAGCAGCAGCTCGACGATACGCGCACGGCCGCGCAGACCGCCGCCGCACAGACGCGCGAGTTGCAGAACCAGGTCGAAGTCGCCCGTTTGCCGGGCCGCGCTCAGCAGGTCGCCGCCCAGGCCGCGCAGGTCGACGCCGCGCAGGCGGCAGTGGCCGAAGCACAATGGAAGCTCGACCAGAAGCGCATCGCCGCGCCCGCCGCCGGGCGCGTGTACGACACGCTGTACCGCGTCGGCGAATGGGTGCAGGCCGGCAATCCGGTCGTGCAGATGCTGCCGCCGCAGAACCTGAAGGTACGCTTCTTCGTGCCGGAGGCGGCCATGGCGTCGCTCGCCCCCGGGCGTACGATCGCGATCCACTGCGACGGCTGCGCGGCCGACGTGCCCGCGCGCATCACCTACGTGTCGCGCGAAGCCGAGTACACGCCGCCCGTGATCTACAGCAACGAGAGCCGGGCCAAGCTCGTGTTCATGGTCGAGGCGCGTCCGGCGCCCGCCGACGCGCCGAAGCTGCATCCGGGCCAGCCGGTCGCCGTGAGCGTGCGATGAACGTGCCGCCCGCTCCGTACGCGATCGACGTCGACCGCCTGAACAAGCGGTTCGGCGACAAGCATGTCGTGAAGGACGTATCGCTGCGCGTCGCGCGCGGCGAGATCTTCGGCTTTCTCGGGCCGAACGGCAGCGGCAAGACCACGTCGATCCGGATGATGTGCGGCCTGCTCACGCCCGACTCGGGCAGCGGCACCTGCCTCGGCTACGACATCGTGCGCGACAGCGCGCAGATCAAGCGGCGCGTCGGCTACATGACGCAGCGCTTCTCGTACTGGGAAGACCTGTCGATCCGCGAGAACCTCGATTTCGTCGCGCGCGTGTACGGGATGGCCGACCGCCATGCGGCCGTCGCGCGCGCGCTCGACGGGCTCGGCCTCGCGAGCCGCGCGGACCAGCTCACGGGCGCGCTGTCGGGCGGCTGGAAGCAGCGCCTCGCGCTCGCCGCGTGCATGCTGCACGAGCCGGAACTGCTGCTGCTCGACGAACCGACCGCCGGCGTCGATCCCGCCGCGCGCCGCGACTTCTGGGAAGAACTGCACCGGCTGGCCGCGCAAGGAATCTCGGTGCTCGTCAGCACGCACTACATGGACGAAGCCGAGCGCTGCCACAAGCTCGCGTACATCGCGTACGGCGAACTGCTCGCGCAGGGCACGTCGGCGGAGATCGTCGCGTCGCAGCACCTGTCGACGCGCGCGGTGGCCGGCGAGCACCTGGCCGAACTGTCCGCGCGCTTGCGCACGATGCCGGGCGTCGACCAGACGGTCGTGTTCGGCTCGGTGCTGCATGTGAGTGGCCGCGATCCCGCGCAGCTCGACGCGACGCTCGCGCAGGTGTGCGGCAACGCGTCGTTTCAGGTCGCGCCGATCGACACCGGGCTCGAGGACGTGTTTATTTATATGATGGGCCGCGCGCCCGGCCCCGCCGGCGGAGCGCCGTCATGAGCGCGCGGGCGAGCATGCGCGGCGCGTTCTCGGTCGCGCGCTGGTGGAGCATCGTGCTGAAGGAATTCCTGCAGCTGCGTCGCGATCGCGTGACGTTCGCGATGATCGTCGGCGTGCCGATCATCCAGCTCGCGCTGTTCGGTTTCGCGATCAACACCGATCCGAAGCATCTGCCGACCGCGGTGATCGTTGCCGATTCGAGCCCCTTCACCCGCAGCTTCATCGCCGCGATGCGCAATTCCGCGTACTTCGACATCGTCGAAACGCTGCCCGACGAAGCGGCCGGCCGACATGCGCTCGCGCGCGGCGACGTGCAGTTCGTGCTGAGCGTGCCGGCCGATTTCTCGAGGCGGCTGCTGCGCGGCGAACACCCGTCGCTGCTCGTCGAGGCGGACGCGACCGATCCCGTCGCGACCGCGTCGGCGATCGGCGCGCTGCCCGGTCTCGTGCAGCCCGTCGCGGACAAGGACCTGACGGGCCCGCTCGCGCGCCTGAACGGCCGCCCGGCCGCGTTCAACGTCGTGCTGCACCGCCTGTACAACCCCGAAGGCATCACGCAGTACAACGTCGTGCCGGGCCTGATGGGCGTGATCCTGACGATGACGATGGTGATGATGACGGGCCTCGCGATCACCCGCGAACGCGAGCGCGGCACGATGGAAAATCTGCTCGCGACGCCGGTGCGGCCGATCGAGGTGATGACGGGCAAGATCGTCCCGTACGTGTTCATCGGGCTGATCCAGGTGTCGATCATTCTCGCCGCCGCGCGGTACGTGTTCGAGGTGCCGTTCGTCGGCGGCGTGTTCGCGATCTACCTGTCCGCGCTGCTCTTCATTGCCGCGAACCTGACGGTCGGCATCACGCTGTCGTCGCTCGCGCAGAACCAGTTGCAGGCGATGCAGCTCGCGGTGTTCTATTTTCTGCCGAACATCCTGCTGTCGGGCTTCATGTTCCCGTTCGCCGGAATGCCGAAGTGGGCGCAGTTCATCGGCAACCTGCTGCCGCTCACCTACTTCAACCGCCTCGTGCGCGGCATCCTGCTCAAAGGCAACGACTGGGCCGACCTGTGGCCGTCGGTATGGCCCGTCGCACTGTTCACCGTCGTCGTGATGAGCGTCGCGCTGCGCTTCTACCGGCGCACGCTCGATTAGGGGCCGCGCGATGAAACCCGCTTCGCGTCGCCCCTCCCACGCTGCCCGCTGCAGCGCGCTGGCCGCCGTTGCGCTGCTCGCCGGGTGTGCGGTCGGGCCGGATTTCCGCGCGCCCGATCCGCCGGCCACGCAGCAGTACACGCGCGACGCCGCACCCGCTACCACGGCGGCCGCCGGTGGCCCGGCGGGCGACGCGCAGACGTTCGCGTCGTCCGCGCACACGCTGCAACGCTGGTGGACGCAGTTCGGCTCCGAACCGCTGGACCGTCTCGTCGATACCGCATGGCACAACAGCCCGACGCTCGCCGAGGCCCGCGCGCGGCTCGACGAAGCGCGCCAGAACCATGCGGCGCAAGCCGGCGCGACGATGTTGCCGCGCGTCGACGCGAACCTCTCCGCCACGCGCGAGCAGGTCGACATCGCCGCGTTCGGGCTGCCCGCCAACGTGCCGAATCCCGGGCCGTTCACGCTGTATGACGCGTCGGTGAGCGTGTCGTACGCACTCGACGTGTTCGGCGGCAACCGGCGCGCGCTCGAAGCGCTGCGCGCCCAGGTCGACTATCAGGCGTACACGCTCGACGCCGCGCGCCTGACGCTCGCGGGCAACGTCGTCGCGACCGCGATACTGCGCGCGTCGCTCGCGCAGCAAGTCCAGCTCACCCGGCAGCTCGTCGACGCACAGGCGCGGCAGTTGCGCATCGTCGAAGCGCGCTTCGCGGCGGGTGGCATGTCGCGTGCCGACGTGCATGCGCAGCGCGCGCTGCTCGCGCAGACGCAGGCCTCCTTGCCGCTGCTCGCGGCTCGCTACGCGCAGGCCGGCCACCGGCTCGCGATCCTGCTGGGCGCGCCGCCGTCCGGCGATGCACTGCCCGAGCTCGCGCTCGATGCACTCGCGCTGCCTCGCACGCTGCCGGTCGCGCTGCCGTCGACGCTCGCGCGCGAACGGCCAGACATCCGCGCGGCGGAGGCCGTGCTGCACCAGGCGAGCGCGAACGTCGGCGTGGCCACCGCGAACCTGTATCCGCGTTTTTCGATTTCGGCGGGGATCGGGTCGGAGCGCACGCGCATCGCGGATATCGTCAGCGGGCTCAATGTGTGGAACGTCGGCCTGGGCCTGACGCAGCCGCTCTTTCACGGCGGCGAGCTGCGCGCGAAGAAACGCGCGGCCGAAGCGGCGTACGCCGCCGCGTTCGCAAGCTATCGGGAAACCGTGCTGCTGGCGCTTCAGCAGGTTGCCGACGCGATGCGCGCGGTCGAACACGATGCCGCCGAACTGCAGGCGAGAGACGCCGCCGCGCAACAGGCAGCGGCAAGCAACGCCATTGCCGGCGACCGTTATGCGACAGGCGGAATCAGCCTGTTCAACCTGCTCGACACGCAGCGACAGGCCCTGCAGACCGCGCTCGACCGTACCCGCGCGCAAGCCGACCGGCTTGCCGATACGGCGGCGCTGTTCCAGGCGCTGGCGGGAAACTGGGCGGACGATTCGCACCACTGATCGGCACGATGGCTCGGGCATGCTTCGTCAAACGCGCGTGATGGAGAAGCGCGCCCGCGCGACGTGCTCCGCGCGAACCCACGAAAAAAACCGGCCCGAAGGCCGGTTTCTTCATACCGCATGCCGTGAGCGGCGCTTGCGCGCCGCGCGACATCAGAAGCGGTGGATCATGCCGACGCCGACTGCAACCTGGTTCTGGTTCGAACCTGCTGCCACGCCGTCGCCGATCTGGGTCGTCGCTGCCTGGATGCCGCCAGCCTTGTTCAGCGTGTTGCCGGTCGCGTGCTGGTAAGCCTCGAGTGCGTACAGGCCCGTGCGCTTCGACAGGCTGTAGTACTGCGACAGCGTGACCTGGTGGTACTTGGCTGCGCTCGAGATGCCGTTCGACTGCGTTGCCGCCGTGTATGCATAGCCTGCCGCGAAGTCCCACTGCGGCGCTGCCTTCCAGTGCAGCACGGCGCCTGCCGTGTTGAAGATCGCCGTGTTGCGGAACGCCGAACCGACGCCCGGCACGTACTGGACGTTCGTGTACGACACGGACACGTCCCATGCCGGCGTGAACTGGTAGCCGGCCGTCACACCGAGGCGCTGCTGCGTTTGCGCCGTCTGGTAGCCGCTGTTGATCGCCGACACGGCCGGCTGGCCGCCGCTCGTGACCGTCGAGTTGTCGCCCCACACGCCGCCGCCGAGCGTCGAGTTGTTGACCTTCTGGAAGCCGACCGCGACGCCTGCCGGGCCGTTCAGGTACTGGATCGCCGCGCTCCACGTCGAGCCGCGGTTCACGCTGCCTGCGACGCCGCCGAACGAGTACGAACCGCCGACCGTGAAGCCGTAGAACTTCGGCGACATGTAGACCAGCGAGTTGTTCGCGCGGTAGCTCGTATCCAGCGAGTCGATATCACCCGGGTGCGCGCCGTATGCGCCCGTCAGCCACGTCGTCGGGCTGTACGGCGACAGCAGCGTGTAGTACGCGGTGTACTGGCGGCCTGCCGTCAGCGTACCGTAGATCGGGTTCGTCATGCCGACCCATGCCTGGCGGGTGAAGATGCCGCCCGCCCATTGCGATGCGCCGTTGTTCGCGTTGAAGCCGGCTTCCAACTGGAAGATCGCCTTCGTGCCGCCGCCGAGGTCCTCGCTGCCCTTCAGGCCGAAACGGCTGCCGGCCCAAATGCCGGTGCCCATCGACACTTTCGAGTGGCCGCCGCTCGTCGCGCCGGTCGACGGCGCTGCGTTGTTCTGGTAAGCGATAGCGTTATCGACGATACCGTACAGGGTCACGCTGCTCTGGGCGTGGGCTGCGGTAGCGGCTGCGAGACCCACTGCCGTCATGGCGAAAGCGACGCGCTTTTTCATTGATTCTCCGTCCTCAAAGAATGATTTCTTTTCTGGTGTGGTTTTATGCACATGTGCGAGTACATGCCGGTGCGATTCTGACGGATTACCAATCGTTTCCCAATACGCACAGTCGGTCATCGTATGATCGACGCAACGCACGGGTTCACCAAATGGTTACATAACACCTGAAAACGCTTACGCGGTGGGGCTCTCCGGCATTTCCCGGTGAAAACCCTAGCTTTACATTTTTACTGGTGCAACACGACCGTCCGATGTTGTCAGACGCCTTCGGCAACGTTGTTCTTACAAATGCACGACCGCGGCCGACGCCGCGATCCACGCCGCCGCGCAGGATCGCTGACGTTCATGACAGCCACATTTCGGGAAGCGAAATTTGAAAACGTTTCAGCCCGTGCGCGGGAGAACGGGTGGGAGCGGCCCGGCGAGCGCGGGTCGAAGGAGGATGCCGGCGCATCGCGCCGGCGACATGCGATGCGACGCGGGTCAGGCGATCCGCGCGTTCACGGCATCGACGAGCGTGTTCATCCGCGCACGGATCGCCGCGTTCGAACCGACCAGCGTGAGCGACGACGCCATGATCCGGTAGATCCGCTTGCGCGGCACCTTCGCCGGCCTCGCCGGATCGAGCCACGCAGCGTGGCCGGCCAGCAGTTCGAGCGTTTCCAGGCCGATCATGATCGGCCACAGGCAGGCGAGCCGCAGCCGCACGAAGCGGCGCGGAATCGCCAGCGTATAGAGGCACGCGTCGCGATACTGCGCGAGCGTCACGCGCAACAGGTCGACCAGCACGCCGCGCGCACGCGCCGACGCGTCGGGTGACATCAGGTCGGCAACGCCCACCCGGTGCGCGGCCAGCACGTCGTCCGGCAGGTAGCAGCGGCCGATCCGCAGGTCCTTCGCGCAGTCGCGCAGGATGTTGGTCATCTGCAGCGCCTTGCCGAACCGGATGCCCTTCTCGCGCATGTCCGCCAGGTCCCAGCCGCGCGCGGCCCGCGTGTGCGCGCCGGTCATGTCGGTCCAGAATTCGCCGACGCAGCCGGCGACCAGGTACGTGTAGCGATCGAGCCTGTCGCGGTTCGGCAGCGACGCGACCTGCCCCGACTGCTCGTCGGGGAACGTGCGCAGATCGAATTCCATCCCCGACGTCAGCGTCGCGACGACCTTGCGGATCGATGCGCGGTCCGCGTCCGGCTGCGCGCGCAGCAACGCGAGCATCGGCTGCATCGAGCCGAGCAGCACGTGCTCGTGCGAATCCGTCTGCATCCGCGTCACGTCCTCGAGCGAGCGCGACAGCATCACGCCATCGCCGAGCCGCTCGATCTCGTCGCGCAGGTCGGTCAGCAGCGCCGCGCGGCGATCGGGCGCGACGAGCGCCGTGTCGGCGATCGTGTCGGCCGCGCGCGCGAGCAGGTAGGCCAGGCCGACCGGGTCGCGCATGCCGTCGGGCAGCACGCGCAGCGTCAGGTAGAAGGAGCGGGAAACGTTCTTCAGCAGGTCGCCGAGCAGGTAGGCGGGATTGGTTCGAGTCGTCATGGGTCGGTAAAAATCGGCCGGCGCGGGCCCCGGACACCCACGGGCGCCGGGCGCCCGCGCCGGCCCGCGAGTCGCCGCATCGTCGTGCGCGGGCGGATGTCGGCCCGGCGCGGCGATGCAAAAGTCCCGCAAGTTTAGTGCATCCGGCGCGCCGGCTCGCGGAGACGGCCGGATCGCACCGCGCGCACCGCCGCGCTTTCCACCATCCCGCGCGCTCGACCCCACAACAAAACAGAAAGGCCGAAGTAATACATATGTAATGATCCGGTGCGACGATCGCGTCCCATTCGATCCCGCGCGGCCCGGCACGACACACGGCGCGGCCGGATCGACCGCCCTTTCATCGACTTCCGTTTCGAAGGTTCATCGACATGCTCCTCACGCGCCCGACCGCCCAGCGCTGCATCCCGTTCGCCTGTGCCGCCGCCCTCCTGCTTGCCGCCTGCGGCGGCGATGAGGTGTCGGCATCCGATCCCACGCAGCCGATCTCCGCGAAGGTCCAGGTGGTCGGCCATCGCGGCGCGAGCGCGCTGCGCCCCGAGCACACGCTCGCGTCATACCGCAAGGCGATCGAGGACGGCGCGGACGTGATCGAGCCCGATCTCGTCGCGACCCGCGACGGGGTTCTCGTCGCGCGCCACGAAAACGAGATTTCGGGCACGACGAACGTGTCGACGCTGCCGCAGTTCGCGAGCCGCAAGGCGACCAAGACGATCGACGGCGCGCAGTTGACCGGCTGGTTCACCGAGGACTTCACGCTCGCCGAGCTGAAGACGCTGCGCGCCCGCGAGCGCATTGCGCAAGTCCGCCCGGCGAACACCACGTACAACGATCAGTTCGAGATTCCGACCTTCGACGAGATCGTCGCGCTCGCGAAGCAGATGTCCGCGCAGACCGGCCGCACGATCCACCTGTATCCGGAAACCAAGCACCCGACCTACTTCCAGTCGATCGACCTGCCGCTGGAGGACCGTCTCGTCGACGCGCTGCTGAAGGATCCGTACACGGCGCGCACGGCGACCGTCTACATCCAGTCGTTCGAGGTCGCGAACCTGAGGGCGATCCGCAACCGGATCAAGTCGAGCCAGCCGAACTGGAAGCTCGTGCAGTTGATGGACGAAGCCGGCCAGCGTCCGTACGACTTCGTGAAGGCGAACGACAAGCGCACCTATGGCGACCTGTCGACGCGCGACGGGATGCGCGAGATCGCGTCCTATGCGAACGGCGTCGGCCCGTACAAGACGTCGATCATCGCGGTCGCCGCGGACGGCACGCTGCAGCAGCCGACGCCGTACGTGCGCTACGCGCACGAAGCCGGCCTCGTCGTGCATCCGTACACGTTCCGCCCGGAAAACAACTTCCTGCCCGCGTCGCTGAAGGACGGCGGCACGCCGGCCACGCGCAACACCGCAGGCTCGGTGCGCGAGATCCAGGCGTACCTGCGCGCAGGCATCGACGGCTTCTTCACCGACGATCCGGCCGTCGGCCGTACAGCCGTCGATACGTTCAAGCGCTGAATCCGCTGAACACGACGAGCCGCTGAACACGCAACCCCCGGGCGCGGCGCGCATCGCGCCGCGCGCCGGTTGCCGCGCCGTGGTCAGATCACGCGGAAGTGATGCGTGCCGTCGCGCTTCAACTGGTCGACCAGCCCGTATTCCCAGTCGAGATACGCCTGCATCGCGGCGGCCGCGTTGTCGGTGCCTTCGTACGGGCGCCGGTAGCGGTCGACACGCGGCGACGCCAGATGCGTCTCGCCGTGCTCGAGCGGCAGCCCCGCGTCGATCCACGCGGCCGTGCCGCCGGTCAGCACCGAGATTGCAGCGGAAGCCGGCAGCAACGCACGCGCGTCGTCCGCCGCGAATCGCGCGAGCAGGCTCGATCCGCACGTGAATACGTAGCGCTTCGCCGGCGGGATCGCGGCGAGCGCATCGCGCAACTGCGCACGCACGACGAACCACGCGCCGGGGATATGGCGCTTCACGAAGTTCGCGCTGGTCGTCACGTCGACGATCGCGATCTCGCCCGCAGCCGCCTCCTTCAGCCAGCCCGCGAGCGTCGCGGGCGACACCTCGGTCACCTGCGGCGGCACCGGCACGTCGCGCGGCGGCTGGCCGCGCTCGACGAACGCCGCCGTGCCGGCCGGCTCGATCACGCGCACGTCCCATCCCATCTGCGCGAGCCACGACGCGGTCATGTCCGCACGCACGCCGTCGTCGTCGGCTAGCACGATCCGCGCGCCGCGCACGGCCGCGTGATGGTCGGTCTCCTGCACGAGCTGCCCGCCCGGCGTGCTCAGGAAGCCCGGCAGATGGCCGGCCTCGTATTCCTCCGGCGTGCGCACGTCGAAGCGGTACAGCGTACGGCCCGGCTCGTCGAGCGCGGCGACGTCCGCGAGCGCAATGCGCGGCACGCCGGCACGCTCGGCCACCGCGCGCGCGGCACGGCGCGCTTCCTCGCGCTGCGTGGTATCGACGTCGTCGGGAAAGCGTCGCGCGGCGCCGCGCTCGAGCGTCTGGCCGGCGAGCGTCCAGCCGATCGTACCGTTGCGCAGCGCGGCGACCGGGTTCGGCAGGCCCGCGTTGATCAGCGACTGCGTGCCGATGATGCTGCGCGTGCGGCCCGCGCAATTCACCACCACCTGCGTGGCCGGATTCGGCGCGAGCGCGCGCACGCGCAGCACGAGTTCCGCGCCCGGCACGCTCGTCGACGTCGGGATGTTCATCGTCTGGTATTCGTCGAAGCGGCGCGCGTCGACGATCACGACGTCGGCCTTCGCATCGATCAGCGCCTGCACTTCCTGCGCGGACAGCGACGGCGTATGGCGCTCGGCCTCGACCCATTCGCCGAACGACTTGCTCGGCACGTTCACGTCGATGAACAGTTCGCCGCCCGCGGCGAGCCAGCCCGCGAGACCGCCGTCGAGCAGCCGCACGTCGGTATAGCCGAGTTGCGCGAGCTTCGCGGCCGCACGCGGCGCGAGATCCTCGCCGCCGGCTTCGCCGAATACGACGATCGGCGTATCGCGGCGCGGAATGCGCGTCCACGCGTCGAGTTCGAGTTTCGACAGCGGAAAGTTGGCGGCCCACAGCGGATGGCCCTGCGCGTACGGATCCTCCTCGCGCACGTCGATCAGCGCGAGTTCATCGCGGGCCAGCAGGCGCGCGCGTACGTCCTGGTACGACGCGACGGGGAAACGGGAAGTGGAATCGGCGGATTGCGTCACGATGTCTCTGTCGGATTCGGTTGAAGTCGGTGAAGAACGATGCAAACGGGAAACGGATGAATCTCGCGCGTGCCGGCGTGCGCCCTCAATGGGCCGTATCGACGGCATGCGGCAACGGGCATTCGGTCACGCGTTCGAATAGCCGGACACGAACGGCTTTACGGTGCCGTCGTCCTGGAACACCGCGCGTTCGACCTTGCCGATGTTCGCGCCGTATACGTGGATGCTGATCGACACCTGGTCCGCGAATGCGTTGGTCACGCGATGGACGTCGCCGATGCGCGGCGACACGGCCTCGACCTCGCCCGGCCGCAGCCGCACTGCGTCGCCGGCCGGCACCGGCTTGCCGGTTTCATCGAACCGGTACGGCTGCGAAAGCTCGCCGCCGCGCAGCATCCCGATCAGCCCCCACACCGTGTGGTTGTGGATCGGCGTCGTCTGGCCGGGCCCCCACACGAAGCTGACGACGGAAAACCGCTCGTCGGGATCGAGATGCAGCAGGTACTGGCGGTAGCGCTCGGGATCGGGCTGCGCGAACGCGTCGGGCAGCCAGTCGTCGTGCGCGACGAGAGCAGCGAGCAGCGCGCCGCCCTCGTCGAGGATGCGCGCCTCGTTCGCGCCGGACGCGAGCAGTGCGCCCAGCCCGTCGACGAACGGACGCAGCGGCGTCTGCTGCAACGAAAGCGTACTCATCGGCTGTCTCCTCGAATATGATGCCGAATATGATGGATCGTCATGATGCACCCGAAATACCATGCAGAACAAACATGAAAATTAGCGATATCGACGCTTTTGCAGCGGTCGTCCGCTGCCAGACGCTGAGCCAGGCCGCGACCGAGCTCGGGATGACGCAGCCCGCGATCACGCGGCGCGTGCAGAATCTCGAGGAAGCGCTCGGCGTCACGCTGCTCGACCGCAACACGAAGCCGCCGCGCCCGACCGACATCGGCAGGCAGGTATTCGAGCAGTGCCGCGCGATCCTGCGCGAAGTCGATGCGTTGCGCGAGCTGACGGCCGGCCAGCGGCCGCCCGCCGGCGAATTCCGCGTGGGCCTCACGCAAGGCCTCGGCGAGCTGATGCTGCCTGGCCTGATCGCGCAGCTCGCCGCGCAGTGGCCGGCGCTCGCCACGCAGGTCACGACCGCCTGGGGCGGCATGCTCGTCGAGCGCATCGCGCGCCGCGAGCTCGATGCGGCACTGGTATTTCTGGCCCGTGAGATGGTGCTGCCGCCGCAGGTCGACGGCGAAAGGCTGCTGGCCACGCGGCTCGTCGCGGTCGGCCGCAAGGGCGACTGGCCGCGCCGCAGCTACCGCCTCGCCGACTGCCACGCGCGCGGCTGGGTGCTCAATCCCGACGGCTGCGGGTTTCGCGCGGGCCTGCGCCGCGCGCTCGACGCGCAGGGGCTGCCGATGCCGGTCACGCTCGACACTCATGGCCGCGACCTGCAATTGCAGAGCGTCGCGAACGGCTTCGGCATCGGGCTGATGCCGAAGCCGCTGCTCGAAGGCAGCCCGCTGCGCGATGCGCTCGACATCGTGCCGCTCGCCGATTTCAAGCCGCAGATCGATCTGTGGCTGCTGCACCGGCAGGATGCCGCGCGCTTTGCGGCGCCGCTCGCGGCCGTGGCCGCGCATGCGCGCACGGCATTCGCGCTGCCGGCTGATGCCGGCGAGCACGACGAGGCCGCTTGACCGCGATCGACGACGCCTCCACGGTGTCGCCCCGTTTGCACTGACCGCCACACCGCTCGGCTCACGCATCGTTTCGATCGGGTGCCGGCGCATCGTGCGACGTCCGGGCCGTCTCCGCGTTCGCGGTTGCGGTTGCGGTTCGCGCGGGCGCGTCGCGTGACGTTCTCCCAGCGTCCATGTTCATAGTTGCGTTTCGCGCCGCAGCCTCGAGCGCCGCGCGTCCGGCCGCCACCGCGATCGCATCGTCCTGCGGCGTATGCACGCGGCTGCACAGCACGTCGCGATAGTGACGTTCGAGCGGATTATGGCGGCTCAGTCCGTGATTGCCCGACAGCTTCAACGCGTGCTCGACCGTGCGGATCGCCTGTTCCGTCACGGCCCGCTTGACGAGGCCGCTCGTCGTCACCGCCGGCGCATCGTTCGCATCGGTGCGCGCGATGTGCGCGTCGAGCAGCACGCGGTTCGTGTGCAGCCACCCTTCGATCTCGCCGACGGCCTCCTGCACGCGCGGCAGCGTCGCGAGCGGCGCACCGAGCCCGCTCGGCGCGCGCGTCGTCGCGAAATCGAGCAGCCAGTCGCGCGACGCGCGCGCCACCGCATCGTAGAGACTGCCGAGCAGCGCGACCATCCAGGCCTGCTGGTCGGCCTGCGCGTCGACATCCGCATGACTCGCGGCCGACACGGCCCACGCATCGGGCGCGCGCACGTCCACCGCATGATCGGCGGGCAGCCGCACGTCGTCGAACACGACCTCGTGGCTGCCCGATGCGCGCAGGCCCAGGTGATTCCAGCTTTCGATCACGCGAATGCGCGCATCGTCCTCCGCGTCGCGCTCGCGCCGCACGAGGAACACGCCGACACGCGGCTCGCGCTCGTCGGTGCGGGCCCACACGGCCAGCCAGCGCAGCGCCGGGATGCCGGTGCTGTACAGCTTGTGACCTGACAACCGCCAGCCGTCGCCGTCGCGACGTGCAACCGTTTCGGGCAGGCCGCCGCGCGACGGCGACCCGAGCGCCGGCTCGACGCGCAGCGCATTGATCAGCGCGCCTTCGTCGACCGCACTGTCGAACACCGCACGCCGCAGACGCGCGGGCCAGCGGTTGTCCGCTCGGCCGAGCGCGCGATGCTGCAGATACGTCATCGTCAGCACCAGCGCGGTTGCGGGATCGGCGCGCGCGACCGCGGCCACGATGCGGCTCGCCTGCGCGAGCGTCGCACCCGCGCCGCCATGCTCGCGCGGCACGACCTGCGCGATCAGCCCGGCGCGATGCAGGCGCGCGAAGTTCTCGTACGGGAAGCGGCCGTCGACATCGTTGCGCGCCGCGTCGGCGGCGAGTTCGGGCGCGAGACGCTCGAGCAGCGCGGCAACGCGTGCGTCGTCGGCAGGCAGGTGACGCAGCGACGACTGCGGCGGCAGCGGCGAGGAAGCGGCGAGGCTGGCGGACATCGGTACGGATTCCCTCGGTGACTGGGTAGCTGGGTGTCTGGGTGTCTGGGTAACGTAATAGCGGTAACAGCGGAGATCGATCGGCAACTGGCGCGGCGGCTGGTGAAGCCGGCAGCGGCCGGCCGTAGATTCGCGGACATGATCGTGAGCATGTGTCGTGCATGCATCCGCATTCGAATCGACCGCGAATCGCATGCCGATCCGGTTCCTGTCACGCGCATAAGCCCCGCGAACACTCGGGCGGCGCCCTTTCGATCCGATCTCGAGCCCACAGCGTATGCGCAACGCACACGCACCCAAACCATGCAAATCTGATATTCAAATCGGGATTGATTATTTCCATTCCGCATGATCCCGACGGTAATCTGCGCTCCATCCCCGCCCCTGCCGGCCGTCGCTAGCCGTGTCGGGCCGTCCTTGCATCGGAGACCCAGATGAGCGTCGAATTCATCGGCATGATCCAGAGCCAGAAGCAGTCGGAAATCCATCCGCCTGCCGGCCCCGTCGTCGACCCCGACTACGTGCGCGACTTCGCACGTGCCCACGAAACGGCCGGCTTCGACCGGATCCTCGTCCCGCACCACTCGACCGGCCCGTCGGCGACGCTGACGATCGCGTTCGCGGCAGCCGCGACCGAACGCATCCATTTCATGCTCGCGCATCGCCCGGGATTCACCGCGCCGACGCTCGCCGCTCGGCAGATCGCGACGCTCGACCAGTTCAGCCGCGGCCGGCTCGCCGTGCACTTCATCTCCGGCGGCTCGGACAGCGAGCAGCAGCGCGACGGCGATTTCCTCGATCACGACGCGCGCTATGCACGCACCGACGAATACCTCGGCATCCTGCGACGCATCTGGACCGAAACGCAGCCGTTCGACCACGACGGCGCGCACTACCGCTTCAAGCAGGGCTTTTCGGAAGTGAAGCCGTTCCAGCGGCCGCACGTGCCGATCTACTTCGGCGGCGCATCGGAAGCGGCGCTGGAAGTCGCCGGCAAGCACGCGGACGTCTATGCGCTGTGGGGCGAATCGCTCGACCAGGTCCGCGACCTGACGACGCGCGTGCGCGCCGAAGCTGCGCAGCACGGCCGGCAGGTGCGCTTCTCCGTGTCGTTCCGGCCGATCCTCGCGGCGACCGAGGACGAAGCGTGGGCGCGCGCACACCGGATCCTCGACGAAACGCGCCGGCTGCGGGAAGCGGCCGGCCTCGGCACCGGCGGCCCGCAGCAGAGCGAAGGCGCGCGGCGCCTGCTTGCCGCGGCCGAACGCGGCTCGCGCGTCGACAAGCGGCTGTGGACCGAGATCGCGAAACTCACCGGCGCGCGCTCGAATTCGACCGCGCTGGTCGGCACGCCCGAACAGGTCGCCGACGCGCTGCTCGACTACTACGACCTCGGCGTGACGACGTTCCTGATTCGCGGTTTCGATCCGCTGGAAGACGCGATCGACTATGGCCGTGAACTGATTCCGCGCGTACGCAGCGCCGTCGCGGCACGCGACGCGGCGCGCCGTGCCGCCTGACGCGAAGGGGAGCCGCCGATCATGTCCGCCGTCCTGTCCTCGTCCTTGCCCGCGCGCACCGCGTCGGGTCTCGTACTCGCCGATACGCCGCGCCAGCATTTCTGGTTCGATCCGCCCGCGCCGCGCGTCGACGTCGCCGCCGAGCGCCGCCACCGGCAGGAGCGGCTCGCGGCCGCGTTCCGCCTGTTCGCGCGCTTTGGCTTCGCATCGGGCCTCGCCGGCCACATCACCGCGCGCGATCCGGAACTGCCCGACCACTTCTGGGTGAATCCGCTCGGCGTGCATTTCTCGCGGATCAGGGTGTCGGACCTGCTGCTCGTCAACGCGCGCGGCGAAACCGCGATCGGCGACCGGCCGCTGAACAAGGCCGCGTTCGCGATCCATGCGGCGATTCACGATGCGCATCCGCACATCGTCGCGGCCGCGCATACGCATTCGACCTACGGCAAGGCATGGTCGACGCTCGGCCGCCCGCTCGATCCGCTGACGCAGGACGCGTGCGTGTTCTACGAGGACCACGCGCTGTTCGACGACTTCACGGGCATGGTCGTCGATACGAGCGAAGGCGCGCGAATCGCGCATGCGCTCGCAAAGCCCGACGGCACCACGCACAAGGGCGTGATCCTGAAGAACCACGGAATCCTGACGGCCGGCCCGACGGTCGAGGCCGCCGCGTGGTGGTACATCGCACTCGACAATGCGGCGCACACGCAATTGCTGGCCGAAGCGGCCGGCACGCCGCAACCGATCGATCACGCGACCGCGCAGCACACGCACGGCCAGATTGGCGGCCCCGAGGGCGCATTGCATGCGTTCGACAGCCTGTTCGCGCGCGTCGTCGCCGACGAACCCGACCTGCTCGACTGAGCGCCCTTCCGCACGACCGGAACCGGAGACCACACGATGACCGAAACCACCGCACCCGCGCCGACCGGCGCCCCTGACGACAAGCGCCGCCGGCTGCTGCGCGCGGCCGGCGCCGCCGCGCTCGCCGCGCCGGCGATCACGCTCGGCCGCAAGGCCTGGTCCGCGCCGCCGCTGAAGAAGCTCACGTTCGCGTGGAATCAGAACGCGTTCTGCCTGACGCCGATCGTCGTCGCGCAGGAGCACGGCTTCTTCGAGAAGAACGGGCTGAAGGTCGATCTGATCAACTACAGCGGATCGACCGACCAGTTGCTCGAATCGATCGCGACCGGCAAGGCCGACGCGGCGGTCGGGATGATCCACCGGTGGCTGAAGCCGCTCGAAGCCGGCTTCGACGTGAAGATCATCGGCAGCTCGCACGGCGGCTGCGTGCGGCTCGTCGGCGCGAAGACGGCCGGCGTCACGACGCTGCAGGCGCTGAAGGGCAAGACGGTCGGCGTCAGCGATCTCGCCGCGCCCGGCAAGCACTTCTTCTCGATCCTGCTCGCGAAGAACGGCATCGATCCCGAGCGCGACATCACATGGCGGCAGTATCCGGCCGACCTGCTCGGCGTCGCGGTCGACAAGGGCGAGATCCAGGCGATCGCCGACGGCGACCCGAACCTCTACCTGCTCGAGAAACGCAGCAACGGCGCGTATACCGAACTCGCGACGAACCTGTCCGGCGAATACGCGCGCAAGGTGTGCTGCGTGATCGGCGCGCGCGGCGACCTCGTGCGCAACGACCGGCCGGCGGCCGCCGCGCTCGCGCGCTCGATCGTGCAGGCCACCGAGTACACGCACGACAACCCGAACGAAGCCGCGAAGGCGTTCGCGAAGTATTCACCGAAGATCAGCCCGGACGACCTGCGCAAGCTGTACGCGACGCTGACCTATACGCACCACCCGACCAACGTCGACCTGCAGCAGGAAATCGCGTTCTATGCGGACGATTTCCGCCGGATCAACGTGCTGAAGAAGAGCACCGACCCGCAGCGCTTCGCGCAGCAGGTCTATGCGAACGTGCTGGGGTGACGCGATGTCGACGATCGAACACACGTCCACCGCCCGCACCGCGTCGGCCCCGGCCGCCACTGCTGCCGCTACGCCCCGTGCCGCCTGCACGGCCTGCGACGCGACGCTCGCGGCCGAAGCCCGCCGTGCGCGCACCTGGCCGACCGGCGTCGCCGCGGCGCTTGCGTGGGCCGTGCTCGGCGCGATCACGCATCTGTGGCCGAACCGCGTCGTCGGCTTCACCGACTGGGCGTACACCGACACGTTCGGCACCGCCGCGTGGAGCATCGCCGCGCTGCTGCTGATCGCGGCGACGCTCGGCCATCGCGTGCCGGCCACGCGCGCACGGCTCGCCCGCGTGCGCGCGGCCGGCCCGTGGCTCGTCGCGCTGCCGCTCGTGCTCGCCGCGTGGGAAATCGTCACGGCGAAGACCGGCTGGCTGCCGACGCCGTTCTTCGCGCCGCCGCAGGCGCTGATCGAGGTCTACATCGACGACTGGCCGCGCCTCGCCGGCAGCGCCGGCAATACGCTGAAGCTGCTCGCGCTCGGGTTTGCGTACGGCGTCGCGGTCGGGTTCGCGGTCGGCGTGTCGATCGGCTGGTCGCGCCGCATCGGCTACTGGGTGCATCCGGTGCTGCGCGTGCTCGGCCCCGTGCCGGCCACCGCGCTGCTGCCGCTCACGTTCTACTTCTTTCCGACGAGCTACTCGGCGGCGGCGTTCCTGATCGCACTGTCGACCGGCTTCCCGGTCGCGGTGCTGACGTGGTCGGGCGTCGCGAGCGTGAACCGGCAGTACTACGACGTCGCGCGCACGCTCGGCGCGAACGCGCGGTTCCTGGTGTTGCGCGTCGCGATTCCGGCCGCGCTGCCGCACGTGTTCGTCGGCATCTTCATGGGGTTGAGCGCGTCGTTCACGGTGCTCGTCGTCGCCGAGATGATGGGCGTCAAGTCGGGACTCGGCTGGTACCTGAGCTGGGCGCAGGGCTGGGCATCGTACGTGAACATGTATGCGGCGCTGATCGTGATGGCGCTGCTGTTTTCCGGGTTGATCGCGCTGCTGTTCGCCGTGCGCGACCGTGTGCTCGCGTGGCAGAAAGGAACCGTCAAATGGTAAGCACCGCCGTTCTCGAACCGTCCGTTGCCACGCCCCCCGCCACGCCGCCGCGCGGCGCGCGCATCGACATCCGCCGCGTGAGCCATGCGTTCGACGGCCCCGGCGGCCCGCTGCCGGTGCTCGACGACGTCACGCTGTCGGTCGCGGCCGGCGAATTCGTCGCGCTGCTCGGCCCGAGCGGCTGCGGAAAATCGACGCTGCTGCGGCTCGTCGCGGGCCTCGACGCCGCGCGGCAAGGCACGATTGCGCAGGACGGCGCGCCGATCGAACGGCCCGATCCGTCGCGCATCGTCGTGTTCCAGGATCCGACGCTCTACCCGTGGCGCCGCGTGCGCGCGAACGTCGCGCTTGGCCTCGAAGCGCGCGGCGTGGCACGCACCGCGCAGCATCGCGTCGACGATGCGCTCGCGCGCGTCGGGCTGCAGGAATTCTCGAACGTGTTTCCGCATCAGCTGTCGGGCGGGATGGCGCAGCGTGTCGCGCTCGCCCGCGCGCTCGTCAACGATCCGCGCCTGCTGATCCTCGACGAACCGCTCGGCAAGCTCGATTCGCTGACGCGGTTGACGATGCAGGCCGAGCTGACCGCGCTGTGGCAACGCGACGGATTCTCCGCGCTGCTCGTCACGCACGATGTCGAGGAAGCGCTGTTTCTCGCGCAGCGCGTGATCGTGTTCGGGCCGCGCCCTGCACGCATCGTCGCGGAACTGCGCGTCGACCTGCCCTATCCGCGCCATCGCGGCGACCCGCGTCTCGCCGGGCTGCGCCATGAAGCGCTGCGGCATCTCGGGCTCGATGCGAGCTGGTAGATGCGCGGTTCCCTTCGCAGGATGGCCGGTGCGCGGCAAGGACCGCGCCGATGAACGCGCCGCCGTTCGCCGACTGGGCGCGCCTGTTCCTGCAACTGCTCTATCGCGCGCAGATCGCGTTCGCTCGCGTGCTGCATGCGGCCGGCCTGACCGGCGATGCCGACGGACAGGCCACGTGGCCCTGGGCGCACCGGATCGCGCTCGAAACGCTGCGCATCGATGCGGGACTCACGCGCCAGCTCGCGTTAGCGGGCACGGCGACCGCGCTCGCCGTGGCGCTCGGCTGCATCGCACTCGTGTCGCGCAAGTGGCGTGCCGCATCGGCAATCGCCGCGCTGGCCGTGGCGTGGTTCGCGCCGTGGCCGCCGGCGTCGCTGTGGCTCGCGCCTGCGGTGCCCACCAGTTTCCAGCGCAGCCCCGTGCCGTTTTCCGTCGCGAACGTGATGCGCGGCGCGCACCTGTATGCGCAGCATTGCGCGGCCTGTCACGGCGCGGACGGCCGCGGCGAAGGGCCGCTCGCCGCGACGCTCGCGCACTGGCCGCCGACCTTCGCGGGCGCGCTGCTCGCCCGGCGGCTCGACGGCGAACTGTACTGGCGCGTGCGGCACGGCACGCGCGACGCACGCGGCGCGGCATCGATGCCGGGCTTTGCCGCGACGCTCGGCCCGGCCGACACATGGGCCGTGCTCGATTACCTGAAAGCGCTGTCGGCCGGCAGCGGCGCGCGGGCGGAAGGCGCGTGGCCCGTGCCCGTTCCGCTGCCGGCGCTCGACGTGCGCTGCGGCAACGCCACGCCACAACCGCTCGAGCGCTGGCGCGAAGGCCAGCGCGTGCGCGTCGTCGCGCTCGCGCCGGGCGGCACGCCGCCGCAGGAAGACCCGCGCTGGCAGACGCTGCTCGTCGTTGCCGACGACACGCTTGCACTGCGGGCCACCGGCCCGCGCGCGAACTGTGTCGCATCGACGCCCGATGCATGGCACGCGTTCGCGACGATCGCGGGCGTGCCGCCCGCTACGTTCGGCGGCACGCAACTGCTCGCCGACCGGCGCGGCTGGCTGCGGGCGCGCGCGTTGCCGGGCAGCGCGGGCTGGTCGGCATCCGACCTGCTGTGCCGCTCGGATGCCGCCGCGCGACCGTCGGCTGCGACCCCGAACGTCGATCCGCTGACCGCGCTGCTGCTGCGCGTGGATGCCGAACCCGTGCGCGACGTGCAGGCCGGGCTTCCGCACTGAATCTCCGAACTGAATCCCCGAACCGTTTCCCCGCTCGACCGAACTTCACGATGAATCCGACCCGACGCCACTTCCTCGCACAAGCAGGCACCCTCGCCGCCGCCATCACCGCCGCTCCGGCCGCACTCCATGCGCAATCGGGCGCGCGGCCGCTGCTGCGGGCCGGCGACCAGAAAGGCGGGCTGCGCGCGCTGCTCGAAGCGGCCGGTGAACTGAACGGCCTCGCGTACGACATCGCGTGGACCGAATTCCCGGCCGCCGCGCCGCTGGCCGAAGCGCTGAACGCGGCGGCCGTCGACTGCGGACCGATCGGCGACGCGCCGGTGATCTTCGCGCTCGCGTCGGGCGCCCGCATCAAGGTGATCGGCGCGAACCGCTCCGACCCGTACGGCACCGCCGTGCTCGTGCGGCCGGACGCCACGCTGCAAGGCGCCGCCGACCTGAAAGGCAAGCGCATCGGCACCACGCGCGGCTCGATCGGCCATTTCGTCACGCTGAAGGCGCTCGACGCGGCCGGCCTGCCGCCCGATGCCGTATCGTTCCGCTTCCTGCCGCCGGCCGACACGATGCTTGCGCTCGCAACCGGTTCGATCGACGCGTGGGCGACGTGGGAGCCCTATACCGCCCTCGCCGAAACGAGCGGTCGCGCGCGCGTGCTGGTCAACGGTCGGGGCCTGTGGTCGGGCTTGAGCTACGTCGCGGCGACCGACGCTGCGATCGCGTCGAAGCGCGACGTACTGCACGACTTCCTGCAACGCGTCGTGCGCGCGCAGGTCTGGTCGTACCGGCACGTCGACGCGTATTCCGCGGCACTTGCGCGCATCATCGGCATCCCGTCGGCGGCCGCGAAGCTGCAGTTCGAGCGCCGCAACACGCGCTGGCTACCGATCGACGCGACGGTAATCGCCGGTCAGCAGCGCACGGCCGACTTCTACCTGAAGGCGGGGCTGCTGCGCCAGCCGCTCGACGTGCGCGCGACCTTCGACCTCGGCTTCGCGCTCGCGTGACCGGCCGCGCGGCGGCGTACGACCGCCCGAACGGCTTTCGCACGATCTGGCACAATCGCGATTCGACCATCCCGCCTTTGTCAGCCAGCGTCATGCCAGCCATCTCCGAACTCTTCATCTACCCGATCAAGTCCTGCGCCGGCATCGCGCTGTCGCGCGCGCAACTGCTCGAAACGGGCCTCGCATACGATCGCCACTGGCTGATCACCACCCCGGACGGGATGATGATCACGCAGCGCACGCACCCGCGCCTCGCGCTGATCCGCACCGCGCTCGACAGCGATGCGCTCGTGCTGAACGCGCCGGGCATGCCCGAGATCCGCACGCCGCTCGACGGCGACGCGACGCCCGCCACGCCGAAGATGGCCGCGACCGTCTGGCGCGACACCGTCGACGCGATCGACACGGGCGCCGACACCGCCACGTGGCTCACCGAATTCCTCGGCACGCCGTTGAAGCTCGCGCGCTTCAGCGCCGACGCGCGTCGCGGCTGCAACCGCAAATGGACCGGTGACATCGACACGCACACGCAGTTCGCGGACGGCTATCCGCTGCTCGTGATCGGCCAGTCGTCGCTCGACGACCTGAACGCGAAGCTCGTCGCGAAAGGCGCGCCGGCGATCCCGATGAACCGCTTCCGCCCGAACATCGTCGTGTCGGATCTCGATGCGTATGAAGAGGATTTCGTCGAGCATCTCGACGCCGACGGCGAGACGCCCGTGCGCCTGCGCCTCGTGAAGCTGTGCACGCGCTGCCCGATGCCGACGATCGACCAGGTCACCGGTACGCCGAACCCGGACTGGCCGCACGAGCCGACCGACACGATGCAGACCTATCGCGCGAATCCGAACTATGACAATGCGCTGACGTTCGGCATCAATGCGATCGTCGTCGAAGGCGCGGGTGCGTGGCTCGAGGTCGGGCAGTCCGTCGAAGCGGAGATCGGGTTCGGCGACTGAGGGTTGCGGCGGACGACGCGTCGTGTGAGTCGCCGCCATTCGCCGCGACTGCTTTGCACGCGGCGCCTCTTCTACCGCGCCGCCTGAACCGCCGGCAGCCTCACCGCCACGATCAATCCGCCGCCCGCCGCATCGGCCAGCGTCACGCTGCCCTGATGCACGCGCGCGATCTCCCGCACGATCGACAGTCCGAGCCCCGTGCCTTCGACCGTCTGCGTCTTGCTGCCGCGATGGAAACGCTCGAACACGGCGTCGCGCTCGTCAGCCGGAATGCCCGGCCCGTTGTCGATCACGTCGAGGCGCGCATGCTCGCCGTCGCGCGACACGCGCACCGTGATCACCGCGCGATCGCCCGAGTAGCGAATCGCGTTGTCGATCAGATTGCCGATCATTTCGCCGAGCAGGTCCGGCTGCCCGAGCACGTCGACATCGGCCTCGTGCTCGAAACCCAGGTCGATGTCACGCGAACGGGCGACAGGCGACCAGTCGAGCGTCACGCTGCGCGCGAGCCGCTGCAGCGCGACCGGCTGGTGCGCGATCGCATGGCCGCTGTCCGAATCGAGCCGCGACAGCGACAGCAGTTGCTGGACAATTTTCGCCGCCTGCCGCACCGCGCCGTTCACGCGCCGCAGATGCACGTTCACGCGCGGCTGCTCGTCCGGGCGCAACGCCAGCTCGACGCCGGCCTGCACGGCCGCGAGCGGCGTCTTCAACTGATGGGCCGCATCCGCGAAGAAACGCCGCCGCGCGACCTGCATCCGCTGCGTGCGGCCGATGTACTGGTTGATCGACTCGACGAGCGGCGCGAGCTCGCTCGGCATGCCGCCGGTGTCGAGCGGCGTCGGATCGCCGTCGCTGCGCGCGGCGACCGTCGCCGACAGCCGGTTCAGCGGCCGCAGCCCGCGCCCGACGCCGAGCCACACGATCCCGAGCGCGAGCACGACGAGCAGCCCTTCCTGCAGCAGCGAGCCCATCAGGATCTCGCGCGCGAGCGCCTGGCGCGCCTCGATCGTCTCCCCGACCATCACCCATACGATGCGCGTTTGCGCGGTCGGCACGTCGTGCACCGGCACGCGCAGCGCGGCCATGCGCAACTGATCGCCGCGATAGACGACATCGTAGTAGCGCGTGACGAACAGCGCGCCGTCGCCCTGCGGCAGCGGCAGGTCCGGATAGCCGGTGATCGTGCGGCCGTTGTCCTCGCGGATCAGGTAGTAGATCTTGCCGCCGTCGCCCGATTCGAACATCTCGAGCGCGAGATACGGCAGGTCGACCTCGATCTCGCCCTCGGTGAGGCGAACGCCTTCGCGGATCGACTTCAGCGACGACGACAGCGTGCGGTCGAACGCCACGTGCGCGGCGCTCATCGCGCGCTGATACGTGAGCCACGAGTCGAGCGCGAGCAGCCCGAGCAGCGGCAGCAGCAGCCACAGCGCGACCTGCGTGCGCAGGTTCGGGCGGTGCCACGCCCGCCGCCGGGCCGCCCCGAGGTGGGCTTGCGCGCCCTCCGGGGGCAGCGCACGCAGGTGAGCGTCGGGGTGGTTCATCCGACCGCCTTCGCCTCGAGCAGATACCCGAGCCCGCGCAGCGTGACGATCGCGACGCCGGTGTTCTCCAGCTTCTTGCGCAGCCGGTACACGTAGATCTCGATCGCATCCGCGTTGACCGACTCGTCGAGCCCGAAGATCTTCTCCGACAACGTCTCCTTGTTGATCGCGCGGCCGTTGCGCAGGATCAGCACCTCCAGCACCGAGCGCTCGCGCGGTGTGAGCGGCAGCGCTTCGCCGGCGAGGTGGAAGCTGCGGTCGATACTGTCATACGAAAGCGGCCCGCATTCGACCCGCGCATGCTCGTGGCCGAGGCTGCGCCGGATCAGCGCGCGGGCGCGCGCCTCCAGCTCGGTCAGCTCGAACGGTTTCGCCAGGTAATCGTCGGCGCCGAGATCGAGCCCCTTCACGCGGTCCTCGACCGAGCCGTGCGCGGTGAGGATCAGCACCGGCACCGGATTGCGGCGCGCGCGCAGCCGCCGCAGCACCTCGAGCCCGTCGAGCTTCGGCAGCCCGAGATCGAGGATCACCAGCGCGTAGTCCTGCGTGCGCAGCACGTGATCCGCCGCCTCCCCGTCCGCCATGTGATCGACCGCGAAGCGCGCGGCGCTCAGCGCGTCGTTCAACGACTGCGCCAGGTTCGGGTTGTCTTCGACGAGCAGCACACGCATGGGGACCTCGGGAAATCCATGACACAAAGGACGCTATTGTGAACCGAAATGAAAGCGGGCTGAAAGTGCCTCGCAATTAACATCCGCCTCACTCGAACAACACACACGCATCACTGGAGGAAGACAATGCCGTTTGCACCGAAGCAGCTCGCCGCCGCGCTGGCGATCGTCCTGGGCACCGCCACCGGCGCCGCCATCGCGCAGGTTCCGGCCGGATATCCGGGTAACTACCAGGGTGTCGTCGACACCGCGAAGAAGGAAGGCAAGCTGATCGTCTACTCGACCACCGACACGGGCCTCGTGCGTCCGCTGATCAAGGACTTCGAAAGCCTGTACGGCGTGAAGGTCGAGTACAACGACATGAACAGCACCGAGCTGTACAACCGCTACATCAGCGAGAACGCGGCCAGCAGCACCAGCGCCGACGTGCTGTGGAGCTCGGCGATGGACCTGCAGGTCAAGCTCGTCAACGACGGCCTGATGGCGTCGTACGATTCGCCCGAGAGCCCGAACGTGCCGCAATGGGCGCAATACCAGAAGCAGGCATACGGCACGACGTTCGAGCCGCTCGCGATCGTCTACAACAAGCGCCTGATCCCCGAGAACGAGGTGCCGAAGACGCGCGCCGACCTGATCAAGCTGCTCACCACGCAAGCCGACAAGTTCAAGGGCAAGGTCACGACCTACGACATCGAGAAGTCGGGCGTCGGCTTCAACTACCTGACGCAGGACGCGCACGTGAACGAGAAGGTCACGTGGGAGCTCGTGAAGGCGATCGGCACGACCGGTCCGAAGCTGCAGTCGAGCACCGGCGCAATGATGGAGCGGATTTCGTCGGGCGAGAACCTGATCGGCTACAACATCATCGGCTCGTATGCGTACGCGAAGGCGAAGAAGGACAAGTCGATCGGCTACGTGTTTCCGAAGGACTACACGCAGGTCGTGAGCCGCCTGGCCACGATCTCGAAGAAGGCGAAGAACCCGAACGCCGCGAAGCTGTGGGTCGACTACCTGCTGTCGAAGCGCGGCCAGACGCTGATCGCGAACCAGGCGAACCTGTACGCGATCCGCACCGACGTGACCGGCGAAACCTCGGCCGCGAGCCTCACGAAGGAACTCGGCGATTCGCTGAAGCCGATCCCGATCGGCACCGGCCTGCTCGTCTATCTCGACCAGTCGAAGCGGCTCGCGTTCCTGAAGCAATGGCAGCAGGCAATCAAGCGCTGATCTGCTGACCCGCTGACCGCGGGCCGCCCGCCGCACGTCGCGCGGGTGGCCCTTTCCCCTTACCGATTTCCTAGAGGCGGCCATCCGGATGGCCGCAGGGGTGAACTCATGCTTTCAACCAGCACACGGGCAACGGCGCCGGCCGTTCCGCCCACCACCGACCCGGGCGGCGCGATCCCCGCGCTGCCGGCCAACGGCCTGCAGCCGCTCGCCGGCATGCTGCGCTGGATCGTCGTCGCGGTGCTGACCGTCGCGGTCGCGCTGCCGCTCGGCTTCATCCTGTTCCAGAGCCTGCTGTCCGCACCGTTCTTCGACGCGAACAAGACGCTCGGCGTCGAAGGCTTCCGCTTCATCTTCACCGATCCGGACTTCTGGTTGGCCGTGAAGAACTCGTTCATCATCGCCGGCGGGATGCTGTTCATCTCGATCCCGCTCGGCGGCATCCTCGCGTTCCTGATGGTGCGCACCGACCTGCCCGGCCGCCGCTGGCTCGAGCCGCTGCTGCTCACGCCCGTGTTCGTGTCGCCGATGGTGCTCGCATTCGGCTACGTCGTCGCAGCCGGCCCGGTCGGCTTCTACTCGGTGTGGTTCAAGGAACTGTTCGGGGTGCAGAACGTGCCCTGGAACGTGTACTCGATCTTCGCGATCACGGTGATCGTCGGCCTCACGCACGTGCCGCACGTGTACCTGTACTCGTCGGCCGCACTGCGCAACCTCGGCTCGGACGTCGAGGAAGCCGCGCGCGTGACGGGTGCCCGCCCGTTTCGCGTCGCGCTCGACGTGAGCCTGCCGATGACGATGCCCGCGCTGCTGTTCGCCGGCGTGCTCGTGTTCTTCCTCGGCTTCGAGGTGTTCGGGCTGCCGCTCGTGCTGGGCGATCCGGAAGGCCACCTCGTGCTCGCGACCTACCTGTACAAGCTGACCAACAAGCTCGGCGTGCCGTCGTATCACCTGATGGCCGCGGTCGCGGTGTGCATCGTCGCGATCACGTTCCCGCTCGTGCTGCTGCAGCGCCGCCTGCTGAAGACGGCCAACCGCTTCGTCACCGTGAAGGGCAAGGCCGGCCGCTCGACCGTGCTGCCGCTCGGCGTGTGGCGCTGGGTCGCGCTCGCGATCGTCGCGCTGTGGCTCGTGCTGACCGTGATCGTGCCGATCTCCGGCATCGTGCTGCGCGCGTTCGTGACCAACTGGGGCGAAGGCGTGCCGCTCACCGAAGTGCTGACGCTGTCGAACTTCGTCGAGCTGTTCGAGCAGGACAACCTCGTGCGCGCCATCGTCAACACGCTCGGCATCGGCGTGATCGGCGGCGCGCTCGCGATCGGCTTCTACTCGCTCGTCGCGTTCGCCGGCCACCGCCGCCACGACTGGGCGACCAAGCTGCTCGACTATCTCGTGCTGCTGCCGCGCGCGGTGCCGGGCCTGCTCGCCGGTCTCGCGTTCCTGTGGATCTTCCTGTTCGTCCCGGGCCTGCGCGAGCTGAAGAACTCGATGTGGAGCATCTGGATCGCGTACACGGTCGTGTGGCTCGCATACGGGATGCGGCTCATCCAGAGCGCGCTGCTGCAGGTCGGCCCGGAGCTCGAGGAAGCCGGCCGCAGCGTCGGCGCGACGCGCAGCCGCGTGTCGCTCGACGTCACGCTGCCGCTCGTTCGCTTCGGCCTGCTCGCCGCGTGGCTCCTGATCTTCATGATCTTCGAGCGCGAATACTCGACCGCCGTCTATCTGCTGTCGCCCGGCACCGAGGTGATCGGCGCGCTGCTCGTGTCGCTGTGGGCGACCGGCGCCGTCGACCAGGTCGCCGCGCTCTCTGTCATCAACATCGCGATGGTCGGCGCCGGTCTCGGCGTGGCCCTGCGCTTCGGAGTGAAACTTCATGGATAAGCTCATCGTCGACGACCTGCATCTCAGCTACGGCGCCAACCCGATCCTCAAGGGCGTGTCGTTCGAACTGAAGGCCGGTGAAGTCGTATGCCTGCTCGGCGCGTCTGGCAGCGGCAAGACCACGCTGCTGCGCGCGGTGGCCGGCCTCGAACAGCCGTCCGACGGGCGCATCCAGCTCGACGACCGCGTGTTCTTCGACGGCGCGCAGCGCGTCGACCTGCCCGTCGAGCAGCGCTCGCTCGGCCTCGTGTTCCAGTCGTACGCGCTGTGGCCGCACCGCACCGTCGCCGACAACGTCGGCTACGGGCTCAAGCTGCGCCGCGTCGCGGCGGCCGAACAGAAGCGCCGCGTGCAGACCGCGCTCGACCAGCTCGGCCTCGGTCACCTCGCCGAACGCTTTCCGCACCAGTTGTCGGGCGGCCAGCAGCAGCGTGTCGCCATTGCACGCGCACTCGTCTACAACCCGCCGGTGATCCTGCTCGACGAGCCGCTGTCGAACCTCGATGCGAAGCTGCGTGAAGAGGCGCGTGCATGGCTGCGCGAGCTGATCGTGTCGCTCGGACTGTCCGCGCTCTGCGTGACGCACGACCAGACCGAGGCGATGGCGATGTCCGACCGCATCCTGCTGCTGCGCAACGGCCGCATCGAACAGGAAGGCACGCCGGCCGAGCTGTACGGCGCGCCGCGCTCGCTGTACACGGCCGAATTCATGGGCAGCAACAACCGGATCGACGCGCGCGTCGCTTCCGTCGATGGCGAACGCGTGACGCTTGCCGGTGACGGCTGGGAACTGCAGGCGCTCGCACGCGACACCTTCGCACCGGGCCAGGACGCGCAGGCCGTGATCCGCCTCGAACGCGTGCAGGTCGCCGACGGCCCGGGCGCGAACCGGCTGCAGGCCGATCTCGTCACGTCGATGTATCTCGGCGACCGCTGGGAATACCTGTTCCATTGCGGCGAGATGCGCCTGCGCGCGTTCGGCCACGTGCCGCGCGCAGCCGGCAAGCACTGGATCGAATTCCCGACCAACGACTGCTGGGCGTTCGCGAAAGCGGGCTGACCCGGGCGCGGCGGCCGGCGCGCCGCCGCACATGCATTCAGGCGCGCATCCCGTTTCGACACAGGTTCGGCGGACGCTTCACGGTGTCCGCCGTGACGTGCTGCGCGCTGCGTAACCGTTTCACCCAACCCACAAGAACCAAGGAGACACCGTCAATGAAGTCACGCGCAGAACGTTCCCTTCGCACCGCCGTCCTGACCGGATCGGCCGTCGCAGCCGGCCTCGCGGCAGGCGCCGCGCACGCGCAGTCGTCGGTCACGATGTACGGGATCATGGACGCCGGCATCGAGTACACGAACCATGCGGCACCGGAGGGCGGCAATGCGTTCAAGCTGAAATCCGGCAACAAGAACACGTCGCGCTGGGGCTTGCGCGGCGTCGAGGATCTCGGCGGCGGGCTGAAGGCCGTGTTCCGCCTCGAAAGCGGGATCGATCTCGCGAACGGCGCGCTCGACGACGGCCCCGACTCGATCTTCGCGCGCCGCGCGACGGTCGGCCTGAAGGGCAAATGGGGCGAAGTCTCGCTCGGCCGCAACTTCACCGTCACCTACGACTACATGCTGCCGTTCGACCCGATGGGTTACGCGCAGAACTACTCGTGGGCGACGTCGGCGATGGCGACCGGTGGCCGCAAGGACGGCCTCTTCACGCGTTCGTCGAACGCCGTGCGCTACGACGGCGAATTCAGCGGCTTCAAGTTCGGTGCGCTGTACGGCTTCGGCAACGTGCCCGGCAGAGTGAAGACCAGTTCGAAGTACGACTTCGCACTCGGCTACGAAACCGGCCCGTTCGCGGCGGTCGTCACGTTCGACCGGCAGAACGGTGCGGCCGACAGCGTCACGCCGGCCGATACCGTCAACACTATCCAGGGCATCCACGCGGGCCTGAGCTATGACTTCGGCAATCTGAAGACAATGGCCGGCTATCGCAACTATCGGCGCACGTATCACACGAGCGCCGCGAACCAGTTGAGCGATATGTATTGGCTCGGCGGCTCGTACCAGTTCACGCCGACGTTCTCGATGATCGCGGCCGTCTATCACCAGAACATCAAGGGCGGCACCGATGCCGATCCGACGCTGGTGTCGGTGCGCGCGCAATACGCGCTGTCGAAGCGTACGGTGCTGTATGCGGCCGGCGCGTTTGCGATCGCGCAGCATGGGGAGAAGGTCGGCGTGTCGCGTGATTTCAACGGGTATGGCACCACGCAGGTCGGCGTGACGGCGGGGATTCAGCAGCGGTTCTGAATCTGACGTGCGGCACGGGCGGCGGCATGAGTCGTCGCCCACCCGCCTCCATGCTGCGCTATCGCCACGGCCCTGGCGCGTCCTCGTGCGGCGAGCCACACCGCACTACGCGGTCGCACACGTACTAATCGCGCATATCTACGGCAACATGGCCTTCCATCGTTCGATCTGTGCAGGGGGAAGCTTGATCTCTCCATCGCTATCCACCGCAGTATCGAATATTATGGATTCCTTAGTCCATATCAAGCGAACAGCATCCGGGTACTCGTAAGTCCGCTCGGCAAGCAATTGCATGTCGGATGTCCGATAGAGCCGAAGAAGGATCCGATCCCCTCCCAGGTAGGCGTATTGCGCCGTGTAGCGCCCCCCGTCGTTCCTGGAGCGCTCGGTATCAAACTGTGTTGCTCGAGCGCGCACACGCGCATCCTGATAGTAAGAGCCCGCGAAGCACAAAAAAGTGACAGTTGCCAGACCTAAACCGAGCACTTTCATTCCCGACTTCATTCGTGCGGCACGCCCCTCTTTCCGTGCAAGACTGCATAAGATAACTATCAGAATGAGCTTCCCCTGAAATTTCGCCTTCCAGCAGGTCGTGTGTAAACTCGACCCGAAGGAAGGAAAGAATCGATGTTCAAAATACCGAAGCAGGCATACACCGCGGAGTTCAGGACGCTCGCGGTACAGCGAGTGAAGGACGGGCAAGGCGCGCGGGACGTTGCTCGTGAACTGGGGATTTCACACCAGTCGCTGCGCAACTGGGTCAAGGCCGATGAGGCAGGCACGCTCAATGGCGCGGGGACAAAGGT
>NZ_LKPJ01000042.1 GCF_001443045.1 Burkholderia ambifaria | reverse complement strand
AGGCTGTAGGGCGTGTCCTGGAACTTCGCGTGGCGCTGGCGCATCTCGAGCACCTTCGCGGTGAAGAACGCGCGCGCGTCGAGTGCCTCGTGATACCGCACGGTGAAGCGCTCGAACAGCGCGGTGCTGCCGACGATGCGGCGCGCCGAATTCAAGGCCGCCAAGGTCGACATGCTCGAGCGCTTTCGCAGCGCGACGAACGTCGCGTCGCTGATGCATGCGTTGTCGAAACTCACCGACGATGCGCTCAAGCGCGTATGGGACGACTGCGGGCTGCCCGCGACGCTCACGCTCGTCGCCGTCGGCGGCTACGGGCGCGGCGAGCTCGCACCCCACTCCGACGTCGACATCCTCGTGCTGCTGCCCGATGCGCACGACCCGGCGCTCGACGCGCGCATCGAGCGCTTCATCGGGATGGCATGGGATCTCGGCCTCGAGATCGGCAGCAGCGTGCGCACGGTCGCGCAATGCATCGAGGAAGCGTCGCAGGACGTCACCGTGCAGACCTCGCTGCTCGAAGCGCGCCGCATCGTCGGCAGCACCGCGCTGTTCGAGCGCTTCACCGTGCGGTATCACGAGGCACTCGACGCGCGCGCGTTCTTCACCGCGAAGGTGCTCGAGATGCGCCAGCGCCACGCGAAGTTCCAGGACACGCCCTACAGCCTCGAGCCGAACGTGAAGGAAAGCCCGGGCGGCCTGCGCGACCTGCAGACGATCCTGTGGATCGCGCGCGCGGCCGGCTTCGGCAGCAGCTGGCGCGAGCTGGACACGCGCGGGCTCATCACCGAGCGCGAGGCGCGCGAGCTGCGCCGCAACGAAGGATTCCTGAAGACGCTGCGCGCGCGGCTGCACGTGATCGCCGGCCGCCGCCAGGACATGCTCGTGTTCGACCTGCAGACGCAGGCCGCCGAGAGTTTCGGCTACCGGCCGACGCAAGCCAAGCGCGCGAGCGAGCAGCTGATGCGCCGCTACTACTGGGCCGCGAAGGCAGTCACGCAGCTCGCGACGATCCTGATCCAGAACATCGAGGCGCAACTGTTCCCCGCGACGAGCGGCATCACGCGCGTGCTGTCGCCCGATCGCTTCGTCGAGAAGCAGGGCATGCTCGAGATCGTCGACGACGGCGTATTCGAACGTCATCCCGATGCGATCCTCGAAGCGTTCCTGCTGTACGAAGCGACCCGCGGCGTGAAGGGCCTGTCCGCCCGTACGCTGCGCGCGCTGTACAACTCGCGCGAGATCATGAACAACACGTGGCGGCGCGATCCGCAGAACCGCCGCACGTTCATGCAGATCCTGCAGCAGCCCGAAGGCATCACGCATGCATTCCGGCTGATGAACCAGACGAGCGTGCTCGGCCGCTACCTGTTGAATTTCCGCCGCATCGTCGGCCAGATGCAGCACGACCTGTATCACGTGTACACGGTCGACCAGCACATCCTGATGGTGCTACGCAACATCCGCCGTTTCGCGGTGGCCGAACATGCGCACGAATACCCGTTCTGCAGCCAGCTGATCGGCAATTTCGAGCGCCCGTGGGTGCTGTACGTCGCGGCGCTGTTCCACGACATCGCGAAAGGCCGCGGCGGCGACCACTCGACGCTCGGGATGGCGGACGCGCGGCGCTTCTGCCGCGAGCACGGGATCGCCGGCGACGACGCGGCGCTGATCGTATGGCTCGTCCAGCATCACCTGACGATGAGCCAGGTCGCACAGAAGCAGGACACGAGCGATCCGGAAGTCATCAAGCGCTTCGCCGATGTCGTCGGCAACGAACGGTACCTCACCGCGCTCTACCTGCTGACCGTCGCCGATATCCGCGGCACGAGCCCGAAGGTATGGAACACGTGGAAGGGCAAGCTGCTGGAGGACCTGTACCGCATCACGCTCGCGGTGCTCGGCGGCGCCAACCCCGACGCGCATTCGGAACTGAAATCGCGGCAGGAGCAGGCGCTTGCGCTGCTGCGCCTCGAAACCGTGCCCGACGACGCACACCGCGCGCTGTGGGATCAGCTCGACGTCGGCTTCTTCCTGCGTCACGATGCAGCCGACATCGCATGGCAGACGCGCGTGCTGTACCGGCACGTGAACGCCGAGACCGCGATCGTGCGCGCGCGGCCGTCGCCGATCGGCGACGCGCTGCAGGTGCTCGTGTACGTGAAGGACCGCCCCGACCTGTTCGCGGGCATCTGCGCGTACTTCGACCGCAACGGCCTGTCGGTGCTCGATGCGCGCGTCAGCACCACGCGGCACGGCTATGCGCTCGACAACTTCATCGTCACGCAGACCGAAAGCGACGTGCGCTACCGCGACATCGCGAATCTCGTCGAACAGCAGCTCGCCACGCGCCTTGCCGATACCGCATCACTGCCCGAGCCGTCCAAGGGTCGCCTGTCGCGGCTGTCCCGGACGTTTCCGATCACGCCGCGCGTCGACCTCCGGGCCGACGAGCGCGGCCAGTACTACATCCTGTCCGTGTCCGCCAACGACCGGCCGGGCCTTCTCTATTCGATCGCGCGCGTACTGGCCGAGCATCAGGTCGGCGTCCACGCGGCGCGGATCAATACGCTCGGCGAACGCGTCGAGGATATCTTCCTGCTCGACGGTGCCGGCCTGTCCGACAACCGCCTGCAGATCCAGCTCGAAACCGAATTGCTGCGCGCGATCGCAGTCTGAATGAATCCCAGCGTTTATGCGCACCAAATTGACCGTCAAGAATCCGCGGCCGGCGTCGCCGACCCGCGCACCCGTCCGCTCCGGCAGCCTCGTCGCCCGCAAGGCGGTGCGCCCCGCCGCGCCGCCCGCAGGGGACAAGCCGGCTCGCCCGAAGAAGGCGTCCCCGGCCGCCGCCGGCGAACGCATGTTCAAGCCCCGCACTGCCGCGGGCGCCGAGCGCCCGGGCGCGGATCGCGCACCGGCCAAGCGTGCGCCGCGTGACGGCGGTGCCGAACGTGGCTATCGCGGCGCTGACGGCAAACCCGACGCGCGTCCGCCTCGTCGCGACGACGATGCGCGACCGCGTCGCGCAGGTTCCAGCGAAGGCGGCGCACGTGCGCCGTATCGAGACAAGGCAGCCGGCGAAGGCGCGAAGCGCAGCTTCGGTGATCGCCGTACGTCGTCGGATCGCCCGCCCCGCCGCAGCGACGACGATGCTCGGCCGCGTCGCGCAGGTTCCAGTGAAGGCGGTGCACGCGCACCGTATCGAGACAACGCAGCCGGCGAAGGCGCGAAGCGCAGCTTCGGTGATCGCCGTACGTCGTCGGATCGCCCGGCACGCCGCGATGACGACGCACGTCCGCGTCGTGCAGGCGCCAGCGAAGGCGGCGCACGCGCGCCGTATCGAGACAAGGTAGCCGGCGAAGGTGCGAAGCGCAGCTTCGGTGACCGCCGTACGTCGTCAGATCGCCCGGCACGCCGCGATGACGACGCACGTCCGCGTCGTGCAGGTGCCAGCGAAGGCGGCGCACGCGCACCCTATCGCGACAACGCCGGCGGCGAAGGCGCAAAGCGCGGCTTCGGCGACCGCCGCACGTCGTCGGATCGCCCGGCACGCCGCGATGACGATGCACGTCCGCGTCGCGCAGGTGCCAGCGAAGGTGGCGCACGCGCGCCCTATCGCGACAAGGCAGCCGGCGAAGGTGCGAAGCGCAGCTTCGGTGACCGCCGTACGTCGTCGGATCGCCCGGCACGCCGCGATGACGATGCACGCCCGCGTCGTGCAGGTGCCAGCGAAGGCGGCGCACGCGCACCCTATCGCGACAAGGCAGCCGGGTACGGCGAAAAGCGCAGCTTCGGCGATCGCCCGGCTCGCCCCGCACGCGACGGCGAGCGCAGCAGCACCGAGCGTCGCTCGAGCGGTGCCGCGCTGAAAACCGCACAACCGGTCAAACGCCGCGCCGCCGACATCGATCACGGCGATGAAACCGGCCTGATGCGCCTGTCGAAGCGCATGTCGGAACTTGGCCTGTGCTCGCGCCGCGAAGCCGACGAATGGATCGAAAAGGGCTGGGTGCTCGTTGACGGCGAACGCATCGACACGCTCGGCACCAAGGTCCGTCCGGACCAGAAGATCGAGATCGACGAGCGCGCGAGCGCCGCGCAGGCCGCACAAGTGACGATCCTGCTGCACAAGCCGGTCGGCTATGTGTCGGGTCAGGCGGAAGACGGCTACGAGCCCGCGTCGGTGTTGATCACGCGCGCGAACCAGTGGAGCGGCGACCGCTCGCAGGTACGCTTCTCACCGCAACACCTGCACGCGCTCGCGCCGGCCGGCCGGCTCGACATCGATTCGACCGGCCTGCTCGTGCTGACGCAGAACGGCCGGATCGCGAAGCAGCTGATCGGCGAGCAATCGGATATCGACAAGGAGTACCTGGTGCGCGTGCGCTTCGGCGAACGGCTGATCGACATCGACCAGCACTTCCCCGCGGAATCGCTCGCGAAGCTGCGCCACGGCCTCGAACTCGACGGCGTCGCGCTGAAGCCTGCGATGGTGAGCTGGCAGAACGGCGAACAGTTGCGTTTCGTGCTGCGTGAAGGCAAGAAGCGCCAGATCCGCCGGATGTGCGAACTGGTCGGTCTCGAAGTGATCGGCCTGAAGCGCGTGCGGATGGGCCGCGTGATGCTCGGCGCGCTGCCGCAAGGACAATGGCGCTACCTGTCGGCCGACGAGTCGTTCTGACATCGGGCACGCACCGCGTGCCACGCAATGAAAAAGCCCGCGCAAGCGGGCTTTTTCATTTCCGGTACGACGACGGCGCGCAACCTGGCGCAGCGCCGCGTGCCGGTCAGTCGTCGTCGGTCGGATCGAGCCCCGGGAACAGCACCTCGGTGAAGCCGAAGCGCGTGAAGTCGGTGATCCGCATCGGATATAGCTTGCCGATCAGGTGATCGTATTCGTGCTGGACGACCCGCGCATGGAAGCCTTCGGCGACGCGATCGATCTTCGCGCCGAACTGGTCGAAACCGCTGTAGCGCACCTTCGCATAGCGGCTGACGACGCCGCGCATGCCAGGCACCGACAGACAACCTTCCCAGCCCTCTTCCATGTCCGGCGGCATGTACTCGAGCTTCGGGTTGATCAGCACCGTCTCGGGTACGGGCGGTGCGTCCGGATAGCGGTTGTTGCTGCCGAAGCCGAAGATAATGAGCTGCAGCCCGATGCCGATCTGCGGCGCGGCAAGCCCGGCGCCGTTCGCGTGATGCATCGTCTCGAACATGTCCGCGACGATCTCGTGCAGTTCGGGGGTATCGAACCGCTCGACCGGCTTGGCGACTTCGAGCAGGCGCGGATCGCCCATCTTCAGGATCTCGCGAATCATGGCGTGTTGCCCTCCAGGAGTTGGTGCAGTCCGTCTTCGTCCAGTACGGGGATGCCGAGTTCCTCGGCCTTCGCGAGCTTGCTGCCGGCTTCGGCGCCCGCGACCACGTAATCCGTCTTCTTCGATACCGAGCCCGAGACTTTCGCGCCCGCCGCTTCGAGCATCTCCTTCGCCGCGTCACGCGTGAGCGTAGGCAGCGTGCCCGTCAGCACGACCGTCTTGCCGGCCAGCACGCCCTGCGGCGCCTTCGGCGCGGGCGGGCCTTCGGGCCATGTGACCTTGCCGGGCGCGCGCAGCTGCTCGATCACGGTGCGGTTGTGCTCTTCCGCGAAGAACTGGTGAAGCGACTCGGCCACGATCGGCCCGACGTCGTTCACTTCGAGCAGTTCCTCGATCGACGCGTCCATGATTGGGGTCAGCGACCCGAAATGCTTCGCGAGATCCTTCGCGGTCGATTCGCCGACATGGCGGATCCCGAGCCCGTAGATGAAGCGCGCGAGCGTCGTGTGCTTCGCCTTCTCGAGCGAGTCGAGAAGATTCTGCGCGGACTTCTCGGCGAACCGGTCGAGTTCCGCGAGCGTCGCGAAACCGAGATTGAACAGATCGGCCGGCGTGCGCACGAGATTCAATTCGACGAGCTGATCGATGATCTTTTCGCCCAGGCCGTCGATGTCGAGCGCGCGGCGCTGCGCGAAGTGCCACAGCGCCTGCTTGCGCTGCGCCGGGCAGAACAGGCCGCCCGTGCAACGCGCGATCGCCTCGTCCGGCAGCCGCTCGATCTTCGAGCCGCACACCGGGCATTCGGTCGGCATCACGAACTCGGCCGCGCCTTCCGGACGGCGGTCGAGCAACGCACCGACGACTTCGGGGATCACGTCGCCTGCGCGCCGCACGATCACCGTATCGCCGATCCGGATGTCCTTGCGGCGCACTTCGTCCTCGTTGTGCAGCGTCGCGTTGGTCACCGTCGCGCCGCCGACGAACACGGGTTCGAGCCGCGCGACCGGTGTGATCGCACCCGTGCGGCCAACCTGCACGTCGATCGCAACGAGCTTCGTCAGCGCTTCCTGCGCGGGGAACTTGTGCGCGAGCGCAAAGCGTGGCGCGCGCGACACGAAACCGAGGCGGTCCTGCTCGTCGCGCCGGTTCACCTTGTAGACGACGCCGTCGATGTCGTACGGCAGCGACTCGCGCTTCTCGCCGATCTTGCGGAAGAAGCCGAGCAATCCGTCGGCGCCGTACACGACCGCGCGCTCGCGGTTCACCGGCAGGCCGAGCGACTCGTACCAGTCGAGCAGCGCGCTGTGCGTGTCCGGCATCGGCATCCCGTCGAGCACGCCGATCCCGTATGAGAAGAACGACAGCGGACGCTGCGCGGTGATCTTCGGATCGAGCTGGCGCAGGCTGCCGGCCGCCGCGTTGCGCGGGTTCGCGAATTCGCGCTGCTCGGCCGCGCGCTGGCGTTCGTTCAGGCGTGCGAAGTCACGCTTGAACATCAGCACCTCGCCGCGCACGTCGAGCACGGCCGGCACGTGTGCACCCTTCAGCTTCAGCGGGATCGAGCGGATCGTGCGGACGTTCTCCGTCACGTCCTCGCCGGTCGTTCCGTCGCCGCGCGTCGACGCCTGCACGAACACGCCCTGCTCGTAGCGCAGCGAGATCGCGAGCCCGTCGAACTTCAGCTCACATGCGTATTCGACGGGGTCCGTCACCGAGCCGGCAAGATCGGTCGTCTTGTCGAGCGCATCGGCGACCCGCTTGTCGAACGCGGCGATGTCCTCGTCGGCGAAGCCGTTGTTCAGCGACAGCATCGGCGCGTCATGAACGACCGGTGTGAAACCGTTCGCCACTTCGCCGCCGACGCGCTGCGTCGGCGAATCGGGCGTCACGAGGTCGGGATGAGCGGTTTCGAGTTGCTGCAGCTCGCCAAACAATCGATCGTATTCGGCGTCGGGCAGATCCGGCTGGTCGAGCACGTAATAGGCGTAATTCGCGCGCTCGAGTTGGTCGCGCAGCCACGCGGCACGCGCGTCGGGCTGGCTGGCTGGCGGTTCGGCTTGGGTTCGGGCCATGCTGGCGGCAGTTTCGTTCTGAAAAATCGGATGTTCGATTATCTCAGTTTGACGCCGCAACGGCGACTCGCAATGCGTGCCGCACGGCCCCTCGCGGCACACACAGGGGGCGTGTGTGCGGCACTGCAGCGACGGGCGGCGGCACCGCATGCCGCCGCCCGCAACACGCGTTACTGGCTGAAGAGGCGGCGCGTGACCGGCGAGCCGGCCGGGATGCCGGCCTCCTCGAGCTTCGCGTACAGCTTCATCAACTGCTGATCGATCGCGACCAACGTCGATTCCGGCAGCGGCCGGCGCGAATCGTCGACGACCCGCGCACCGATCCGCTCGGACAGCGACTTCGCGTAGTCGCACATCAGCCGGAACGGCAGGATATCCTCTTCGGCGACCGGCACGTCGAGCACCAGCGTGATCATGTTGCCGCCCTTGTACGTCAGGTCGTCGCGCAGGAAGTTCGTGTCGCCGAACTGCAGCATGAACACGGGGTTCTGCTTCGCGTCGAGCTTCACGAAACGCGTGCCGTCGCGCGACAGCAGCAGCCCGTCCTGGGAAGCGACGGCCTGCACGTAGTTCGCCGACCACGGCGCGCCGTCCGACATCACGTTGATCGACAGTTGCGCGTCGCACTGCGCGGCAAAGCCGTCGAGCTCGCGCGCCATCGAGACCGTCTCCATCATGTCCGGGAATTCGGGTGCGCCGTCGATTGCATCGGCGAACTGCTGGACGCCGGTCACGAATTCGGAGAATTCAAGCTCGTTGAGCGCGCCGCTGCGGTTCGCGAGCTGGGCGGCCGCGCGCAGCTCTTCATAGCGCACGCCGTTCTGCAGCAGCTCCCACTGGCCGCCTTCCGGCTTGCCTTCGATATGCACGGGCTTGCTGCCCGCTCGGCGCAGCCGCTGCGCGGCCGGCAGGATCTTATCGCCCGGCAGCGACCCGCCGAGGCGAATCGGCACGATGCAGTCGATCCGGCGGTCGACGATTGCGGGCGGCGCCGACGAGATCGTCGTCGCGGCCGGCAGCACGGGTTCGGGCGGTTCGTTCGATGCGTCGGCGGCCGGCGCGTCCTGTGCGGCGGCGACCGCCCCTTCGTCGACGGACTGCTCGGCCGCCTCGGTCGATTCCGGCTGTATGTCGACCCCGGTGGCCTCGGCCTGCAGATCGGCCGGCATGTCGGCAGGCGCCGCACCGCCGAAGGTCGGCTCGACGCGCGCGGCTTCGGCCGGCGCGCTCGCGGCGGCGGCGGGTGCCGGCGCCGCGGGTTCGCGGCGCACGGGCTGGCGCACCGGCTCGATGAACGGCTGCTCATCGTCGCGCTCGGGGCGATTCATCGCCTCGGCCGTCTCTTCCGGCATCGGGCGCGGCATCCTGCGCCGCACCTTCGCACCCTGCCACGCGTTGTAGACCACGACGCCGCCCACCACGACGGCGCCCGCGCCGATCAAACCGAGTGTCAACTCGTCCATGCACGCTCCATCAGCAATTCTTTTTCGTCGGACTCGCGAACGGGCGCCCATGCGCCGCGCGAACGCGGTCCGGTTTCTTCAAACGTCAATTCTGGGCAAAACCCGCGGCGGTTTCCATGTCCACCGCCACGATCCGCGACACGCCCTGCTCCTGCATCGTCACGCCGATCAGTTGCTGCGCCATCTCCATCGCGATCTTGTTGTGCGAGATGAAGAGGAACTGCGTCTTGTCGGACATCGCGCGCACGAGATTCGCGAAACGCTCGGTGTTCGCGTCGTCGAGCGGCGCGTCGACCTCGTCGAGCAGACAGAACGGTGCCGGATTCAGCTGGAACATCGCGAACACCAGTGCGGTGGCGGTCAGTGCCTTCTCGCCACCCGACAGCAGGTGGATGGTCGCGTTCTTCTTGCCCGGCGGCTGCGCCATCACCTGCACGCCCGCATCGAGGATCTCGTCGCCCGTCATGATCAGCTTCGCCTGACCGCCGCCGAACAGGCGCGGGAACAGATCGCTGAAGTGACGGTTGACCTCGTCGAAGGTGCCCTGCAGCAACGTGCGGGTTTCCTGATCGATCTTGTGGATCGCGTCCTCGAGCGTCGTGATCGCGTCGGTCAGGTCGGCCGACTGCGCATCGAGGAACACCTTGCGCTCGCTCGCGGCCTTCAGCTCGTCGAGCGCGGCCATGTTCACCGGGCCCAGCGCGTTGATCGCGTTGTTCAGGCGCGTGACCTCGCCCTGCAGGTACGACGGTTTCAGGTCCGGCGTCAGCTTCTCGCGCAGCGCTTCCTCGTCGACCTCGGCCGCCGTGAGCTGCTCGGCAAACTGCTCGACGGACAGGCGCGCGGCCTGCTCCTTCAGCTGCAGCTCGGTGATGCGGTCGCGCAGCGGCTGCAGCGAACGCTCGGCGACGAGACGCTGCTCGTCCGATGCGCGCAGCTTCGCGGTCAGGTCGTCGAGTTCGATCCGTGCGGCCTGCAGCGCCTCTTCCTTCACCGCGCGGATTTCGAGCGCATCCTGCAGGCCCGTGTGCGCGGTCTGCTCGTTGATCGTTTCGAGTTCGGCACGCGCGTCTTCCAGCGACGCGGCGACGCGCTCGCTCTGCTCGTGCGCGACCTGGATGCTGCGCTTGAGCTCATCGATCCGCGTGACGGCGTTGCGCGCGGCGAAGCGCGCGTCGTTCGCGCCACGCTCGAGGTCGCGCGCTTCCTGGCGCGCCTGCGTCAGCGATTCGTCGAGCGCTTCGAACGCGAGCTGGTTGTCCTCGAAGCGCGCCTGCAGTTCCGCGAGTTCGCCGTCGAAGCGCTCGAAGTTCGCTTCCGACTCCGCACGCAGTGCACGCTGCTCGTCGATCTGCGCACCGATTTCCTCGAGTTCCTCGCGGATCTGCGTGCTGCGCTGCGTGTAGCGTTCATGTGCCTGCGCGAGCTTCAGCACGTCCATCTGCAGCGCGTGCACGCGCTGCGTCGCGCGTTCGGCCTGCGCGCGCACGTCGCCGAGCGCCTGCGCGGCCTGCGTGTGGGCGGCTTCCGCCCGCACCGCGGCCGTGCGGGCCTCGTCGGCGAGCAGCGCCTGCGCACGCACCTGGCGCGTCAGGTTCTCGATCTCCTGCTGGCGGGCCAGCATCCCGGCCTGCTCCGAGTCGGCCGCGTACAGTTGCACGCCGACACGCGTAACGATGTGGCCGGCCTTCACGACGAACGCACCGCCTGCCGGCAGCTGCGCGCGCATCGCGAGCGCCTGCGCGATGTCGTCGGCGACGTACACGTTGCCGAGCCAGTCGTTCAGCACCGCACGGATGCCCGCATCGTCGATGCGCACGAGCGACAGCACCGGGCGCAGCCCGGCCACGGCGGCAGGCGGCTCACCGGCCGCGGGCGGCGCATAGAACGCGAGCTTCGCGGGCGGCGCATCGGTCGCGAACGCCTTCACCCAGTCGAGATTCGACACTTCGAGTGCGGCGAGCCGCTCGCGCAGCACGGCCTCGAGCGCCGCTTCCCAGCCCGCTTCGACATGCAGCTTCTTCCACAGGCGCGGCAGCGCGCCGAGCTCGTGCTTGTCGAGCCACGGCTGGATCTTGCCTTCGGTCTGCACGTTCTCCTGCAGCTGCTTGAGTGCGGCGAGCCGTGCCTCGAGCTGGTGGATCTGCGCGCTTTCGGCCTGCACGCGCTCCTGCGCGGCACGGCGTTCGCCATCGAGGCGCGGCAGCGCTTCCTGCGCATCGGCAAGGCGTGCCTGTGCTTCGGCGAGAATCTCTTCCTGCTCGGCGAGCTGCATGCGCAACTCTTCGAGCTGCGCTTCATCTGGTGCGTCGAGCCCGCCCGCCTCGGACTTCAGGCGCTCATGACGCTGCTGGAGCTGCTGGAGCTGCTGGTCGGCATTGCGCTGGTGCGCGGCCTCGAGCTTCAGCGACTGTTCGGTCTGCGCGATCCGCGCGCGCTCATCGTTGAGCTGCGCCTGCACATCGCGCCATTTCGCCTCGAGCGCCGGCAGCGCGTCGTGCTTCGCGGCTGCGTTGTCTTCCGCGAGCGCGGCCTTCTCGTCGGCCATCGCGCGCGCCTCTTCGGCTTCCTCGAGCTCGTCCTGCGCCTTCTCGGCCTGCGCGCGCCATTGCTCGCGCTGTGCGTTCAACGCGGCGATCTGCGCCTGCACGCGGTTGCGCGATTCGACGATGAACTTGATCTCGGCCTCGAGGCGACTCACTTCGGCGTTCGCTTCATAGAGCGCGCCCTGCGCGCCCTGCATCGCGTCGCTCGCCGAGTAATGCGCGACCCGCAGCGTCTCGAGCTGCGACTCGACCTCGCGCAGCTTCGCCATCTGCGCCTCGAGGTCGATCTGCGCCTGCTCGATCGCACGCTGCTGCTTCTGCTGCTCGCCCGCGGCCTCGTTCTTGCGCAGCAGCCACAACAAGCGCTGCTTCTCCTCGCCGTCGGCGACGAGTTCCTTGTACTTGGTGGCCACGACGGCCTGCGCCTCGAGCTTCTCGAGGTTCGCGCCGAGCTCGCGGACGATGTCCTCGACGCGCGTCAGGTTCTCGCGCGTATCGTGCAGGCGGTTCTCGGTCTCGCGACGGCGTTCCTTGTACTTCGACACGCCCGCGGCTTCTTCGAGGAACACGCGCAGCTCTTCCGGCTTCGCCTCGATGATGCGCGCGATCATGCCCTGCCCGATGATCGCGTACGCACGCGGCCCGAGGCCCGTGCCGAGGAAGATGTCCTGGATGTCGCGGCGGCGTGCCGGCAGGTTGTTGATGTAGTAGCTCGACGTGCCGTCGCGCGTCAGCACGCGCTTCACGGCGATCTCGCCGTACTGGCCCCACTGCCCGGCCGCGCGGCCGTCGGAGTTGTCGAAGATCAGTTCCACGCTGGCCCGGCTGCCGGGCTTGCGGGCGGTCGAGCCGTTGAAGATCACGTCCTGCATCGACTCGCCGCGCAGCTCGGACGCGCGCGACTCGCCGAGCACCCAGCGCACGGCATCGATGATGTTGGACTTGCCGCACCCGTTCGGGCCCACCACGCCGACAAGCTGGCCCGGAACCTGGAAATGCGTGGGATCGACAAAGGATTTGAAGCCAGCGAGTTTGATCGAGCTCAGACGCACGGCGGTATCGGATGTGAAGAAGGTGTGAAACGGACGGGGCCGCGACGCGCGAGGCCGGACGGCCCATGCGCGCGATGCGCCCCGGAATTCAAAAGCGGGGCCGTGCGCATACAGCGTTGGGCCCCGCAAACGGCTTCCATCATACCATCGCGCGTGCGCCGTCCCGCCCGCCGCCGGGTTTGCCCGGTGCCGGCGCGGCACGATGGACCCGGCTCGACAGCAGCGTCGCCAGCACGATGCACGCGCCGCCCGCCCACTCGCGCGCGCTCGGCAACTCGTTCGCGAACACCCACGCCGACAGCGCGGTGATCACGATCTCGAACAGCATGATGATCGACGCGCGGTTCGCCGGCACGCGCGCAAGCCCGTATTGCACGAGCAGGTTGTTCGCGGCCATCGTCACGCCGATCGCCACGATGATCAGTGCGGCCATGCCAAGCTGCCCGCCCGCCGGCGCGACCGGCCACCCTTCGAACAGCGACGCGATCGCGCCGAACACGGCCGCGCCGCCGAACAGCGTCGCCGTGCGCATCTCGGCGCGCATCTCTGGCAACTCGCGGCTCGCCTTGATCACGAGCACGTTGCTCATCGCGAAACTCAGGCCGGCAGCGAGCCCCGCCCATTCGGCCGGATTGGCCGGCAGCGGCACGCCGAGCTTCGGCGACCACAGCATCAGCATCGCGCCGCCGATCGACAGCGCCGCCAGCCCCGCGCCAGCCCAGGTCAGCCGCTCGCGCAGCAGGAAATGCGCGTAGATCGCGGTCCATGCCGGGGTCAGGTAGAACAACAGCATCACGCGCAGCACCTCGCCGTGGATCGTGCCCCACACGAAGCCGAGGTTGGTCACGCCCGCCGTGATCGCGATGCCCGGCAGCACCCAGTGCCAGCGCAGCGTCGCGATCGTGCGATGCCGCACGACGATCACGAACAGGAACGCGACCGTGCTCGTCAGCGCGCTCGCCAGCGTACCGGTGAGACCGAGCGATGCAAGAATCCGCAGCGGATACCAGATCAGGCCCCATACCGAAGCGCCGATCAGGATGGCCAGCGTCGGCAGGCTGCCGCGTACCGCGTTATTCATTTGGTTCGATACCCTTTATTCGACCGGCCCGGCCGCCGTTCCGGCGGGCCGTGACCGCATTGCGTCACGCTATAATCGTCCGCTGCGAGCCGCGCGCCGTCGGCGCCCGCTCGCAGCCGTGCGGCACCTGCGCCGCCCCTTTCGCTCCAACCGGCCGCGATGGCCGCTTCGCCCGTGAACCCTCGACTCGACTCGCTCCAGCCCTATCCCTTCGAAAAGCTGCGCGCCCTGTTCAAGGACGTGACGCCCGCTTCCGGCCTGAAACCGATCAGCTTCGGCATCGGCGAGCCCAAGCACCCGACGCCGGCGCTGATCCGCGACGCCGTGGTGGCCGCGCTCGACGGCCTCGCGTCGTACCCGGCCACGGCCGGCTCGGACGCGCTGCGCACGTCGATCGCGCACTGGCTCGAACGCCGCTACGGGCTGCCGGCGATCGATCCGGCCACCCAGGTGCTGCCCGTGTCGGGGTCGCGCGAGGCGCTGTTCTCGCTCGCGCAGACGGTGATCGACGCGCGCGAACGCGCGGACGGCAAGAAAGCGATCGTACTCTGTCCGAATCCTTTCTATCAAATTTACGAAGGCGCGGCGCTGCTGGCCGGTGCCGAACCCTATTTCGCGAACAGCGACCCGGCGCGCAACTTCGCGTGCGACTATGCGGCCGTGCCCGATGAAGTCTGGGCGCGCACCCAGCTGCTGTACGTGTGCTCGCCGGGCAACCCGACAGGCGCCGTGCTGACGCTCGACGACTGGCGCGAACTGTTCGCACTGTCCGACCGCCACGGTTTCGTGATCGCATCCGACGAGTGCTACTCCGAAATCTATTTCGACGAAGTAGCGCCGCCGCTCGGTGGCCTCGAGGCCGCGCACCGCCTCGGCCGCGGCTTCGAGCGCCTCGTGATGCTGTCGAGCCTGTCGAAGCGCTCGAACGTGCCGGGCATGCGCTCGGGTTTCGTCGCCGGCGACGCCGCGCTGCTGAAGAAATTCCTGCTGTACCGCACGTACCACGGCGCCGCGCTGTCGCCGGTTTGGCAGCACGCGAGCATCGCCGCGTGGAACGACGAGGCACACGTGCGCGAGAACCGCGCGCTGTATCTGCAGAAGTTCAACACGGTCACGCCGATGCTAGCCGACGTGATCGACGTGAAGCTGCCCGACGCCGCGTTCTACCTGTGGGCCAACGTCGCGCGCACCGGCCTGTCGGACACCGAGTTCGCCCGCCGCCTGTACGCCGACTATAATGTGACGGTTCTGCCCGGCTCGTACCTCGCGCGCGACGCGCACGGCACGAACCCGGGCCGCGATTTCATCCGGATCGCGCTCGTCGCGGGCACCCCCGAATGCGTCGAGGGCGCGCAACGCATCGTCGATTTCTGCCGGTCTCTCGCGCGGTAATCGTCCATCCGATCAATTCCATCCATCTCCTGCGAAAACGAACATGTCGCAACAACTTCAGCAAATCATCGATACCGCCTGGGAAAACCGCGCCGAGCTGTCGCCGAAGGCCGCACCGGCCGACGTCCGCGAAGCCGTCGCGCACGCGATCGAGCAACTCGACAAAGGCGCGCTGCGCGTTGCCGAGAAGATCGACGGCAACTGGACCGTGCACCAGTGGCTGAAGAAGGCCGTGCTGCTGTCGTTCCGCCTGGAGGACAACGCGCCGATGCCGGCCGGCGGCTACTCCCAGTTCTACGACAAGGTGCCGTCGAAGTTCGCGAACTACACGGCTGAAGACTTCGCCGCGGGCGGCTTCCGCGTCGTGCCGCCGGCCATCGCGCGCCGCGGCTCCTTCATCGCGAAGAACGTCGTGCTGATGCCGTCGTACACCAACATCGGCGCATACGTCGACGAAGGCACGATGGTCGACACGTGGGCCACGGTCGGTTCGTGCGCGCAGATCGGCAAGAACGTGCACCTGTCGGGCGGCGTCGGCATCGGCGGCGTGCTCGAGCCGCTGCAGGCAAACCCCGTCATCATCGAAGACAACTGCTTCATCGGCGCGCGCTCGGAAGTCGTCGAAGGCGTGATCGTCGAGGAAAACTCGGTGATCTCGATGGGCGTGTACCTCGGCCAGAGCACGAAGATCTACGATCGCGAGACGGGCGAAGTCAGCTACGGCCGCATCCCGGCCGGCTCGGTCGTCGTCGCTGGCAACCTGCCGTCGAAGGACGGCTCGCACAGCCTGTACTGCGCCGTGATCGTGAAGAAGGTCGACGCGAAGACCCGCGCGAAGGTCGGCCTGAACGAGCTGCTGCGAGGCGACTGATGGCCAAGCCGCGCACCGTGGTCGTCTACGGCATTCCGAACTGCGACACCGTGAAGAAGGCCCGCGTGTGGCTCGACGATCATGGCATCGAGTTCGAGTTCCACGACTTCAAGAAGCTCGGCGTCAGCGCCCCGCTCGTCGAAGACTGGCTGAAGGACGTGTCGCTCGATGCGCTCGTGAACAAGCGCGGCACGACGTGGCGCGGCCTGGACGACGCCATGAAGGCGGCAGCGGAAACGAAATCCGGCGCGGTCGCGCTGATGATCCACAAGCCGTCGGTCATCAAGCGTCCCGTGCTCGTCGTCAACGGCCGCGTGAAATCGCTCGGCTTCGTGGCCGATCAGTACGCGGCGCTGTTTGCCGCCTAGGGCCGCCTGCGCTGCGCCCGTGGGCGCAGCCCGACGTCTCATCGCTGCCGGCCACCGCGCCGGCATTTTTTATCGAAAGTGGTCCGAACCATGTCCGCCACCCTAGCCCTTACCGAACAGCTGATCACCCGCGCGTCCGTCACGCCCGACGATCAGCATTGCCAGCAGATCATGACCGAGCGCCTCGCCGCGCTCGGCTTCGAATGCGAGACCATCGCGTCGCACGGCGTGACCAACCTGTGGGCCGTCAAGCGCGGCACCGACGGCCGCGACGGCAAGCTGCTCGCATTCGCGGGCCACACCGACGTCGTACCGACCGGCCCGCTCGAGCAGTGGACCTCGCCGCCGTTCATCCCCGCGCATCGCGACGGCAAGCTGTACGGCCGCGGCGCGGCCGACATGAAGACGTCGCTCGCGGCGTTCGTCGTCGCCTCCGAGGAATTCGTCGCGGCCCACCCCGGCCACCGCGGCGCGATCGCGTTCCTGATCACGAGCGACGAGGAAGGCCCGGCCACCGATGGCACCGTGAAGGTCGTCGACCTGCTCGAAGCGCGCGGCGAACGCCTCGACTACTGCATCGTCGGCGAGCCGACCTCGACCACGGAGCTCGGCGACGTCGTAAAGAACGGCCGCCGCGGTTCGATGTCGGGCGAGCTGATCGTCAAGGGCGTGCAGGGCCACATCGCGTACCCGCACCTCGCGAAGAACCCGATTCACCTGCTCGCGCCGGCACTTGCCGAGCTCGCCGCCGAACAGTGGGACGAAGGCAACGAATACTTCCCGCCGACCACCTGGCAGGTGTCGAACCTGCACGCGGGCACCGGCGCGACCAACGTGATCCCCGGCCACGCGGACCTGATGTTCAACTTCCGCTTCTCGACGGCGAGCACCGTCGAGGGCCTGCAGGCGCGCGTGCATGCGATCCTCGACAAGCACGGCCTCGAATACACGCTGAAGTGGTCGGTGAGCGGCCTGCCGTTCCTCACGCCGCGCGGCGACCTGTCGAACGCGCTCGAGAACGCGATCCGCGCCGAGACCGGCCTCACGACCGAGCTGTCGACGACGGGCGGCACGTCCGATGGACGCTTCATCGCGCGTATCTGCCCGCAGGTGATCGAGTTCGGCCCGCCGAACGGCAGCATCCACAAGATCGACGAGCACATCGACGTGCGCTTCGTCGACCCGCTGAAGAACGTGTACCGCCGCGTGCTCGAACAACTGATCGCCTGACGGAGCCCTCGCATGACGACACCTTTTGCAACTGTTCGCGACCTGCTGCGCTATGCGGTCACGCGCTTCTCGAAGGCGAAGCTCGCGTTCGGCCACGGCTCGGACAACGCGTACGACGAAGCCGCCTACCTCGTGCTGCACACGCTCGATCTGCCGCTCGACACGCTCGAGCCGTTCCTCGACGCCCGCCTGCTGCCCGATGAAATCGCAGCCGTGCTCGCGGTGATCGAACGACGCGCGACGGAACGCGTGCCGGCCGCCTACCTCACGCACGAAGCGTGGATGCACGGGCACCGCTTCTACGTCGACGAACGCGTGATCGTGCCGCGCTCGTTCATCGGCGAGCTGCTCGACGACGGGCTGCAGCCGTATGTCGCCGACCCCGAGCAGGTCGGCGCGGTGCTCGAGCTGTGCACCGGCTCGGGCTGCCTCGCGATCCTCGCGGCCAGCGCGTTCCCGAATGCCGAGATCGATGCGGTCGACCTGTCCGACAAGGCACTCGAAGTCGCCGAGATCAACGTGCGCGACTACGGCCTCGACGATCGGATCACGCTGCATCGCGGTGACCTCTACGCGCCGCTGCCCGAGTTCCGCACGCAACCCGACGCGCGCTACGACGTGATCCTGACGAACCCGCCGTACGTGAACGCAACGTCGATGGCGGCCCTCCCGCCCGAGTACCGGCACGAGCCGGAGATGGCGCTCGCGGGCGGCGACGACGGGATGGATATCGTGCGGCGAATCATCGAGCAAGCGCACAAGTGGCTGCATGACGACGGCGTGCTCGTCGTCGAGATCGGCAACGAGCGCGAGCACGTCGAAGCCGCGTTCGGCGGCCTCGAACTCACGTGGCTGCCCACCAGCGCGGGCGACGACACCGTGTTCCTGATCCAGGCGTCGGACCTGCCGCGCAAGGCCTGACGGCGCGCCGCGACCGAACCGTGCGGTACGGCACACCGCTGTCCCGCACGGTTCGGTAAGATGCGCGTAGGCGGCCGTCGCGCCGCACGACTTCAGGAGTCCGTCACGCGCCTATGACCCTCGACTGGCTACATCTCGGCACCCTGATCCTGGCCATCCATGTGCTCGGGATCATCGCGGCGTGTCACGCGATCATGAACACGCGCACGTCGCAAGGCGCGATCGCGTGGGCCGTGTCGCTCGCCGCGATGCCGTACCTGACGCTCATCCCCTACCTGTTCCTCGGTCGCAGCAAGTTTTCCGGCTACGTCGACGCGCGACGCCACGAGATGGAAGCGTTGCGCACGCACACGCCGCGCGCGCGGTGGCTCGATGCGGACGCAAGCGACGGGCCGGCCGCCGACGCGCTCGGCCGGACCGCCGTGCTCGCGCTCACGCGGCTCGGCGGGATGCCGTTCGTCGGCGGCAATGCCGTGCGCACGCTGGTAAACGGCGATGCGACCTTCTCGGCGATCCTGTCGGCGATCGACGCCGCGCGCGATTATGTGGTCGTCCAGTTCTTCATCGTGCGCGACGACGCGCTCGGCCAGATGCTGCGCGATGCGCTCCTCGCGCGCGCGGCAGCCGGCGTGCGCTGCTACCTGCTGTACGACAGCATCGGCAGCTTCGACCTGCCGCACAGCTACGTCGACACGCTGCGCCGCGGCGGCGTCGAGGTCCATCCGTTCGCGACCCACCGCAAGTTCGTCAATCGCTTCCAGCTCAACTTCCGCAACCATCGCAAGATCGTCGTCGTCGACGGCAATCGCGCGTTCGTCGGCGGACACAACGTCGGCGTCGAGTACCTCGGCGCGAACCGGCGCCTGTCGCCGTGGCGCGACACCCATATCGAGATCCGCGGCCCGGTGGTCGCGAGCATTCAGTACGTGTTCGCCGAAGACTGGCACTGGGCCACGCAGACGCTGCCGCCGCTCGCCGCGCCGCCGGAGGCACTGCCCGACGACGCGATGCATTGCCTCGCCGTGCCGATGGGGCCGGCCGACAAGCAGGAAACCGGCTCGCTGTTCTTCGTCGAAGCGATCAACGCCGCGCGGGAACGGGTGTGGATCACGACGCCGTATCTCGTGCCCGACGAAGCGGTGATCGCCGCGCTGAAGCTCGCGGTGATGCGCGGCGTCGACGTGCGCATCCTGATCCCGAGCCGGCGCGATCACTACGTCGTGTTCGAGGCGTCCAAACTCTATGCGCGCGATCTCGTCGACGCAGGCGTCAAGGTGTACCGCTACCGGCCCGGCTTCCTGCACCAGAAAGTCGTGCTGATCGACCGCATCGCGGCCGCGATCGGCAGCGCAAATCTCGACAACCGCTCGTTCCGGCTGAACTTCGAAATCATGGTGCTGACCGTCGATCGCACGTTCGCCGGCGAGGTCGAGGCGATGCTCGACGCCGATTTCGCGCAGGCCTACGAGGTCGATGCGAACGAGTATCGACACTCGCCCGCGTGGCGGCGCATCGCGATGCACGTCGCGCGGCTGTTCGCACCGATCCTTTAGCGCTCACGCGAGCACCGGCCGCGCACCGCCAGCCGGCATGCCGGCGCACGCTTTCGCACCGTTCGGCCCGGCGCCGCGGTCACGACCGGTTCGATCCGGACGACCCGCCCGCCGCTTCACGGCGTTACAGCAACTTGTCGATATCCGCGGCGATTTCCTCGGGCTTCGTCGACGGCGCATAGCGCTTGACGATCCGCCCGTCGCGGTCGACCAGGAATTTCGTGAAATTCCACTTGATTGCCTTGAGGCCCAGGATGCCGGGCGCCTCGTCGGTCAGGTAGCGGTACAGCGGATGCGCGTGGTCGCCCTTCACGTCGATCTTCGCGAACATCGGGAACGTGACGCCGTAATTGCGCTCGCAGAACGCGCCGATCTGCGTTGCGTCGCCCGGCTCCTGCTTGCCGAACTGGTTGCACGGAAAGCCGAGCACGACGAAACCGCGCGCCGCGTACTGGTCGTACAGCTTCTGCAAACCCGCATACTGCGGCGTGAAACCGCACTCGCTCGCGGTATTGACGATCAGCAGCACCTGGCCGCGATACGCATCGAGCGACGCCGGCTCACCGGCGAGCGTCTCCGCGCTGAACGAATACAGGGTGGACATCGGGCACTCCTTTTACGAAACCGGATCGACGTCGAGTCTAGGCGAAATCGCGCCGTTGCGGCACCGGCCGTTCGGCCGAATATCCGGGGCGACGCGCGCGCAGTCTAGAATAGCGGTTTTGGTCAGTCATTCCCGCCGTGATCCGTTTCAATCAGTTCAGCCTTGCGCGCGGCACCAAGCCGCTATTCGAGTCGGCCTCGTTCGTGCTCAATCCCGGCGAGAAGGCCGGCCTGATCGGCGCGAACGGCGCCGGCAAATCGACGCTGTTCTCGGTTCTGCGCGGCGAGCTGCATTCCGACGCCGGCGATTTCTCGATGCCGCCGTCGTGGCGGATCGCCCACGTGTCGCAGGAAACACCCGCCGTCGATCGCTCGGCGCTCGACTACACGCTCGACGGCGACACCGCGCTGCGCGAGATCGAAGCGCGCATCGCCGCCGCATCGGCCGCGCATGACGGCGCGGCCGAAGCCGACGCGCACGCGGCTTTTGCCGACGCCGACGGCTATACCGCACCGGCGCGCGCCGAAGCGCTGCTGCTCGGCCTAGGCTTCACGCTCGCGCAGACGCGTGAGTCGGTCGCCAGCTTCTCCGGCGGCTGGCGCATGCGCCTGAACCTCGCGCAGGCGCTGATGTGCCGCTCCGACCTGCTGCTGCTCGACGAACCGACCAACCACCTCGACCTCGACGCGATCGTCTGGCTCGAGGACTGGCTGCACCGCTACGCCGGCACGCTCGTCGTGATCTCGCACGACCGCGAATTTCTCGATTCGATCTGCAACGTCACGCTGCACCTGGAAAATCGTCAGGTGAAGCGCTACGGCGGCAATTACTCGCAGTTCGAAGTGCTGCGTGCGCAGCAACTGGCGCTGCAGCAAAGCGCATACGAAAAGCAGCAGAAGACGATCGAGCACCTGCAGAGCTTCGTCGACCGCTTCAAGGCCAAGGCGACCAAGGCCAAGCAGGCGCAAAGCCGGATGAAGGCGCTCGAGAAGATGGAGCTGATCGCGCCCGCGCACATCGCGTCGCCGTTCACGTTCGAGTTCCGCACGCCCGACGCCGCGCCGAACCCGATGATGGTGATGGAAGACGTCCGCTGCGGCTACCATGCCGACGACGGTACGGAGATCCCGATCGTCGAACGTGTCGCGCTGTCGATCCAGAACGGCCAGCGCATCGGCCTGCTCGGCGCGAACGGCCAGGGCAAGTCGACGCTGATCAAGACGCTGGCCGGCACGCTCGCGCCGCTGTCGGGCCACGTGCGCGACGGCAAGGGCCTCACGATCGGCTATTTCGCGCAGCACCAGCTCGAAACGCTGCGCGAGGACGATTCGCCGCTCGCGCATCTCGCGCGGCTCGCACCCGACACGCGCGAGCAGGAACTGCGCGACTTCCTCGGCGGCTTCAATTTCTCCGGCGACATGGCGACAAGCCCGGTCGGCCCGTTCTCGGGCGGCGAGAAGGCGCGGCTCGCGCTCGCGCTGATCATCTGGCAGAAGCCGAACCTGCTGCTGCTCGACGAACCGACCAACCACCTCGACCTCGAAACGCGTCACGCGCTGACGATGGCGCTCGCGCAGTTCGAAGGCACGCTGATCCTCGTCTCGCACGATCGCCACCTGCTGCGCGCGACCACCGACCAGTTCATGCTCGTTGCGAAGCACCGTCTGCAGCCGTTCGACGGCGACCTCGACGATTACCGCGACTGGCTGCTGCAGCACGCCGCCGAGCAGCGCGCGGCCGCGAAGGCAGACAGCGCGGCGGCCGAGGGCGCGGATCCAGGCGTCAACCGCAAGGACCAGAAGCGCCAGGCGGCCGAGGAGCGCCAGCGCCTGTCGCAGCTGAAGAAGCCGCTGCAGAACCGCATCACGAAGCTCGAAAAGGAAATGGATACGCTGCACGCGGAGAAGGCCCGCCTCGACGCGTTCGTCGCCGATCCGGCGAGCTACGAGGCCGCGCGCAAGACGGAACTGACCGAAGCGATCCGCAAGCTCGGCGAGGTCAATACCCGGCTCGAGACGGTCGAGGCCGACTGGCTCTCCGTGCAGGAAGAACTCGAGCAGATCGGCTGAACGCGGCCCGGGCGCCGCCGGTCGATCGCTTCATCGGTGGCGCAACGTTCCGGGCGTCAACGCCCCACCAACCCACTCGGCCGCGCCGGGCTCGAAAACGACGAGGCCGGGCGCCCCGGCCCGGCCTCTTTGTCCATCGTTGCGTCGGCCGTACGTCGGCCGCATCCTCCGCTCAACGCCGCGGTAACGTGTCGCGCGGCATCTGTTCGTCATCGCCCATCAGGTGACGCCGCCCTTCGGTCGGCCGGCTGATCGCCGCGGCAACTTCCGCTTCCGTCACATCCTCCGACACGACCCGGCGCGCGAGGCGCCCTTCGTCGTCGATCCACTCGACGATCCGGCATCCCCCGCCCCACGGCTGAACGATCGGCTCCGATACGCGGCAGCCGCGCAGGTTGTAAACGCGTCCGCTCGGCGCTTCCCCATACTGTTTCAACATAGGTTCCCTTCGCATTGCGCGGTTCGACAATCCGGCAAAGGATAGGGAAAAGCGATGTCCGGCGGGTTACAGAAGCCTACATATTCTTTACAGAGAATTACGCGACAGATCGCGGCCGGCCGGCACGCGTGGGGCCGGCCGCACCCGGTTATTCAAGATCGCGCACGCGGTCGATCGCCTGTTCGATCCGCTCGACGGCCATCACGTTCAGCCCTTCGATCGGCTGCTTCGGCGCATTCGCCTTCGGGATCAACGCGGCGGTGAACCCGAGCTTGGCCGCCTCGCGCAGCCGTTCCTGGCCGCGCGGCGACGGCCGGATCTCGCCCGCCAGCCCCACTTCGCCGAACACGATCAGCCCCTTCGGCAGCGCCTTGTTGCGCATCGACGAATGGATCGCGAGCAGCACCGCGAGGTCGGCGGCCGGCTCGGTGATCTTCACGCCGCCCACCGCGTTCAGGAACACGTCCTGGTCGAAACACGCGATGCCCGCATGCCGGTGCAGCACCGCGAGCAGCATCGCGAGCCGGTTCTGCTCGAGGCCGACCGCGAGCCGGCGCGGGTTCGGCACGTGCGCCGTATCAACGAGCGCCTGGATTTCGACGAGCAGCGGACGCGTGCCCTCCTGCGTGACGAGCACGCAGGAACCGGGCACGACCTGCTCGTGCTGCGACAGGAACAGCGCGGACGGGTTCGCGACGCCGCGCAGCCCGCGCTCGGTCATCGCGAACACGCCGAGTTCGTTGACGGCACCAAAGCGGTTCTTGAACGCCCGCACGAGCCGGAACGACGAATGGGTGTCGCCCTCGAAGTACAGCACCGTGTCGACGATGTGCTCGAGCACGCGCGGGCCGGCCAGGTTACCCTCCTTCGTCACGTGCCCGACCATGATGATCGCGGTGCCGGACTGCTTCGCGATGCGCGTGAGCTGCGCCGCGCACTCGCGCACCTGCGCGACCGAGCCGGGCGCCGACGTCAGCGCTTCCGAATAGACGGTCTGGATCGAGTCGATGACGGCAACGTCCGGCCGTTCCGCGTCGATCGCGGCCTGGATCTTCTCGAGCTGAATCTCGGCGAGCAGCTTCAGCTCGGCCGCCGGCGCGCCACCGTCGAGCAGCGCGAGCCGTTGCGCGCGCAACGCGATCTGCGCGGCGGATTCCTCGCCGCTGATATAGAGGGCGCGCCGCTCGCTCGCGATGTCCGCGAGCGACTGCAGCAGCAGCGTCGACTTGCCGATGCCCGGATCGCCACCGATCAGCACGACGCCGCCCGGCACCAGCCCGCCGCCCAGCACGCGATCGAATTCGCCGATGCCGGTCGAGAAGCGCGGCACGTCGGCCGCCTCGATGTCGACGAGGCGCTGCACCGGCGCCCGCTTCGCGAGCGACTGGAAGCGATGGGCGGCCGGCGACTCGGCAATCGATTCGACGAGGGTGTTCCAGGCCTGGCACGACGGGCATTGCCCCTGCCACTTCGGGGTTTGTCCGCCGCACTCGCTGCAGACGTAGACGGTTTTCTGTTTGGCCACGCGTGCTGCCCTTATTCCGCGCGCACCGGGACGCGGCCGGCGACCGCGCACATCAGTTCATAGCCGATGGTCCCGCAATGGCGCGCGACGTCGTCGATCGGCAGCGTGTTGCCCCACAGCTCGACCCGCGCACCGACGCCGGCTTGCGGGCACGGAGTCAGGTCGACGGTGATCATGTCCATCGACACGCGGCCGACGATCCGCGTGCGGATGCCGTCGACGATCACCGGCGTGCCCTCGGGCGCGACGCGCGGATAGCCGTCCGCATAGCCGCACGCAACGACGCCGACGCGCATCTGGGCCGGCGCGGAGAACGTCGAGCCATAGCCGATCGCCTGGCCCTTCGCGATCGTCTGCACGGCGATCAGCTCGGACGCGAGCGTCATCGCGGGCTTCAGCCCCGTGTCCGCGATATCGGCCGACAGCCCCGACGGCGACGCGCCGTACAGCACGATCCCCGGCCTCACCCAGTCGAAGTGCGTATCCGGATGCCACAGCACGGCCGCCGAATTCGCAAGGCTGCGCGCCCCGGCGATGTTTTCCGCGCCGCGCTCGAACGTCGCGAGTTGCTCGGCAACACCGCGCTCGTTGTCGGCGTCCGAAAAATGGGTCATCAACGTGATCTGGCCGATGCCGGGGCACGCGCGCGCACGCTCCCACGCAGCGCGGTATTTCTCCGGCACGTAACCGAGCCGGTTCATCCCGCTGTTCATCTTGAGCTGCACATTGACGGGCTTCGACAGCCGCGCCGTCTCCAGCATCCGCATCTGCTCGTCGTTGTGGACGGTGGTCGTCAGGCTGTAGCGGTCGATCACGTCGATGTCGGTCGAGCGGAAGAACCCTTCGAGCAGCAGGATCGGGCCGGCCCAGCCGAGCTCGCGCAGCTTCACGGCCTCGTCGAGATCGAGCAGGCCGAAGCCGTCGGTGCCGCGCAGGCCCGGAAACGCACGCGCGAGACCGTGGCCATACGCGTTGGCCTTGACGACCGCCCAGACCTTGGATGGGCCGGCAAATCGGCGGACGACGGAGAGATTGTTCGCGAGAGCGGCGGTGTGGATAGTGGCGGAGATCGGGCGCGGCATGGGAAATTTACGTAAAGACGCTTGCGAATCATCAGCTTACCGCGCCTTTTGAGCACCGAAGCCGACAATTTGCGGAACGATCGGGGAATCTTGCTAGTCCGAATTGCCGTATTTTCGTGTTATAAAGCCGTGCGCACAACCCATTTCGAACGGAATAAGCCGATCGCATACCAGGCGGCCTACGCGGCCTTGCCGCAGCGACGAAAGCATCGCATCAGATGAAAAAAGGTTTTTACACCATCATGGCCGCGCAGTTTTTCTCGTCGTTGGCCGACAATGCGCTTCTCATCGCCGCCATCGCTCTGCTGAAAGACCTCCACGCCCCCAACTGGATGACACCGCTGCTCAAGCTGTTCTTCGTGTTGTCCTATGTGGTGCTGGCGGCTTATGTGGGTGCGTTCGCCGATTCGCGTCCGAAGGGGCGCGTGATGTTCATCACCAATTCGATCAAGGTGGTCGGCTGCCTGATCATGCTGTTCGGCGCGCATCCGCTGATCGCGTACGGGATCGTCGGGTTCGGCGCCGCGGCCTACTCGCCCGCGAAATACGGCATTCTGACCGAGCTGCTGCCGGCCGACCGGCTCGTCGCGGCGAACGGCTGGATCGAAGGCACGACCGTCAGTTCGATTATCCTCGGCACCGTGCTAGGCGGTGCGCTGATCAGCCCGCACATCGCGTCGCACGTGATCGCGCACACGCCCGCCTGGATCAGCACGCCCGCCGAAGCGGCGATGGCGATCATCATGGCGATCTACGTGGTCGCCGCCATCTTCAACCTGCGGATTCCCGATACCGGCGCGCGCTACCCGAAGCAGGAGCGCGGCCCGATCAAGCTTCTCACCGATTTCGCCGACTGTTTCACGGTGCTCTGGCGCGACAAGCTCGGCCAGATCTCGCTCGCGGTCACGACGCTGTTCTGGGGCGCGGGCGCGACGCTGCAGTTCATCGTGCTGAAGTGGGCCGAAGTCTCGCTCAACATGTCGCTGTCCGAAGGCGCGATCCTGCAGGCCGTGGTCGCGGTCGGCGTCGCGGGCGGCGCGATCGCCGCCGCCGCGCGAATCCCGCTGAAGAAGTCGCTCACCGTGCTGCCCGTCGGCATCATCATGGGCATCGCAGTCATGCTGATGGCGTTCTACACGCGCGACCTGTTCCCACCGCACTGGGCCGTGCACTTCGGCCACCTGCGCCTGCCGGCGTACCTGATCGTCGCGTACATCTTCCTGATCTGCGTCGGCGCGCTGTCCGGCTATTTCGTGGTTCCGATGAATGCGCTGCTGCAGCACCGCGGTCACGTGCTGCTGTCGGCCGGCCACTCGATCGCGGTGCAGAACTTCAACGAGAACCTGTCGGTGCTCGTGATGCTGTGCCTGTATGCGGTGCTGGTCTGGCTCGACGTGCCGGTCGGCGTCGTGATCGTGCTGTTCGGCACGTTCGTCTGCCTGACCATGTGGCTCGTGATGCGCCGTCACCAGGCGAACCAGCGGCAGTTCGACTCGGTCGCGCTGATCGGCGAATCGCGGCACTGACGCTACACTTCCCGTTTCCGTACGTCGGCGCCGGTCTTCGCACCGGCGCCTTGCCATCATGACGCACCCGATACCCAACGTCCTGACGATCGCCGGCTCCGACTCGGGCGGCGGCGCAGGCATCCAGGCCGACCTCAAGACCTTCTCCGCGCTCGGCGCGTACGGCGCGAGCGTGATCACCGCGCTGACCGCGCAGAATACGCGCGGCGTAACCGGCGTGCACGCGCCGGACGCCGCGTTCGTGACGGCGCAGCTCGACGCGGTGTTCGACGACATCCGCATCGACGCAGTCAAGATCGGCATGCTCGCGAATGCGGCGATCGTGCACGCCGTGGCCGACGCGCTGCGGCGTTACGCGCCGCGCTTCGTCGTGCTCGATACGGTGATGATTTCGAAGAGTTCGCACGCGCTGCTCGCGCCCGACGCGGTCGATGCGTTGCGCGACACGCTGCTGCCGCTTGCGACCGTCGTCACGCCGAACCTGCCCGAAGCGGCCGCCCTGCTTGGCGACACGCCCGCGACGACCGAAGACGACATGGTCCGGCAGGGTCACGCGCTGCTGAAGACCGGCGCGCACGCCGTGCTGATGAAGGGCGGCCACCTGCCCGACGCGGCCGCGAGCCCCGACTGGCTCGTCGATGCGACGCATACGGTGCGGTTCGACGGCACCCGCGTGCCGGTCAGCAACACGCACGGCACGGGCTGCACGCTATCGTCGGCGATCGCCGCGCTGCTGCCGCAGCAGCCCGATCTCGACAGCGCGGTACGCGAAGCGAAGGTCTACCTGACCGGCGCGATCGCCGCGAGCGGCCGGCTCGACGTCGGCCGCGGCGTCGGCCCGGTCCATCACTTCCATCGCTGGTGGTAGGCGCCAGCTGACGCGGCGTCAGTGGTCTTGCGCGGCGAATGCCCGCGCGCGCGCCGACCAATCATCCGGCACGATGAAACCGCGCGCCGTTTCCCGCCATACGCCGTCGGCGTCCTGTCTGTGAACGCCGATCAGCGCGGGCGCCTGGCGCGCCGTCAATACGGACGGCAGCACCAGCGAATTCGCCAGCGATTCGGGCGCGGCATCGGTCGCCAGCCGCCGCGGCGCGAGCCATGCCAGCCGCGCCAGCACGTTCCACGCCACACCGTCGGGTTGAGCCGCCGCCCAGGCCGGCCACTGCGCGTGCGTGAGCCAGAAGCCGCGCGGATGATCCGCCGCGATTTCCGCGGCCACCGGCGGCAGCGGCACGCCGTGCGGATAGAACAGCCAGCCCTTGATGAACATCTGCGCATCGGACGGCGCGCCGTAGCCGAGCAGCGCGAACCCGTGGCGATCGCTCAGCCGCAACTGATGCTCGAGCAGGCGGCTGCGCTTGCGGTCGAGGCGGTCGACGAGATTCGGGCCGACAAAGTCCGCGAGCGATGCGTCGCCGTCCACCGGCGCGCATAGATAGCACTTCACCGCGAGTTCCCAGTGCAGGCGCTGCCCGCCCGGCGCATCGACGAGGAAATCGACCTCGCCGAGTGTCTTGCCGTTGCTGCGCAGCGGCAGGTTGGCCGCGACGAGCCGCAGCGACGGCCCGTGCATGAGGAAATATTCGAGCAGGCATTCGGCATAGCGGCCGAGCCGCACGGGCCGCAACCCGTCGAGCGCGCGGTGCAGCGGCTCGGGCGCGGCGTCGAGCGCGACGAGCCACGCTTCGACGGCCACCCGCTCGACCGCATCCGACCACGGATGCGCGAGCGGTGCGCCGGGCGCCGCGGTGAGCAGGCTCGGGCTCGCGAGGAGCCAGCCCAGATCGCGAACCGCGGCATCGTGCAGCGTATCGACGAACGCGAGCGCCGCGCCGCGCGTCATTGTCCGGCCGGCCCGTTCGCGTCGGCGCCCCCTGCCCGCTGGAACGTATCGCGCGCAAGGCACAGGTCGGCCCACGCCTTCGACTTGTCCTGCAGGCTGCGCAAGAGGTACGCAGGGTGGTAAGTGACGATCACCGGCACGCCTTCGTACGTGTGCACGCGGCCGCGCAGCGATGCGATGCTCGCATCCGTCTTCAGCAGCGTCTGCGCGGCGAAGCGGCCGAGCGCGACAATGAGCTTCGGCTTCACCAGCGCGACCTGGCGCTGCAGGTACGGCTCGCAGCGCGCGACCTCGTCGGGTTCCGGATTGCGGTTGCCGGGCGGCCGGCACTTGATCACGTTCGCGATGTAGACGTTATCGCCACGTTTGAGCGCCAGCGACTGCAGCATGTTGTCGAGCAGCTTGCCCGCCTGGCCGACGAACGGCTCGCCCTGCTTGTCCTCGTTCTCGCCCGGCGCTTCGCCGATCAGCATCCAGTCCGCTTCACGATCGCCGACACCGAACACGGTATTGGTGCGCTTCTCGCACAGGCGGCAGCTCGTGCAGTCGGCCACGCGTGCGGCGAGCGCATCCCAGTCGAGCATCGCCACCGGCGTCGCGGCAGGACGCGATTCGGCCGACGGCAGCGGATCGCCGGGCGGCGCCGCGTCGAACCAGGCGAAGTCGTCTTCGGTGATCGGCGGCATGTCGTCCGCCGCGGCGGCCGGCATCTGCTTGAAGGACGCACGATCGTCGTCGATCGCGGCACGCGGAGCCCCGCCCGCTTCGCAGGCCTGAGCCGCATCGCGTGCGGCTCCGCCAACCGGCGGCGTATCGTCACGCGCGAGCGCGCGCGTCGCGGACGGCTGCGCGTCACGAAGCGGCGCCGCCGCCGGCCGCGGCGCTGCCGCGACGGTTGCGGCCGCAACGGCGGATGCGTCATCCGCCGCGCCGGTTGCAGCAACCGGCGCTTCACCGCCTTCCGCGCGCTGCCCGCGCCGCACCCAGATCTGCGCGAGACCCATTTCCTCGAGCGCTGCTTCAGCCCACGCCATGCGCGTCCCCTTCGTCCTTGTTCAGCGTCAGACGCATCACGATCGCGTCCTCCCGGCTGCGATGCCGCGCCGGATAGTAGTTCTTGCGCCGGCCGATCGTCAGAAAGCCGAAGCGCTCGTACAGATGGATCGCGCGCGGATTGGACGGCCGCACCTCGAGCAGCACGCCGTCGAGCCGCTCCGCGCGCGAGATGCGCACGGCTTCGCGCAGCAGCGCGAGGCCCGCGCCAGACTGCTGGGCGGCCGGGGCGACACACAGGTTCAGCAGGTGCATCTCGTCGATCACCGGCATCAGCACGCAATAGCCGACGAGCGCGCCCGTCACGTGCCGCAGGCACACGCCGAAATAGCCGTTGCGCAGCGAATCCTCGAAGTTGCCGCGGCTCCACGGGAATTCGTACGCAACCTGCTCGATCGCGACCACCTCGTCGAGATCGGTGTCGGTCATCGGCGACAAATAGCGGTCGCTCAACAGTACGCCCGTCATCCTTTCGCTCCGCCCGTCTGCGCAGCGCGCGCCGCGATGCGCTCGGCGGTAGTCTGCGCGACCTTGTCGCGCACGTATTCCGGGGCGGCCTGGTCGGCCGGCACCGTACGGCCGGCGCGGAACGCCCGCAGCGCGGCATGCGCGACCGCCAGCGCATGCGGCAGCGCGTCGCCGTCGATCACGGCTGCTGCTGCGGCTGCCGGCAACTGCGCGCCGAACGCGGCAGCCGCGTTGCCCGCGAGCGTGAACGGCGCATCGGGCACGCCGACGGCGCCCGGCGCATCGAGCGACGCCGGATGCAGCGTGCGCCATTCGCCGGCCTCGCCGTCCCAGGCAAAGTCGGCCCAGTACGCTTCATCCATCCGCGCATCGAGCGCGGCCAGCACGCGCATCGTGCCGGGCGCGCGCAGCCGCGCGTGCTCGGCGCACGCGAGCAGCGTGCTGACCGGCACGACCGGCAGCCCGCGCCCGAACGCGAGCCCCTGGGTAATGCCGGTCGCGGTACGCAGCCCGGTGAACGAGCCTGGACCCGCGCCGAACGCGATCGCATCGCAGTCGGCGAACGTGAGGCCCGATTCGGCAAAGAGTTCCTGGATGGCCGGCAGCACGCGCGTGCTCGACACGGCGCCCGTCAGTTCGTGGCGGACCCAGGTTTGCGGGGTGGAAACGGCGTCATCGGCTTGAGCCGAGCGCAGCAGCGCGACCGAGCAGTATTCGGTCGACGTATCGATGGCGAGGAGCACTGTTTGCGTCATGGCCGACATTGTAATGCGGCGCCCCGCTCCCACGGGCGTTCAGACCCGATCGCAATGCGTACGCCGCGCGGGCGGCGGTTTGGAAGGATCGCTCGACCCCGCGCGGCGCGGCGCTTGTTAAGATCGGCCGACTTGAAACCCTTACGGAGACACACGATGAGCGAACTCACCGCCCAATTCGACCAGGCCCAGATCGACGTCAAGCAACTGACCGAGCGACCGGGCAACCTGACGCTGCTGCGCCTGTACGCGCTCTTCAAGCAGGCGACCGACGGCGACGCGCACGGCGACAAGCCGGGCTTCACCGACATCGTCGGCAAGTACAAGTACGACGCATGGGAAGCGCTGAAAGGCACGTCGCAGGATGCAGCAAAGCAGCAATACATCGAACTCGTCGAATCGCTGAAGAACGGCACGGCGTCCTGACCTGTCCCTCCCGCCGCAATAGGCAGTCCGCAATAGGCAATCAAATCAGTGGCGCAGCGCAGCAAATTTCTTTATAATGCGGCCTGCGTCACCTCCCGCGCTCGGCTCGCAAGCCGTTCCGGCCCGACGCCTCGTAGCGTTAAGCTCCAATCCGGTTTAGAACCTGTCCCCTCCTGCTTCGACCCTTGCGGTCGTCAACTAGGCTGGCGGCCCCGCTCCTGAAGCGCGCCGCACCCAAAACAGCTTCTAATGCCTCATCCGCCGACGGTTCGGCGGATTGCACCCGTTTCCCGATTTGCTCGCTGAATCCGACGACTTGGGTATGCGCGATTGGCGCCGACGTTTCACCCACTGTGTTTCAAGGATTGTTATGACTTCGAGCATCAACACCAGCCCGCTCAACGCGATCGCCGACCAGGCGCTCGGTCTCGACGCCGCCGCACCGGCCGCAGTCGAACCGGCGTCGGACGAGCCGACTTTCGCGTCGCTCGGGCTGTCGCCGGAGATCGTCTCCGCGCTGCAGGCCGCCGGCTACGCCAAGCCGACGCCGGTCCAGCAGCGCGCGATTCCGGCCGGCATCGCCGGTCGGGATCTGCTGGTCTCGAGCCCGACTGGTTCGGGCAAGACCGCCGCATTCATGCTGCCCGCTATCGAACGTTTCGCGCAGCTCCAGAAGACGCAGGCGCAGCAACCGCGCGCGCCGCGTGACCCGAACCAGGGCGACCGCCGTGCGCGCCGCCCGCAGCCCGTCGCCCGCCCGGGCCTGCTCGTGCTGACGCCGACCCGTGAACTCGCGATGCAGGTCACCACGGCCGCGTCGACTTACGGCAAGCACCTGAAGCGCCTGCGCACCGTCAGCATCCTCGGCGGCGTCGCCTACGGCCAGCAGCTGATGCTGCTCGCGAAAAACCCCGAGATCCTGGTCGCCACGCCGGGCCGTCTGCTCGACCACCTCGAGCGCGGCCGCATCGACCTGTCCGAGCTGAAGATGCTCGTGCTCGACGAAGCCGACCGCATGCTCGACATGGGCTTCATCGATGACATCGAGACGATCGTCGCCGCCACGCCCGAGTCGCGCCAGACGATGCTGTTCTCGGCCACCCTCGACGGCAAGATCGGCTCGCTGACGAGCCGCCTGCTGAAGGATCCGGAACGCATCGAAATCCAGCAGCGTCTCGAATCGCGCGCGAACATCGCGCAGACCGTCCATTACGTCGACGACCGCGACCACAAGGATCGCCTGCTCGATCACCTGCTGCGCGACGACGCGCTCGACCAGGCGATCATCTTCACGGCGACCAAGATCGATGCCGACCAGCTCGCCGGCCGTCTCGCCGACGCCGGCTTCGAATCGGCCGCGCTGCACGGTGACCTGCCGCAGGGCGCACGTAACCGCACGATCCGCGCGCTGCGCGAGCGTCGCGTGCGCGTGCTGGTCGCGACCGACGTCGCGGCCCGCGGCATCGACATCCCGGGCATCACGCACGTGTTCAACTACGACCTGCCGAAGTTCGCAGAAGACTACGTGCACCGTATCGGCCGTACGGGCCGTGCCGGCCGCTCGGGCACCGCGGTGAGCCTCGTGCACCACGCCGAGCAAGGCGCGCTCAAGCGCATCGAGCGCTTCGTGCGCTCGCCGCTGCCGGTCAACGTGATCGAAGGCTTCGAGCCGCGCAAGGCACCCCCGCGCAATGATCGCGGCACCGGCGGCCGCGGCCGTCCGGGCGGCGGTAACGGTGGTCGTCGTTTCGGCGGCAAGCCGGGCGGCGGTTACAGCGGCAACGGCGGCAACGGCCGCAGCTACGGCGGCGGCAATGGCGGCGGCTGGAGCGGCAAGCCGGGCGGCAGCCGTGACGGCGGCCCGCGTCGCGATGGCCAGCGCAGCGGCGGCCCGCGTCGCAGCAACTCGGCGTCGTAAGCACGCCCGGGCGGCCGTCCAGCCGCCCCGCCCATCCGGCAGACCGGCGCACCCGCGCCGGTTTTTTTTCGTCCCGCGCCGCATTTCACGATGCGGAAAATTTTTTTGCGTCGTAAAAAATCATGCTGCGCGGCACAACCTTACGATTGCGAGATGGGAAAAATCGTTTCTTATTGCGAAACACATGACTCAACCAATTGATTAATAAAGATTAAAAAGTTTCAAACTTCCTTGGATAGCCCCTGTTTCACTCCGATCGGTTTGCCTAGACTCTTATACAAGACTTCGCGAAATGGCACGTACCCGCCCCGCTTCGAGAACAGCATCACGATCGTCCGATTCGACTCATCAGGCAACACACCGCATCAAGGAGCTCATCATGTCGCGACAGCAACAGGCACAGGAACTGCAAACGCAATGGGAAACCGACCCGCGCTGGAAGGGCATCAAGCGCAACTACACGGCTGAGGACGTGGTTCGCCTGCGCGGCTCGATCGCCGTCGAGCACACGCTGGCCAAGCGCGGTGCGGAAAAGCTGTGGAGCCTCATCAACGAAGAGCCGTTCGTCAACGCGCTCGGCGCGCTGACCGGCAATCAGGCGATGCAGCAGGTGAAGGCAGGTCTGAAGGCAATCTACCTGTCGGGCTGGCAAGTCGCCGGCGACGCGAACGTCGCGGGCGAAATGTATCCGGACCAGTCGCTGTACCCGGCGAACTCGGTGCCGCTCGTCGTCAAGCGCATCAACAACACGCTGACGCGTGCGGACCAGATCCAGTGGTCCGAAGGCAAGAACCCGGGAGACGAAGGCTATGTCGACTTCTTCGCGCCGATCGTTGCGGATGCGGAAGCTGGCTTCGGCGGCGTGCTGAACGCGTTCGAGCTGATGAAGGCGATGATCGAGGCAGGCGCATCGGGCGTCCACTTCGAGGACCAGCTCGCGTCGGTGAAAAAGTGCGGCCACATGGGCGGCAAGGTGCTCGTGCCGACGCGCGAAGCCGTCGCGAAGCTGTCGGCGGCGCGTCTCGCGGCCGACGTGATGGGCACGCCGACCGTGCTGGTCGCGCGGACCGACGCGGAAGCAGCCGACCTGATCACGTCCGACATCGACGACAACGACAAGCCGTTCCTGACGGGCGAGCGTACGGTCGAAGGCTTCTTCCGCACGAAGCCGGGCATCGAGCAGGCGATCTCGCGCGGCCTTGCGTATGCGCCGTACGCCGACCTGGTCTGGTGCGAAACGGGCAAGCCTGATCTGGAGTACGCGAAGAAGTTCGCGGAAGCGATCCACAAGCAGTTCCCGGGCAAGATGCTGTCGTACAACTGCTCGCCGTCGTTCAACTGGAAGAAGAACCTCGACGACGCGACGATCGCGAAGTTCCAGAAGGAACTCGGCGCGATGGGCTACAAGTTCCAGTTCATCACGCTGGCCGGCTTCCATGCGCTGAACTACTCAATGTTCAACCTCGCGCACGGCTATGCCCGCACGCAGATGAGCGCGTTCGTCGAACTGCAGCAGGCCGAGTTCGCGGCGGCCGACAAGGGCTTCACCGCCGTCAAGCACCAGCGCGAAGTCGGCACCGGCTACTTCGACGCGGTGACGCAGACGGTCGAGCGGGAAGCATCGACGACCGCACTGCACGGCTCGACCGAAGACGAACAGTTCTTCGACGGCAAGAAGGTCGCATAACGCGCGAAAGCATCGCGCCGATACCCGCCCGTCACACGACGGCGCGGCATCGGCTGCACCGAATAAAAATCAGGGAGGAGACGGCAGGCGCGCGGTGATCCGCGCGACCCGCCGCGCGGCCTGCGGCCGCCAGCAACGACGCGCGCCGGCTTCGTCCGGCGCGCCCTTTTTCAGCGGCGCTGCCGTGCCGCGCCCGCGCGGCCACACACGACACCGCATCTACCGATAGACGATCACCGGAATTTTCGTATGGGTCAGCACGCGCTGCGTTTCGCTGCCGATCAGCAGGCTGCCGAGCCCGCGGCGTCCGTGGGACGCCATGAAGATCACGTCGCAGCCGCCGCGTTCCGCCGCCTCGATGATGCCGAGGTACGGCGACGGGTGCACGCTCGTCCAGCTGTCGCAGACGACGCCGGCCGCCTTCGCGGCCGCCTGCACGTCGTCGAGGTGCGCGCGCGCCTCGCGCTCGCTGCGCGCCCGGAAATCGGCGGGCGGCTCGATGATCACTTCGGAAAACGGCGAGTACGGATACTGCGGCAGGCATGCATAGGCCGTGACCTGCGCGCCGACCGCACGCGCCAGGTCGATCGCGCCGTCGATCGCCTTCTGCGACAGTTCGGAACCGTCGGTTGGAACGAGGATGTGCCGGAACATCGCGCCCTCCTGCGTCAAACGCACGGCGCGCGCCGCGAACCCATGCGAGATGGCCCCGGCGCGTCGCGCATGCCAGTTTCGATTGTAGTGCGCGAAACCGGACGCCCGGCGCCGGCAGCGGGTTCGCCCTCATATCGGAAACGCGTGGGCAGGCACGCCCTACTCCCCCCAATACCCGGGCCGCTCGTACGTATGTTTCAGGTAATCGAGAAACAGGCGCACGCGCAACGGCAGGTGGCGGCGCTGCGGAAACACCGCATGGATGCCGATCGGCGGTGCCGCGAATGCATCGAGCACGCTGACAAGCCGGCCGGCCGCGATATCGTCGCCGACCTCCCACCACGAGCGCCATGCCAGGCCGTAGCCGGCGAGGCACCACTCGTGCAGCACCGCGCCGTCCGAGCATTCCATCGTGCCGTTCACGCGGATCGACACGACCTTGTCGTCCTCCTGGAACGCCCAGCCGCGCTGCTGGTTCGCGTTCGCGGCAAGAGCGAGGCAGTTGTGGCGCGCGAGTTCGGCGAGCGTGGCGGGCGTGCCGCGCCGCTCGAGATAGGCTGGCGACGCAACGCACACGCGCCTGTTCTCGCCGAGTTTCAGCGACACCAGCGACGAATCGGGCAGCTCGCCAAGCCGCACCGCGCAATCGAACCCTTCGTTGACGAGGTCGACCATCCGGTCGGACAGGTCGAGCGTGACCGACACGTCCGGATGCGCGCCGCTGAATTCGGGCACGAGCGGCGCGACATGGCGCCGCCCGAAACCGGCCGGCGCGGAAATGCGCAGGTGGCCGCTCGCCTTCACGCCGCCTGCGGACACGCTCGCCTCGGCGTTTTGCATGTCGTTGATGATCCGCTGGCAATCCTCGAGGAAGGCCGAACCCTCGAAGGTCAGCGTGAGCTTGCGCGTCGTGCGCACCAGCAGCTTGACGCCGAGCCGCTCCTCGAGCGCGTCGAGGCGGCGGCCGATGATCGCCGGCGCGACGCCCTCCGCATGCGCAGCCGCCGACAGGCTGCCCTTCGCCGCGACCGCGGCGAACGTTTCGATCTGTTTGAACCGGTCCATGACTCGAAAGGGCGGCCATCCCGCCCTTCAAATAGCTTGAGCCGCTCAAGATTAGGTATATGAAAGTAAAAGATCAAGTGATGATTAGCGTCTTTTTTAGTACATGTGATCACGAATAGAATCGACCTGACCTCTGAAACTGGAGCGCAAGGCTATGTCGGCCACAACGACACTCTCCTCTCCCGACGCAATCCTCTTCGACGCATTCGGCACGTTGTTCGACGTGCATGCGGTCGTGGCCGCGGCAGAGCAGATGTTTCCCGGTCACGGGGACAGGTTGTCGCAGCTGTGGCGACGCAAGCAAATCGAATACTCGCAGTTGCGCACGCTCGCCGACCCGGCTGGCGCCCGTTATCGCCCGTTTCGCGACATCACGCTCGACGCACTGCGGTTCGCCGCGCGCCTGCTCGGCCTCGCACTGAACAGTGCGGCCGAGAAGCGGCTGATGGACGAATACGCGTGCCTGTCCACCTATCCCGACACGGTGCCAGCGCTGCGCAAGCTGCGCGCGCTCCAACCACGGCCTCCGCTCGCGATCCTGTCGAACGGCAACCCGGAAATGCTCGACATCGCAATCAAGAGCGCCGGCATGACCGGCCTGTTCGATCGCGTGCTGTCGGCCGATGCAGTGCGTGCGTACAAGCCGAGCCCGGCCGCATACGCACTCGGCACCGCCGCGTTCGGCGCGAACCCGCGCGACATCGTGTTCGTGTCGTCGAACGCCTGGGACGTCGCGGGGGCCGCCTGGTTCGGCTACACGACGTTCTGGCTCAACCGCACGGGCGCGCCCGCCGAGGAACTCGGCGTGCCACCCGACGGCACCGGCAGCGGCATGGCCGATCTGCTCGCATTCCTCGCCACCCCGGCTCCGTCCGGCAGACCCGCAAACCGCGCGCGCCCCGGCCCGGGCGCATGACGTTCGCAGCGCTGCCGCCTTTCCCCTTCACCGAAACCGCAACTGACCGACCAAGGAGATGAGACTCATGAGCACCCCGATCACGCTGCCGCAAGGCATGGCGATCACCGGCGAAATCAAGCCGGGTTACGAAGCGATCCTGACGCCTGACGCACTCGCACTCGTCGCGGCACTGCACCGCACGTTCGAGCCGCGCCGCCAGGCGCTGCTGCAAGCCCGTGTCGAGCGCACCAAGCGCCTCGATGCCGGCGAACGCCCCGATTTCCTGGCCGAAACGAAGGCGATCCGCGAAGGCGACTGGAAGGTCGCACCGCTGCCGGCGGACCTCCAATGCCGCCGTGTCGAAATCACCGGCCCCGTCGAGCGCAAGATGATCATCAACGCGCTGAACTCCGGCGCCGACTCGTACATGACGGACTTCGAGGATTCGAATGCGCCGAGCTGGACGAACCAGATCGACGGACAGATCAACCTGAAGGACGCGGTACGCCGCACGATCTCGCTCGAGCAGAACGGCAAGTCGTACCAGCTGAACGACAAGGTCGCGACGCTGATCGTGCGTCCGCGCGGCTGGCACCTCGACGAGAAGCACGTGACGGTCGATGGCCAGCGCGTATCCGGCGGTATCTTCGATTTCGCGCTGTTCCTGTTCCACAACGCGAAGGAACTGATCGCGCGCGGCTCGGGCCCGTACTTCTACCTGCCGAAGATGGAAAGCCATCTCGAGGCGCGCCTGTGGAACGACATCTTCGTCGCGGCACAGGAAGCGGTCGGCGTGCCGCGCGGCACGATCCGCGCGACGGTGCTGATCGAGACGATCCTCGCCGCATTCGAGATGGACGAGATCCTGTACGAACTGCGCGAACACAGCTCGGGCCTGAACGCCGGCCGCTGGGACTACATCTTCTCGGCAATCAAGAAGTTCAAGAACGACCGCGACTTCTGCCTGGCCGACCGTTCGAAGATCACGATGACGGTGCCGTTCATGCGCGCCTATGCGCTGCTGCTGCTGAAGACCTGTCACAAGCGCAACGCGCCGGCGATTGGCGGGATGAGCGCGCTGATTCCGATCAAGAACGATCCGGAAGCGAACGACAAGGCGATGGGCGGCGTGCGCTCGGACAAGCAGCGCGACGCGACCGACGGCTACGACGGCGGCTGGGTCGCGCACCCGGGCCTCGTGCCGATCGCGATGGAAGAGTTCGTCAAGGTGCTCGGCGACAAGCCGAACCAGATCGCGAAGCAGCGCGACGACGTGCAGATCGAAGGCAAGAACCTGCTCGACTTCCAGCCTGAAGCACCGATCACCGAAGCCGGCCTGCGCAATAACATCAACGTCGGCATCCACTATCTCGGCGCCTGGCTCGACGGCAACGGCTGCGTGCCGATCCACAACCTGATGGAAGACGCGGCCACCGCCGAAATCTCCCGCTCGCAGGTGTGGCAGTGGATCCGCTCGCCGAAGGGCGTGCTGGACGACGGCCGCAAGGTCACGGCGGAACTCGTGCGCGAATTCGCGAAGGCCGAGCTCGACAACGTGAAGCGTTCGGTCGGCGGCAACACGCAGCCGTACGAGCGTGCCGCGGCGATCTTCGAACAGATGTCGACGTCGGAAGGCTTCACCGAATTCCTGACGCTGCCGCTGTACGAGGAAATCTGACGGCGCGGACGGGTCCTGCCGGACCTGGTTCGCCCCCTCCCGCTCGCCGCCGGTCGCACGACACGGCGGCATGAAAAAAGCGCCCCGCAGGGCGCTTTTTCTTTTGCGGCGCGGGCGATATGCCGCGCGGCACTCAGGCGGCTTCTCGCTCGCGCCGGTGCTGAACCCAGTCGCCCGATGCGATGCGCGGACGGTCGGCCGCCGCATGCGCGGCGACCGGATAGTAGACGCACGCATACGTACGGCCGCCGAGCTCGATGGTCACCGGCTCCTGCCGGAACAGCGTATCGACGCCCGGGTAGACGCGCTCGATCTCGTCGAGCACCGGTACCAGCTGATCATCGATCTCGTAGACGTCGCCCCACACAATCGACTGGCCGGTCGCCCCGGCGATCATGCCCGGATACGTGCCGAAATCATACAGTTCGCCCGGCAGCGCGGCCGCGCCGAGCAGCGTCGGTGCCGCAATCCCGTACCGCGCAGCCGCATGGCCGATGTCGTTGGCCTCCCCCGCTCTCAACGTGCCGTAGACGAATACGTAGCGCATTGTGGTTCTCCTCTTCGATTCAGGTGTTGCCGTGCCGGGCCGTCGCGGTCGCGGTCGCCGGCGTCGTCGGGGCGCCGTTCGCGCGATAAAAAGCGCCCGCATCGATAGACCGCGCTGGCCGCCCGATGGTTCTTTTCCACACGACGCGTCGGGCAGACCGACGCCGAGGCTCATTCCGGCCGAAGCGCGTGCGGCTCCATACAAAGTTCATTTGAACGGTGCATTATCGGCCGAAAACCGCCGCATGCGCCTGCGCGGCACCTTCTAGAATAACGGCATCGCCGCCGCGCCGACCAAATCGTCCATGAATCCGCCCGCCCAAGCCGACGCATCGAACCCCTACGACGTCATCGACATCCCGCCCGAGTTCGCACCGACCCGCGTTCACCCGATGCGCGTCCGGGCGCGGCAGGTGGACGCCGGCCGCCGGATCCCGCTGCATACGCACGCGTGGGCACAGCTCGCGTATGCGTCGCGCGGCGTGCTGCGCGTTGCAACGACCGGGACGACGTGGATGGTGCCGCCGTCCCGCGCGATCTGGGTGCCGCCGCACGTCACACACGAAGTCGTGATCGTCGAGGAGGCGTACTTGCGGACGCTGTATATCGACGAGTCGATCGTGCCGGACGGACTGGACGCATGCCGGGTGGTTGAAGTGACGGGCTTGCTGCGCGAGCTGATCGTCGCGCTCGACGCACGCAACCTGAGCGATGCGCGCGAACGGCTGCTGTGCGGGCTCGTCCTCGACGAGCTGAGCCACGCCGAACCGCTGCCGCTCGCGGTGCCGATGCCCGACGAGAAACGGCTGCGCATGCTGTGCGAGTCGGTGCTCGCGCAACCGGCGCATGCGGAATCGCTCGAACACTGGGCGAGCGAGGTCGGCGCGAGCACGCGCACGATTTCGCGACTCTTCAAGCAGGAACTGGGCGTAAGTTTTTCGCAGTGGCGACAGCAGGCGCTGCTCGCGCGCGCGATCCCGCTGTTGAACCAGGGGCGTCCGCTGTCGCATATCGCGCGCGAACTCGGCTACCAGAGCCAGAGCGCGTTTTCGGCGATGTTCCGGCGCGCGTTCGGCGAAAGCCCCCGCGCGTTCATGCTGCGCGGCTACGAGCACCGCAGCACCGAAGACGGCATCGCGGTGGACGATGGCCTCGACGACGACGTGATCGGCACCGCCCGCTGACCGTCGCCGTGCCGCACCGTTACGCGCTCAGACCGGGCGCACCATGTGGCGAATCGAACCGAGTTGCGCCAGCCTCGACCCGGTGACACGGTAACCCATGCGCTGGTAGAGCCGCGCGGCCGGATTGTCGACGAACACGCGCAACTGCAGTTCGTGCAGCCCGCGGGCGCGCGCCCAGCGATGCGACATGTCGAGCATGTAGGTGCCGGCTCCCTGCCCGCGATGACCGGCTGCGATCTGGACGTCGCGGATATGCAGCGAATCGCCCTCTTCGGTCACGCGCAGCACGCCGATGCGTTCACCGTCGGCTTCCAGGATGAAGTTTTCGGATTCGCGCCAGCTCGCATAGAACAGGTCGCTGCGCCAGACGAGTCCATGGCGCTTGTAATAGCCGCCCATGTTGCCGTGCGTCAGCGCCTCGGCAAACGGAAAATCGCCAGGCTCCGCAGGCCGGAGCTGATACAGCAATCGCAGGTCGGTCGGATCGAGCATCGCGCGGGGGTCAAGAACGCTTTCCGCCACGATAGCGCAGTCGCGGGAGGATGCAATCGCGAATTTCTCGTAGCGACGCGACTGCGGGAGCGTAACCCGACGATGCAAATGAAGAAGCCCGCGCAAGGTGGGCTTCTTCATTTTTTGGCGGAGCAGACGGGACTCGCCTACATCCCGCAGGCCGCGGCTGAGCGTGCACGCGCAGCCCTTCGAGTCCCGCCGGAAGCCGCGCAGGCGGCTTCCTCCACTCGGCAGTCACGCGCCCGCAAACTGGCACGAACGGAAATACAAATGAAAAAGCCCGCACAAGGCGGGCTTTTTCATTTTCTGGCGGAGCGGACGGGACTCGAACCCGCGACCCCCGGCGTGACAGGCCGGTATTCTAACCGACTGAACTACCGCTCCAGTCTTGCTTCTTGCCTGGCAGGCGTCGGTTACTTCCTGCCGGCGCATCGTTTGTTCGAACGACGCCGAAATCTGGCGTCCCCTAGGGGATTCGAACCCCTGTACTCACCGTGAAAGGGTGATGTCCTAGGCCTCTAGACGAAGGGGACAACGTACTGCTTACATCTTTAATACAAAAGCCCGCTCAAAGCGTTCATTTGAACGGGCTTCGTTCTGGCGGAGCGGACGGGGCTCGAACCCGCGACCCCCGGCGTGACAGGCCGGTATTCTAACCAACTGAACTACCGCTCCAGCTTTTCTTACCACCTGCAGGACCACGTTCACGCCCTGCAAGCGCTGCGACACTTCTACGAAACGCCGCTGAATCTTGGCGTCCCCTAGGGGATTCGAACCCCTGTACTCACCGTGAAAGGGTGATGTCCTAGGCCTCTAGACGAAGGGGACAACGCACTGCTTACATCTTTAATACAAAAGCCCGCTCAAAAACGTCTTGAACGGGCTTCGTTCTGGCGGAGCGGACGGGACTCGAACCCGCGACCCCCGGCGTGACAGGCCGGTATTCTAACCGACTGAACTACCGCTCCAACTTTCTGCACCGTTACCTGCAGGACGTCGGTTACGTTCCTGCAAGCCTCGCGACACTTCTATGAAACGCCGCTGAATCTTGGCGTCCCCTAGGGGATTCGAACCCCTGTACTCACCGTGAAAGGGTGATGTCCTAGGCCTCTAGACGAAGGGGACATAATCTTTTCAGATCTGTCTGACTTTCGCTATTCACTTACCGTCAACAGCGAAGGCCGAAATTCTAACTGCTTTAAATCATTTTGTGAAGCATTTATTACTGCACCGCTGCTTCGCAAATCAATCCATTCTGTTCTGATGGTGGAGGTAAGCGGGATCGAACCGCTGACCTCTTGCATGCCATGCAAGCGCTCTCCCAGCTGAGCTATACCCCCTTGCAGAACAGAAATGAGATTATATGGACCGAATTTGAACTTGTAAATACCCTTTTTGCGATTCGAGCGAATTTTTTTGCGAAGCCGCCGCGACGTCACATGCGGACGGCCTCGCCCTCCGCCCCAACCTCAGGCCAGCGCAGCCTCGATACGCGACACCACGACATCGCGACCGAACAGCACGAGCACCGCGTCGATCGACGGCGTATGCGTCGTGCCCGCCACCAGCAGGCGCACCGGCATCGCGAGCTGCGGCATCTTCAGCTTGTGTGCGGCGAGCGTTGCCTTCAGCGCGGCGGACACCGCTTCCTTCGTCCAGTCGGCCGTCTTCAGCGCGGCGACGAGGTCGGCCAGCGCCGGGCGCACCGCATCGGTCACGTGCTGCGCGAGCGCGTCGGCGTCCGGCGCCGGCACGCGGTAGAACATCGCGGCGCCTTCGGCGATCTCCTTGACCGTCGTCGCGCGATCCTTCATCAGGCCAACCACCGCGTCGAGCGTGGGGCCCGTCGCGATCGCTGCGTCCTCGATGCCGAGCGCGTCGAGGAACGGCTTCGCCAGTGCGGCGAGGCGCGCGTTGTCGGCTTCCTTGATGTAATGGGCATTCAGCCAGCTCAGCTTGCTGTGGTCGTACTGCGCCGGCGACTTGCCAAGATGCTCGAGGTCGAACCATTCGACGAACTGTTCGCGCGTGAAGATTTCGGCGTCGCCGTGCGACCAGCCCAGGCGCGCGAGATAGTTGACGACGGCCTCCGGCAGGAAGCCCGCATCGCGATACGCCATCACGCTCATCGCGCCATGCCGCTTGCTCATCTTCTCGCCCTGCTCGTTCAGCACGGTCGGCAGGTGCGCATAGACGGGCGGCTCACCGCCGAGCGCGCGCAGGATGTTGATCTGGCGCGGCGTGTTGTTCACGTGGTCGTCGCCGCGGATCACGTGCGTGATGTTCATGTCCATGTCGTCCACGACTACGCAGAAGTTGTAGATCGGCGTGCCGTCCGGACGCGCGATCACGAGGTCGTCGAGTTCTTCGTTCGAGATCTCGACACGCCCCTTCACCGCGTCATCCCACACGACCGTGCCGGTCAGCGGATTGCGGAACCGCAGCACGGGCTTCACGCCGGCCGGCGGCTCGGGCAGCACCTTGCCCGGCTCCGGACGCCACGTGCCGTCGTAGCGCGGCTTGAGGCCGGCCTCGCGCTGCCGCTCGCGCAACGCGTCGAGCTCCTCGGCCGACATGTAGCACGGGTACGCGAGGCCCTTCTCGAGCATCTGCGCGAGCACCTCGCGATAGCGGTCCATCCGCTGCATCTGGTAGATCGGGCCTTCGTCGAAATCCAGGCCGAGCCACTGCATCCCTTCGAGGATCGCGTCAACGGCTTCCTGCGACGAACGTTCGACGTCGGTATCCTCGATACGCAGCACGAACGTGCCTTTCATCTTGCGGGCGAACGCCCACGGATAGAGCGCGGAGCGGATGTTGCCGAGGTGGATGAAGCCGGTGGGACTCGGCGCGAAGCGGGTACGGACAGGACGGGTCATAAACGGTAACTCGAACGCCTGGGGCGCATGAATGATTCGACGCGGGATCGACGGCAGCAGCCCGGACAGCAATGGGGCCGGCCGCGCCCGGAACGGGAAAGAAGCCGGAATTATACTCGCGCCGGTCTTCGCGCCAAGCGCGCCGCTTGCTTTATGATGTGCGCGCCGCGGCCGCCAGCCGGCGCCGCGCCGGCCGCACGGTTCATGCCGCGCGGCCGCTCGGAACCTATCGCCGCCGCGGGCCGCACGGCCCGCCGCCAAGCCGCCGGAGAACCAACCGATGTCGTCCCCTCGCCTGTCGCGCCGTCACTTCACGATCGCGTGCGCGTCCGCCAGCCTCGCCGCCTGCACGTCGTTCGGCGACAAATCCCGCTCCGACAATGGCGCGAATTCCACGCAGTCTCACGAAAAGTCCGTGAAGATCGGCATCGCGCTTGGCGGCGGCGCCGCCCGCGGCTTCTCGCACATCGGCGTGCTGAAGGCGCTCGAGGCGCGCGGCATCCCGGTCGACATCGTCGCGGGCACGAGCGCGGGCTCGGTGGTCGGCGCGCTCTACGCGTCCGGGATGAGCGGGCTGCAGATCAACAAGATCGCGCTCGACATGGATCAGGCGGCGATCAGCGACTGGGCACTGCCGTTCCGCTCGCGCGGGCTGCTGCAGGGCGTCGCGCTGCAGAACTTCCTGAACAAGACGCTCAACAACCGGCCGATCGAAAAGATGGCGAAGCCGCTCGGCGTCGTCGCGACCGACCTGCAGAATGGCCAGCCGATCCTGTTCCAGCAGGGCAATACGGGGCTCGCCGTGCGCGCGTCGTGCAGCGTGCCGTCGGTGTTCGAGCCCGTGAAGATCGGCAACCGCGAGTACGTCGACGGCGGCCTCGTCAGCCCGGTACCTGCGTCGTTCGCGCGCAAGATGGGCGCGAGCTTCGTGATCGCGGTCGACATTTCGTCGCGGCCGGACGGCGCGGCGACCAGCAACCCGATCGAGATGCTGTTGCAGACCTTCACGATCATGGGCCAGACGATCAAGACCTACGAGCTCGACAAGCATGCGGACGTCGTGATCCGCCCGAACCTCGCGGCGATGGGCGGCAGCGACTTCAACCAGCGCAACGCGGCGATCCTCGCGGGCGAGGAAGCCGTCGCGCGCATCATGCCCGAGCTGCAGCGCAAGCTCGCGGCAGCCCGCGGCGTTGCGGCGGCGTAAGCGGCCTCGCGGTGCGCGCCGCCAACTGCGGCGCCGCCTGCCGTTTTCTTGCACCCCAAAACAAAAAACCCTGCCGCCTTTCGGTGACAGGGTTTTTTCGATCCGGCGGAACGCCAGCGAGCGTCAGTTGCTGCCGTTCGCCGCGTCGTCGCCGATCGTCGCGCGCACGCGCTGGCGCAGGTCGTCGGCCTTCATCGGAAACTCCGATTCGATCCGGCGCGCGCCGGTGAACCGCTTTTCCCAGTAGCCGTTGTCGAGATCGTCGACGCGAATGGTGCTGCCCGTCGACGGCGAATGCACGAACTTGTTGTCGCCGATGTAGATGCCGACGTGCGAGAACGTGCGGCGCATCGTATTGAAGAACACGAGGTCGCCCGGCTTGAGGTTGCTCATGCTGACCTTCTCGCCGACGCGGCTCATTTCTTCCGCACGGCGCGGCAGCGACATGCCGAGCGTGTCCTGGAACACGTAGCGCACGAAGCCGCTGCAGTCGAGGCCCGAGTCCGGCGAGTTGCCGCCCCAGCGATAGCGCACGCCGATCATGTTCAGCGCACCGACGACCACGTCGCCTGCCTTGCCGGCCATGCCGGCGAGGAACGACTTCGCACCGCCCGTCGACGGCTGCGCGTTGGTCTGCTGGAGGGAGGAACCCGACCCGATCTGAGTCGAATTGGTGACATTTTGATTAAAACTGCTGACTTCGTCGGCGAACGCGCCGGGAGCTGCTGCGAACAGGGCGCCGATGAACAGCCCGGCGAGGGTGCGCGCGCATGCCTGGGTCAGGGATCGATGCTGCATTGGTCGATGGAATTTGCTTAAAAATCAGCTGATTGGCGGAAAATTTCGGTCGATACTAGCCAGCGCGTAATCGTTTGTCAAAACAAATTGAAAAATACAATCGAGATAGTCAGACCATTGAACGCCTATCACGCTTTCCAGACCGCTTTCAACAGCTTTTGTGTGTAAGGATGTGACGGCTTCGTGAAGATATCGGACACGTCGCCGGACTCGACGATCGCCCCGCCCTGCATCACCGCGACGCGGTGCGCCATCGCGCCGATCACCTCCAGGTCGTGGCTGATGAATACATAGCCGAGGTTGTATTTCTGTTGCAAATTCGCGAGCAGTTTGAGCACCTGCTGCTGGATCGACACGTCGAGCGCGGACGTCGGTTCGTCGAGGATCAGGATGCGCGGCTCCAGCACGAGCGCGCGCGCGATCGCGATCCGCTGGCGCTGGCCACCCGAGAATTCGTGCGGATAGCGATGCAGCACCGTGCGATCGAGGCCGACTTCGCGCAACACGGCCAGCGACTTTGCGCGGCGCGCGTCCGGCGTCAGTTCCGGGCGATGCAGCTCGAGCCCCTCGCCGACGATCCGCTCGATCGTGTGGCGCGGTGACAGCGAACTGAACGGATCCTGAAAGACGACCTGCATGTTCGAGCGCAGCGCCGTCTGTTCGCGGCCGCGATAGGTCGACAGCGCGCGCCCCTGGAATTCGATTTCGCCGTGCGCCGTCTTCTGCAGCCCGAGTAGCGCCATCGCGAGCGTCGACTTCCCCGAGCCGGATTCACCGACGATCCCGAGCGTCTCGCCCTGCCGCACCGACACGGACACGTCCGCGACCGCCGTCACCGGCATCGTGCCGAACCACCCGGCGAAGCCCGGCCGCTTGCGCGAGAACTGCACGCTGACGTGGCGCGCATCGAGCACGACGGGCGCGATCGGCATCACCGGCACGACCGCCCGCTGCGGCCGGCTGTTCAGCAGCCGCTGCGTATACGGATGCTCCGGCTCCGCGAAGATCCGCTCGACCGGCCCGCTTTCGACCAGCTTGCCACGCTCCATCACCGCCACCCGCTCGGCGAAGTGCCGCACGAGGTTCAGGTCGTGCGTGATCAGCAGGATCGCCATCCCGCGCTTTTCCGCCTCCTCGCGCTGCAGTTCGAGCAGCAGGTCGACGATCTGCGCGCGGATCGTCACGTCGAGCGCGGTGGTCGGCTCGTCCGCGAGCAGCAGGCGCGGCCGGCATGCGAGCGCCATCGCGATCATCGCGCGCTGCCGCTGGCCGCCCGACAATTGGTGCGGGTAGCTGTCGACGCGCTTCTCCGGCTCCGCGATGCCCGTGCGCGCGAGCAACGCGATCGCGCGCTTGCGCGCCTCGCTGGCGCCCACGCCGTCGTGCAGCACGATCGTCTCGCCGATCTGCGCGCCGATCGTATACAGCGGGTTGAGCGCCGTCATCGGCTCCTGGAAGATCATCGCGATGTCCGAGCCGCGCAGCCCGCGCATCTCGCGCTCGCTCTTGCCGGCGAGGTCGTGCCCGGCAAAGCGGATCGTGCCGCTCACGTCTGCATCGCGGAGCAGCCGCAGGATCGACAGCGCGGTCACGCTCTTGCCCGACCCCGACTCGCCCACGAGCGCGACGCGCTCGCCGCGGCCGATCGCGAGCGTCACGTCGTCGACGGCCACCGTGTCGCCGAAGCGCACGTGCAGATGCTCGAGCGACAGCAGCGGTTCGCCCGCGTTCGATACGACCGTGTCGCTCATCGCTGGCCTCCCGCCGCGCGCACCGAGTCGGCGATCCGCGTGTCGAGCGCGTTGCGCAGCGCGTCGCCCATGAAGGTCAGCAGTAGCAGCGTCGCGACCAGCACGCCGAACGTCGACAGCGAGATCCACCACGCGTCGAGGTTGCCCTTGCCCTGCGCGAGCAGTTCGCCGAGGCTCGGCGTCGGCGGCGGCACGCCGAGCCCGAGGAAGTCGAGGCTCGTGAGTGCGAGGATCGCGCCGCTCATCCGGAATGGCAGGAACGTGATCACGGGTGTCAGGCTGTTCGGCAGCACGTGGCGCCAGATGATCTGCCAGTTCGTGAGCCCCATCGCGCGGGCCGCGCGCACGTAGTCCTGCGTGCGGTTGCGCAGGAACTCGGCGCGCACGTAGTCGGCAAGGCCGATCCAGCCGAACAGCGACAGCAGCACGATCAGCAGCAGGAAGCTCGGCTCGAAGATCGACGCGAAGATGATCAGCAGATACAGCTCTGGCAACGAACTCCAGATCTCGATCAGCCGCTGCCCGACGATGTCGATGCGCCCGCCGAAGAAGCCCTGCACCGCGCCGGCGGCGATCCCGAGCAGCGTGCCGATCACGGTCAGGATCAATCCGAACTCGACCGACACGCGGAACCCGTACACGAGCCGTGCGAGCAGGTCGCGCCCCTGCGCATCGGTGCCGAGCCAGTTCGCGCGCGACGGCGGCGCCGGGTTCGGCACGCTCGAGAAGTAGTTCAGCGTGTCGTAGTAATAGCGGTTCGGCGGATAGACGACGAAGTTGCCCGGCGCCTCGAGCCGCTTGCGCACGTATGGGTCGAGATAGTCGGCCGGCGTCGGGAAATCGCCGCCGAAGGTCGTCTCCGGGTACGCATGGAACATCGGGAAATAGTAGTGGTCGTCATAGCGCACGACGAGCGGCTTGTCGTTCGACCACAGCGGCGCCGCGAGGCTCGCGGCGAACGCGACGACGAAGATCACGAAGCTCCAGTAGCCCAGGCGCTGCTGACGAAAGCGCTGCCAGACGCGGCGCGCGGGCGACGGCGACACGCGCGCACGCGCAGCGTCGATGCGGGACGACACGACGGCCCGGTTCATCGCGCACCTCGCCCGATCACGCCAGGCATGCGGATGGATCGTTTCATGTCAGCGCTCCAGGTTGTCGAATTGAATGCGCGGGTCGACCCACACGTAGCAGAGGTCGGAGATCAGCTTGGTCGCGAGCCCGATCAGCGTGAACAGGTACAGCGTGCCGAGCACGACCGGGTAGTCGCGCCGCACGACCGACTCGTACGACAGCAGCCCGAGGCCGTCGAGCGAGAACAGCGTCTCGATCAGCAGGCTGCCGGTGAAGAACGCGCCGATAAACGCGGCCGGAAAGCCCACGATCAGCGGCAGCATCGCGTTGCGGAACACGTGCTTCCACAGCACCGTGCGCTCGGCGAGCCCTTTCGCGCGCGCGGTCAGCACGTACTGTTTGCGGATCTCGTCGAGGAACGCGTTTTTCGTGAGCATCGTGACGACCGCGAAGCTGCCGACGACCGACGCCGTGATCGGCAGCGCGATGTGCCATAGATAGTCGAGCACCTTGCCGATTGACGACAGCTGCGAGAAGTTGTCCGACGTGAGCCCGCGCAGCGGGAACAGCTGCCAGAACGAGCCGCCGCCGAACAGCACAAGCAGCAGCACGCCGAGCACGAAACCCGGAATCGCATAGCCGACCAGCACGACGAGGCTCGTCGCGACGTCGAACGGCGAGCCGTTGCGCACGGCTTTCGCGATGCCGAGCGGCACGGAGATCAGATAGGTGACGAAGAACGTCCACAGCCCGATGCTGATCGACACCGGCAGCTTCTGCACGATCAGCGACCACACGCTCTGGTGGCGGAAGTAGCTGTCGCCGAGATCGAAGCGCGCGAAGCGCTTCAGCATCAGCCAGTACCGCTCGAGCGGCGGCTTGTCGAAGCCGTACAGCGCCTTGAGCTGCGCGAGCTGCTGCGCGTCGACGCCCGTATGCGCGCGCATCCCGAACGGCGCCGCGCCCTGCTCCGTCGCACCCTTGCGCAGTTCCTGCACGGCCTGTTCGACCGGGCCGCCCGGCACGAACTGGATCACGACGAACGTGAGCGTAAGCACGCCGACGAGCGTCGGGATCATCAGCAGCAGGCGTTTGAGGATGTAGCTCCACATAGGGCGGCGACTCGCGATCGATAGGCTGGGTTGAACGAAGGGCCGGCAGGCTTCAGTGATCGGGCTTGGCCCACCAGGTCGACACGACCCAGCCCTCGGCCGAATAGTACAGCGGCAGCGTCTGCGGATAGCCGAGCGTGCGCTTGTAGGCGATCCGGTGCGTCGTGCTGTACCACTGCGGGACCGCGTAATAGCCGTGCATCAGCACGCGGTCGAGCGCATGCGTCGCGTCGAGCAGGTCGTCGCGCGTCTGCGCGGCGCCGAGCGCATGCAGCAGCGCGTCGACGGCCGGCGACTTCAGGCCGATGATGTTATCGGAGCCCGGCTCGTCGGCGAACCTGCTGGCGTAGCGCGAGAACTGCTCGGCGCCCGGCACCTGTACGCCCGGCAGGCGAACCGTCGTCATGTCGTAGTCGAACGCATCGAGCCGCTTTTGCAGCAGCGCGTAATCGGCCGTGCGAAAGCGCGCGTCGATGCCGAGCTTCGCGAGGTTGCGCTGGTAGGCGGTCACGATGCCCTCCATCGCCGCGCCCGAATCGTCGAGGATCTCGAACATGAACGGCTCGCCCTGCGCATTGCGCAGCGCGCCGTCGCGGTAGGTCCAGCCGGCCTGCGCGAGCAGCGCGCGCGCCTTCAGCAGGTTCGTGCGCAGCGACCCCGGCGGGTTCGTGCTCGGTTGCGTGACCATGGGGCCGAACACGGCCGGGTCGAGCCGCCCGCGCAACGGTTCCAGCAGCTTCAGCTCGCCCGGGCCCGGCATACCGGTCGCCTGCAGGTCGGTGTCGGCGAAATAGCTGTCGAGGCGCGTGTACGCGCCATAGAACAGCTGGCGGTTCAGCCATTCGAAGTCGAACGCGAGATCGAGCGCCTGGCGCACGCGCACGTCGCGAAACAGCGGCCGGCGCAGGTTCATGAAGAAACCCTGCATGCCTGCGCCGTTGTGCTGGCGGAATTCGCGCTTGACGAGCTCGCCGCTGTCGAAGCGCTTGCCGACGTCCCGCCGCGTCCAGTTGCGCGCAATGTATTCGACCAGCACGTCGTACTCGCCGGCCTTGAACGCCTCGAGCCGCGCGACGCCGTCGCCGTACAGCTTGTAGACGATCCGCTCGAAGTTGTTGGTGCCGACCCGTACCGGCAGGTCGGCACCCCAGTAAGCGGGATTGCGCCGGTACGTGATGGTGCGGCCGTTGTCGTAGCGCTCGATCAGGTACGGGCCGCTGCCGATGGGCTGCTCGAACGCGAGCTGGTCGAACGGAATCCGCGTACCGTCCGCGCGCAGCCCCCACTTGCGCGAGAACACCGGCACGCCGCCGGCGATCAGCGGCAGCTCGCGGTTCGCGCTGCGGAATTCGAACCGCACGGTTGCGCGGTCGATCACGACAGCCTTCGCGATTTCGGCGAAATACGCGCCGAACTGCGGCGCGGCCTGCTTGCTCTTCAGCGTGTCGAACGAAAACCTGACGTCGTCGGCCGTGACCGGGTCGCCGTTCGAGAAACGCGCGCGCGGGTTCAGGTGGAACGTGACCGAGCGGCGGTCCGGCGCGATCTCGATGTCGTCGGCGAGCAGCCCGTAGGCGGACGCCGGTTCGTCCGAGCTACCGGTCGCGAGGCTCTCGAACAGCATGTCGATGCCCGGCGCGGAATTGCCGCGCATCGTGAACGGATTGAACTTGTCGAACGACGTGAGCCGGTTCGGGTTCGCGAGCACGAGCGTGCCGCCCTTCGGGGCGTCCGGGTTCACGTAGTCGAAATGCTTGAAGCCCGGCTGATATTTCGGCTCGCCGTACTGCGCGATCGCATAGGCCGCATGCGCGGCCGTCGCGGCCAGTACCGCCTGTATTGCCCATACTGCCGCCGTGCGGCCGGCGGCCCGTACCGCATGCGCGGCGGCGAAACGGATGCGCGCGGCGGCGGCCCGGGGCGAACCCTTCGTCATAGAGGCCCTGTCGGTCGATTGAGGGATGGAACGTAGGTCGATTCTACCCATTCAATTCGACACCGAGCCAGCTTGCGGCCCGTTCGTGCGTGACCTTGCCGCGCCGCGACGTCCGCACGCAGCCTGCGCAAGCAAAAGAAAACCGCCACGCAGGCGGTTTTCTTGCTCCTGTTGCGCACGCGTCACGCATGCGCAATCTGTCGATCAGCGCCAGCCGTTGTGGCGGCCGTTATCCCAGTGACCGTGGCCATGCTCGCCGCCCCAGCCACGACCGTGATGGCGATACCACTCGTCGCGGCCCCAGTAGCGGCGGCCGTCCCAGTAGCGATCGCCGTGCCAGCCGATCACGATCGCCGGTGCCGGCGCGTAGACGGGCGCCGGAGCATATACAGGCGCCGGCTGGTAGACGACCGGCGGAGGCGGCGGCGCATACACGGGCGCGGGTGCGACGTAGACTGGAGCCGGCACGCCGACGTTGATCCCGACATTGACTCCCGCCATTGCTGCGCCCGACACGAGCAAGGCCGTCATACCGGTCAAGAGCGAGGCAACACGCAAAGTCTTCATGGATTCCTCTTCGAGTTGTTTCATGTGTGATTCGACTATAACGGCAAGCGCCGTCTACGCATATTTCAAGTTTGTAAGAACTGATGCGCGGCATCGCAACCGGAAGCGCCCACTAACGTCTTGTAACAATTGACGGGCCGACCCGCACGAGGCACGCCTTCTTCGCCCCGCCCGGCGGGCCTTCGCGCCCGGCACGCGGCGGCGCACCCGCGCGCCGAATCATACTGCGTTCCGGCTCGCGTTCGAGCTGCCGGCAACGTCGAGGCGCTTGGCCGGGTGTCGAGGATCGGGATAGGGGCGGTCAGAGAGGCTGACCGATCCCCTCCCACACCACCCGGCATGCGGGTCCGCACCGGGCGGTTCGAGCAGTTGAGGTCATGAGAGCCGGGGTACACCAAGACGGTCGAAGTAGGCGATCGGCATGGCACGGTTCAGCAGCCAGCGGCTGTTTCTCCACCATCGCCGACTGTTCGCGGCCACCCGATAGGCATCCTCCTTCGAAGNGCCCAACGCCAACAACTCCCGGTACATCGTCGGACCCCGACGCCAGTGCTTAAGCTGCACTGCACGCAACCGGTGCCTGATCCACTCGTCGAGTTCACGAAACACCCGCGGCGTCTGCGCAAGCTGGAAGTACGCTTTCCAACCCGGCATGTACGTTCTCAGGCGCTCCGCTACTTCCGCCAAGCTCCGGCCACCCGGACGGCGGGTCAGGTCTCGGATACGTTGCTTAAAGGTCTCCAGTGCCTTTCGGGCCACCGCGCATTTGATCCGGTCGCCCGCGC
>NZ_LKPJ01000041.1 GCF_001443045.1 Burkholderia ambifaria | reverse complement strand
GGCCGACTACGACCTGAACAAGCAGTTCACGCAGATCGACAACTTCATCTCCGCGCACGTCGACATGATCCTGCTCAACGCGACCGATCCGAAGGCGATCGAGCCGGCGGTGAAGAAGGCGCAGGCGGCCGGCATCACGGTCGTCGCGGTGGACGTCGCGGCCGCCGGCGCGAACGCGACCGTGCAGACCAACAACGTGAAGGCCGGCGAGCTGGCGTGCGACTACCTCGCGAAGAAGCTCAACGGTAANGGGAACGTGATCATCGAGAACGGCCCGCAGGTGTCGGCCGTGATCGATCGCGTGAACGGCTGCAAGGCCGCGCTCGCGAAGAATCCGGGCATCAAGCTGCTGTCGAGCGACCAGGACGGCAAGGGCTCGCGCGAAGGCGGGATGAACACGATGCAGGGTTACCTGACGCGCTTTCCGAAGCTCGACGGCGTGTTCACGATCAACGACCCGCAGGCGATCGGCAGCGATCTCGCGGCGAAGCAGCTGAATCGCCCGAACGTGGTGATCACGTCGGTCGACGGCGCGCCGGACATCGAGGTGGCGCTGAAGTCCAACACGCTCGTGCAGGCGTCGTCGAGCCAGGATCCGTGGGCGATGGCGCAGCAGGCCGTCAACGTCGGCTACGGAATCATGAACGGCCAGAAGCCGGCCAACCCGATGATCCTGATCGAGCCGGCACTGATCACGCGCGACAACGCAAAGAGCTACAAGGGCTGGACCTCGCCACGCTGAGCGAGAACACGAGCGCGTCGAGATCCGGTCCGATGCCCGCCCGTCCGCTGCCTGCACCACCCATTCGTGGGCGACGCAGGAAAGCGGTGCGCCGAGCCGCGCGGACCTGATCCGATGTACCCATACGGAATCGACATGACGAAAAACCTCCCCCGCCTCGTCGTCTTCGGCGAAGCGCTGACCGATTTCCTCCTTGAAAGCGACGGACGGTGGCGCGCCGCCGCGGGCGGCTCCTGCTGGAACGTGTCCCGCGTTGCGGCTCGTCTGGGTGTGCCGACCGGCTTTGCCGGCACTGTCAGCCGCGACCTGTTCGGCGACACCCTCGCCTCGTCGAGCAGGGAGGCCGGGCTCGACATGCGCTTCATGCGCCAGGTCGAACGCCCGCCGCTCCTCGCCATGGTGACGTCGAAATCGCCGCCGGCGTACTTTTTCGTCGGCGACAACAGCGCCGATCTCGCGTTCGACGCCCAAACGCTGCCGGCAGGCTGGATGGAAGCGGCACAGATCGTCCACTTCGGGTCGCTCGGCCTCGTTCGGCAACCGCTCGCGGCGCATCTGCTGGAGGTTGCCGCCGCGGCCGATGCCGCAGGCAAATGCATTTCGTTCGACCCGAACTATCGCGACGAGATGGAGGGGCCAGCCTATCGGGCCACGCTGCGTGAGATGACGGGGCTCGCGCGCTACATCAAGGTGTCCGACGAGGACTTGCGCGGGCTGTTTCCGGAGCTGGACGAAGCCGACGCGCTCGCGCAACTCCGTGCGTGGGCACCCGAGGCCACCATTCTCGTCACGCGTGGTACCGACGGCATGCAGTTGCTCGAGCCGGACGGCACCCTGTTTCAGCCTGCGTTCGCGACTGTCGTCGCCGATACCGTGGGGTGTGGCGACGCATCCATGGGCGGCTGGATGGCGAGCCTGCTGACACGACCGGATGCACCGGCGGTGGACCATCTGCGGTTCGCCGCCGCGTGCGCGTCGCTGACGTGCGCACGGCACGGCGCGTATGCGCCGACGCCCGACGAGGTCGACGCGAAACTTCGCGCTTGACGAAACTACAAGGAGAATCGCATATGTCCAATCAATGGTGGCGCGGCGGGGTCATCTATCAGGTGTATCCGCGTAGCTTTGCCGACAGCAACGGCGATGGCCTGGGCGATTTGCCGGGCCTGGTCGGCAAGCTCGACTATATCCACTCGCTCGGCGTGGATGCGATCTGGATTTCGCCGTTCTTCCGCTCGCCGATGAAGGATTTCGGCTATGACGTGTCGGACTACTGCGATGTCGATCCGATCTTCGGCACCCTCGACGATTTCGACCGTCTGATCGGGAAAGCGCATGCGCTCGGCCTGAAGGTCATGATCGACCAGGTGCTGAGCCACTCGTCGGATCAGCACCCGTGGTTCGTCGCGAGCCGCAGCAGCCGCGACAACCCACATGCCGACTGGTATGTGTGGGCCGATCCGCGCCCGGACGGCACACCGCCGAACAACTGGCAATCCGTGTTCGGCGGCTCGGCGTGGCAGTGGGAGCCGCGCCGCCGGCAGTACTACCTGCACAACTTTCTCGCGAGCCAGCCGGATCTCGATTTCCACTGTGCCGCGGTCCAGAACCAGATCCTCGACAACGTCCGCTTCTGGCTCGAACGTGGTGTCGACGGCTTTCGCTTCGACGCGTGCAACTTCCATTTCCACGACCGGCAACTGCGAGACAACCCGCCGGCGGCCGCGCAAGGCACGTTCATCGTGCCGCCGGAAAATCCCTATGGGATGCAGCAACATCGCTACGACAAGACGCAGCCGGAAAATCTCGCGTTCCTCAAGCGGCTGCGCAGCCTGCTGGACGAATACGGCGCCGCGAGCGTCGGTGAAGTCGGCGACGATGACGCGCTCACGACCATGGCGCACTACACGGCTGGCGGCGACAAGCTGCACATGGCCTACAGCTTCAACCTGCTGACGCCGGAATTCACCGCCACACACGTGCGGGACACGGTCGAGCGCATGGAGACCAAGCTCTCCAGTCACGGCGGCCTCGGCTGGGCCTGCTGGTCGGCCGGCAATCACGATGTGCCGCGTGTCATGACCCGCTGGGGCAACGGCGACACGTCGCCTCAACTCGCCAGGATCGTGCTTGCGATGCTGACGACGCTGCGCGGCAGCGTCTGCGTCTACCAGGGCGAAGAGCTCGCACTGACGGAAGCCGACATCCCGTTCGAACGCCTGCAAGACCCTTACGGCATCACGTTCTGGCCGGAATACAAGGGGCGCGACGGCTGCCGCACGCCGATGCCGTGGCAGGCCGGCGCGCCGTTCGGGGGCTTCTCGCCGGTCGAGCCGTGGCTGCCGCTGCCGCCGGAACACCTGGCCGCCGCGGTGGACCGTCAGGACCGTGACGTGGCATCGGTCCTGACGTTCTTTCGCGAATTCCTGGCGTGGCGAAAGCGGCATCCGGCACTGCGCGACGGCGATATCCGCTTCATCGCGACGCCGGAACCGCTTCTTGTGTTCGAGCGTACGCTCGGCGACGACCGCTACCTGCTTGCCTTCAATCTCGGCACGACGCGCCAAAGCTGGACGTTGCCGGACGGAACACGCGCCGAAACCGTCGCGGGGCACGGCCTGTCAGGTGCCGAACTGACCGGCAATTGCCTGGAACTGATGCCGCACGCCGGATGGATCGGCGCACGCATGCCATGAGCCATGCATCCGGCCGGCGGCGGCCGCTCACCGCACTCAAAGACACCACCGTTGCCTGCGCAACGGAAGGCGCCCGGACGAAGGAAGTCATGCAGGAACACATGGGGGATGGAATGCTGGAAAGGGAAACTATCGCGAGGCTGATCGCAGGCGACCATGACGATCCGTTCGCGTTGCTCGGGATGCATCTGGTCGACGGTCGGGTGACCGTGCGCGCCTTCCTGCCGGACGCGGTCGCGGTCAGCGTTGTCGACCGCGCAAGCGATCGCAATCTGGCGAGACTCGAGCGTGTCGACGGCACGGCGCTGTTCGCCGGCGTGGTGCCGCGCCGGCGGCGGCCGTTCGCGTATCGGCTTCGCGTCGACTGGGGCCCGCACGAGCAGGATCTCGAGGACAGCTACCGCTTTCCGCCGCTGGTCGGCGAGCTGGACGCGTGGCTGCTGGCAGAAGGCACCCACCATCGGCCGTACGAAACGCTCGGCGCGCATCCGGTCGAAATCGACGACGTGGCCGGCGTGCGCTTCGCCGTCTGGGCGCCGAACGCGCGCCGCGTGTCGGTGGTCGGCAATTTCAACAACTGGGATGGCCGTCGCCACATGATGCGGCTGCGCCGCGAATGCGGCGTATGGGAAATCTTCGTGCCGCATGTGGCCGTCGGCGACCTGTACAAATTCGAAATCAGGACCCGCGACGGTGAGATGCTGCTCAAGTCCGACCCGTTCGCGTTTCGCGCCGAGATGCGTCCCGGCACTGCATCGGTCATCCATGGCCTGCCGCCTGCCCGCCCGGGCGATCCCGCACGGGAGCGTGCCAATGCGCTGGCCGCGCCGATGAGCATCTACGAAGTCCATCTCGGCTCGTGGCGCCGTGTGCCTGAACAGCAGGATCGCTGGCTCGGCTATCGGGAGCTGGCCAATCAGTTGATTCCGTACGTGAAGGAGATGGGCTTCACCCACATCGAACTGATGCCGGTAAACGAGCATCCGTTCGACGGTTCGTGGGGCTATCAACCGACCGGCCTCTATGCGCCCACCGCGCGCTTCGGCACGCCCGACGATTTCCGGCATCTCGTCGACACGGCACACGCACATGGCATTGGTGTGCTCCTGGACTGGGTACCGGGCCATTTTCCGACCGATTCGCACGGCCTCGCCCGATTCGACGGCACGTGCCTGTATGAGCACGCGGATCCGCGCGAAGGCTATCACCATGACTGGCACACGCTGATCTACAACTACGGCCGCCGCGAAGTCGCGAACTATCTCATCGGCAACGCGCTGTTCTGGATCGAACGCTTCGGCGTGGACGGACTGCGGGTCGATGCGGTGGCATCGATGCTGTATCGCGACTACAGCCGTCCGCAAGATCAATGGATTCCCAACCATCTCGGCGGGCGGGAAAACCTCGAAGCAATCGAATTCCTGCGCAGGATGAACGGGATCGTGTGTGCCGAGCGCCCCGAGGCCGTGACGATGGCTGAGGAGTCGACCAGCTTTCCGAACGTTTCGCGCCCGCTCGAAATGGGTGGCCTCGGCTTCCATTACAAGTGGAACATGGGCTGGATGAACGACACGCTGCGATACGTGCGTGAGGATCCGGTGCATCGCAAGCACCACCACGACCAGCTCACGTTCGGCCTGTTGTACGCGTTCAGCGAGAACTTCGTGCTGCCGCTGTCGCACGACGAGGTCGTGCACGGCAAGGGCTCGCTCCTGTCCAGGATGCCCGGCGACGAATGGCAGCGCTTCGCGAACCTGCGCGCGTACTACGGTTTCATGTGGGGTCATCCTGGCGCCAAGCTGCTGTTCATGGGCGGCGAGTTCGCGCAGTCGTCCGAGTGGAACGCGAACGCGAGCCTCGATTGGCATTTGCTCCAGTACCCGTTGCATCGCGGCGTGCAGCAATTCGTGCGCGACCTGAACGCGGTGCTGCGGCACGAGCCGGCGCTGCATGAGGTCGATTTCGACGCGCACGGATTCGAATGGATTGCCGCCGACGATCGCGACAACTCCGTGTTCTCGTTCGTCCGGAAAGCCGCCAACGGCGAATGCGTGCTGGTGATCTGCAACTTCACGCCCGTGCCGAGACATGCCTACCGAATCGGTGTGCCGCAGCCGGGACGCTATCGCGAGATCGTCAACAGCGACGCCACGCGCTACGGCGGAAGCGGCGTCGGTAACGGCGAGTGCCATACCGAGGCGATCCCGTCGCATGGACGGGACTGCTCGCTCAGCCTCGTCGTTCCGCCGCTCGCGACGATCATGCTGAAGCTCCAAGGATGACGCCATGCAAGTCGCCGATATTCTGACTCCCGGCGTGCCCTACCCGCTTGGCGCGCACTGGGACGGCTGCGGGGTCAACTTCGCGCTGGTTGCCCCGCATGCCGAGGCGGTCGAGCTGTGCCTGTTCGATCCGGAAGGTTGCCGGGAGCACATGCGCATGGCGATGCCGGGTCGCACGCATGGTGTCTGGCACGGCTATCTCGAGACGGCCGAGCCCGGGCTCGTCTATGGCTATCGCGTCGCCGGGCCCCATGCGCCGGATGCCGGCCATCGTTTCAATCCGGACAAGGTGCTGCTCGATCCGTACGCACGCAGCGTCGTCGGTCGCTATCGCGGCGAGCCGGCCTTTCTCGGCGCTTGCGCCACCGACGCGAGTCGGGCCGATCCGCTCGACAATGGCGCCATCGCACTCAAGGCCCGGGTCGTGCACGAGCCCTACAGCTGGGGAAGCGACGCGCCGCCGCGCGTACCGCTCGCCGAAACGGTGCTGTACGAGATGCACGTCAAGGGGTTCACGCAACTGCACCCGGACGTACCCAAGCGCATGCGCGGCAGCTACGCCGGCGTCGCGAGCGCTGCCTCGCTCGACTACCTGCAGTCGCTCGGCATCACGACCGTCAGCCTGCTTCCCGTGCATCACCGAGCGGACGAGTCGCGGCTCCAGCATGCCGGGCTTTCCAACTATTGGGGTTATTCGAGCATCGCATTTTTTGCGCCGGAATCGCGTTACTGGTCCGGCCGTGCCGGCACCACGCCAATCAGCGAATTCCGCGACATGGTCAAGGCGCTCCATGCACGCGGCATCGAGGTCGTACTCGACGTCGTGTACAACCACACCGCCGAAACCGACGAGCACGGGCCGACGCTGAGCTTGCGCGGCATCGACAACGCGCTTTACTACCGGCTCCGGCCCGACAATCAGGCGCTTTACGAAAACTGGACCGGTTGCGGCAATAGCCTCGATCTGTCCGAGCCCCGCGTGCTTCAACTCGTCATGGATTCGCTGCGCTACTGGGTCACGGACATGCACGTCGACGGCTTCCGGTTCGACCTCGCACCGCTGCTGGGCCGCGGCGCGCGCGACTTCTCGACGCACGCCGCGCTGTTCGCCGCGATCCGGCAGGATCCCGTGCTCGCGCGCGTCAAGCTCATTGCCGAACCGTGGGATCTCGGGCCCGACGGCTATCAGCTCGGCCACTTTCCCGACGAATGGCTCGAATGGAACGACTGCTATCGCGATGCGATGCGCGATTTCTGGCTGCGCGGCAACACGTCGCTCGGCGAATTCGCGACGCGCTTCGCGGGCTCCAGCGACCTGTTTCGATATGGGACGCGGGTGCCGGGCGCGAGCGTGAACTTCATCACGGCGCACGACGGGTTCACGCTTCAGGATCTGGTCAGCTACGACCTCAAGCATAACGAAGCCAACGGCGAGGGCAACCGCGACGGCCATGCGCACAATTTCAGCTGGAATTGCGGCGTGGAAGGGCCGACCGACGACGCAACCGTCCGCACGCTGCGCGCGCGCCTGAAACGCGCGCTGCTGGCCACGCTGGTGTTTTCCCAAGGCACGCCGATGCTGCTCGCGGGCGACGAGATCGGTCACACGCAGCACGGCAACAACAATGGCTATTGCCAGGATAACGCGACCAGCTGGCTCGACTGGGCGCATGGAGACCACGCACTGGCCGAATACGTCGGCACGCTGCTCGCACTGCGAAAGCGCTTCGGTGCGTTGCGTCACCCGACTTGGTACGACGGCGCGCCACGGGTCGATGGCACACCGGATCTCGCATGGCTGAAGCCCGACGGCACCTCGATGGCCGCGCCCGACTGGGCCGACCGCACGCGCCGCAGCGTCGGGATCAGGCTGGCCGGCGCGGACGACGGCGACTCGTGCCTGCTGCTCGTCAATGCCGCGGCCGAGCCGGTCGAGTTCAGGTTGCCGCCCGGCGCCTGGCGCGCGCTGCTGAACAGCGCCGAGCCCGCGGCCCCGCCGCGCACGTTCGACGGGTGCGTCGCCGTGCCGGCGCACGCGGTTCTGCTAACCGCACCGGTGCACTGAAAGCGGACGGCAATTTCCCGATGCGACCTTCCGAAAGCGCTTCGGAGCCGCTTCAACCATAAAGGAGGAGAAAGAATGGCAATCCTGACGTTGACGACGCAGCCGTTTCCCGGCCAGCGTCCCGGCACATCGGGCCTGCGCAAGCGAGTAGCCGTATTCAGCCAGCCGGGCTATCTCGAGAATTTCGTGCAGTCGATCTTCGACTCGCTCGAAGGATGCAGCGGCCAGATCCTGATACTCGGCGGCGATGGTCGATTCCACAACCGCATCGCAATCCAGACCATCGTGAAGATGGCCGCTGCGCACGGCTTCCGCAAGGTGCTGGTCGGACGTGGCGGCCTGTTCTCCACTCCGGCGATCAGCGCCGCGATACGCAAGCATCGCGCGTACGGCGGCATTGTGCTGTCGGCGAGCCACAACCCTGGCGGCGCGGACGGCGATTTCGGCATCAAGTACAACATCGGCAACGGTGGCCCCGCCCCCGAGGGCGTGACCGACGCGATCTACGCGAGGACGACGGTGATCAGCACGTACCGGATCAGCGACGCGCCCGACATCGACCTCGATGTGCTCGGCGAATCGCAAATGGAAGACACGTCGGTGGAAGTCATCGACCCGGTCGCCGACCATGCCGAACTGATGCGCGACCTGTTCGATTTCGACGCGATCCGTGCACTGTTCGCACGCGGCTTCACGATGCGCTTCGATGCAATGAACGCAATCGCCGGCCCGTATGCGAAGGCGATTCTCGAGGATGGGCTCGGCGCCCCGGCCGGCACGGTGGTCTGCGGCGAACCGCGCGAGGATTTCGGCGGCCTTCATCCCGACCCCAACCCCGTGAACGCCGCGGACCTCATCGCTTGCATGAGCGGCGAAGCCGCACCCGATTTCGGCGCGGCCTCGGACGGCGATGCCGATCGCAACATGATCGTCGGGCGCGGGTTCCCGGTCACGCCGTCGGACAGCCTCGCCATCCTCGCCGCTCATGCGACGCTCGCTCCCGGCTATCGTCAGGGGCTCAAAGGCATCGCACGCTCGATGCCGACTTCGACGGCGGTCGACCGCGTCGCGGCCGAACTGGGCGTGCGCTGCTACGAAACGCCGACCGGCTGGAAATTCTTCGGCAACCTGCTCGACGCCGGCATGGCGACCTTATGCGGCGAAGAGAGCTACGGCACCGGCTCGGACCACATCCGCGAGAAGGACGGTGTGTGGGCCGTGCTGTTCTGGCTGAACATCCTGGCCGTCACGGGAAAGTCCGTCGAGACGCTGGTGCGCGAACACTGGGCGAGCTTCGGTCGCAATTTCTACTCGCGGCACGACTACGACGCGCTCGACAGCAAGGCGGCCGGCGATCTGATGGAGAACCTGCGCGGCAAGCTGCCCGGCTTGCCGGGCCGAAACCTCGGCAGCTATACGGTCTCGACGGCCGATGATTTTGCGTATACGGATCCTGTAGACGGCTCGGTTTCGCGCCGACAAGGCATCCGCCTCGTGTTCACCGACGGCTCGCGGGTGGTATTCCGTCTATCCGGAACAGGAACCGACGGCGCCACCCTGCGAATCTACCTCGAGAAATTCGAGCCCGATTGCGCGAACCACGACGTTCCCACCCAGCAGGCGCTCGCCGGCCTGATCGAAATCGCCAATGGCGTCGCCGAAATCATGACGCGTACCGGAAGGAGCACACCGACAGTCGTAACCTGAACCCGTCGTCGTACAGCACATTCCGTCAATAACTATCCCGAGACAAGGATTAGGAGAGCTAAAATGAACGAGACCATCGACAGCACCATCAGCGCCCGGCAGTTAGGGAACCGTACCATCGCACTCGTGCTCGCTGGCGGGCGCGGCTCGCGCCTGCATCAGCTGACTGACCAGCGCGTGAAACCCGCCGTCTACTTCGGCGGGAAATTCCGCATCGTCGATTTCGTGCTGTCGAACTGCGTCAACTCCGGCCTTCGCCGCATCGCCGTCGTGACGCAGTACAAGTCGCATTCGCTGCTGCGCCACCTGCAGCGCGGCTGGAGCTTCCTGCGCGGCGAGATGAACGAATTCGTCGATCTGCTGCCGGCCCAGCAGCGCGTGGGGGAGGAGCACTGGTATCGCGGCACCGCGGACGCTGTCTTTCAGAATCTCGACATCATCCGCTCGTATGCACCCGAGTACGTGCTGGTACTCGCCGGCGACCACATCTACAAGATGGACTACTCGCAGATGTTGCTCGATCACGTCGAATCCGGCGCAGGCTGCACGGTCGGCTGCATCGAGGTTCCACGGGCGGAGGCGACTGCATTCGGTGTGATGGCAGTCAACACAACGCGCAAGATCGACGCGTTTGTGGAAAAGCCCGCCGATCCGCCCGCGATGCCCGGCAAGCCCGACGTGGCGCTCGCGAGCATGGGCATCTATGTGTTCGATGCACAGTATCTGTACCGGCTCCTCGAGGAAGACCTGGCGAATACCGAGTCGAGCCACGACTTCGGCAAGGACATCATTCCGCGTGTCGTCGCCGACGGCAGCGCGGTCGCCCATCCGCTCAATCTGTCGTGCATTCCTGCAGCCAGCCGCGAGGCGCCCTACTGGCGCGACGTCGGCACGGTGGATGCGTTCTGGGCCGCGAACCTCGATCTCGCGTCGACCACGCCGGAACTCAATATCTATGACAGCGACTGGCCGATCTGGACACACCAGGAACAGCTTCCGCCAGCGAAGTTCGTGCACGACCAGGATGGCCAGTCGGGCATGGCCTTCAACACGCTGGTGTCGGGCGGGTGCATCGTGTCCGGCTCCCACGTCTCCAACTCGGTGCTGTTTTCGAACGTCCGCGTCCATTCGTTCTGCACGATCGACCAGGCCGTCATCCTCCCCGGCGCCGATATCGGCGCGAACTGCCGGCTCAGCAAGGTCGTCATCGATCGCGGCTGCCAGATTCCCGAAGGCACCGTGATCGGCGAAGACGCCGAACTCGACGCCCGACGCTTTCACCGTACCGAAGGCGGCGTGGTGCTGGTGACGAAAAACATGCTGAAAAACCTGTGATGCGTCGTCGCGCAACCCAATGCGCCGGGCAAACCCATCCAAGAGGAACCATCATGCGCGTGTTACACGTTTGCACGGAAGTCTACCCACTGCTGAAAACCGGCGGCCTCGCCGACGTGACCGGGGCGCTGCCAGCTGCACAGGCCGCAACAGGCTGCGATGCGCGCCTGCTGGTACCCGGCTTTCCGGCGTTTCGCGACGGCATCCGGAACCGCCAGCTCGTCGCCGAACTGCCGTCGTGGGCCGGGAGCGGCGAAATCCGCCTGTATCACGGCCTGCTGCCCGACAGCGACGTCGCGATCTATATGGTCGACGCGCCCGGGCTGTACGATCGGCCCGGCGGGCCGTATGCCGACGCCGACAAGCATCCGTACGGCGACAATCACCGCCGCTTCGCGCTGCTCGGCTGGGTGGCCGCGCGCGTCGCGCACGGGCTCGACGCGTTCTGGCGCCCGAACGTCGTGCACTGCCACGACTGGCATGCCGGCCTCGCACCGGCCTATCTGCGAGCCGCTGAACTGGCCACGGGACACCGCGCCGCAACGAGCGTGCTCACCGTGCACAACCTCGCGTATCAGGGAGTATTTCCCGCCCATACGTTCGGCGAGCTGGACCTGCCGGGCGCATTCTTCGACGTCAACGGACTCGAGTTCTACGGCCAGGTGTCGTTCCTGAAAGCCGGCCTTTACTACGCCGATCGGATCACGACTGTCAGCCCGACCTATGCGAGCGAAATCCAGTCGGTCGAACAGGGCTGTGGACTGCACGGCTTGCTCCTGCAACGCGCCGGCAATCTATCCGGCATCCTGAATGGTGTGGACGAATCGGTCTGGAACCCGGCCACCGACCCGCTCATCGCCGCGACCTACGCACCGACCGGGTCGGCCGCGTCGTCCTCGTTGCCCGGCAAACTCAAGTGCAAGGCCGCGCTGCAGCAGGAAGTCGGGCTTGCCGTCCAGACGACCGCGCCGCTGTTCGGCATCGTGAGCCGCCTGACCGAACAGAAAGGTCTGCCACTGATGCTCGCCGCATTGCCCGAACTGGTGCGTCGCGGCGGGCAGCTCGTGCTGCTCGGCAGCGGCGACGCCGAATTGGAGCGGGCGTTCCGCGAAATGGCTGCGGCGCATCCCGGCTCCGTGGCTGTCACGATCGGCTATGACGAAGCCATGTCGCATCGCATCGTCGCCGGCAGCGACGTGATCGTCGTGCCGTCGCGTTTCGAGCCTTGCGGCCTTACGCAACTCTACGGCCTGAAATACGGCACGCTGCCGCTCGTCCGGCGGGTCGGCGGCCTCGCGGATACCGTGGTGGACTGTTCGCTCGAAAACATCGCGGACGCAACGGCGACCGGCTTCGTGTTCGACCGATTCGACGCGGCGGATCTCGACGCCGCGATCCGCCGCGTGTTCGCGCTATTCGGTCGCAAGGCGGACTGGAAGCAGGTGCAGAAGGCCGCGATGCGGCAAGACTTCGGCTGGGATCGTACTGCCGCGCAATTCCTGTCGATCTATCAGAACCTCGCTTGACCGCGTGATCCGCGCATCAGGCACGCAGGCGGCCGCGCCCCGTGACACGGCCCCGCTGCATCAATCACATGAGCACGCCATGAACCTCAACGAATTCAAGTACGACAAGCTGTCGAGCGACGTCACCGCGCTCAAGCACTCGATCTCCAACAAGCTGATCTATGCGGTCGGCAAGGACCCTGTCACCGCGCGCCCGCAAGACTGGCTGCAGGCCACCGCGCTCGCCGTCCGCGACCGCCTGGTCGAACGCTGGATGCGAACCACGCGTGCCCAGTACGCGCAGGACGTGAAGCGCGTGTATTACCTGTCGATGGAATTCCTGATTGGCCGGAGCTTTACCAATGCGCTGCTCGCCCTCGACATCCATGCCAATGTGAAGCAGGCGCTGGCCGAACTTGACGTCGACTTCGGCCGGATCGCCGATTTCGAACACGACGCCGCACTGGGCAATGGCGGCCTCGGCCGGCTTGCCGCATGCTTCCTGGATTCGATGGCCACGCTCGGCGTGCCGGGCTTCGGCTACGGGATCCGCTACGACTACGGGATGTTCAGGCAGCAGATCATCGACGGCAAGCAGGTCGAAAGCCCCGACTACTGGCTGGTCGACGGCAACCCTTGGGAGTTCCCCCGCCCCGAGGTTCAATACCAGGTGCGGTTCGGCGGCCGCGTCGAACAGGAAGGCGACCGCACGCGCTGGCTGGACACCAAGGATGTGCTGGCAATGGCCTACGACACGATCGTGCCCGGCTACGCGACCGAAGCGACCAATACGCTGCGCCTCTGGTCCGCCAGGGCAAGCGACGAGATCAATCTGGCCGCCTTCAATCGCGGCAATTACTTCGACGCAGTCGAAAACAAGAATCACTCGGAAAACGTATCGCGCGTGCTCTATCCCGACGATTCCACGTCTGCCGGGCTCGAACTCCGGCTCAGGCAGGAATATTTCTTCGTATCGGCGAGCCTGCAGGATCTGGTCCGCCGCTACTTGTCGAACCATACCGATTTCGACAAGTTGCCCGAGCGCGTCGCAATCCATCTCAACGACACGCATCCGGTACTCGCCATTCCGGAGCTGATGCGGATCCTGGTCGACGAGCACGATGTGCCGTGGCGCCGCGCATGGGCGCTGACCCAGCGCGTGTTCTCGTACACGAACCATACCCTGATGCATGAAGCACTCGAGACCTGGCCCGTGGACATGCTCGGCCGCGTGCTACCGCGCCACCTGAAGATCATCTTCGAAATCAACGCCGAGATGCTTGCGCAGGTCACGGCGCGATTCGGTGCCGATGTCGATCTGATGCGCCGCCTGTCGCTAGTCGACGAACACGGCGAGCGGCGCGTACGCATGGCCTATCTGGCGGTCGTCGCAAGCCACAAGGTCAACGGCGTGTCGCAACTGCATTCCGAACTGATGAAGCAGTCGATCTTCGCCGACTTCGCCCGCGTGTTTCCCGAGCGATTCAACAACAAGACCAACGGCGTCACGCCGCGGCGCTGGCTGTCGCAGGCCAATCCGTCGCTGTCGGCACTGATCGACAGCCGAATCGGGCGCGACTGGCGGCGCCGGCTCGACCGGTTGAAGGCCATCGAGGATCTCGCCGGCGACACCGCGTTTGCAACTGCGTTCCGCGCCGCCAAGCTCGACAACAAGCGCCGCCTGGCGGACTGGATCGGCAAGCATCTGGGGCTGGAGATCAACCCCGCGTCGCTGTTCGACGTCCAGGTCAAGCGTATCCACGAATACAAACGCCAGTTGCTGAACCTGCTGCACGTCATCACCCGCTACAACCGGATCCTTGCCGAGCCGGATGCCGACTGGGTACCGCGCACCGTCATCTTCGCGGGGAAGGCCGCGTCCGCATACCACATGGCCAAGCAGATCATTCACGTCATCAACGCTGTCGCGGCCAAGGTGAACAACGATCCCCGTATCGGCGATCGCCTGAAAGTGGTGTTCATTCCGAACTACAGCGTCAGCCTCGCGGAGCTGATCATTCCCGCCGCCGACCTGTCCGAACAGATCTCCACCGCCGGCACGGAGGCGTCCGGCACCGGCAACATGAAATTCGCACTGAACGGTGCGCTGACGATCGGCACGCTGGACGGCGCCAATGTCGAAATTCGCGAGAAAGTCGGTGCGAACAACATCTTCATCTTCGGCCATACCGCGACCGAAATCGACACGATCCGTGCGCATGGTTATCACCCGCTCGGCTACTACGATCGAAATGCCGAACTGAAGCTCGCGCTGGAACAGATCCGGGACGGTCATTTCTCGCCCGACGATCCGACGCGCTTCCATTCGATCTTCGATGCGCTCGTCAACTGGGGAGACCATTACCTGTTGCTGGCCGATTACGAAAGCTATGTCGCGGCACAGGATAACGTCGATTCGGCGTACCGCGACACCGGCGCGTGGACGGCGAAGGCCATCGCCAACGTCGCGAACATGGGTGCGTTTTCGTCCGACCGGACCATTGCGGAGTATGCACGCGATATCTGGAATACAAACCTCGCGGACGATCCGCTCTGCTGAGATCGCGTTGTCGACTCCCGGCGGTGGCACGATGAAGCCCGCGCGCACCTGCGGCACAACGTTGCCCGAAGTCGGGCGGCCGATGAATCTCCGCATCTGATTGGTCCGGCGGCAGTCGTGCATGGCTCGAATGCCGCCGGGTACTTCGGCGAGAGGCTGGCGCATCGCTACGTCAGTCTGATCGACATTCGATCATTCGATATAAATCGGTTTAGTACGACGAAGCTAAATTCCGGGCCTGCCGGCCATGGCGCAACCGATTGGCCTGATCCATGGATCGGGCCGCCTCGCGAGCGCGTCTCGGCCCGATCCATGGCACCTGACTGCCGATGGGACCGACCACCACCGTGGCGTAGCGATGGCCCTTATGCAGCCCAAACTCGTCCCTAGCGGATCGTCGACCAGCCCGGCTCGACCACGCGTACGCGCAAGCGCATCCTGTCGCTCAATTTGACTGTGCGCCCCTTCCCGCCATTCCACCCGCGCCAACCAATAGCCGGGGCGGCAGATTGCGCAATTGCCTTCAAACCCTCCACGGTCTTCTGCGATGAACCATTTAAAAGCCGTCGCGAAACCGTTCGAAGAACGAGCCGAACCGATTCCGGCGAGTCAGAGCACCCGGAACAAAGAAAGGCGCCCCGGGCATGGGGCGCTCACTTGTCTCCTCCCGACATGAAATAGAACGTACGCGCCAGGTGTCGTTTACGACTGTTTTCCGGACGCAAGCGTGAAAGCTCGACGCTCATCCCGCCCATAGACTCGACGCCGCGCAGTCGGCATGGACCGCCGACCGCAGGATGCGGCGCTACTGCGCGCCCAAAACGACTGGCGCTCACACGCCGAGTCAACGCTATATCACCGTCACGCTCGAAAGAGTGCTTGTGCATGTCGCAAAAAAGGAGATACGTATGACTTCGTTAGAGAAGGAAGTTGCTGTTTCCACCGTAGCGCCTGGGGATGAGACGTCCTCGGCATTCAAACGACGCTTCATGATCAGGATGATCATGGTTCTAACCGGCGGTACGTTTCTGGACGGCTATATCCTCGGGATCGTCGGCCCGGTGTCCGGCAAGATGACCGCCGATCTCGCCATATCGCCGGTCTGGGAGGGGCTGATCGCGGCCGGCGCGTTGTTCGGAATCCTCATCGGCTCGCCGTTGGGCGGATGGGCCGGAGACAAGTTCGGCCGCAAACCATTGTTCCTGATCGACATGGGCTTGTTCGTGGTCGCGTCGTTCATGCAGTTCTTCGTCGGCTCCACGCAGTTCTTCATCTCGTTACCGCTGCAGCTGTTCGTGGTGCGGCTGCTGATGGGTATCGCGATCGGTGCGGAATACTCCGTGGGTTGGCCACTGCTGTCGGAATTCTCCCCATCCCGAATCCGGGGACGGCTGATGGGCTTGACCCTCATCGCCTGGTACGCCGGCTTCATGTTCGCCTTCGTCGTGGGTTATCTGCTGGATCGGTATACCCACCTCGGATGGCGGAACATCCTCGGCACAAGTACGTTCATCGCGGTAGCCTTGTTCCTCGGCCGGATCGGCATGCCTGAATCGCCTCGCTGGCTGTGGAGCAAGCGCCGTACCGAGCAGGCCCGTTCCGTCGCGCGTCGATATATGGATAGCGCCTCCGACATGGCCGACGTTGAGCACGAAGTTGCTCACTCGGGAGGAGGTTTCGCGATGTTGTTCTCCCGTCAGTATTGGCGAGTCACGCTGTTCGTTTCGCTGTTCTTTTTTTGCGTCGTGACGCCGTACTTCGCGATCGCCACGTTCGCCGACACCGTACTGCAGAAATTCGGCCTCGGCGGGGGGCTCGCCGGCGGGGTCGGGCTGTCCGCGGTTGCATTGGCCGGCAGTGTGGCCACGGTTCTGTTGATCGACAAGGCGGGGCGCCGTGTCCTGACGGTACCGCCCCAGTGGATCATCACCGTAATCCTCGCGATTCTCGGCATATGGGCAAATGCGCCTGGGGTGGTCGTGCTAGGCCTGTTCCTCGCATTCTCGTTCTTCAACGCCGGGTGCGGCACGCTGACCTGCATCTATCCTGGCGAGGTGTTCCCAACCGAAATCCGCGGGATCGGGACGGGCTTTGCCGCCGCCTTCAGCCGGATCGGGGCCGGGCTCGGCACGTTCCTGATGCCCTGGTCGATGGCCAATCTCGGGCCCTCGGTGACCATCCTGATCGCGGCCGGCATCGCGGCGGTCGGTGCCGGCGTATCGCAATGGCTTGCCCCCGAAACCAAAGGCAAGAGTCTCAGCGAAACGGCGTCCGGGTTCTCGCACTAGCACCCGCGGAAGTTCCCGGCAACGCTCGATTCGGGGCGGCGGAGAACTTTCCGCGAAAAAGGGGCCTTCGTCGCATCGTCGACCCACGTTCCCGCCCCGGCGGCCCAGCCGCCGTCAGTCCGCCGTGTCGCCGCTCTTCGGCAGCTTCGACCACGCGCTACGCCCCGGCGCCGGCGACCAGGCCGGGCGGGTCTTGCGCGCGCTGTCGATCACGACCAGATAGCGGCCGGCGATCGGCGTGATGTCGCGATCGTGACGCAGCACCCAAAGCGACTTGCCGGCTTCGACGCGTGCCTGGTAGTCGTCGTCGAGAATGCCGTGGCGGTCGAAGAACGTGTTCAGCGAAGCCGGAATCCGCACACAGCCTTTCGAGTGCCGGATGCCGAGCAGCGGCTCGAGGCGATCGGGGTCGGTCGCGTGCATCTGGAAACGCATCGGCGACTTGCCGCCCTTGCCCCAGCCACGCTCGCCGTCCACCCAGCCGAAGTCGTAGATGCGCATGTCGCGCTTGCCGTAGCCGCGAATGCCGTTGTCGTTGGTCGTGCCTTCCGCGCGGAAGTCCATGTTGTCGGGCGAATGATGGAACACGCCGAGCGGCGTCAGAAAGTGATCGTACTTGCCGGGCCAGCCGGTGCCGACCGGCGACGCGCCGAGCATCAGCCACGGATTGGCCGGCGTCGCGCGAAAGTAGATGAACAGCGCCTGCACGTTCGGCGCGCGGTCGACCATCGCGACGTACTCGCCGGCCAGGTCGCCGAGGTCCGCATCGGCGAGGGCCTTCTGCAGGCGGTCGCCGTACGCGCGCTGTTCGTTCGCGGGCACGTTCAGGCGCCGCGTGACTTCCTGCGTGAAGCGCTTGCGCATGTCGATCGCACGCGCGGTCGCGTTCTTCGCTTCGTCGGCCGACAGCGGCGGGTGCCGGCGCGGCGGCGTCGGCACGGGAGCCTCGGCTTCGCTCGCCGGCGTGCCGGAAGCCGCTGACGCTGGCGATGCGGGCGACGCCGCCGATGCCGGCGCCGCGGTTGACGCGGCGGAAGCCGCCGATGCGCCGCTGGCGGACGATGCATGATGCGCGGCAGAAGCCGCGGATGACGGCGCAGCCCCAGACGACACATGCGCCGACGAAGCCGGACGCGCAGGCGATGCAGTTGATGAGGACGACGTAGCAGCGGACGACGGCACATCGGCCGCGGCAAACGCTGGCCGCTCGACAAGAACGGAGATCGGGAGAGCGGCCGCGAGCCACACGGATAGGGCGACTGCGAGGGTACGGCAACGCGGCTTGGGCAACCGCCGCGTCTGGTCGGAAAACGTCATACGATCGAAGCCATCGGCCGATCGGGCCGCCGCACGTTGCGAACGGCGCATCTTCCGCACGAGCCATCGACACGCCGGAGGCAATCGCGTACACCCAGCGCCGACGCCCCTTCGCGGTGGAGCCGTTCGCAGTGCAACGCGTTCGGTCCGATGGCGGCTAATGAGTCGTCAGGTCTTTCATTCTACCCGCGCAGGCAGGAATCGGCAGGGCCGAACCCCCGGTTTTACAGCGGTTTTGCGCTTCGTCACGCTTTGTTTCAACTCGTTGCCGCCTGCGTCGCCGCCGCATGGCAGGCTGTCATGTTGCGCATTTTCGGCAACATCACGCTGGGGGAATGCACCGCGTGCCGCACGCGACACGCGGGCACGCAACCAGCGCCTACTTCGAAATGGCTTCGAGCGCGATGCCTTTGGTGCGCGGCCCCATGAGCCCGATCGCGGCCATCACGATCACCATCGCGCCGGCGATGAACGCGAACACGCCGAACGTGCCGAAGCCCTTCAGCACAGCCGCGATCACGAATGACGAGAAGATCGCCGAGAAGCGGCTCCACGAATAGACGAAGCCCACCGCGCGCGCGCGGATCGACGTCGGGAACAGTTCGGCCTGGTACGCATGAAAGCTGTACGACATGATGTTGCTCGCGAGCGTGAGACCGATGCCCAGCACGATCAGGAACGCGCCCGCCGTCGTCTGGCTGAACAGCAGCCCGCAGACGACGATCGCCGCCGCCATCGCGACGATCACCGACTTGCGCTCGAAGCGGTCGGCGATCACGAGGCCGATCAGCGGACCGAGCGGCGCCGCGAGCGCGATCACGCTCGAATACATGAGGCTCGACGTGATCGTGATGCCCTGCTTGATCAGCAGCGTCGGCACCCAGTTCGCGAAGCCGTAGAAGCCGACCGTCTGGAACACGTTGAAGATCGTCATCATGATCGTGCGGCTGCGATACGGCGGCACCCACATGTCGCGGAAGCTGCCGCGCGGCGGCACCGGCTCGGCCGGCGCGGGCGGGGGTAGCGGCCGGCCGTATTCGGCTTCGACCTTCGCCTCGAGCGCGCGCATGATGCGTTCGGCTTCGTCGACGCGGCCCTGCTGCGCGAGCCAGCGCGGGCTCTCGGGCAATTCGCGGCGAATCCACCACACGAACAGCGCGCCGTGCGCGCCGATCAGCACGACCCAGCGCCAGCCGTCGAGGCCGAGCGGCGCGTGCGGCACGAGCAGGTACGCGAGGAACGCGACCACCGGCACCGCGACGAACCCGACCGCCTGCTCGCATGCGAACGCGCGGCCGCGAATCTGCTTCGGCACGAGCTCGGAGATGTACGTGCCGATCGTGACCATCTCGACGCCGAGGCCGAGACCGACGACGAAGCGCCAGAAGTTCAGCCCGGCTGCCGTGTCCTGGAATGCCATCACGACGTTGGCGGCCGTGTACCACAGCAGCGACCACGTGAAGATCGCGCGACGGCCGAAGCGGTCCGCGAGGAAGCCGCATGCGATCGTGCCGATGAAGAGGCCGGAGAACAGCGCGGCGATGAAGCTCGCGACGCCCGTGGTGCCGAACAGGCCATGCGTCGTGGCGGACAGGATCCCGCTTTTCACGAGGCCCGGCGCGACGTAGCCGCTGTACAGCAGATCGTAGAGTTCGAAGAAGAAGCCGAGGCTCAGCAGCACGACGAGCTTCCAGACGGTGCGCGTGGGCGGCAGGCGGTCGAGGCGGGCTGAAATCGAGCCGGCGTCGATGGAAGAGGACGAGGCGGCTGCCTGTGGAAAGCTGTCCGTTGAGACCATCTTGGTCGTGTCTCCTGATCGTGTCGTGTGTTGTTGTCCGGCGGCAGCGGGTCGCCGTCGGGCGATTCGCTGCATTGTACCGGCACGCCGCGTGGGCGGCGCGGCGTGGGGAAATCCGTTCAGACACCCCACTTTCGCGCCGGAAAATATGTAAATTGCGTAACGGTCTGTCGGATCTGTAAGGTTTTTCCGGCATCGCGATATTCCGCTGGCGGACCGCGACCGCGACCGGCACGGCCCCGCCGGCAAGGGCCCGCAGGGCCATCGCCCTGCCCGCGCAGGCCCCCGGGACACGGCAGGCAAGGAGCACGTCCGGCGTCACCTCGGCCGCCACACCCCGGTAACATGCTACCGGGCCAACTCCCGGCTTCCGGGCACCTTTCGGCGCCCGGCACTGTCGGCAAAACGTAAGCATTCCATATCCATGCAACGACTATCCACGTACGCACGCCGAATCGCGCTGTTCGCACTGCTGCAGTTCGCGGTGCTCGCGACCGCGTCGGCGTTTCCGGCTGCCGCATCCGCGCCGACTGCGAGCGGCGTCGGCGTCCCGGTGCCGACCATTTCGTTGAGCGACGCGGTTGCGCAGCTCAAGCAGATGCAGGTGCAACAGGACCGCATCAAGCAGCAGACGTCGAACGCGACCAACAGCAAGGAACTCGACGATCTCGGCGACGCGACCCAGGAATTGAGCGCCGACGTCGACAAGCTGCAGAGCCAGCTCGCACCGCAGCGCACGCAAGTCCAGGCGCAGCTCGACGTGCTCGGCCCGCCGCCGGCCCCTGGCGCATCACCCGAAACGCCCGCAGTCGCGCAACAGCGGGCGACGCTGAACGCACGCAAGACGCAGATCGAAGCGGCGCAAAAGCAGGCGGCCGACCAGAAGACCAACCTCGCGAACCTGAACGACCAGTTCGCGAAGCTGCACCGCCGCCTGCTGAAGAACCAGCTCGCGTTCCGTTCGGGCAGCATCTTCGGCGCGCAGTTCTGGCTGCCGCTGTTCCATCTGTCGCCGGACGATGTCCAGCGCCTCGAGGACTTCAACGACGAACTGCGCGACATGCTGCGTTCGTCGTGGACACCGGGACAGCGCGCACTCACCACGCTGCTGATGATCGCCGCGCTCGCCGCCTGGCTCGGCGGCCGCCGCGTCCTCGAACGCGGGCTCGCGTGGGTCTGCCTGAACCGCCTGCCGCCCACCCGGCTGCGGCGCAGCGCACTGGCGCTGGCGACGGCGTTCTCGACGCTGCTGGCTACCGCGGTCGCCGTCCAGATCCTCTATCTCGCGCTCGCCCGTCACTACGAGCTCACGCCATCGATGGGCGATCTGTGGGACCAGTTCGCGAAGCTCGCCGTGACCTGTGCGCTGATCGCCGGCCTCGGCCGCGCGCTGCTCTGCACGAAGCATCCGTCGTGGCGGCTGCCGGCGCTCGCCGATCCCGTCGCGCTCGCGATGAGGCCGTTCCCCGGCGTGCTGGCCGCGCTGCTGCTGATGTCCGGCACGCTCGAATCGATCAACCGGATCGTCGATACGAGCCTGTCCGTCACGCTGTTCGGCCGCGGCATCGTCTCGCTGGTCGTCACGCTGACCGTCGGTGCATCGCTGCTGCGCGCGAACCGCGAGCGCGCCGCGCTCGCGGCCGCCGGCGAAGCGCCCGAGCAACGCTCGACGCTCGCGGGGCTGATCCACGCCGGCGTCACGCTGGCGATCGTCGTGTCGCTGGTCGCGCTGCTGATCGGCTACATCACGGTCGCGCGCTTCATCACGTACGAGCTCGTGTGGTTCGAGATCGTGCTGTGCGGCGTCTACATCCTGATCCAACTGACGCGCGACGCGAGCGAAAGCCTGTTCTCCGTGAACCTGTCGACCGGCAAGCAGATCAAGCATCTGTTCGCGCTCGACGACCGGCATCTCGATCAGGCGCACACCGTCGTGTCCGGCCTCGGCACGAGCCTGCTGATGCTGGTCGCGGCCATCGCGCTGCTGACGGGCGGTTTCGGCACGACGCCGAGCGACCTGCTCGACAGCGCGGTCGCGATGATCGGCGGCCAGCGGCTGCAGAGCCTGAACATCATGCCCGACCGGATCATGAACGCGGGAATCGGGTTCGCGATCGGCTTCTACCTGCTGCGCTCGGTGCGCCGCTGGCTCGACAACGAATTCATGCCGGCACTCGGCATGGATCCGGGGATGCGCGTATCGCTGGTCACGCTGTTCGCCAACGTCGGCTACGTGCTGCTCGTGCTGATGACGCTGGGGCTGCTCGGCGTCAGGTGGAGCAATCTCGCGTGGATCGTCAGTGCGCTGTCGGTCGGTATCGGTTTCGGCCTGCAGGAGATCGTGAAGAACTTCGTGTCGGGGCTGATCCTGCTGACCGAGCGGCCGGTGAAGGTCGGCGACATGGTCAGCATCGCGGGCGTCGAAGGCGACATCCGCCGCATCAACGTCCGTGCGACCGAGATCCAGCTCACCGACCGCTCGACCGTGATCGTGCCGAACTCGCAGCTGATCTCGCAGAACGTGCGCAACGTGACGATGGGCAACAGCACGCAGGGCGTCGCGACGCTGATGCTGACGTTCCCGCTGAACACCGATCCCGAGCAGGTGCGCGACCTGCTGCTCGATGCGTATCGCGAACACCCGGCGATTCTCGACAAGCCGGCGCCGTCGGTCACGTTCAGCCAGCTGACGCCTGACGGGATCACGCTGAGCGTGACCGGCTACGTGTCGAGCCCGCGGATCGCGAGCTCGACGAAGAGCGACCTGCTGTTCGAGATCCTGAAGCAGTTGCGCGCGGCGCAGATCACGCTGTCGACGCCGCAGATGCTGGTCGTGCAGAACATGCCGGCGGCCGACGGTTCCACGCGGCATGAGCCGTAAGTCAACCAGCGGGCGCACTCCGATCGATCTTCGCAGCGGCACGCATCACCGAAAACGACAAGGGCCGGTTACCGCTTCCGCGGCAACCGGCCCTTGTCATTCGAACGATTCGAACGATTCGAACGTCAAGGCACCCTCGCGGGCGCCCCGCATCACACGTCGAACTTCACCCCTTGCGCCAGCGGCAGCTGACGGCTGTAGTTGATCGTGTTCGTCGCACGGCGCATGTACGCCTTCCACGCATCCGAACCCGACTCGCGGCCGCCGCCCGTTTCCTTCTCGCCGCCGAACGCGCCGCCGATCTCCGCGCCGCTCGTGCCGATGTTCACGTTGACGATCCCGCAATCGCTGCCCGCCGCCGACATGAACTGCTCGGCCTCTCGCATGTCGTTCGTGAAGATCGCCGACGACAGGCCTTGCGGCACGGCGTTGTGCAGTTCGATCGCATCGTCGAAGTTGTCGTAGATCATCACGTACAGGATCGGCGCGAACGTTTCGCGCTCGACCACCGCCGATTGCTTCGGCATCCGCACGATGGCCGGACGCACGTAGTACGCATCCGCGTGACCGACGTCGACGCGCTCGCCGCCCTTCACTTCGCCGCCCTGCTCGCGTGCATCGGCCAGCGCCTTCTGCATCGCGTCGAACGACGCGCGATCGACCAGCGGGCCGACGAGCGTGCCTTCTTCAAGCGGGTTGCCGACCTTCACCGACACATAGGCCTTCTCGATGCGCGGCAGCAGTTGCTCGACCAGGCTGCGATGCACGATCAGGCGGCGCAGCGTCGTGCAGCGCTGGCCGGCCGTGCCGACGGCCGCGAACGTGACCGCGCGCACCACGAGGTCGAGATCGGCGCTCGGCGCAACGATCATCCCGTTGTTGCCGCCGAGCTCGAGGATGCCGCGCGCGAGACGCTGGCTCAGCACCTTCGCGACTTCCTGGCCCATCCGCACGCTGCCCGTCGCGCTGACGACCGGCACCTTCTTCGACGACGTCAGCACCTCGCCGACATCGCGCATGCCGAGCACCAGCTGGCTCAGGCCCTCCGGCGCGACGCCCGGATGGGTCTTCTCGAATTCGCGGATCGCCTTCTCGAGCAGCACGTGGCACGCAATCGCGGTGAGCGGCGTCTTCTCCGACGGCTTCCACACGACCGAATCGCCGCACACGAACGCGAGCGCCGCATTCCACGCCCACACCGCGACCGGGAAGTTGAACGCCGAGATCACGCCGCACACGCCGATCGGGTGCCACGTTTCCATCATCCGGTGGCCCGGGCGCTCGGACGCGATCGTCAGGCCGTAAAGCTGGCGCGACAGGCCAACCGCGAAATCGCAGATGTCGATCATTTCCTGCACTTCGCCGAGGCCTTCCGACGTGATCTTGCCGGCTTCGAGCGTGACGAGGCGGCCCAGTTCGGCCTTGTGCTCACGGAGTACGTTGCCGAACACGCGCACGAACTCGCCGCGCACCGGCGCCGGCACCGTGCGCCACTTGAGGAATGCGTCGTGCGCGGCGTCGATCTTGCGCTCGGCGTCGGCGGGCGAGTCGACCGCCAGCGTCGCGAGCGTCGCGCCGTCGAGCGGCGAACGCGCGGTCAGCGCATTGCCTTTCCACTGGGCGAGATCGATGTCGAGCGCAGCAAGAATGTCGTTGAATTGCATCACTTCCTCTTCAGGGACAGATTGATCGGTGCGGCGGCAACGCCGCCCGCGTGATTCGATTGGAGCGCGTTCGCGCACCTAGTGCAAGCGGATGCGCGCCTCGGCCGGCCCGACGCGCCGCATGGCGCATCGCCCGCGCGCCGCCGCCGAAAGCCCCGGCCGGCCGGCACGCCCTCGCCTCGCGAGGCACGATCCATGAGCCACATTGTCGACGGCCACAAGTCGGCCCGCTATTGATATTAACTCACGACTTCATTCCGAAAGCGCAACACCCCGACTCGACGAATCCCCCACTTTCCGCAACGGCATGAGACTTGTCCCAAGCCCTTGACCGGGCCGGCCGCTGCGTTGCCCCGCGCCGCAACTTGATGACTAAGCCGCATTAACCTGTGCGGAAATATCGTTTGCCGCGCGTGCCCCGGCCGCCCACAATCTGGGCGCGTCGCAGTGCACCGCACCCGGCGCGACGACGGCCGCGCAAAACGCGGCTGGACGACAGACGAACGCGACTCGCATCGTGCCCCCGGTTCGTCCGATCCGGGCTGCGCGGCACCGTCGCCGTCCGGCCGGCGGCCGGCGACGCGTTGCGTTTCGCGGCCAAAAAACAATCCCGGAGACAGTGCCCAGCACCGCCCATGCATTCAGATGCCCGCCCCGATTCCTCCCCTCCACCCGGCTCGCGCCCCGCAACGCCGGCCCTTCACCGCAGCCTGCAGGCGCGCCATCTGCGGATGATCGCCATCGGCGGCTCGATCGGCACGGGCCTGTTCGTCGCGTCCGGTGCATCGATTTCCCAGGCCGGCCCCGGCGGCGCGATCGTCGCGTACATGCTGATCGGCCTGATGGTCTACTTCCTGATGACGAGCCTCGGCGAAATGGCCGCGTTCATGCCGGTGTCGGGCTCGTTCGCGACCTACGGCTCGAAGTTCGTCGACGAAGGCTTCGGCTTCGCGATCGGCTGGAACTACTGGTATAGCTGGGCCGTCACGCTCGCGGTCGAGCTCGTCGCCGCGCAGCTCGTGATGAACTACTGGTTTCCGCACGTGCCGGGCGTCTGGTGGAGCGCGCTGTTTCTCACGCTGATCTTCGCGCTCAACGCGCTGTCGGTGCGCGGTTTTGGCGAAGCCGAATACTGGTTCGCGCTGATCAAGGTGCTGACGGTCGTCGCGTTCCTCGGCGTCGGCCTGCTGATGATCTTCGGCATTCTGAAGGGCGGCCCGAGCGCGGGCTGGACCAACTTCACGATCGGCGACGCGCCGTTCGCGGGCGGCCTGCCGGCGCTGATGGGCGTCGCGATGATCGCGGGCTTCTCGTTCCAGGGCACCGAAATGATCGGCGTCGCGGCCGGCGAATCGGAGAATCCGCGCACGACGATCCCGCGCGCAGTCAGCCAGATCTTCTGGCGCATCCTGCTCTTCTACGTGCTCGCGATCTTCGTGATCGGCGTGCTGATTCCGTACACCGACCCGAGCCTGCTGAAAAGCGACGTGACCGACATCGGCGTGAGCCCGTTTACGCTCGTGTTCCGCCACGCGGGCCTCGCGTTCGCGGCCGGCGTGATGAACGCGGTGATCCTGACGGCCGTGCTGTCGGCCGGCAACTCGGGCATGTACGCGTCGACGCGGATGCTGTACAACCTCGCGGTAGAAGGCCGCGCACCGAAGCTGTTCGCGAAGCTGTCGCCCGGTGGCGTGCCGCGCAACGCGCTGTATGCGACGACGGCCGTCGGCGCGCTCTGCTTCCTCACGTCGCTGTACGGCGACAAGACGGTGTACCTGTGGCTGCTGAACACGTCGGGCATGGCCGGCTTCATCACGTGGCTTGGCATCGCGATCAGCCACTACCGCTTCCGCAAGGGCCTGCTGAAGCAGGGCTACCGCCTCGACCAGTTGCCGTACCGCTCGAAGTGGTTCCCGTTCGGCCCGATCTTCGCGTTCGTGCTGTGCGCGGTCATCGCGCTGGGCCAGGATTACCAGGCGTTCCTCGGCAGCAAGATCGACTGGGCAGGCGTCGCCGCGACCTACATCGGCGTGCCGTTCTTCGTCGTGATCTGGCTCGGCTACGCGCTGGTGCGCAAATGCCGCCTCGTGCGCTACGAGGACATGGAGATCGCGCCATGGATCGAGCGCAACGCGATGGCCGACGCCACGGAGAAGGCCGACGCCGAGAAGGCCGACGCTGGCTATCCGGCCTACGTCGCCCGCCCGGCCAACCCGACCCCGGGCGCCTGATGCCCGGAAGCGCCGGCCGCCGCACGACCGCGGCGGCCGGCGCACTGAAAACCCCATTCGACGCGGCGCGCGCGTTCAGGCAAGATCGACGCGCGCCGCCTGTTTTCCGCCGTTACGAGTCACCGAAAACGCATGCAGAACTTCTACGAAGCCACCGTTACCCGCCAGCCCTACCCGCAACTGACCGGCACGATCGACACGCAGGTCTGCATCGTCGGCGGCGGCCTCGCCGGCCTGTGCACGGCGCTCGGTCTCGTCGAGCGCGGCGTGCGGGATGTCGTCGTGCTCGACAGCGAACGGGTGGGCTTCGGCGCGTCGGGCCGCAACGGCGGCTTCGTGTTCGGGGGCTACAGCCTCGACAACGCGGACCTGCTACGCACGCTCGGCCGCGACGAAGGCCGCCGCCTGTACCGGCTCACCGTCGATGCGGTCGACCTGATCCGCACGCGGATTGCCCGCTACGGCATCGACTGCGACATCGTCGACGAGGGCGTGATGCTCGCGAACTGGTTCGACGATCCGTCGCGGCTCGACGGCGTGCGCACGCTGATGAAGCAGGAATTCAACGTCGACTGGGAACCCGTCTCCACCGACGCGCTGCGCGCGCGGCTCAAGACGCAGCGCTATTACGGCGGCCTGTTCGAGCCTAACGCGTTCCACTTCCATCCGCTCAAGTACGTGCTCGGCGTCGCGGCGGCTGCCTCGCGCGGCGGCGCACGCGTGTACGAACGCTCGGCTGCGCTCGGCATCGCGCGCGAAGGCGCCGGCTACGTCGTGCGCACGGCGCAGGGCACGGTGCGCGCGAAGGACGTCGTGTTCGCCGGCGGCGGCTATGCGCGCGGCGTGTCGCCGCGCATCGAGCGCGCGGTGCTGCCGATCGCGACCTACGTGATCGCGACCGAGCCGCTCGGCACGCGGCTGCCGGACGCGATCGATGCACCGTACGCAATCTACGACACGCGTTTCGCATTCGACTACTACCGTCCGCTGAAGGACACGCGGATTCTGTGGGGCGGCCGGATCTCGGTGCTCGACCGCGGCCCCGACGCAATCGCGCGGCTGCTGCGGCGCGACCTGCTGCGCGTGTATCCGCAGCTCGACGGCGTGAAGGTCGACTACGCGTGGGGCGGGCTGATGAGCTACGCGCGGCACAAGATGCCGCAGATCGGTCGCGACGCGGACGGCGTGTGGCACGCGATCGCGTTCGGTGGCCACGGGATGGCGCCCACCACCGTCGCCGGCGAAGCACTCGCCGCCGCGCTGGCCGGGGAGCAGCCCGTGCCGGAAGGCTTCGCCGCGTTCGGGCTGACGCGCACGTTCGGGCTCGCTGGCCTCGCCGCCGCGCAGCTCACGTACACCGCGTACCAGGCCCGCGACGCACTCGCGTCGTGCCGGCGCTGAGCCGCCGCGGCGGCGGCCGAAACCGCGCTGCCGATTCGAGCGCAAGGTCGGCAGGACGGGCATTTCCCGCATGCTAGAATGGTTTTTTCATGCCGCCGCCAACCCACAACAAAGTCACATGAAAGCTGGAAGCAAGGCCGCCACGTCCGAAAGCCGCGCGCTTGCGACCGATGCGCGGCGCAAATACGATCCCGAGCAAACCAAGCGCAACATCCTCGACGTCGCCACGCAGGAGTTTTCCGCGATGGGCCTCGCCGGTGCGCGCGTCGACGCGATCGCCGAGCGCACGAACACGACGAAGCGGATGCTCTACTACTACTTCGAAAGCAAGGAAGGCCTGTACGAGGCCGTGCTGGAGAAGGTGTACGGCGACATCCGCGCGCTCGAGCAGGAACTGCACGTCGGCGACATGGAGCCGCGCGAAGGCATGCGCCGGCTCGTCGAATTCACGTTCGACTATCACGACAAGCATCGCGACTTCGTCCGCCTCGTGTCGATCGAGAACATTCACGGCGCGAAGTATCTCGAACAGCTGAAGTCGTTCAAGAACCGCAACGTCAGCATCATCAAGACGCTCGAGGAACTGCTCGAGCGCGGCGCGGCGAGCGGCGCGTTCCGCAAGGACATCGACGCGTTCGACCTGCACCTGCTGATCAGCTCGTTCTGCTTCCACCGCGTGTCGAACCGCTATACGTTCGGCGCCGCGTTCGGCCGCGATCCGTCGGCGCCGCGGCTGCGCGTGCGGCATCGCGAGACAATCGCCGACTCCGTGCTGCGCTACGTCGCCGCGTAGGCACGCCGCGCGATTCCACCGAAGGCCGGACGGCGAGCGATCCACTCGCCGGGCGGCCCCTCTCTCGAACGACACCACCACGCGTGCAACCGGCATGAGCCGGGAGCACGTCGCGCTTCCGGCCGCTTCAAGCCACTCCGGGTCGAGCGCACGCGTCACGCGTCAGTCCGTCGGCGCGATCGACGCCAGCGCGATCCGCGCTTTCTCTTCCGGGCTTCCCGCCGCGTAATACTTCTTCGCCCAGCTCGAATCCGGCGCGAGCGCGAGCTGCCGATGCGAACCGGCGCCGTGCTGCTTCGTCTCGATCGACAGCGCCCGCGCGCGATAGTGCTCGTAGAGCCGCAGGAATTCCGCAAGATAGATCGCGGCAATCCGCGTGTCGCGGATCTCGAGCAGGTTCTCGTCGTTGTACTGCTCTGAATTGCGGCTCATGTTCGCCGAGCCCGTATAGACGATCGGGTTCGCGCCTTCCGCATCGATCACGATGAACTTGAGTGGATCACGACCGGCGGATAGGCCGGCGCCGATGCGCCCGGAAAGAGGCGCAGCTCCGGCTCGAAGCCCTGCGGCACGGTTGCCGGTGAGAAATACGCGGCATCGATCACGTCGCGACGATCGCGATGGCGATGGTAAAGCTCGAGGTTCGCGAGCGTTGCCGCATCGAGCGGCTGGCCGTCGTGCTGTGCGGCATCGGCCTTCGTCGCACTGCCGACGTTGATGCGGTTCACGAGGCCGAACATCATCAGGCCGCGGTCGCCGGCTGCAAAGCATGCGTCGCGCAGCGCCGCGTCGGTCGGCATGAACAGGCAGAACGACACCGAATGCTTCGCGGCCGCGATCGCAGCGACGATCGTGTCGATCTCGGTGCGTTGCCCCGCCGGCTCCGGCGAAAACGCGACGCGCACCTGCGCGCTGCCGACCATCAGCGGCGCCGACCAGCCGGGCGACAGCCGCGCCGTTTCCGCGATCGGCGGATTCGCGGCCAGCGCATGCGCACGCTCGTTGTACAGCGCGGCGAGCGCAGGCGAATCGAATGCGTGCAGCACGTTGGCCTGTTCCGTCAGCCCTTCGGTCGTGAAGTTCGCGGAACCGGTGAGCACGCGCGCGGGCGCCGCCGCAGGTGTCACATGCCCGGGCGCGTCGGTCACGATGAACTTGTCGTGCATGATGTGCGAGCGATCGCGCGGCGCCAGCGTCGCGAGGCCCCGCAGCGCGTCGACGGCCGGCTGGTTCGGCGACGGCAGCGCTGGCTTGCCCTTGCGCGCGGTCGCGTGTGCGTCGAAGACGATCGCGAGCGACGCTGCGCCGTGCCGGCGTCCGAACGCGTCGAATGCAGGCAGCGCCCACAGCGTGTCCGTCAGGTGATAGACAGCCGACACCGCGCGCGACGCGGGGTCGAGCATCTCCGCGAACACCTGTTCCATGTCGTTCGCGAGCCACGTGCGCAGCTTCAGCGCCTGGTCCGCGCTCGGCGCCGCGTTCGGCGCGAGACCCAGCGCCGCGACCTGTTTCGCGAACGCCTGCGAGCTCACCACCGCGCGGTTGAACCACGTGCCGATGCCATCGACGATGTGCGCGGGCAGCACAACCTCGCACACGCCTGCCTGCGCATCGAGCACCTGCAGATTCGCCGGCGTGCCGACGACGGGAAAGACGTCATAGCGGAACGACGCATCGCGATCCTGCGGATCGATGCGCGCGTCCCACCACATGAATTTCTGGATCGGCGCCTGGTCGGTCGGCGCATCGCCCTGCGTGTCGGCGGCCGGGCCGTCGAACGTCAGCCGGTTCGGCAGCCAGCTGTTCGGCGCCCGCGTCTTGCCGTCGGCCGACCAGAAGCCCGGCGTGCGCCGGATCGCGAAGCCGAGGAAGTCGGTGCGCGATGCAGCATCGGGCCAGTCGAAGGCCAAGAGCACCAGGGTCGGGGAAAGATAGCTGCGTACGCTGACGGTCATTCGTCGCTCCTGGCGTTCCGGCCAATAGAGATGAATGCGTCAGTCTTGACGGCGGGTCTTCCAGTGCGATGACCGTTCGATGAACCTTGTATGTCGGCGCCGCGTCAGTCGCACACGAGCAGTTCGATGCCGCGTGCGGTCAGCGCGCGGCGCACGGTCTTGTCCGGCGCGCGCTCGGTCACGAGGTAGCGCGCGGCCGACGTGCCGTTGATCCGCACCGGCGTCACGCGCCCGAACTTCGAGTGGTCGGCGACGATGATCGCCGTGCCGGCCGCCGCGATCATCCGGCTGCGCACTTCGGCGGCGAGCCGCGAGTAGTCGGTACAGTCGCCGTCGGCCGTGATGCCGCCCGCGCCGACGAACGCGAAATCGACATGGTATTGCGCGAGCTGCTGGATCGTATCGAGCCCGAACGTCGCATCCTCGTCGTCGGACAGCTCGCCGCCGAGCAGCGTCACGCGATTGCCATTGCGGCGCGCGAGCACGAACGCGGTGCGCCAGTCGTTCGTGTAGATCGACAGCCGGTGCCGGTCGGTCAACGCGAGCGCGACCGCATGCGGCGTGCTGCCCGAGTCGATCAGCACCGATGCATCGTCGGGCACGAATTCGGCCGCGCGCCGCCCGATCGTGCGCTTCGCTTCGGCGTTCGCCGCTTCACGCTCGGACAGGCTCGGCTCGCGCCGGTCCGCCGCCAGCGCGCCGCCGTGCGTCATCACGAGCAGGCCGCGCGCCGCCAGCGCGTTCAGGTCGCGCCGCACGGTCTCGCGCGACACGTCGAGCGAGCGCACGAGTTCGGCAACCGACAGCGCGCCCGATCGTCCGAGCTCCGACAGAATGTATTGATGACGTTGTTCCGCCAGCATCGCAATGCGCTCGAGGCGACTGGTAATGGGTAAGCCGGCCATTGTATTACGGCCGTTTGACTGGCATTTGACGGCGGCGCGTCCCGCAGCGGCCGCGCTTCGCGAAAGCGAAATTCTGTATTGCCCGATGCGCGCGAATCGGCACGGCAAGCGATTGCTACACTCTGCGCTTCGCCGAACGACAGACCATCAAGGGGCTTGCCCAATGTATCGCAAAGGCAGTGTGCTCGAAATCCAGTTTTCGCCGGAACGGCTCAACGACGGGGCCGGCGATCCGTACTGGATCGACCTGACGCTCGACGAGGCCCGCCGGCTGTATGAACAGCTCGCCGCGCGCTTCGCGACCGACGCGCGCGCGAACCAGCCGCTCGACACGTTCTCGCTCGACTGATCTCCGTTCCTTTGCGCGCGCCACGGCGCGCGTTCATGCCACGGCGCTTTCACCCGGCCGGCCAATAGCCGAACGGCCAGCGCATCGCTGCGCTGGCGGCGCTTCGCGTGCGTAGCCACCACGCGCAGCCGAAGCCGCGCGCCATGCATGGCCGCGTGCATGCGCCGCGCAAGCGCGCCGGGCGAATGCAGAATCCGACAAGACGGCCGCGCCGCTTCGCCCGATACTGGCCGACTTCACGATCCGTCCGGCCGTATCGCGGCCCGCCACGCATGTTCACCTCGTTCGTCGCCGCGGCTTTCGTCGCGCTGTGGTCCACCGGCTTCATCGTCGCCCGGGCAATCAAGCCCTACGCCGATCCGAACCTGTTCCTGCTCGCGCGTTTCGCGGGCACGGCCGTGCTGTTCGGCGCCGTGGCTCTCGTCGCGCGCGCGCCGTGGCCGGCCCGCCGCGAATGGCCGCGCCACCTGATCGCGGGCGCGCTGCTGCAGGGCGTCTATCTCGGCGCCAGCTACTGGGCCGTCGCGCAAGGGCTGAACGCGGGCGTGATGGCACTCCTCGGCGCACTGCAGCCGCTCGCCACCGCCGTGCTGGCCGTGCCGCTGTTCAACGAGCGCCTGCCCACGCGCGGCTGGCTCGGGATGGCGCTCGGGCTCGCCGGCGTCGCGCTCGTGCTCGCGCCGAAGGTCGCGGGCGGCGTCGCGCCGCCGCCGGGCGCCGCGCCCGCGTGGTTCGTCGTGACCGTGTCGATCCTGGCGGTCGGCTCGATCACGGCAGGCTCGCTGTACCAGAAAGGCAAGCTCGCGCAGAACGACCTGCGCACGGCCGTCGCCGCGCAGAATCTCGGCGCCGCGATCGTCGCGGCCATCTTCGTCGTGCTGCTGCACGAAACGCGCTGGACCGGCGCGCCGGCGCTGTGGCTATCGCTCGTGTGGGGCGTCGTGTTCCTGTCCGGCGGCGCGGTCACGATGCTGATGTGGATGCTGCGGCGCGGCAACGCGGCCCGCGCGACGTCGTTGCTGTTTCTCGCGCCGCCGCTCGCCGCGCTGCAGGGTTACCTGCTGTTCGGAGAAACGCTCGCGACCGTCCAGCTCGCCGGCTTCGCGCTCGCGCTCGTGGGTGTCGTGCTCGCGCGGCGCTGACGCGAACACAAACACAAACAAGAGCAGGTGCAGGTGCAGGTGCAGGAGCAGGAGCAGGAGCAGGTGCAGGAGCAGGAGCAGGAGCAGGAGCAGGAGCAGGAGCAGGAGCAGGAAGCGTCCGTCACCGCGCCCCTCCATGCATCGAAACGAAGCATCCGCGCGCACGCCAGGATGCGCTGCACCACGACGATGCACCGCGTCTCGCCGATGCAACGCGAAGCCGCCGGATCGCATGCCCGGCGCGGCGCCGGGCCGCGATTGCGCTTATGATGGGCGCCTTGCATTTCGTTCCGGAACCCCCCATGACATCCGCCGATTACGCCAGCCGCCAACGCGCGATCATTGCCGAACTGAACGTCGCCCCGCACTTCGACGCCGAGGCCGAGATCGCCCGCCGCGTCGATTTCCTCGCTCAGTACCTTCGTTCGACCGGCCTGCGGACCTACGTGCTCGGCATCAGCGGCGGCGTCGATTCGTCGACGGCCGGGCGGCTCGCGCAGTTGTCGGTCGAAAAGCTGCGCGCCGGCGGCTACGACGCCCGCTTCATCGCAATGCGCTTGCCGAACGGCGTGCAGAACGACGAAGCCGATGCACAGCGCGCGCTCGCGTTCGTGCGTGCGGACGAGACGTTCACGGTCGACGTGAAGCCGGCCGCCGACGCGATGCTCGCGTCGCTGATCGCCTCCGGTCACGCGTTCGAAAACCCGGCACAGCAGGACTTCGTGCACGGCAACATCAAGGCGCGCGAGCGCATGATCGCGCAGTATGCGGTAGCCGGCGCGCGGCGCGGCATCGTGATCGGCACCGACCACGCGGCCGAATCGCTGATGGGCTTCTTCACGAAATTCGGCGACGGCGGCGCGGACGTGCTGCCGCTCGCCGGCCTGAGCAAGCGCCGCGTGCGTGCGGTCGCCCGCGCGCTCGGTGGCGAAGAACTGATCGTGATGAAGGTGCCGACGGCCGACCTCGAGGAACTGCGTCCGCTGCGCCCCGACGAGCACGCGTATGGCGTCACCTACGACGAGATCGACGATTTTCTCGAAGGCAAGCCCGTCGCCGACAACGTGTACGAAACGGTGCTGCGCTTCTACGACGGTTCGCGCCACAAGCGCGCACTGCCGTACACGCCGTTCGACTGGCCGGCCGCGTAAGCCGGCCGCTCCGGCCGAAACACCGCGCCGCGCGAACCGTCACGGTCACGCGCGGCCCGTGCACGACGGGCAGCGCTACGCGTGCCCGCCCGTCTTCTTCGCCTGCAATGCGCGAATCCGCATCCGCGCGCCCGTATCGCTGACCGTCGCGTCGTACATCGTTGCAAGATCGCGCTTGAGCGCGGTGCGCGAACCGCCGTCGAGATACACCATGTGCCCCGACGGATAGAACCGCGCGGACAGGTTCTGCCGCACCTTCTGATCCTCGAGCGGCATCTGCTGCAGGTCGATCACGGTCTGGTAGAACGGCGTGACGAAATCGTAGAAGCCGTTCGCCGACAGCACCTGCAGGTCGACATTCAGCGCCATCACCGCGGCGAGGTCGCCCGCCGTGTAGAGGATCACGTTCCCCTTCGCATCGATGCCCTGCTGCGCGCCGGTCGGGTCGATATGGCCGAAGTCCCAGTTCTGGAACGCCTGGTCGTTCAGGTCCGTGAACGCGGAGTTCGACGTGAACTTCAACTGCTCGTTCAGGTAGCTGTTCCACATCGCCGTGTAGACGCCCGTCACGGCCGTCATCGTCGGATCGTTGCCGCCCGAATTCGGATCGATCTTGCCGGCGATACCGGTCGAAATCGCCGTCACGCGGCCGTCGTACGAACCGAGCGCCAGCCCCTGCGCCTGCAGCAGCGTCGTCAGGAACAGCGAATTGCCGCGCGCGTTGTAACCCGCGATGTCGAGCCCCCAGGTCTGCAGCGTCGCCGTGTCGATGCCCGTGTAGTCCGACAGCTTCCGAACGGCGGCCGGGTCGGCATGCGGCACGTTGCGCAATGCGCTCAGGTAGTCGGTGCGCGCGAACTGCGCGACTGCCTCGACGAACGCGCCGAGATCGGTCGGCGCCGGCTTGACGCCGAGCTTCTTGTGATACCACGCGTCGGCCGCCGCAGTCGGCAGCGCGCCGACCGGGTTGCCGGCCTGCCGGTAGTCGAGGATCGACGACTGCAGCGTGACGCCGTTCAGGTCGACGCCGTCCTCGTGCAGCTTGTACGCGAGCACGCAGCTGCGCGCGGTGCCATACGACTCGCCGAACAGGTATTTCGGCGAATTCCAGCGATTGTTCTTCGTCAGGTAGCGCTTGATGAACTGCTTCAGCGAATCCGCATCCTGGTCGACGCCCCAGAAATTGCGATTCTTGTTCGGCGCGACAGCCGCCGAATAACCGGTGCCGACCGGGTTGATGAACACGAGATCGCTGTGGTCGATCATGCTGTCCGGGTTGTCTTCCATCTGGTACGGCGCGGGCGGCGTGAACCCCGGCATCGACGTCTTGATGCGCTTCGGCGCGAACGAACCGAGCAGCACGAACACCGACGACGAGCCGGGCCCGCCGTTGTAGAAGAACGTGACGGGCCGCGTTTCCTCCTTCGCGCCGTCGGCCGTGAACGCGACATAGAAGATCTTCGCGGCCGGCTGCGAACTGCTCGGGTCGACCGTCACGAGATGGCCGACCGTCGCCGTGTACGCGATCCGCTTGCCGTCGATCAGGATCGTGTGATGCGTGATCGCGGCCGCTTCGGTCGTGTCGGTCACCGAGTCGTCGGGGCCGTTGCCGTATGCGACCGGATCGAAGAACGGCTGGTCGCGGCCGTGGCTCAGCGCGACGGGATTGATGGTCGGCGGCACGCCATGCGAATTGTGGTCGCCGTGATGCAGCGGATACACGCCGCCGGAAGATGCGGAATCGATGCCCATCGTGCTGCTCCTGGAGGTGAAAAAAGACGCGGGCAGGAAACCCGCGTCGCATGGAAAGGCGTATGCCGGCGCGTCAGCTCGACGGCTTGCGCGCGAGGATCGCCGCGAGTTTCGTGCCGTCGGGGCTGCCGAGGCCCGTGCATGCGTCCCAGCCGTGCGCGGCCGCATACGTGCCGTTCGAGCCTTTCGTGATGTCGCGCAGCGCGCCCGGATTCTTGTACAGCGCCGGATTGATCCAGCCGGCCGATGCACCGGCCGCCGCGTTGATCCGGGCGATCAGCGCGGCCCACAACGGCGCGACCGCGCTCGTGCCGCCCATCACCGCGGGCGTGCCCGCGATCGACACCTCGTAGCCCGTTTGCGGCGAGGCATCGCCGGCGACGTCCGGCACGCCGCGCTTCGCGAGCGACGTGCTGCTGCCGTCGGCGAGCGCCACCTTCAGCCCCTGCTGCCAGACCGGCACGTCGAACATCGTGCTGACGCCGCCGCCGCCCGCACCGCCACCGGCCGCCTCGTCGTTCCACGTGACCTCGCTGCGAATGCCCTGCCCCGGCAGCGCATCGAGCTGCGTGCCGCCGCAGCCGAGCACGTACGGGCTCGATGCCGGGAAGTCGACGTGATCGGCGCCGTCCTGCAGCCCGTCGCCCGAGCCGCTGTCGCCCGACGCCGCGCACACCGTGATCCCCTGCGCGGCAGCCGCCTGCAGCACGCGGTTGAACGCCTGTGCCGACTGCGCCTGCCAGATCGCTTCCGGCCCGCCCCAGCTGATCGAGATCACGGACGGCTGGTTGGTCTTGTCGGTAACGGCCGCGTTCACGGCCTGGATGAAGCCCGCGTCGCTGTTCGGCGCGAAGTAGACCGCGATCTTCGCAGCCGGCGCGATCGCACCGGCGATCTCGATGTCGAGCGCGACTTCGCCGTCCGGGCCGTTCGCCTCGCCGGTCGGCGCATTGCGGCCGGTGCCGACGTTCACGTCGACGAGCGTCGGCGGCGTGTTGATGCCGAGCCCGCGGAAATACTGCTGGATATCGGCCGGGCGATAGCCACCACCGAGTTCGACGATCGCGATGCATTGCCCCGCGCCGTCGCCGGCCGGAAAGCCGTACAGCGACGCGAGCTGGATCGGCGTAAACGTGACGCTGGTGGCGCCGCGCGCGGGCTTGAACGGCGGACGCAGCCGGAAGTGCGGCCGCGCCTGCGGACGGCTGTCTAGGCCGAGCACGGCCGTGACGGCATCGCCGAGATCGTCCGGCAGCGCGATCGGGCCCGAGCGGCCGCGGTACTGGCCGATCGAGCGATGCTCGAAACGCTCGAGCTTCACGCTGAATGCCGCCTCGAACTGCTGGATGGTGCCGGACAGCACGACGACGCTTTCGACCGGATCGACGCGATCGACCGTCAGCTGATGGCGGCGCGCGAAGTCCTCGGTTTTGCGAATGTCGTCGGGATTGGCGGAAAAACGCTGCGCGAAGGCGTCGCGCGACAGCGGTTTTGCCTGGGCGTCGCCGGTGGCGAGCTGGTGGACCAATGCATCGAGTTGCCCTTCTTCCTGCCGCCGCAACATGATCGTGACGTGGATGCGTTCTGCCGGATCGCACTGACCGAGACACTTCGATTCGGCGACGATGCGGGGTTCACGGTCGGCTTGAAGATGCCTTGCCATGTTCAGACCCTCCTTGGTACCGCGTTGCACGGAACAGCCAGGAAATCGGACAGGGCCGGCGGGAGACGGTTCCGTTCGGTCAGTCGGTTTGCAACAGCGCGAGGTTAAAGGAAGTTTAGAACAGTCAGATGATTTGCGCGCGCGCCCCGCCGTGTCGCGGCCAGCGGGCGAAGGCCGGCATTGCGCGCGGCCCCGCGTTCGTTGTGCACTGCACCGCGCGGCCTGCCGACCCGCGCGGCACGGTGCGATGACGTGGCTCAGTCCATCGACAGGCGCAGCGCGAAGCCGATCAGCGCAGCGGAAAACGTCCAGCGCTGCACCGTCTGGGCCAGCGGATGCGCGCGCATCCATGCGGCGATGCGCGACGCGCCGAACACGCATGCGAGGTCGAAACACACGCCGGCCGCGACGAGCATCGCGCCGAGTTCGAACATCTGCCACACGACGGGCCCGGCCTCCGGCCGCACGAATTGCGGCAGCAGCACCGAGCAGAACAGCAGCGCCTTCGGGTTCAGCAGGTTCGTCAGCAGCCCCTTGAAGAACGACTGCCGCAGTTCCCCGGCGGCGGCCGCATCGCCGTCGCCGAGCGCGAACACCGGCGAGCGGAACACCTGGATCGCGACGTATGCGAGATAGAGCGCGCCGCCGTAGCGAATCGCCTCGTACAGCCATGGCGCGCCGCGGATCAGCGCCGCGACGCCGCAGGCGGACAACGTCACGTGCGCGGTGCGCGACAGCGACAGGCCGGCCGCCGCCGCCATGCCCGGCCGCACGCCACGGCCGATGCTGGTCTGCAGAACGAGCGCCATGTCGGGCCCGGGCACCGCGTAGATGGCCGCCAGTGCGGCGAGATAAATCAACAGCAAATGCGTGGAAATCATGGTCTGCCCCCGTCCTTCAATGACGATATGTTGCCGCTGAAGATGGAGGGATTATTGGCCATATTTGGCTCAGGATTGGCGATCGATAGCGGAATCCGCCACAATCACGCAACCAAGACAAGGATTCCACCAACATGTCCGAACTCGATAAAACCGATCGTGCGATTCTCGCCGCGGTGCAGCGCGACGGCCGCCTGCCGATCGCACGCCTCGCCGATTCCGTCGGCCTCTCCGAAACGCCCTGCGCACGGCGCCTGAAACGTCTCGAAAGCGACGGCTACATCGAGCGCTACCGCGCGCAGCTGTCGCGCCAGGCGCTCGGCTTCGGCGTCGTCGCATTCGTGCTCGTGCGGTTCGCGACGCACGACCGCAAGGTCGCCGACCGGTTCGAACGGGAAGTGCTCGGCATCGAGCGGATTCTCGCGTGCCACAACGTCGCGGGCACGGCCGACTATCTGCTGCAGGTGGTCGCGCGCGATCTCGACGACTACGGCACGTTCATTCGCGATTCGCTGCGGATGCTGCCGGGCGTGACGTCGATCGAATCGGCGCTGTCGCTGCGCGAGGTCAAGCACGACGCGGGATTGCCGGTGCCGTGATGGCGGCGGGCAGCCGGCACACGCAAGCCGCTCCGCTGCCCGACACGTCACTTCGACGCCTATCGATGTGGGCGACGGCGGGCCGCGCCGCCGCAACATTCGTTCACATTGTTGCCGACGGCGCCCTACACGATGTCGGGCGGCTGGTGCGCGTGCTCGAGATCCTCGAGAAACGCTTCGACGAGTGGATCGCCGCGTCCGTCGCGCGCCACGACCATGTGGAACGTGACGTCGTAGCGTAGCTGGTCTTGATTGAGCGGCGCGAGCAGCCCCTGCGCGACATACGGTGCCGCGAAGTGCTGCGGCAGATAGCCGAGGTGGTGGCCGGACAGGATCAGCAGCGCGACGGCCTCCATGTTGTCGGCGGTCGCGGTTACGCGGTCGGGCGTCGTCGACATCTGCGCCTCCGGCAGCGGATACGAGCGCCACGCCCACTCGAAGCCCGCGACGTCGGCCGGCGTCAGCGCGCCCGCGCGTTCGAACAGCGGATGGCCGCGGCCGCAGTAGGCGACCTGCCGCTCGATGAACAGCGGCGTGTAGTGCAGCGACGGCACGCGATGCCAGAAGTAGCCGACCGCGATCTGGATCTCGTCGCTCAGCAGCTTTTCCTCGAGATCGCCCGGCGCGCGCACCGAGATCGAGAAACGCACGGCCTCGTCGCGCGTGCGGAACGCGGCGATCGCCTCGGCGATCCGCGCGTTCTGGCTAATCGGCGTATGGCCGATCAGGCCGATGTTCAGCGTGCCGACCAGCTGGCGGTCCATGTGCCGCGCCGCCATCCCGAATTCGTCGAGCGCCGCGAGCAGCTTGCGGCTCATCGCGTGGAACCGCTCGCCTTTCGGCGTGAGCCGGAAGCCGCTGCGGCCGCGCTCGCAGAGCCGGTAGCCGAGCCGCGTCTCGAGCGACGACAGCTGCGCGCTGATCGTCGACTGGCCGACGTTCAGCATCGCCTGCGCGGCCGACACGCCGCCCGCGTCCGTGACCGCGAGAAACACGCGGATCAACCGCAGATCGAGCGTCGACAGATTCCCCAGCACGCTATTCCCCTTCCATACATCGATGAAAATCGATGTTTACGTCGATATCTTCGCATTCTTCTTTCCGGCGTGACGCGTAAAACTATGTGCCAGGCCGCGTCGCATGATACGGCAACCCCACATCGGAAGAGACAAGCCCATGAACGACCACACCCATTTCCAGCCGCTCGGCGGCAATGAAATGCCGCGCTGCGGCGGCATCGCGACGATGATGCGCCTGCCGCACGTGGCAAGCGCCGCGGGCCTCGACGCATGCTTCGTCGGCGTGCCGTTCGACCTCGGCACCTCCAACCGCACCGGCGCGCGCTTCGGCCCGCGCCAGATCCGCACCGAGTCCGTGCTGCTGCGCCCGTACAACATGGCCACGCGCGCGGCACCCTTCGATTCGCTACAAGTCGCCGATATCGGCGACGTCGCGATCAACCCGTACAACCTGCACGACTCCATCGCGCGCATCGAGGCCGCGTACGACGCGATCCTCGAGCACGGCTGCAAGCCGATCACGCTCGGCGGCGACCACACGATCGCGCTACCGATCCTGCGCGCGATCCACCGCAAGCACGGCAAGGTTGCATTGATCCACGTCGATGCACACGCCGACGTGAACGACACGATGATGGGCGAAAAGATCGCGCACGGCACGCCGTTCCGCCGGGCGGTCGAGGAAGGCCTGCTGCACGGCGACAAGGTCACGCAGATCGGCCTGCGCGGCACCGGCTACGCGGCCGAGGACTTCGACTGGTGCCGCGAGCAGGGCTTCCGCGTGGTCCAGGCCGAGGAATGCTGGAACAAGTCGCTCGCACCACTGATGGAAGAAGTGCGCGCGCGCGTCGGCGACACACCCGTCTACATCAGCTTCGACATCGACGGCATCGACCCGGCCTATGCCCCGGGCACCGGCACGCCGGAAATCGCCGGCCTCACGGTGCCGCAGGCGCTTGAAATCATCCGCGGCGCGAAGGGGCTGAACATCGTCGGCTGCGATCTCGTCGAAGTCGCGCCGCCGTACGACCCGTTTGGCACCACGGCCCTGCTCGGCGCGAACCTTGCGTACGAGCTGCTGTGCGTGCTGCCCGGCGTCGCGTACCGCGACTGATCCCCGCGCCGCCATCCATTCCAAAAATCAGAGGATTCGAGAGGAACACTAGACAGATGGGGACTTCCGTCAAGCAACCGAAGCGGGCGGCGCTCGCTTCGTTCGTCGGCACCACGATCGAGTGGTACGACTTCTATAGCTATGCGACCGCCGCCGCCATCGTGTTCGGGCCGCTGTTCTTTCCCGGCGAAAACCGCTTCGTCAGCCTGCTCGCGTCGTTCGGCTCGTTCGCGGTCGGCTTCTTCGCACGGCCGCTCGGCGGCGTGATGTTCGGCTATCTCGGCGACCGCTTCGGCCGCAAGCGTTCGCTGCTCGCGACACTGATGCTGATGGCCGTGTCGACGGTCGCGATCGGCCTGCTGCCGACCCATGCGCAGGCCGGCGTGATCGCCCCGATCCTGCTCGTGCTGATGCGCGTGCTGCAAGGCATCGCGGTCGGCGGCGAATGGGGCGGCGCGGTGCTGCTCGCCGGCGAACACGCGCCCGAAGGCAAGCGCACGTTCTTCGCGTCGTTCGCGCAGCTCGGCAGCGCGAGCGGCCTGATCCTGTCGATGCTCGCGTTCGGCGCGATCAGCACGCTGTCGAAGGACGACATGATGAGCTGGGGCTGGCGCGTGCCGTTCCTTGCGAGTTCCGTGCTGCTGATCGTCGGCTTCGTGATCCGCGCGAGCGTGTCGGAATCGCCCGAGTTCGAGGAAGTGAAAAAGAGCGGCAATACCGCGCAGAACCCGGTGCGCGAAGCGCTCAAGTACTGGCCGCTGCTGCTGCTCGCGATCGGTGCGAACGTCTACGGCATCGCCGGCGTGTATTTCAGCAACATCTTCATGATCAGCTACGCGACGCAGTTCCTGTCGCTCGACCGGTCGATGGTGCTGCATTGCATGACGATCGTCGCCGTGCTGCAGTTCGTCGTGCAGCTCGCGGCCGCGTTCCTCGCGCAGCGCTTCGGCACCACGCGCGTGCTGCTGATCACCGGCGCATGGGCTGCGATCGTCCCGTTCGTCATGCTGCCGCTCGTGCACATGGGCACGCCGCTGTCGATTACGGTCGGCGTCGGCCTCGCGACGCTCGCGGAATCGGGCTACTACTCGGTGGTTGCAGGCTTCGTCAGCGGTATCTTCGTCGCACGCATCCGCTACACGGCGATCTCGATCGCGTACCAGGTGTGCGGCGCGCTCGCCGGCGGCCTCACGCCGCTCGTTGCGACCATCATCGCGCAGAACACCGCGCCACAATGGTGGCCGCTCGCGCTCCAGTACACCAGCGCCGCGATCCTGTCATCGCTGTGCGTGTGGCTGATCTCGCGTCGCGTCAGCATTGACGATGCGAGTGCGCCCGGCAAGACGAACGAGCCGCTGCCGCGCGGCGCGCGCACCGCGTAATTTCCGGTGCAACGGGCAGGCGGCTTCGCCTGCCCGGTTTCCACGCATGCGGGCGGTCGTCCGGTCGCGCACTCCCGCTCCGGGATTCCGCTCTCCCGTCTGTTTCGCGCTGGTCGAGCGGGTAGCGGATGCGTTCGCACATGGCGGGAATGCACCTCGAGGATCAAGCAGCGGAAACGACGTGTCCCGAGGCCTGCCCGGGACGGTCTCGACCGGTACGGCACCCGCCGCCGGATCATCGATCGCGGCGGCAGGCATACCGCATTCGCGCGTTATTGCACCTGGCTGCGCAGCGTCTTGGCGGCGGCGACCATGTTCGTCAGCGCCGGAATCACTTCCCGCCACTGGCGCGTCTTCAGTCCGCAGTCCGGGTTCACCCACAGGCGTTCCGCCGGAATCCGCTCGGCCGCCTTCTTCATCAGGCCCACGATGTGATCCTGCGTCGGGATGTTCGGCGAATGGATGTCGTACACGCCCGGGCCGATCTCGTTCGGATACCTGAAGCTGTCGAACGCGTCGAGCAGTTCCATGTCCGAGCGCGATGTCTCGATCGTGATCACGTCCGCGTCCATGTCGGCGATCGACGCGATGATGTCGTTGAACTCCGAATAGCACATGTGCGTGTGGATCTGCGTGTCGTCCCGCACGCCGTTCGCCGTGATGCGGAACGACTCGACCGCCCACGTCAGGTACTCGCCCCATCGCGCGCGGCGCAGCGGCAACCCTTCGCGCAGCGCGGCCTCGTCGATCTGGATCACGCGCACGCCGGCCTTCTCGAGATCGAGCACTTCGTCGCGGATCGCGAGCGCGAGCTGGTAGCACGACACCGAGCGCGGCTGGTCGTCACGCACGAACGACCAGTTCAGGATCGTCACCGGGCCGGTCAGCATGCCCTTCATCGGCTTGTTCGTCAGCGACTGCGCGTACGCGATCCATTCGACCGTCATCGCTTTCGGACGGCTGATGTCGCCGAACAGGATCGGCGGCTTCACGCAGCGCGAACCGTACGACTGCACCCAGCCGAACTGGCTGAATGCGTAGCCGTCGAGCTGCTCGCCGAAGTATTCGACCATGTCGTTGCGCTCGGCTTCACCGTGCACGAGCACGTCGAGCTCGAGCGATTCCTGTTCGCGCACGCTGCGCTCGATCTCGGCCTGCATCGCGTTGCGGTAGCCGGCTTCATCCAGCGCGCCGGCCTTGAACTGGCTGCGCGCCTGGCGGATTTCGGCGGTCTGCGGAAACGAGCCGATCGTCGTCGTCGGGAAGGCCGGCAGGTTCAAGCGTGCCGACTGCTTCGGCGCGCGTTCCGGATAGGGGCTCGCGCGGTTGCCGAGCTGCGCGTCGATGCGCGCGATCGAGGCCTTCACCGCCGGGTTGTGCACGCGCGGCGAACGGCGGCGCGACTCGATCGCGGCGGCGTTTGCGGCAAGCGCGTCGGCCACCCTGTCGCGGCCTTCGTTCAGCGCGGTCGCGAGCACCTTCAGTTCGTCGAGCTTCTGCAGCGCGAACGCAAGCCACGAACGGATCTCCGCGTCGAGCTTCTCTTCGCTCGCCAGATCGACCGGCACGTGCAGCAGCGAGCACGAAGGCGCAAGCCACAGGCGACCGCCCAATTGCTTCGCGAGCGGTTCGAGCCAGTCGAGCGTCGCGTTCAGGTCCGTCTTCCAGATGTTGCGGCCGTTGATCGCGCCCACCGACAGCACGCGGTCGGCCGGCAGTTCACGCACCAGTGCATCGATTTCGTCGCGCGCGTTGATCGCGTCGATGTGCAGGCCGTCGACCGGCAGCGAGGCAGCGAGCGTCAGGTTGTCCTGCAACTGGCCGAAGTACGTCGCGAGCAGCAGCTTGATGCGGCGCGTTTCGAGCGCCGCATACGCGGTGCGAAATGCCTGGCGCCATTCGGCGTCGAGTTCGGTCACGAGGATCGGCTCGTCGATCTGCATCCATTCGACACCCTGCGCGGTCAGCGTGTCGAGCAGCGCGCCGTACACCGGCAGCAGCTTCGGCAGCAGCGCGAGGCGATCAGAATCGTCCTTCGCCTTGCCGAGCCACAGATACGTGACGGGGCCGAGGATCACCGGCTTCGCGTTGATGCCTTGCGCCTTCGCCTCGGCCAATTGCTGCAGCAGTCGCGACGGATCGAGCGAAAAGTTCGTGTCCGCATGGAGTTCCGGCACGATGTAGTGATAGTTCGTGTCGAACCACTTCGTCATTTCGCCGGCCGCGACACCGCCGCAGCATGCCGCATGTTCTTCCGCCGACTGCGCCGAACGGCCGCGCGCGACGCGGAAATAGTTGTCGAGCGGATCGCCGTGGAAGTCCTGCACGCGCTTCGGCAGGTTGCCGAGCGTGAAGCTCATGTCGAGCACCTGGTCGTAGAACGCGAAATCGCCGATCGGCGCGAGATCGAGTTCGCGCTGGTCGTTCCAGTGGCGCTGGCGGAGCGAGGCGCCGAGTGCCCTCAGCTCGTCGCGCGGCGATTCGCCCTTCCAGTAGCGTTCGAGAGCGAACTTGAGTTCGCGCTTCGCGCCGATGCGCGGGAAACCGAGGTTGTGTGTCGTAACCATGAAGCTGCCGTCCAGAGAAAAATTGAAGATCCGGCAGTCATCATAGGGATTTCATCCCATGAAATAAAATGGCATTATTTCATTTATCCATTAAATTTGTTCATGCATCTCTGGGTTGAGCGATATCCATGCTGGAACGATTCCATCTCGTCGTGATCCGTGAAGTCGAGCGCCAGGGCTCGCTGACCGCAGCCGCCAATGCGCTGCATCTCACGCAATCGGCGCTCAGCCATACCGTCCGGAAGATCGAGCAGCAGCTCGGCACGCCGATCTGGGATCGGGAAGGACGCGGGCTGCGGCTCACGCAAGGCGGGCAATATCTGCTGAAGCTCGCGAACCGGCTGCTGCCGCAGTTCGAGCTCACCGAGGAGCGGATGAAGCAGTATGCAAAGGGCGAGCGCGGCACGCTGCGCATCGGGATGGAGTGCCATCCGTGCTACCAGTGGCTGCTGAAGGTCGTGTCGCCGTACCTGTCGCGCTGGCCGGACGTCGACGTGGACGTGAAGCAGCGCTTCCAGTTCGGCGGCATCGGCGCGCTGTTCGGCCATGACATCGACGTGCTCGTGACGCCCGACCCGCTGAACAAGCCGGGGCTGCGCTTCGATCCCGTGTTCGATTACGAGCAGGTGCTGGTCGTCGCGGACGCGCACCGGTTCGCCAACGCCGACTACGTGACGCCCGAGCAGCTGACCGACGAAGTCCTGATCACCTACCCGGTCGAGACCGACCGGCTCGACATCTACAACCAGTTCCTGACGCCGGCCGGCATCGTGCCGCGGCGCCACAAGTCGATCGAGACGACTGACATCATGCTGCAGATGGTCGCGAGCGGGCGCGGCGTGGCCGCGCTGCCGAGATGGCTTGCCGACGAATATGCGGACCGGATGCCGGTCGTGCCGGTCAGGCTGGGGAAGAAGGGCATCGCGAAGCAGATCTTTCTCGGTATCCGCGAAGCGGATGCATCGATCGACTATCTGGCCGCATTCGTCGCGCTAGCGCGCGAATCGACGTGGAGCGCGCCGCGCATGCTGCGCTAGGCGCGCCCCGGTGCAACGTGCGTCAGGCGGCGCGCATGCCGGTGCGTTCACCGCGTTCGACCCATGCACCGAACAGCAGGCCGATCGTCGTCCACATGAGCGCCTGCATGCCGATCGCGGCGACGCGGAACTTCCACAGCAAGGCCGCCGGGAAATCGGCCGGCAACTCGCTGACCGACGGCAGCCCGATCTGCACGGCCGCGATGATCGCGACAAACACGAGCCCGGCGACGATCGACGCGTTCCACTGCCCGAGCTTCGCCAGCAGATGGCGGCGCACGCTGACCGAGAACACCATCGTCGCGACCGAGATCGCGATCATCAGGAAGAACAGCCCCGTGCGATAGCCGATCGTGTCGGGGTCGCCGACCGACGGCGGATTGGCCGGGTACTTGAGGTTCGGCACGATCACGAGCGCGACGAACGCCGCCAGCGCGAGCCATGCGGCGAGCGGCCGTGCCGGGAGGCGGCTGCCTCGTCCGTAGGCATACGCAAAGACCAGCGAGAACAGTCCGCCGAATGCCGCGCCGTAGGTCACGACGCCGGTCAGCAGGCCAACGCCGGCCTGCGTGTGACGGCTGACCAGTTCGGGCTCCGGCGCTTCGCCCTTGGCGGCGTCGGTCTTTTCTTCGAAGGAGATTGCCTGATCGACCTGCGGTTCGCCGACGATTCTGGCGAAACCGAACGTGAGGAGGCCCGCGGCGATGCCTGCGAGCATCCCGCGCATGAGCAGCTTTCCGACCATCGTGTACTCCGCGTCAGTGGCAGGGAAAGCCGAGCAGATGGCGACCGTCGTGGACGAACTCGTGCACGTACATGCCCGGTACGAGCGACGTCGCGCCCTGTTCCGCGCCGACGAAATACAGCGCGAGCAGCAGGATCAGGCCGACGAAGATGGCCCACGGCAACAGTTCGCGGACGGGAATGGGCGCCGGCACGACGACCGGCTTCAGCACTGCTTCGCTCATGGATGCACCTCAGGGGAATCGCGCCCCGACAAATGTTGGATGGAATACGCAGGCAGGTCTGGCTTCCGGGATCGAGGATCCCCGGTTACAGTGGCGCGACCGCGCCGGGCTTGCACCGGCTTCCGCCTTTCGTATCGTGCGAATTGTACGCGCGAACGTTCGCGCGTTGAAGGCCCGTGCACGACGGGCGCGGCCATGCAAAACCTTCCGGACATCGACATGACCCAGCCTGCCTCGCTGTGCCTGATCGCGCATGCGTCGACCCGTGCGATGCGCGCCGGCGCGTTTCCCGCTGACGATGCGCTCGATGCCCGCGGGCTCGCCGATGCTGCCGCGCTACGCGAGCGGTTCGCCGGCAGCCGCGACGCGATCGTGCTGTGCAGCCCCGCACGCTGTGCGCAGCAAACCGCCGATGCGCTCGGGCTGCGCGCCGGCATCGACGATACGCTGCGCGATGTCGACTACGCCAACTGGCGCGGCAAGCGGCTGCACGACCTCGCGCGCGATATCCCCGACGAGCTCGGCGCCTGGATCGACGATCCGTCCGCGTCGCCGCACGGCGGCGAATCGTTCGAGAACGTCGCACGCCGCGTCGACGCATGGTTGAACGCGCTGCCGCGCGATCGCGATATCGTCGCGATCACGCATGCGGCGATCGTTCGGGCTGCCATCGCGCACGTGCGTCGGATAGGTGCAAAGGCTGCGATCCGCATCGAAGTCGCGCCGCTGTCGTGCTCGGTATTCACCGCATCGCGAGATGGCTGGACAGTGGCCACGGACGAGGTTCGGCACGATACCGATGCGTAAGGAGATTGACGGCGCCATTTTCTTACATATCTGAAAGGTAACGGTTCGTCCTCCCGATTGTCATCAAACTGACGGATAGCGAAAGCTAGGATTGGCTGCGGTTCCCTTACGAGATGCCGTCATGAATCAGCCTGCTTCGTCCGCCGCGCACAATTCCGGCTCCACCGAACGTACCCGGCAGGTCGGCTATGCCGTCTTCCTGCTGGTGCTTGCGATCGGTGCAGTCTATATCGCCACCCATCTGATTGCCGATCTGTCGCCCATCCGCGAAGGATCGTTGTTCCCGTACCTGATGCTCGGTGCCGCGCTGGTGATCGCGCTCGGCTTCGAATTCGTCAATGGCTTCCACGACACGGCGAACGCGGTCGCGACCGTGATCTACACCCACTCGCTGACGCCGAACGTCGCGGTGATCTGGTCAGGCATGTGGAACTTCCTCGGCGTGATGGTTTCGAGCGGCGCCGTCGCATTCGGCATCCTGCAGTTGCTGCCTGTCGAGCTGATCCTGCAGGTCGGCAGCGGTTCGGGTTTCGCGATGGTGTTCGCGCTGCTGATCGCCGCGATCGTCTGGAACCTGGCGACCTGGTATTTCGGGTTGCCGTCGTCGAGCTCGCATACGCTGATCGGGTCGATCATCGGCGTCGGGCTGATGAACCAGCTGATGCACGGGCCGTCGGGCACGAGCGGCGTCGACTGGGGCCAGGCGCTCGGCGTCGGCAAGTCGCTGTTGTTCTCGCCGATCGTCGGCTTCCTGTGCGCGTCGCTGCTGCTGCTCCTGCTGAAGGCCGTCGTGCGGATTCCGGAACTGTACAAGGAGCCGCCGAAGGATCAGCCGCCGCCGTTCTGGATCCGCTGCCTACTGATCCTCACGTGCACGGGCGTGTCGTTTGCGCACGGGTCGAACGACGGGCAGAAGGGGATGGGCCTCATCATGCTGATCCTGATCGGCACGGTGCCGACTGCGTATGCACTGAACAAGGCGGTCACGCCGGCCGAATCGCAGACGTTCGTCGCCGTCGCGAACCAGGCGGCCGCGACCTTCGCGAAATACTCGAACGGCGTCGCGCCGTCCGCGAATCCGCGTGCCGATGTCGAGCACTTCGTGCAGCGTCGCGAGATGACGCCCGCCGTGCTGCCGGCCGTGCAGCAACTGTCCACGTCGCTCGCGACCGCGGTCGGTTCGTCGGGCTCGATGGCGGCCGTGCCGCAGCGTGACGTCGACAACGTGCGCAACACGATGTATCTGGTATCCGAAGCGATTCGCCTGATCGAGAAGTCGGGTCAGCCCGCCTTCGCCGCCGACGACAAGCTCGCGATCGACAACTACCACAAGCAGCTCGATCACGCGACCAAGTTCATTCCGACCTGGGTGAAGGTGGCCGTTGCGATCGCGCTGGGTCTCGGCACGATGGTCGGCTGGAAACGGATTGTCGTAACCGTCGGCGAGAAAATCGGCAAGCAGCATCTGACGTACGGACAGGGCGCGTCGGCCGAACTCGTCGCAATGCTGACGATCGGCGCGGCCGATGCATACGGGCTGCCCGTATCGACGACGCACGTGCTGTCGTCGGGCGTCGCGGGCACGATGGCGGCGAACGGGTCCGGGCTGCAGTGGAGCACGGTGCGCAGCCTCGTGCTCGCGTGGGTACTGACGCTGCCGGCGTCGATCGCGCTGGCGGCCGGACTCTACTGGCTGTTCCGGTCGATCGCCTGAGCGGGCGAGCGGCGAGCGGCCGGGGGATCGGTCGCTCGCCGCTCTTCGTCTCTTCGTCTCTTCGTCTCTTCGTCTCTTCGTCTCTTCGTCTCTTCGGCGCTTCGGCGCTTCGGCGCTTCGGCGCTTCAGCGCTTCGGCGCTTCGGTTTTTCTCCTCGCAGGCCCTCTCGCTTTCCATCTCGCGCACACTACGCCGAGCCCATCCCGGACCGAGGCGGAACAGCACCTCAATGAATCCGCGTTATGCCCAACCGCTCGCGCCGGGACTTGCGCCCCCTCGCTCTTCCGAATTGAAGCGCAAGATCTGGAGCGCGCCGTCGCACCCACGGCATTAGACTGGGTTCATCGATTTTCATCATGACCTGGTCGTGCTCGCAGCAGCATTTCCCGAATTGCGTCGTCCGTCATCCGTCTGCGGTCGCCCGGGCATCCGGGCGCGCGTGATGCGGAGAGGATTTCGGCGCTCACGACATATCCGCACGACACCCCATCGCCGACTAAAGAGGCACACCCCGTGAACATCGCCGATCTGCAGCCCGCCGTCGAATCTGTCGACCTCGTGCAGCGCGTGAGCGCACTCGACTGGACCGCCGCCGGTACCGCACTCGATCGCCATGGATGCGCTCACGTACCGGGTCTCCTATCCGCTGACGAATGCATTGCGCTGGCATCGCTCTATCCGCGAGATGCGCTTTACCGGTCGCGCGTCATCATGGCGCGGCATGGTTTCGGCCGCGGTGAATACCGGTACTTCGCGTATCCACTGCCGGCAGTTATCGACACATTGCGAACAGCGCTCTACCCGCATCTCGCACCGATCGCCAATCGCTGGAACCGCGCACTCGGGATCGACGCCCGCTACCCGGCCGATCACGCTGCATTCCTCGAGCGCTGTCACGCGGCGGGACAGACGCGACCGACGCCGCTGATCCTGCAGTACGGTCCGGACGACTACAACTGCCTCCATCAGGATCTGTATGGCGAACACGTCTTTCCGCTGCAGGTCGCGATCTTGCTATCGGCGCCGGGCCGCGATTTCACGGGTGGGGAGTTCGTGCTGACGGAACAGCGGCCGCGCATGCAATCGCGTGCGGAAGTGGTGCCGCTGACGCAAGGCGACGCGGTGATCTTCGCCGTGCATGGCCGGCCCGTGCAGGGAACGCGCGGCGTCTATCGCGTCAACCTGCGTCACGGCGTGAGCCGGATCCGGACCGGGCACCGCCATACGGTCGGCATCATCTTTCACGATGCGCAGTAGCGGTGGTCAACGCGAGCGCGGCATCGTCGGTCGCTGTCTCGCGCACGGATTCGTGCGTGTACAGCATGACGACCGGGTATCGTCAGCACCACGGCGCGCCAGCTCATGAAATGCACGCGCGGAGATCTCATTGCACGAAGGAGCATCGCTCCCGCGACGAATCGAACCATCGGTGAGCAACTGCGCGGGACAGTGCGCACCTGTCGCCATTCACACATGGTCGCCGGTTCGACCTACCCTCGCGCCGCACTCGCTCGCAATCGGTCGCCCGCATCGGACGCAAGTCGCGCATAGCCCGGCAATGTCAGCAGCGCGAGCACTCCCGCGGCAACGAACGCCCAGCGAAAATCGTCGAGCACGTAGTGAATTCCGGCCGCATCGCCGCGCACCAGCGCGGAGAGCCGCAGTGCCAGCGCGCCGAATGCGATCCCCATCCCGATCGTCATCTGCTGCGCGGCGCTCCACAGCGTGCTCGCGGCGCTGGTCTGGTGCGACGGAATATCGGCATAGGCGAGCGTCGCCAGCGTCGTGAACTGCATCGAGCGCGTCAGCCCGTAGACGAATACGACCAGCAGCGTGATTGCAAGCGGCGTCGATGCGGTCAGCCAGCCGCATGCGATCGTGAAGAAACCGACGATCGTCACGTCGACGAGCGCAACGCGACGGAACCCAAAACGGTCGAGTATCCACGACGTGCCTGCCTTCATGCCCAGATTGCCGAGCGCGCTCGCGAGCAACAGCAAACCGGACTGGAACGGCGACAGCCCGAAACCGATCTGGAACAGCAGCGGCAGCAGATAGGGCACCGCATTGACCGCAATCCGCGTGACCGACCCGGTGAGCACCGTTACCGAGAAGGTCGACACCTTCAGCGTCGTGAAATCGAGCAGCGGATGCTCGCAACGCCGCGCATGCAACCACGCGGCAATACCGAACAACACGCTAGCGCCGACCAGCACGGCCGCACGCGTGAACTGCGCGTCCTGCTGACCAGCCGTTTCAGTACCCAGCAACAGACAGGTCAACGCACCACCCGCCAGCACGAACCCGGCCCAATCGAGCGGCCGCTGTTCGTCCGCGCGCGTATTCCGTACGATCAGCCACGCGCAGACCAGCGCGGCGAAGCCAAGCGGCACATTCAACAGGAAGATCCATCGCCAGGATGCATAGGTCGTGATGAAGCCGCCGATCGGCGGCCCGACGACCGGCGCAACGATACCCGGCCACGTGATCGTCGCGATCGCGCGCATTAGCCGTGCTTTCTCGGTGCTGCGCACGACGATCATCCGCCCGACCGGCACCATCATCGCCCCGCCGACGCCCTGCAACAGGCGTGCAGCCGTAAACGTCACAACGCCGTTGGACAACCCGCAGAGAATCGATGCCCCGGTAAAGATCACAATCGCGCTACCGAACACCGTGCGTGAACCGTATCGATCCGCGATCCAACCGCTGATCGGGATGAATACCGCGAGCGCGAGCATGTAGGCCGTCATCCCGAGACTCAGCGCATTCGGCCCGACGCCGAAGGAGCGAGCCATTTGCGGCAGCGCGGTCGCGATCACGGTCGTGTCGAGATACTCCATGAAGAAGGTCGCGGCGACGAGATACGGCAAGAAGTCGGTCGTCCGACCACTCTGAGCTGAGCTGGAAATCATGAACGATACAGTTGCGGCATGCGGAACACACCGGCAGCCATGTGTGGAAGCCGGACGAGTGGCGATATTACCCTGAAGCGTCCGAACTCGGCTTTGCCGACACGTCGTGCTGAAACCACTTTATGCGCATAGATTCGACTTGGCTCGGCAATCAACCATATACGCCACCGATGTCGAGGAAGAACATTTTTGAGCCGATATCGACGAAGATAGACGATGTTGCCCGTGCATGAGGCCATTTTGGCGAATTCTATACTGCTCACCTCGATACGCATCGCGCCATTCAGCTTGCAGCGTGATTCGGGGGCATTGAGAATGGATTGCTGCCGGATGTGCCGGTTCGGGACAATTGCAGTTTGCATCGACGGTGAGGTGCCTGGCCAGTTCGTCCGCCGGCACGAGCTCCCAAGCCAACGCCTCGCGGCCATCGCCCTTTTCCTTTTCCGGCGCCACAAATGCAAAAACCCCCGCCTTTCGGGCGGGGGTTCTTGGCTTAGGGAGCCTGACGATTACCTACTTTCACACGGGAATCCGCACTATCATCGGCGTAGAGTCGTTTCACGGTCCTGTTCGGGATGGGAAGGGGTGGGACCGACTCGCTATGGTCATCAGGCAAAGAGGGTTGTTGCGCTGGCTTCGCAGCACAACCAATCTTGGAAGAAGCAGTAATTTAGGTTGTGTGTATCACACACGAGAATCCAACCCGTCCGACGCGCTCTCTAGCGCGAAACAGACTTGTTATAGGATCAAGCCTTACGGGCAATT